>JAHJIY010000005.1 GCA_018823175.1 Pseudomonadota bacterium
ATTGCCAGGTATTGGACAGCCGGTTGCGGTATGAAAAAAAACAAAAGGGCAACCTGGTTTGCAAAAATTGATTTTGTGAGCGGTTTTCCCTGTATTATCAACATAGAAATTTAAACTCTGTCCTGTTTTGGACAGCAATGAAAAATTATAGTAAAAAAATCTAACTACATAGCCAGAACTTGTTTTTCATAGTATTATCAATAATTATTTACAACAATTGAGTTTCAGATATTAACCTTTTAAATTTCAACCATAGAATCATTCTTTTTATTCAACCAGGGTTAGAGAAGATGAACAAAATTTTAATTTCAGTATTAATGACTTTTTTTGTAACAGCCATTTTCTGCCTGGGGACCGACAGCCTGGCAGCAGAACCTCCTGAACTGAAAAACCTGCGAGAATCTTATGCGGTTGAGCTACGGGGAGTCGCCGATGAAGACCAAAAACAAGAAATAACCAATAACTATATTCAACAATTAACCTCCCTTGTCATCAATATGCGAGGCAGCCGTCGTAATCTTGATGAGGTCAATGCCGTTCGTACTGAAATCCGAAAAGTAGAAAAAGGGGGAGCCAATAAAGTAGAAACCCCGAGAGAAATTTTGGAACCAACTGCGAAATCCGCCAACCCGGCACCCCTTGAAGAAGCAAAACCCATAGCGAAACCAGTGAAGATTATTGCTGAACCAAAACCACTAGCAGTTACGCCCAAGCCTGAACCACTAGCGGCAAAGCAAAAACCTATCAAGGAAAATCCTGCACCGAAACCAATGGAGATCATTGAGGAATCAATCATCCCAACCCCAGCCGCAGAACCGGTTGAAATAATCGCTATCCCTGAAAAGATAGAGATGCCTGCCCCTGATGAAGTTGCGGTTGCCGCCCCGGTACCAGTAGCGATAAAAACGACACCAGACCACGAGAAGACAACACTGAAGGAAGAGATTCCCCAGAAAGAAACCACATCCATGGCTTCATCACCAGAAGCAAAAACAACAAATCAGGAATCAAATTCAAGTGAACGTTCTCCTCAAACCCATACCTCAAGCATAAAAGGTCTGGCCGGAGCCCCTGACTTTTCCAGAAACAATATATACACTTTCACCCTGCCGGATATTGGTCGTTCCAGCGTCCTGGCCTTCTGGGCCACGGGTCTTCGCTCCACCGATAGTACCGGCAATGTCTGGTTGATAACCCCGGCCGAAAGACGGGTTAAGGTAGGCAAATGGAAAGAAAGCAACTTTGAAATCCCATCTGCCGAGGTTTCGTCCTATTACAAACTCAAACCTATCACCGAAGACATATCTGACCTGGTTACCAAACCTGGCCAGTACAAAGTGGAATTTGAATGGACCGGCGGGGTAGCACCCTTAGTCATATTCCGGGTAGAGATTACATCCTGATCGAAATCACACCTCTGATTTTGATTTTCAGACAAAACAATTTGAATTAACAACATTATTGGACATAACAAATTTAACTGAGTTTCGACCATTCGTTATGTGTGAATAGTAAATTTGTTTAATTTATTAAATAAAAAAATCCCGTGTCCAGACTTAAATCCGGACACGGGATTTCTTCTCTCCCTCCCCCCCCCAAAAAAACCTTTCTACAAACCAACATAAAAATCAAAACAAATTATAAATTCAAATAACCCTTCAGGGTATCGTAGATAATAGAGGACTCAGGTTCCCGTACCCTTCTCTCAACGCAGTAGGCTTTTGTATTCCCAATCCAAAACAGACAAAAAATAGTCATTCAGGTATTTTAAAACGCCATTAACCAGGGGCTTACATAGAACAAATTTACTTACTTAACCACTTTGGCGGTGCCCAGTAATTCAAAGGGAACACTGAACCCAAGATCTTTTGCTTCCTTGAGGTTTATCGTCATCTCCGCTTCGGGCTTATTATCCATCGGAATATCACTCGCATTTTTGCC
Organism: Pseudomonadota bacterium; assembly: GCA_018823175.1. Lineage (GTDB taxonomy): Bacteria > Desulfobacterota > Desulfobulbia > Desulfobulbales > JAHJIY01 > JAHJIY01. Next base: position 1,942 of record JAHJIY010000005.1, read on the forward strand.
TTTCAGGATCTGAGCGACCATCCTTGCCGCCCCTTTACCCTGGTGCTCCGGGTTGGCCGAAAGAGACATCAATACACCGTTTTGGCAAGCGCCGCATAAAACAGAAGCGGTCGCTAATTTCTTGGCCCGAGCCTGTTCCATTATTGCCAGCAGATTTTCCTCCTGATTGATATCAGAGGCGGATGTAAGCAACAAGGCATCAATCCCGGACAGATCAAAGGAATCAACGCCAAAAGTGTTAATTCTTTTCACCTTGGCGCCAATCTTCAAGGCAAGACCTTCCGCCGCTTCCATCTGCTTGACAGAACCTATTTCCAGACTGGAGTACATAATCCCCAAACTTTTGAATTTAGATATCTCCTTCAGGTTATCGATCAAACCATTCAAGGGAACGGTAGCGCCCATACCGGTTACTTTTCCTGCAATGCCACACTCAACCGGGGCATAAGCTCCGGTATAGACCACCGGTACATTAGAGTTTTCAGAAATAATGGCAAGGGCGGTGTCCGAACCATAAGCCACAATGACCTCGGCCCCCAACGTAACAAGTTTTCTCGTGGCGTTTTTCCAGGCCATCTCTGACGGAGCCGGCTTTTGGAGAATCACCTCCGCGGCGGCGCCCAGGGCTGCCAACTCCTGGATCATGGCCTCATGCACGGTCATGAAATACGGGACATTCTTGGTCGGCATCAGGGCACCGACTACTTCAGCCTTTGCCCCAAAAGGAAAAGCAAAACAGAGAAAAGTAATAATAAAAAATATTTTTTTCATAGTCTTCTCTTGAAACAAACTACTTAGACTGCATTTCCTTTGATATTTTAACCAGACCACCGATGAAAGTACCATCAGATGGGTTATCAAAGGACTCATCTTTCCAATCCGTGTAACGAAGATCCAGACCAATGCCCCATCCCTTGCCAACATCATAATCAGTGTCTAAACGAACACCGATCTCAGTTGTCTTCGATTCCGCCAATTGACCAATTACCGCTGTATCTAAATCAAATGGCGCAGTAAGAGATAGATTAACAGGAGAGGTCGGCTCGTAATTACCTTCAGTAATCGTATAATCAAAAGATCCATTGATCTTCAGCCTTTCACTCACCGCAAACATCATATTCAAGGCAAAATTCTGGGCCTTTTGTTCATTCGTATATGAGGAGTCAACAACATGTAGACCTTGACCGTCTTCCCAGACGATATCTCTTTCCTGTTTATTGGACAGATAGGTATAGGTCGGGGAAACGGTAAATCTTTCGCTGGCAATAAAAGCGATACTCGCCTGATATTGCTCTCTTAAAGCTTCAGCAATATTAGCATCGGTGATCTCGCCCATAAGATTATCGTCGGTTTCGTCTTTGGCTACAATTGCGCTGAGAAATACCGCAACCCGCGGCGACATCGTCCAGGTTATACCAAGATTGCCCTGGTTGGTCTGCTCCGGATCATTAATCACTGGATGGATCAATTCTTCATAAGTCACCGGATCCACAACATCAGACCCTAAATCTCTCCCGACGTTGGTATGACTGAATTTAGCAGTGATCCTTACCTTAGGAATTGCCCAATTGGTCAACCCTACTTCATAAATATCACTTGTCGTGGTCAGAGGACGACTCCAATCAATGGCTGATTGTTCCTCAACTTCCTTGATTTTTTTGGTGTACTGCAGATTAAGATTCGTGCTGGGAATCAGCGAATAACGCGCATTGACCGTAAGCGTATCGGTCTGCGACTCGACACCGGGAAGCACATTATATGTATAATCGGCAGTTCCATCATAATGAGGTGCTACCACAGTGGCAGGACTTGACACCTCGTTTTTTATACTCCTGACTTTGGTAGAAAAAGCGAGATACGCTGTAGGCAGCCAGTATATCTGGCCATAACTCATGCTGATATCCGCCTCCGCCCCACTTGAATCGTTGGTTTTATCGGTATTTGAAAAAGTAGCGGAAGCAGAGATCCGGCCCGTGTGCGAGGTATGAACTTTTACGGTATTTGTAATGGCGGTCAACTCGGGGGTTTTATTATGTTCCGCGGTATAAAGATCACCAACAGTATTTCCAGCTGTATCAGAGGCAATCACATAATCATAGGATGAAGCAGTCACGTCGCTCTTAAATTTCCTGGATCTTTGTGAAAAATCAAACTCGAGCAGACCCAAATGGGCGTTGGTCCCAAAAGAAAACTCCTGTTTCGTCTGATCGACATCAACCGATTCAGATGCGCGCACCCGTCCGGGCCCTCCGGAAAAATAAGCCGCGCCGCCCAGGAAACGGGACTGTTTGGTCCCGGTCTTTTTGATTATTTCACCGTTACTGTAAACATGCAGAGGAAAATCAGGCATCTTTAACCGTAAATGGTATTCATCGATATCTATAGTGATCCCGTAATCATCAATACCCTGATCATTAATATCAATTGAAGCTCCAGCGCCATTAAAGTCAAAAACGGTCAGATTATCCAGATTATGGCCAAACCTCCTTGGTAATACACGGAGTTGCAGATAATCTTTATAAGAATAGCGTAAATCGCCAAACCAATCATCGCCATTATAATAATCAAACTCCAGATGGAGCCGGTTTGGCATATGGGAGTCCTTAATGAAGAATCCACCACTGGCCGAATTTTCAAGGGAATAATATTCAGCCGCCTTTTGCGACCCAACCCGGCCGCCAGCCTCTGGCAAGGTGAAACCCTCTCCCCAACTGCTGCTTACCGTACTGTCCGCATTATGGAAATAACCTCCAACCCAGACACTGGCTTCAGTCTCCACCTTGTCCTTCATGTCTTTATAATCGGCCAGGCAGATAGTCGCGCCAGCCGGGACCAACAACACAACAATTATTAGTAGAATTAGTTTTTTCATCGTGTAAACGCCCCCGCGCTGTTTGCACCTGGTGTGTCAGTACCATGAACCATTGAATGACAATCTGTACATCTTGTATATGACATACTTTTATTGGCAAAAAGATCATTACTATTACGATGATGCGGGTGACATTGTTTGCACAAAAACGGTTGCCGCAGTTTCAGAAGTTTATCGTTGATCGAGCCATGCTGATTATGACAGGTGGTGCATTCCTCGGTTATATCGCTATGCTCGTAAAGAAAGGGCCCGGTCTTTTCCGTATGACAGCGACCACAGGTCTCTTTCTGGGTCATTTCCCTTAAATTTTTCGGATTCGAATTACCGTGGGGATCATGACAGTCACTACAGTATATCTTACCTTCTTTAACCGGATGATGACTGGGCAGGGAAAATTGCGCGCTGGTATCGATATGGCAACTAAGACAAAGATTCGCTACCTCCCGGGGTTGGGCAATCAAGTCAGATCCGGCATGAATTGGATGGCAATTGGAGCAAGTCACCCCGTTCAAGGCATGGACACTGCCATTCCAATTATGAATATTGAAGGTCGCGTTGGCCGTATGACACTTAAGGCAGATCAGCGACAGGGCACCGGCCGGCAAATTACTGAAATCAAGAAGATTTTCTTTATGGGCCTGCACAATCGTCTTGGCATCTTTTTCCGCATCAAGTCCTTTTATGGCGTCCATCAGTTCACTGCCCGGTCCATGGCAAGACTCACAGTCTACTATCATCATGCCGGAAGACGACTCCGCAAGCTGATCGCCCATGGTGCTCGACTTGAAATCAAGGGCCAATTTATCGTGATCATGGCAATTAACCAGACAATTGGCGTTACCGACATAATCGGAGGTGATTTTACCAAGTAGCATTTTTTCATATTCCGTTATGGAAACAATAGGCGTGGATTTTTTCAAAGCATTACAGCCCGCTATGAAAAAGACTGCCAACAGACCACATAGCAGCAACAGTTTCATATGATTACGTTTCAAATCCATTCTTTTCTCCTTTCCTTTAGTTTTCCTATTACATATAAATATAATTAAGATGCTTAATTTCTATCTTTAAAGCTGAGTTGAGCGGCATGTCGGCTCAAACGAAACTTATGCCCTTGCGGTATAAGTTGTCTTTTATCCCAAACAACTACATATAAGCAGATAAAAAATCCACAAAAATAATTTATCATAAATCAAAACAAAGAAACTTAAGTATTAAACAAAATCCTTTTTTACTTAACCACTTGGAATAATTTAACTTAAGTATTAATAGATAAATAAATAAATTGCTAGATTATGAAACATAAAATAACCTTTTTTGAATAAATATTTGTTTTTTTTAACGGAGAGAGTTCAGGGTTTATGCTACAATACCTAAAAATGAGACTCCATAAAAATGCCATTAATACACCCGGGTAAAATTAGAAACATTACAAGAGGCCATGATGCACAGAGAACTTATTAAGAATAAATTTTGGTCATTACTCAATCCAGGCTTGACAGGCGGTATTGTTTTCCTCTGTCTTATCACCTCTGTATCAATGGGAAACGCCGAGTCAATCCAGGCGATCACCAAGGCGGCGGAATCAGGAGATTCCACCGCTCAATATCAATTGGCAAAACATATAAAAGATAGCGCCAAAACTGAAAAAGATATCGCCACTTCGATCAGATGGTATCAAAAAGCAGCTCAGCAGGGAAACATTGACGCCCAATATGAATTCGGCTCAGCCCTGAACAACGGCCACCCTGAAGCACTTTATCTGATGGGTAAAATTTATCAGGAAGGGAACGGGGTCGAAAAAAATATTACCGTGGCGATCAAATGGTTAACCGAGGCGGCAGAAAAAAATCATGCCGAGGCTCAATACACCCTGGGAACCTTATATGCAAACGGTGCGGAGGTAAAACCAAACGACAAAGAGGCCATTAAATGGCTGACGATGGCGGCAGAGCAGGGGCAGATTAAAGCACAAGAGATCCTGAGCCGGAAATTCAACATCCAGACAGAGACTGCTAGCGCAAAAAATGATGTTCCCGCCGAGACTATCAAAACAACTGCAACAGCCAAAAACAACGAATCAAGCCAGGAACAAATCAAATCAATCATTAAAAATGCCGAAGCTGGAAACGCCAAGGCCCAGTATGAACTGGCAAAACTTTACGAGGAAGGTCAAGGGGTACCAAAAGACATCACCAAAGCAATCAGTTTTTACAATCTGTCCGCCAGGCAGGGAAACATTGAAGGGCAATATGAGTTTGCCAGATTCCTTGGCGCAGATCATCCCGAGGCTGTTTTCTTGATGGCCCAAATGTACAAATCCGGAGACGGGGTAAAAAAGAATGTGGCGGAAGCAGTTAATCTATTAAAAAAGGCTGCCCAGGCAAACCATCTTGAAGCAATGTTTCTTTTAAGTTCGATGTATGCCGCCGGCGATGGCGTAACCAAAAACAACGATGAATCGCTCAAATGGCTTAAAATAGCGGCCGAGCAAGGACACCCTGAGGCAAAAGCCACCATCGGAGTGCAAACCATCAAAAGAGACGCCGATGCTGGCAATGCAGAGGCCCAATATGAACTGGCCAAACATTACGAGGAAGGAAAAGGTGTTGAAAAAGATATAGATCATGCCGCAAAACTTTATCACCTGGCCGCCGGCCAGGGACATATCGAAGCCCAATTTAAAAGCGCAAAAACTTTCGAACTTGGCCTGGGTACGACAAAATCAATACAAGAGGCGGCCAAATGGTATCAGGTAGCGGCGATGCAAGGACATCTTGAATCACAATATGAATTTGCCAATGCGCTCATCAACGGAAATGGCGTAAAAAAATCAATTAGTGATGCGGTAAATTGGTTAAAAAAAAGTGCCGCCCAGGATTACGGACCCTCTCAGCTGCAGTTGGGACTCCTGTATAAAGAAGGACAAGGGATAAACCAGGATTATTCCGAGGCGCTGAAATGGCTTGAAAAAGCAGCGCAAAAAGGTGAATCCGCCGCATATTATGATCTGGCCCAGTTGTATAGTTTTGGCTGGGGAACAAAGATAGACTACACCGAGGCCGGCAAGTGGCTGGCCAAAGCTGCCGAAGCAGGAAACAGCGAGGCCCAATATTATTACGCCCATTATCTGCAATCAGGACAGGGAATGAAGGTAAATACACAGGAAGCGGTTAAGTGGTACAAAAAAGCGGCCGAGGCAGGCAATATTGACGCCCAATACGAACTGGGATTAAGCTATGCAAATGGCAACGGCGTAAGAAAATCAACCTCTGAAGCAATCAAGTTATTTGATTCGGCAGCCAACCAAGGGCATACCAAAGCGCAATACGTCCTTGGAATAATTTACGAAACCGGAGATGGCGTAAAGGAAAATCATAGCTCAGCCGCTCAGTGGTATACCAAAGCTGCCGAGGGAGGTGATATCGCCGCCCAATATCGACTGGGCTTACTCAACTGCAATGGCAACGGCACTAAAAAAAGCTACGACGAAGCTATAAAATGGTGGACAAAAGCCTCTGAAAAAGACGATGCCATGTCAATGTTCTTTCTCGGATATATGTACGAAACAGGTTCCGGTGCGAAAAGAAATATGGACAAGGCCAAAGAATACTACCAACGTGCCGCCCAAAAAGGTCTGGTAATTGCAAAACAGTTTATAAAATAAATATTGAAAAAACAGACCTTAGTTCAGATTGCATATGACACATTACAAGCCAAAATCGTGACAAATGAACAACCCCGCCGCAGAGCAGCGGGGTATCAAAAAAAAATTGAACGCCAAAAGCGACGGGGGAATTAAACCCTGAGTGATAGGAAATACTTCAAATTAGCGAGAAATCTATTTGTAAACGTGATTATTAGTTTTCAACACAATTGCAGAGTACATTTGCCTGGCCGAACGGGTATCACTTGTATAAAAATTTGCCGCCCGCCCTTCCTTTAAAGCTTTAACTCGCAACTTGAGCCGATTGTTTTCCTTTTCCATGTCAGCCAGCCTGGAATCAAGATCACTATCCTGCGAAGCGCTTACCTTAACATTTTCCAGGGATTTCACTTTCGCTTTCAACTGACTGTTTTCCGCTTCCATGGCAGTAAGGCTAGATTCCATATCCTTATTCTGCGAACCACCCTCTTTTGCCGCATTCAAAGTTTCAACTTCCTGTTTCAGCTGGTTGTTTTCATTTTCCAGAATCTCAAGACGGGACCTGATCTCCTCATAGGCAGATACCGGTATCTGTATTTTAAGTTCACCAGCTGTTACAAATCCAGTCCAGACAAGCAATGATGCCAAAACCAAGAACATTAGTCTCACGAGAAATCCTCCTTGCATTAAACTCATTCTTTAAACATCACTCTTACCAAAAAAACCTCAACCGAAGCAGTATAATTTTGATTACACTTAGTCACGATTTCATTTCGGATAAAATAACAAGAAATATCTTTAATTTACAAGCTTTTATTAATCTGAATCAAACCCACGTTCAACCAAAATTAAAATAAAATATTCAACATCTTAAAAAATACTTTACATCGAACATGAATTATAGTATTTAATTATATAGTTATACTTAATTCATTCTAAGCTCCAATTATGTTTTAAGCAGTAATCTTCATTATTTCTTCCCCCCCCCCCCAATAAAAATGGGCAACTGGAATTATTTCCGGTTGCCCATTTTTTTGCTCTATACTGCAATCTGAAATTTATTTAAAAAAAGAAAGCCTCTCCCTCCAATAATTCCAGAGCAAAACCTCAGCGAACTAGTGTCTGTCCAGGAATGAGGATTTTTGTTCGAAAACGAGGAGCTAGGATTTTGAAAAGCACCCTAAACAACCGGGCACTCTTTTCAGTACCCCCGTGTGGGGTATAAACTCCGCGGACTGGTGTCCGTGAGCACTTTCAAAGAACGAAGCGACGACGTTATCGGGCGAAAAGACCATTTATGGACAGGTACGAACTAACAAGAAGAATATCCGCAACTCACACACTGGTTACAACCGCCACTGCGCCGCAAAGTCAATTTACCGCAGGCCGGACAAGAGGCATACGATGACGGCTCGGCATATGGCTGCGGATCGTTTTCAACTTCATTTTCGGCACATTTATCAAGAACTTTGGCCAGGGCCGCCGGAATAGAAAAAACCCTGCCCAGACTCCCACTTTGCCAGGCGCTGTCGGACGAGATATCCTCCAGGGTCCGGGCAATCTTGCGAACCAGACGATAATCATGCTGCAAGGCCACCGATATAACCCGACCCAGAGCTTCACTCATCCCATGCAGAGTTGAACCCGATTTGGTGGTATTAAGGAATATCTCCCGGACATGACCCTGGTCGCCACGATTAGCGGTAATATACAAGGGAGCCGGTCCCCGCCATTTAAAGGTGCTACCGGATCTCTCATCCATATCGGTAAACTCCAGAATACCATCCTTGCCACTCTGGTCAGACAAAACCCCTTCCATCGAAGAGTCACGAAACATTGTGCATCCCTTCAAGTTGCTCTTCCGGGCATAATCCAGAATTTTTCGGATATCACTTACCGTCGTACTGGCCGGCAAATTAATCGTCTTGGATACTGCTGTATGATTAAAAGCCTGACATGCCTCAAGGATTCGGATCTGTTGATAAGGATCAATCCGATGCGCGGTCTGCTCCTTGACCCAGTCAAGTTTTTCCTTGGTATAGGAATAAAACTCCAGGGGAACCAGAGTAAATTCCTTCCATGATTCATCGATATCCTTGACCTTGCGAGTTTGCACCATGGAAAAATAAGGTTCTACCCCGGTACAGGCCACCCGCATCAACTGAGAAATAGAACCGGTCGGCGCCTGCGAGGTTGTCACGGAATTGAACAATCCGCCATACTTTCTGAGTTTGCCGAAAATATTAGAGGCTAACGCCTGCCATTTTGCCTGATCCGGAAAGTCAGAGAGAATAAATGAATTTGCTTCACTTTCAATCTTATCCACATACTTCATATTCCACGACTGCGGCTTCAGCTTGCGCCCCTGATCCTTGCTGAAATCCGCATAGTCGAGACTACCTTGCATGGAACCGAGCATCAGCGCCAATTGGGTCGCCTTGGCAAACAAAGGCGCTTCATGCTCATCGCCATATGAGACATCAAAATGGTTCATCGCATAATGCAAGCCGGTAAACCCGATCCCGATCGGGCGAAACTTAAGGGTATTTTTTTCGATCCGCTTAATGGGCGGGAAACCACCCATATCCAGAATTTCATTCCCGGCGATGGCCGCAAGCCTTGACGACTCGTAAACAGCCTCTAGATATTTTCCCCGCTCAGCAGTCAGACATTTTGACAAATTAACGGTCAACAAATTACAGGCGGTATCCTTGGTAGAGAGATACTCCCCGCAAGGGTTGGAAAATACGGGATTATATTTGGCCAAAACCGGAGTGTTTTCCAGACTTTTCTGGGTAAACAACAACCCAGGATCACCTGACTTCCAGATATACTCGGCAACCAATTGCAGAAGATCTTCATCCTCCCAGAATTTCTCGGAGGTAACATTTAAAGAAACATTACATCCCGTGTACATTCCCGGATTATCACCTTTAAAAGTGACAAATTCCTTAACATCCTTGATATCCCAGTTGGCCTGGATCATTAAGGCGCCCCGCCTCTTGCCTCCCTGGCTGATCCGGGCGGAAAGATGGGAAAAACCCTTGGCAAAGGGGACTGGACCTGAGGCCGTACCCTGTCCCTTATCCACAATAGTCCCCCTGGGACGTAGATTTGAAACATCGATCCCGCCACCACCGGCATGCTGAAAAATGGTCACCAGATCCCTTTCCATATCGAAAATGGCATCCGTGGAGTCATCCACATCTCCCAAAGGATAACATGAATAAAAACCCTGACGACAGGTATAAGGATTACCGCCGTTCATCAAAAATGGGGTAGCGGTTATAATCTTGCCGGTAATCAAGGCTTTGCCGACTTCAGGGTGAGAAAACTGTTTACTTACCCGGCTTAAAACCTGGGACATGTCCTGTTCCAAAGGAACACCAGTCGATGGATCGCGAACCGAATATCGGGCCTGAACCAAATATTCCTCAAATCGTTCCCAGTCCTCAACTGCCTCGTCAAACTCAATCGGCAAATCCATCTGTGTCTCCTTGGAATTCATATATGCGTTTACATTTTATAAATTATCGGCTGACGATCACAACGGCTTACGACTCACCGCATAAAAGCAGGGAATAATACAGAACTAACCACGTACAGGCAGAAAAGGACAAAACACAACGCTCAACTGAAAATCAAACCATGAGCAGCAGGGAATAACCATATGATTTCATTGACTTTACAGCAGGAGCACCACAATCTGCGAGACGACAATAATTATCGATAATACCTAATTAATCAGCCTTTAAAAAGGTAAATTTAATGAGACATAAAAAAAACCCACAACTGCCCCGACAAGGCTGATCCGGGCCAACGGTAGAACAAATATTTCCAGACAACTATTATAAAGCTGAGTTGAGCAGCTTGCCTGCTCGTACGAAACTTATACCCGAATGGGTGAAAATTACGTTATTTTTTTTTGTTGAATCGGCAAGCGAATAATAAAAGTCGTCCCCTTCCCCAACACACTGCGGGCCGTTATCTCTCCACCGTGACGCGTCACTATCTTTTCACAGGTGGTCAACCCGATCCCGGAACCCTCGGATTTTTTACCGCTATCCAATCTTTCAAACGGATGAAAAATACGATACATGTCTTTTTCGTCAAAACCCATACCATTATCTTCAACCATGATCTCGATAAAATTTTCACCGACTACCTTCCCGTGAATATTAATCAACGGTTCAACCTCTTCCCGGCGATACTTAATGGCGTTGGCAATAACATTTTGAAATAATTGACGAATCTGGACTTCATCGCCATTAAGATCACCCAACTCCCCAATCTCCACCCTGCCGCCTTCCTGATTGATCAACTCACCAAGATCACCAACCACTTCCCGGACCAGAGAAGTGACATCCAGATGTTCAAATGGTTTAGCGGAGGTCGAAATCCTCGAAAGCTGCAACAGACCATCAACCAATTTTTGCAGCTGCCGGGCCGCTTTCATAATCCTGTCGACATATTCCCTTCCCCGCTCATCGAGATTTTCGCGGTAACGATTAATCAACCGATCACAGAAGGCGACGATCAACATCAACGGTTCTTTCAGGTCATGGGAAGCAACATGGGCAAATTGTTCAAGCTCGGCATTGGAACGCTTCAGCTTGAAAGCCATCTTCATCAATTTCTGCTCAACCTGTTGCCGTTCGACAATTTCCTGCTTCAACTTCTCGTTTGAGAGATAAAGGTCCTCGGTGCGTTCATCAACAAGTTCTTCCAGCCAGCACCGGTACTCGTCAAGCTCTTCCTCCACCTGCTTCAATTCAGTGATGTCCCAGAGGACCCCATCCACATAGCGCTGACCGTCAAACTCATTAACACTGCTGGCCCGATCATGAACCCAAACCCATTCCCCATCCTTTTTTTTGCTGCGATATCTTGCGTCAAAGATCTGATCATCGCTTAACAGCCGCTCATAGGCCGCCCTGACCTCCTCAACCTCATCAGGATGAATCAAGGCAAACTTGTTAAGCCCCTGCAACTCATTCAAGGTGTGACCGCAAATCTTTTCTATATTGGAGCTGACAAAGATATAGTTTCCTTCTTCCGTGGTCCGCCAGGTAACATCCGGCACATTTTCCACCAGAGAACGATATTTTTTCTCACTTTCATGCAGGGCTTTTTCGATTTTTTTCTTTTCGGTTATATCCTGCAGAATAACGATCCCACCGGCAAACTCATCACTAAAATCACCAAGGGAGGTGCCGGCGACCAGAACATGTTTGGTCTCTTCTTTCAACACACCTTGAGAGTCAACAACCCTGACCGGCAAGGAAATTTCCACATTTGAAAAAGAAGTCTTTTGCCGGATGGTCTCTTCCAGAGTACATCTTTTACAGGCATTAGAGCCAATAACCTCAGCACAGGACAACCCGATTTGCTGCCGATCTGACGTACCAAAAAAATCCTCAAAGGCAAGATTTACGTCTACGATCCTCAATTCATGATCAACCACAAAAGCAGGCTCGATCATCCGGGAAAAAATCGTGGAATACCTCTTTCTTTCCTGTAGATTAAACTTCCTTGCCTCCTTAAGCCTCCTTAAGGCAAAAGACTTCTCCTCAGCCAGCCATGTAACAGCCGCCGCATACTCATATCGGTCAAAAAAGAGATTAACCAGAGCAAGCTCTGGACCGGAAGCATTAGTGATTGCCCCGCATTTAAAGAACTGAGCAAGAAAAAGTTGACGCAAGAGCTTAAGCAACATGAAATAATCTTTGAACTTGCCCCCTTCTTTTCGGTAATACCTGGCAGCCTCAGCCCCTGGGCCAAGCGGTTTTTCAGATATAACAGAAGGAGTGGAAACAGATTTGATGGGATTAACCGATGAAAGAAAAACGACAAGAAAACCAACCAGTTGATTCATGGTTTGCCTCCATAAATCAGCCTTTGACGCAACGGGATATCCCAGTCCGGCGGAATCTTCCAGAAATTGGTCAACCAACGACTGGATATTTTCTTCCAAATATCTGGTGTATGCCGCAAGGAGGGATTCAGCCATATTTTTTGCGCATTCGTTCCTTTAAGACGATTCTCAGTGGTGATTTTTCCAACCCAAGATTATCACGAAAATTATTGACCAAATATCGATAATAGGAAAAATGGACCCCTTTAGGGTAATTTACAAAGATAATAAATGTCGGCGGCTTGGTCGAAACCTGGGTGACATAATAAAATTTAATCCTTTTACCCTGATGCAAGGTCGGAGAATGACCTTCAACCGCCTTCTGCAAAACCCGGTTCAGCCGGTTAGTGGTATATTCCTGCCCAAACTGTTCATAGACCGTATCAATTGCTTTGTAAATTTTACCGACCCCGGCGCCGGTAAGAGCGGAGATTTGCATGGTCGGTGCATATCCGATAAAGCGAGTTGCCATCTCGACCTCATCCGTGATCCACTTCTGCCGCTTTTTATCCTTACTGACCAAGTCCCATTTATTCAAGAGTACCAAACAAGCTCGGCCACGTTCAAGACCATAACCAATTATCTTAGTATCCTGTTCGGTTATCCCTTCATCGGCATCAATCAGGATAAGGGCGATATGACACCGCTCCATAGCGGACAAGGCCTGCATGACACTGAATTTCTCTAATTTGTCTTGAACCTTGCCCTTTCGCCTGATGCCGGCAGTATCAATCAACAGGTAATGTCGACCGTTTTTTTCAAGCAAGGTATCGACTGAATCGCGGGTGGTGCCGGGAACATCAGAAACCACCATTCTATTCTCTCCCAACAGCCGATTGACCAAAGATGATTTGCCGACATTGGGTCGCCCGATAAAAGCAATGGCCACAGCGTCTTCCGGGGTATCCGAAGACTCGGGCGATTCAGGCATAGTCTCAACCAGATGGTCCAGAAAAGTATTCAGGCCAAAACCATGAGCGGCGGAAATAGGCCAAAGCTGCTCAACACCCAGCTCATAAAAATGGGCCAACAGCGCCTGCTCTTTTTCCGGGCCATCAACCTTGTTGACCAGATAGTGCACCGTTTTTTCAGTTCTGCGAAGCTGATTGACCACCTTATGGTCCTCGGAAGTCAATCCTTCCCGACCATCCATCACAAACAATATAATCTCGGCATCATTCACCGCTTGCCAGGTCTGTTCCTGAATGCCGTCAGTTACTTTCTGATGTCCAACCCCACCAGGGTCCCGGGCCGTCCGGCCATCAAGCACCGCTTCCGATTCTATGCCACCGGTATCAACCAGAATAAAATCCCGCCCGCCCCAGGAAACCTTTTCAAAATGACGGTCCCTGGTTACACCCGGAGTGGGATCGACAATCGCCTTATTCTTCTGGGCAATCCGATTAAAAAGAGCTGATTTTCCAACATTGGGCCGACCGACCAGAGCGACCAGCGGACAGAGATCATTAATCATTTTAAAATCCTGTTAACTTTAGAGTGTACAATTCCGAGACTTCATCCAGCAGTTTCCGCAGACAAATAAAATCCGATTCCGGCAACCTATTCAAATTAACCACCAGAGCACCAAGGGCCGGACGAATGAAATCTCCAAAAAAAACCTTTCCTTTACGGGCCGACAAATAAGCAAAAGCCCCTAAAATCTGTAAATTTCTTTGCAGGGCCAGAAGATAATAACCCGCCAAAAAATTTTTCTGTTCCATATCCACCTGAGATTCGATCAGCAAGCCGTAAAATGACAGCAACTCATCCTGCTGATCCCGACTTAGCCTTACGTAAGGATCAATCAACAATGAGGCAAGATCATAACCCAAGGGCCCCAGACGAGCGCCCTGAAAATCTATGACCCTGATCTTCCCTTGATGAATCATCAAATTACGGGACTGGAAATCCCGGTGCAAAAAATATTTTGCCGGCAAGTCGGCCGCCCTTGCCGCCAGTTGTTCAAACTCCCGGTCCAGGCCTGGGTCAAAGCTATCTATTCCCAATAAATCTTGACAGAAGGCCTGCTTAAAGTAACCTGATTCACGAGCCAACATCAGCTCATAGTCATATCTCGGGGTATCCCAGCAAACACCGGCATCAAATCCGGATCGTCCGGCAACCTGCATATGAACAAGTATTTCAATCGCTTCTTTATATAAAGGCATGACTTCCGGCGATTGAACCGTAAGTTTCTGAACACGGTCATGCAGATGACAATCGCCCAAATCTTCAAAAACTATGGCAGATGATACCGGATCAAAGGCCAAAATCTCCGGAACCGGGACTCCTGCTGCCCTTAAATGACTACCAATTCGGTAGGCCGCCACCGCTTCAGCCACGCCTCTCGAATGAGTGAGGCTCGGGAAGATAACAAGACAACTCCCCGAATAATCACTTGTGGCTCGATAAAACTGGCGATCCGAACCATCGCCGGCAAGACAGACAGTCCGCCAGTGTTCGGCGTTTGCCGTGTTCTGCCGGCCGGCAAGCAAAGAAATTAACCCCAGATATTGATCCTGGTGCGGCTTAATCATCGCGTCTCTAAATCACAATCTCATCTTGAAAAACAGCACCGGCTGGAACTTGCGCCTTGTCCCACACCACTACCCTGGTCAAGGAAGCGCCATCGCCGATCATGGCCCTGCTTCCAACACAGACCCAATCCATCATTTGAACATCATGACCTATCCGGACTCCATCTCCAAGATAAAAAGGAAAACCGCCCTTTCGGGCAAAATCATCATTTTGCCCCGCCACCCCCTGGCGCAATAAAACTTCATGGAGTTTCAGGTAATCCCGGGGCGTTCCCATGTCTGTCCAAAAATGATCCTTCACCACAATTACCTTAATAACCTCGCCCTCCGCGATCAATAAACGGTATAATTCTATTATGTCGTAAAAAGTATTTGCCGGTATTTTTTTTAGTATTTGGGGATTAATTACATGAATACCGGTAAAGGCAAGAATCCGCACATTTTCATCACCCTCCTCCGGACCAAAAGCAAGGACTTTGTTCTCCGCATCAACTGCGACATTATTAAACCTGGGGAAATCATGCAGAACCAAAGAGACCTGAGCGCCGGAAACACAATGCTTTTCATATATCGAGACAAGATCAATATTATGATGAATATCACCATTGACAACCAGAACCGGATCCCGACCGAAACCGGGAAAGGCCATGCGCAGACCGCCTCCGGTTCCAAGAACGGTTTCTTCTTTCTGCAGAAACACATCCTGCTCAGATGAGAGAAAATCAGCAAATTGTTCGGCCAGATGATGGGCATTGACCGTAATCTTCCCAGCGCCAAGACGACGCAGACGCTCAATGGAAATCTGCAACAGAGGTTTATCCAGAACAGGAAAAAGAGGCTTAGGTCGCCGTAAGGAAAAAGGCCTCAGCCTGGTGCCCAGACCGGCCGCCAGAATCATGGCCTGCATTGTTCGGCCTCGCTTTGGAAATAAAGGAATTTAAAACAACAACTCGCCTGAAGGCAACTCCTCAACACCAACTACCACAATCCCGGCCTTATCGGCTTCGGCAATAACCGACGGGCCATCAAAAAGGAGGGCTTGGCCACTCTCAACTGCCAAAACGGAGGCATTGACTTTTTTCATGCTTTCTATCGTCGTTTGACCAATGGCCGGCAAATCAAACCGAAAATCCTGCCCAGGCTTTTTCACCTTAACCACCACCGCGTGTTCCTGGCCCAGAGAACCACCGCGCAAAATGGCGGCATCTGTGCCTTCAATCGCTTCCACCGCCAAAACTGTACGATCACGAACCACGACACATTGACCAATATCAAGACTACCGACCTGACGGGCCATCCGCCAACCGAATTTTATATCTTCAACCTGTGAAGAGGAAGGTTTCCGGCGCGACAGGATTCCAGAGGGGAAAAGCAGGTCTTTCAGATAAAGAGTGGATTCCAGGACCTCAATCCCTTCTTCGCTGAGAACCTCGGCCAATGCCCTCAAGATCGCATCATCCTGCTTGACATCTATTTTATTCCAGAGAGTCAGCCCCTTGAGATCAGGCATGATATCCCGGAAAATCCTGGTTTTGGTGATGGTCCCCAGCAAGACCGTCTCTTTTACCCCTTCCTTGCGAAGGAATTTGATAATCTTGCCAAGCTGTCCAAGTTTAACCCAACAGAAGCTATCGGCCAACGATTCAACTTCAGGAGAGGACTCACCTTTATGGGCAGCGATTACAACTTGCCGTCCTTCTCTCCGGGCCGCCTGGGCAAACAATAAAGGGAATTGTCCGCCACCAGCGATAATACCGATCTTACTCATCACCGTTACTTGTCCGGGTTACACTTCGTTTGGTCGAACGGATAAAAGTGATCATATGCATAACTTCCTGGCTGTCGGAAAATTCAGCCTCCGCCTTATCAAGGGCCTCATGCAGCAACAGCTCCGGAGTCTTGAAAATAACCATAAAGGCATTACCTAACTGCCTGATCACCTCGGCGGAAAATCCACACCGCTTCAGACCGATCTTGTTAATCCCGGAAACCCGCATCAAATTTCTAACTCCGGAGACCACAATATAAGGAGGCACATCCTTACTTATTCCTGACATCCCGCCAATAAAGGCGTAACAGCCGATCTTGGAAAATTGATGAACCCCGACCATCCCACCGATCGTCACCCTGTTCTCCACCACGACGTGCCCGCCGAGAGTTGCGGCATTTGCCATGATCACATGGTCCTCTACAATGCAGTCATGCGCCACATGGACATAGGCCATCATCATATTGTTGGAACCGATGGTTGTAACGCCACGGCCTCCCACCGTCCCGCGATGCAGGGAAACATATTCCCTGATCAGATTACGATCCCCGATAACCAACTCGGTTGGTTCACCATTGTATCTGATATCCTGCGGCGGGGCCCCAATATTGCAAAAAGAACCAATATTATTGCCTTCCCCGACAGTTGTCGGACCGCTGATCAGGGTATGAGAACCTATTACAGTATCGGCCCCGATTTTTACCCCGCTTTCAATAATGGTATAGGGACCTACTTCCACCGAAGAAGCAAGCTCCGCGGCAGAATCTATTATAGCTGTTGGATGAATTTTCATAATATATATTAAGTCTATACTGTTGAGTTCAAAAAAATATTAAGGCGAAGACCTTCCCTTATTTCATAAAGATATGTTTAGCCAAAAGACGCCATTAAAACAGCCTCGGCAACAAGGTTATCATCAACATAAGCCTTACCTTCCATTTTGAAAATTTTACCCTTACGCTTGAGAATTTTAAGCTTCATGATCAACTGATCGCCAGGAATCACCTTCTGTCTGAACCTTACGCCATCAAGTCCGGCAAAATAAATTAATTTACCGGCAAAATCTTCATGGGCCGTCAGGTAAGCAAGAGTTCCCCCAACTTGAGCCATCCCTTCCATGATCAGGACCCCGGGCATTACAGGCTCACCCGGGAAATGCCCGACAAAGAAAGGCTCATTAATCGTAACATTTTTCAACCCCACAATGTTGTCCCCAATCTCAACGTCAAGAATTCGATCGACCAGGATAAAAGGATAACGATGCGGTAAAAATTCCAAAATTTCCTTTATATCCATCTGTTTATTTCCGGGAACCATTATTGTCTCCTTTTGTCGGTTACACCCATAGCCCAACTATTGGCCGTCGACTACCTTCATTTTATCACATAGACCCTTAACTTTTCGCCGCAGATCACGCACCTCACTGATCAAATCAGGTAATTTAGCAAAAGCGATACTTGCCCGCAGCCACTTCTTCTGGGGAATAGCCGGAAATCCTGCAACCACTGCACCTGCCGGCTGATCTCCGGCAATTCCGGCCTTGCCGCCGGCGATAACACCATCACCCAACTTAATGTGGCCATTCACCGCCACCTGTCCGGCCAAAACTACTCCACGCCCAAGAGTGGAACTACCTGCCACCCCAGCCTGGGAAACCAGCAATGAATCCTCGCCAATCTCCACGTTATGGGCAACCTGGACCAAATTATCAATTTTAACCCCACGCTTAATCCAGGTCTTGCCAAAAGTTGCCCGGTCAACACAAGAATTAGCGCCGATTTCCACATCATCATCAATCTGCACAAACCCGACCTGCGGTCTCTTGAGATGATGACCGGAATCATCAACCACATACCCGTAGCCATCACTGCCGATAACAGTCCCGCTGTGGATAATCACCCTTTTGCCAAGTAAGCACCCATTAAGGACCGTAACATTGGGATGAAGAAATGTATCATCATCTATTAAGACATCTGATCCGATTACTACTCCGGCCCCGATTGAAACCCGCCGGCCCAGCCTTACCCGATCACCTATTACAACCATGGGCCCGATTGAAACTTCGGCCGGGATCGTACAATCCCGGCCGATTGATGCCAATTGGTCAATACCATTAGCACCAAAAGGTTTGACCAGAAAAAAATTATGGACAACTGCCGCCGCCAGATAAGGGTTGCGAACCCTGATCAAAGGTTTATCCGCCCTTTCAACAAACATGGGGACGATAACCGCCGAGGCAGAAGTCTGAGACAACTGATCAATCCGTTTATGATCAGTAATAAACGAAATCTGCCCTGGGCCGGATGATTCTATGTCATCAAGTCCAAAAATTTCAGGATCCATACTGCCGACAAATTCACCATGGACCATCTCGGCTAGTTCAGAGACCCTTTTACTTATTGCATCCATATAAAAATCTCTTTGTGACAATTAACAGAAAGTCGATTATCCGCACAAGAAATCCAGAATCATGGTCAAAATTATCGAAATCATTTCTCCCTTGTCTGTGGCAAGGAAACAGAAGAGCAATCAATTAATTTGGATACGACATTCACGGGACTATTCTCCGAATAGGGTAACAAATAATTTACGGTGCAAAGGAGAATTAAAAAGAACACCCCGCAGGAGTTATAAAAAAGATTCCAGCTTTGTTTGGCTGATTTTTAAAATACATAAAAAAAAGACGGGATGTTTCCTCCAAAAAAAAGAAACCTTACCCGCCTTTCGTATCAGTTATATTATTTACAATGCCGCCAAGATCACTAGCCGTTATTGATTTTATCCCTAAGGATACCGGAAGGCTTAAAGGTGACTACTTTTCTGGCGTCGAGAATCAACTCTTCCCCGGTCTGAGGATTCCTACCTCGTCTGGCGCTTTTCTTTTTCACATTAAATTTACCAAAACCACTGATCAAGAGATCTTCCTCGTTTTTCAAACAGTCCTTGGCAATAAGCAAAAAAGCTTCAACCGCCTCTGCCGCCTGGGCTTTGGTAAGATTGTGATTTTGATAAACATTCTGGACCAGATCAGCCTTCGTCAAGGTCATTGGCACACCTTCCTATTTTTTAATAGCAATATGGCGTAACAAATCAAAATCACTACACTTTGTCAAGATATATATTGAAAAGCGTCTTTCCCGGCATACCTTCCGGCCACCCCTAACTCAGCTTCAATTCTGAGCAATTGATTATACTTGGCAACCCTGTCGGTACGGGAAGGGGCACCGGTCTTGATCTGTCCGGTATTCAAGGCAACGCTCAAATCAGCAATTGTCGTGTCTTCGGTTTCACCGGAACGATGAGAGATAACCGAAGTAAATCCGGCCCGATGGGCCATTTCCACGGCGTCGATGGTTTCAGACAAAGTGCCGATCTGATTAAGTTTAACCAGAATTGAATTAGCAACTTTTTCCTTAATCCCGCGCGCCAGAATTTTAGTATTGGTCACAAAAATATCATCACCCACCAACTGGACCCGCCCGGCAAGTTTATCCGCCATTTTCTTCCAACCCTTCCAATCTCCTTCCGCCAGACCGTCCTCAATTGAAATCAGAGGATACTTATCAATCCAGTTTTCATAAAAACTGATCAATTCATTAACAGATTTACTGGGATTTTTTTCAGCCGCCAAAACATAACATTTTTTCTTCGCATCATAAATTTCACTGGCCGCCACATCCAAGGCAATGAAAATATCCTTGCCCGGCTGATAGCCAGCCTTGACAATCGCTTCCAACAGCGACTCCATCGCCTCTTCATTGGAACTCAAATTCGGGGCAAACCCGCCCTCATCGCCAACCGCTGTCTGATGCCCAGCCTTCTTCAAGACAGCCTTCAAACTGTGAAAAGTTTCAATCCCCATGCGAAGAGCTTCAGCAAAAGAACTAGCCCCAACCGGCATTACCATGAATTCCTGAATGTCGACATTATTATCGGCATGGGCTCCGCCATTTAACACGTTCATCATCGGCACCGGCAAAACCTTGGCATTAACACCACCGATATAAGAATAAAGCGGCAAGCCGACCTCCAGGGCGGAAGCCCTGGCCACGGCAATGGAAACCCCGAGAATAGCGTTAGCCCCCAGTTTTTTCTTGTTCTCAGTACCGTCAAGATTTAACACAACCTGATCAACAATCACCTGCTGGGTGGATTCCAGACCGATAATCGCAGGTCCTATCTTTTCATTGACGTTGGCAACTGCCTGCAGGACTCCTTTCCCAAAGTATCTCTTCTTCGTCGTGTCCCTCAACTCCAACGCCTCCCGGGACCCGGTCGATGCGCCGGACGGAACCAGCGCCCGCCCCATGGCGCCACTGTCCAGATAAACCTCGACTTCAACCGTAGGATTTCCCCGCGAATCAATAACTTCCCGCCCTAAAACACCCGTAATTTCTCCCACTTATTTCCTCCGATCAAAAAAAATTATCAGACAACACTGGCCAGCTTGAAGATCGGCAGATACATGGCAATAACCAGACCACCAATCATGCCGCCAAGAAAAACCATCATAAACGGCTCGATCATGGCCGTCAGATTATCCACCGACTGATCTACCTCTTCATCATAAAAATCAGCAATTTTTTCAAGCATCGCATCCAGGGCGCCGGTTGCCTCACCAACATTGATCATCTGCACGACCATACTGGGAAAGACCCCGGTTTCCTCAAGAGGTTCGGCAATCGAACGCCCTTCGCTGATACTGTCCGCCACCCTGAACACCGAAAGCTCAATAACCTTGTTGCCAGCGGTACGGCCCACCACATTAAGCGCCTCAAGAATAGGAACACCACTCTGCATCATGGTTCCCAGAGTCCGGGTAAACTTGGCCACCGCCACCTTCCTGATCAGATCACCGAAAACCGGCAATTTCAAGGACAAAGTGTCCATCATCATCCTGCCTTTTTCCGTGGCATATATTTTTTTAAATATAAAGAATATGGCCACCATAGAACCAATAATATAAAGGACATTAGTCTTGGCAAAATTACTCATGTCGACAACCAGCTGGGTCATATAAGGCAGGGTCGAACCAAAGTCCTTAAACATCTTCTCAAAAACCGGTACTACGAAAACAAGGATTACGGTGAGGATGACAAATGAGATACAAATACAGATCACCGGATAGGTCATGGCACCTTTTACCTTTTTCTTCAGGGCCATCCCTTTTTCCATAAAAGTTGCCAGACGGGAAAGAATGGTATCGAGAATACCGCCCACCTCGCCGGCATCAATCATGTTGGCGTAAAGATTATCGAAAATCTTCGGATGTTTTTTCAAGGCGTCGGCAAAGGTGGTGCCGGTCTCAACATCCATTCTTATTTCAACCAAGACCTTTTTGAAGGTTGAATTTTCCTGCTGATTGGCCAAAATATCAAGGCTCTGGACCAAAGGCAGACCGGCATCGATCATGGTGGAGAGCTGCCTAGTAAAAATAACCAGATCACGCCCACTCACCGACGGCTGGAACAAAGGAATATTCTCAAAAATATCCTTGCCCTGCTCCTTTATTGTTGAATCGGAAATGCGTAATTTCTTGAGCTGAGACTGTACCGCTTCCACACTGGAAGCATCCATTTTACCTTTCCGCTTCTCACCGTAAGAGTTTTTCCCTTTCCACAGATAAACAGGCATAACCGGCACCCCTTAATTTGTCAGGAAGAAATTAATAACATTCAATTATTTTATATATCAAGATAATACTAAATACAATAGCACAATGGCGCAAAGCCAACAAGTGATTAGCGCGGTAATTTAAATCTCTGACCTCGCCATCTCCCGCCACTCGCCACCGACAAAGAACAAGATTATTGTTTCCTACCCGCAATCTTTTATGCTAATATCTTTTTCTTTGAAAAATCCACTGAGACATGCGGGAAAAACCGACTTCGTTGTAATTAACGATACCCTGAGTCAACCAAGGTTTTTTTCTTTACATATAAATTTCTTTAAATACAGTCTCGACAAAATTCGGCATCAACAATTATGAGCTTATATGCA
This sequence comes from Pseudomonadota bacterium, assembly GCA_018823175.1. GTDB lineage: Bacteria > Desulfobacterota > Desulfobulbia > Desulfobulbales > JAHJIY01 > JAHJIY01. The sequence goes on from JAHJIY010000005.1 coordinate 24,679, forward strand.
GTGTAAAAAATGTGACGGTAAACTGGAAGTTTCAAGGATGTGCCGCCGGATCCGCATGAAATGCGCCAAGTGCCGACACGAATACCAGATCCACGAAATAGCCGACCAGATGGATGCCGAAACCGAAGCTATTCTCGAACGATACCCATCGATTATCTACGACTAGTCACCATTCCAACCTTAACAAATCATCGATCGGAGAAACCCGGACGACCTTGACCTTAACCGTACTGCCAGGCTCGGTCGCGATCCCCTGGGACAATGGCAGATCGCTCTCCAACAGACAATCGAGCAGCACCACATTTACCCGTCGGTTACCCTGATCGATAACCATGGCCTCCAGCCTCTGCCCCACACTCTTTTCAAGATACCTGAGAATCCAGTAGCGATGGCGTAACCTGCGGACCAGGTTCGCCTTGCTCTGAACCCGGTTAATCACTGCGATATAATCATTAAGTTTGTTCCGGGAAAACATTGAACCTTTGCCCCGGACCAGGCTTAAGATTTGATGCTGCATGACCAGATCGAGAAATCTCCTGATCGGCGAAGTCACGGTGGTGTACTGGCTCACTCCAACACAGGCATGCTCCTTAGGCTTACTGGTCAGCTGCCCGGGCCGGAGGAATCTCCGCTGCTTAAAATTCAGGTAAAGATCTTTCTGGTAACCGTCAATCAGTCGTTTATGAGGCTTGCCCTGGCCACGGAACAAACCGGGCACCTCCCGATCAGTTACAAAAGTTGCGCCCAGGGTGTTGGCCAAAACCATAAACTCGGCGACCAGCAGCCTGGGACCGGAGTCCGAGTCAGAAATGGTCACCTCGACCTGGTCATCTAATCCAATCTTGATATTAACGTCAGGAATCGGCATCAACAACGCGCCGCCGGCTATCCTTTGCCGGCGCAGTATCGCACTAAGCATGGCCAGAGACTTTATCTCCTGATCGCTCTCCAGCAACCCTTCCGTCTCGCGATAGGTAAGCCGGCGTTTAACCACAACCGCGCTTGCCACCAGATCGTAATCCAAGACCTCACCGCCCGGCGACAACAAGACCATAAAACTGAGGGCAGCCCTGACCCTGCCCGCGATTAAACTACAGACTCCTTCTGATATTACCGGCGGCAACATCGGCAAGATACCATCGGCAAAGTAAAGAGAGGTACCTCGATTCATCGCCTCGGTAAAAAGCGGATCTTCCGGCTTCAAATAGCGTGCAACATCGGCCACGTGAATGCCGACCAGAAAATTCTCCCCTCTTGGCTCGATATGCAGGGCATCGTCAAAATCTCTGGTGCCATCACCGTCAATGGTCAACAGCGGCAGATCAGTCAGATCACGATATCCTTCCGCCAGAAGATCCGACAGCTCAGGCTCCACAACTTTCTCAGCCTGCGCCAGGGCCGCCGGTGCGAATTCGACCGGCACCGCGTATCGCATAAGATTTACATTTTCATGCCTTGCCCAGACTCCAGCCTTAACCAACAAATCAAACACGTCATGCGGCTCATTAAGCTTTGCCCTTTTCAAGAGATCACGGGCCAATTCAGCCTCCGGAGCCTCCTTGCCGTAAAGATAGAAATCTCTGACAAGTTCCAGACATTTTTCCCGCTCGGGCCAATGTTCCGCTGCCCTTCCCGCCGCCAGAGAAGCCAGACACTCAGCGCCGGTCTCAAGCAATTCCTCCTTACGACCCTCCTTGTCTTGCCGGTTTTTCAACTGCTCCACCACCTCGGAGGAATGAACGACAATCTTACCTTCTTTATATTTAAAAAAAATACGATCATGGAAAACACACCGCAAAAAGGCGGCCACATGATCGTCGGACGCCTCTTCACCAAAAGAAAGCTCTGCCAGAAAGGCCGGGGCGAAAAGGGCCTCGTCCTCCTCATTGGCCAGTTCCCAGATCTCGGCAAGATTGACCAAAGACATCATCTGCGACCGGCGATCATCAATCGCCTTGAGCTGCGCCTGCAATTCTTCCCGGGCCTCTCCCATCGAGCATGACTTTAACGACTGATGCACAACCCTGGCCTCCGGCAATTTCACCTCTCGCCCATTCTGGTTTATAACCCGCAACCTTTTATTTATATCCTCGACCACCGAGGCACAGATAAATTTACCATGCTCAACATATTCGACTATTTTTCCCTGCTGGGTCATAAACCTTCCTTTGATTTCGACAAATGATTTGATCGCCGTTTTATCTAACAAGATTTAATATCTTTGTCATTAATTTACCGGTAGCAGTCAGACCACAAAAGAGGCTATATTAAACATTTAACTTAGCCAACCCCAAAATGGTCTCCTCATATGCCCGAAGACGCAAAAATAAAATCAGGAGTTGTAGCCCTGGTCGGCTCTCCCAATGTCGGCAAATCAACCCTCCTTAACTCCCTGTTGGGCCAAAAGATATCAATCGTCTCCCCCAAACCCCAGACTACCAGGAACCGCATTCTCGGCATAATCAACGGTCCGGACCATCAGATCGTTATGCTTGACACCCCGGGAATTCACCAGGCCCACAATCAATTAAATATTGAGATGGTAAAAATAGCCATGGACACCCTTTCCGAGGTGGATGTGGTGCTGTTTATCGTCGATGCGACATTTCCTTTGCCCCAGAAAAACCCGGAAGCCACCAAATGGCTGGCTGAAATTAAAAAGCCGGCCATCCTGGTCTTGAACAAAATTGATCTCCTCTCGAGAGAAAAACTCCTGCCCATCCTTAAAATCTATCAAGAACTGTATCCATTCACCGCGATCATCCCCCTTTCCGCCCTTAATAATGACGGCACCGACATCCTTTTGCAGGAACTACTGGCAATCCTGCCGGAAGGCCCCAGACTTTATCCGGAAGACATACCAACCGATGCCACCGAAAGATTCATTGTTGCTGAAATCATCCGGGAAAAGATTTTCTTGTTGATCGGCCAGGAAATACCCTATGCCACCGCCGTGGTCATTGACCGCTTTCATGAAGATGAAGAACGGGGCCTGGTCACCATTGACGCCACCATTTTCGTCGAAAAAGCATCGCAAAAAGGCATCATTATCGGCAATAAAGGATCAAAACTCAAACAGATCGGCAAGGCGGCCCGACATGACATCGAGGTCCTGCTCGCCCAGCAGGTCATGTTGAAATTGTGGGTGAAAATCAAAAAAAACTGGACCAAGGATACGAAGTTCCTCAGAGACGAATTGGGATTTTAAAATCTGACTGCGCCAACCTAAAGACTGACGCCCAGACCTAAAAAAGAGAATGGACCAATAAACCTTGTTAGTGTTCACTTACCCCGAAACTGCCCCACGACTTCTTGTATATTTCATTTAACCGCTCATCAAGCTGCAACCGATAAGGCTCAATATCTTTTGCCTTGATCCCGGCGGGTACGGTTATGGGTGCACCATAACGCATTTCTATCCGGGCAAAAGGCTTGGGGAGCGCCGTCCTGTCCCAGCTTCGAAATGACAGATAACGATCAGCGGCCCAGCCGACCGGTAAAATGGGCGCCCCGGTTTTACTGGCCAGAAGAATAACTCCGGCCTGGGCCACCCGGGCCGGGCCCTGTGATCCGTCAGCCGCGGTCGCCGCATTCAACCCACGTTCGCTGACCGCTTCCACCATCCCCTTGAGGGCACCAATCCCGCCCCGATGCCTTGAACCGCGGACCACTTCATATCCGAGCCCTTCAAGAACCCTGGTTAGATAATCGCCATCCTTGCTGCTGCTGATCATGGACACCCACTTCTTGCCCCGGGATTGGTGAACTATATAAAAAACACCATAATGCCAGAAAGAGGCGATAAACGGCTGCCCTGATTTTTCAAGATCCACGAGGTATTTCCGATCAACATAACCGACCCGACAGGTGGAAAAAAGCAGACGGCTGATCAACCCGTAAACAGGACCAACCAGCAACAGGATCAATTTATGAATAAATCTCTTCTTGAAAGACATTAAATTCCTTATATTTTCGACAAAGCAAAGGGCCAACTGAAAGTCAGCAAATCAAGCTGCCAGATTTTTATACCTATAGCCATATACTCTGTCAAGAAAACAGGAACCAGACAAAACTACAGATCACTGATCAGATCTTAACTAGTGTCTGTCCAGAAATGAGGATTTTTGTTCGAGATCAAGGCATGCGAAAAAAATAACCGCAGGCATATATTTGATATTCCGAGGATTATTTTTTTCGCATAACGCAGAGATCGGGCGAAAAGACCATTTATGGACAGGC
>JAHJIY010000021.1 GCA_018823175.1 Pseudomonadota bacterium
GGGCCACTGTGAAATTAATTATGATCGTGAAAACAGTGTGTTATCTTATTTTTCGCCTCTTGCTCAATGTCCAAAGTTTGCGAAGCCACTAACAACAAACCTTGATTTTATTGGGGTTGTAAACACTTCGGGAATTGCTGTCAACTATCTAATTTGCATTTTATTCCCACCACCAGTTAGTGGTTCCAGCTTACTACGATACGCCCCGCAGCCCAGAGCCATCCAGCTTGTCCTATGCACTCCTGCTAAATCATAAACAGTACAATAGTTTATGAGTCTTTTTTGAAGCCCGATCCGGAAACACCATCAACCCTTGATTACCGCCAGCGGCCTCAACTCGGTGACAATCTCCACCAGATCGGCCTGACTCGCCATCACTACCGAAATGTCTTTATAGGCGCCGGCCGCTTCATCCAGATCACGCCGACTGCGGATAGAATGAATCACCCCCAGGGCATCGAGCCGGGCCATCTCCTTTTGCAGATCAAGCTGGCGCTGGGCCTGTTTGCGGCCCATCTGCCGCCCGGCGCCATGGGAACATGACTTGAAACTTTCAGGATTGCCTTTGCCGCGGACGATATAACTCATCGTCCCCTGGCAGCCGGGAACGATGCCGTATTCATCTTTAAATGCCCTGGTCGCCCCTTTGCGATGGACCATGACCTCTTTGTTGAAATGTTTTTCCCGGGCCGCGTAGTTATGGGCAATATTAATCTCATCCTCAAAAAACACCGGGCCACAAACATTAACCACCGCGTCTATTAAACGTTCCATCATCAGAATTCGGTTGGCATGGGCAAATTCAACGCAATATTGCATCTCCCGCAGATATATTTGGCCGGCGGATGAATCCATCGGCAGGTAGGCCAATTGCCATTTGCCAGGCACCTTGCTCTTCCATTTGTCATTTAAAGAGATCGCCAGCCGGTTGTAATGATTCGCCACCCGAAAACCGATATTCCGACTACCGGAATGGATCATCAGCCAGATATAACCGTCGCTGCCCCGCTGGATTTCAATAAAATGATTACCGCCGCCCAGGGTGCCGATCTGCTTTAAAGCGCTTTGATACTCGGTCCTGACAATGTCCAGCTCGTCGGCCCCGTTGGGCATCCGCTTCTGGCCCTGGCCCCTATTATGATGTTTAAAACCTAGTGGAATGGCGAGCCGGACCAGCGCCATAATACTTTTGAGCTTTTCTTTACTGATTTCGGTCAGAGAAGTCCGAACCGCGCACATGCCGCAGCCGATATCGACCCCGACCGCGTTGGGCACGATCATCTCCTCGGCCGCCATCACGCCACCGATCGGCATCCCGTAACCCTGGTGGGCATCGGGCATGATGGCGATATGATGAAAAACAAAGGGCAGATTAGCCAGATTTCTGGCCTGCTCCAAGGCCCCGGCCTCGATATCGGATAACCAGAGCTTGATCGGCTTTTGTTCACTGGAGATCGTTTCTTTCATCACAAATCCATCATAAAAAAAAATAATCAGACATACCAACCGACAAGAGCAAAGTGCAGATGGCATTCTCTATCGGAAACCAAAAGAGAAGCAACCAGAAAATTATTCTGGAACGGGACTCCTTTTTCAGATATAGTCTTCTCCATATAAAGCTGAGTTGAGCCGCTAGTCGGTTCAAACGAAACTTATACCCTTGTGGTATAACATAAATAATCCCTAAAAATTCACGATAAAAATCCTGGCAACCCGCGATGGAGAAAAAAATGTCTGACACCCCTGACGGCGCCATATTACAGCGCGACAAAAAAACCTACGCCATAGTGCCCCGGACACCGGTCGGGATGCTGACTGCCGAGATCCTGGAAAGGATCACCCACGTCGTCAAAAAATTCAATATTCCGATCACCAAAATAACCTCCGGTCAGCGTCTGGCCTTGGTCGGCATCGAAAAAGAGCAGATCGAGCCGATTTGGCAGGAACTTGGTCTGGATATCGGCCGGGCCACCGAACTCTGCCTGCATTATGTCCAGGCCTGCCCCGGCACCGAAGTCTGTAAATTCGGGGTCCAGAATTCCTTGGGCCTGGGCACCGAGATTGAAGAAATGCTCAGAAATGATCCAACTCCGGCCAAGGTCAAAATCGGGGTCTCCGGTTGCCCGATGTGCTGCGCCGAAAGTTTTGTCCGGGACATCGGCCTGGTCGGCAAACAAAAAGGCTGGACCGTCGCGATTGGCGGCCATGCCGGTGCGCGGCCCCGGATCGGCGACACCATCGCTGAAAACCTGTCAAAGTCCGAGGCCATTGCCCTGATCAAAAAATTTCTGGCCTACTACACCGCAAATGCCCGGAAAAAAGAACGGACCGCCCGCTTCATCGAACGGATCGGAATTGATGCCGTGCAGCAGGGTCTCGGCCTGTCTTGACGCCTCTGACCGTCAGGAATTCGGTGCCGTTAATCGCCGGCTAACTCAACGGACGACAAGTCAAACCCACGATTGCTCATTTGACAAATCACTGATTATGGTTTTCTATGGCAACTTGCAGGTTTGGATGTCAAGATTGAAATAATCGTCAAAGTTAGGATGAAAACGGATGATAAAATATCTGACCACAACTGATAACAGCTGCGCCCAGTTTTTTATAAGGATTGCCCTCGCCGTCGTTATCTTCCCCCATGGCGCCCAAAAGGCCTTTGGCTGGTTCGGCGGTCCCGGCCTGCAACAGACCATCCAGATCTTCAACGCTTCCGGTTTTTCGCCATTATTCACCTTGCTGCTCGTCTTCTTCGAAGTGGTCGGTCCCGTCTTTCTGATTTTAGGATTTATGACCCGAATCTGGGCCTTGGGAATCGGCACCGCCATGACCATCTGCATGCTGAAAAACCATATTCAGCATGGTTTTTTTATGAACTGGTTTGGCCAGCAGCAGGGAGAGGGGTTTGAGTTTCATATCCTGCTGCTTGGCATCGCCCTGGCCCTGTTATTCAAAGGCGGCGGCAGAATGTCGGTCGACCAGTCACTCACCCCTAAAAAAAAGTTCATGGCCCTGGAGCATTAACTTTCCTTTGAAAGACTTTGCTTCGGCAATAAAATCTTTACTTTCTGCAAGTACAACTAAGCAATCCTCCTCCCCATCAACAACCTAAAAAATTACAAACTCGTTACTCGTTACTATTCACTCGTCACTCATCACTTGTCACTGCCTAAAAGACCTCAGGATAGCGGGGCTCTATTTTCTTCCGTCCAGCTGTCCGTTGATAGACCTCGGCCGGATAACCCAGAGTAATCACTGCGTAGACCGTCTCCGCGGCCGGCATCGCCAAAAACTTTTTAATCGCAGGATCACGTTTGATCGCCGCCACCGCAAAGCCGATCAGACAGGTGCCAAGCCCCATGGCATGTGCGGCGAGCAGGATATTCTGACTGGCCAGCATCGCGTCTTCCATCGGGCAGCTGGCCCCGGGCGCCGCCCCGACCAGAATAACCGCAGGCGCACCGTGAAAGAGCAAATCCCGGCCGCCGTTTTCCCACTCCTTAATCCCGTCCCGGATCGTTTTATAATACCGCCGATAATAGTTGCCCAGGGAATCGGCGCCGAAAACCTTTGAGATTATCCGATAAAATGGATTGACCGCCATCCGGTTTAATTTCTTGAAACAGGCCGCGACCCTCACCCCTAGTTGCTCGACCTTAGCGCGGCGGTCCAGGATGGTAAAAGTCCATTGCTGACTATTGGTCCCGGACGGGGCGGTAATCGCGATTTTCACCAGATCACCAAGGATGGCCCGCTCAACCTGGCGCTCAGTATAATTACGGCATGAACGGCGGGAAGCCATAAGCCGGACCAGCGCCGCAAGATCAAACGCGCCGGGGGCCAGCCAGCGGTCATCAACGGTAAACGAGGAAAAAACCGAACTTTCGGGGTCAATATCTCCGACAATTATGGCCGCAGCCGGACAAACCGCCTGGCAATGGCCGCAAGCAATACACTTCTCGCCACTGACCACCGCTACTTTCTCGGCCATGCTGATCGTTTTATCCGGACAGACATCCAGACAAAGTTTGCAGCCGACACAACGCTTGGGATCAATAACCACCCTCAATTTGCTTTTCATGGTTTATCCTTCAACGCTTTTTCATAGGCCTGCCTCGTCCCCTGATTAAAACAGGTCAAAACAACCTTTAACAACTGCGGGTTATCGATTAAGGCCCGGCGAATTTCGCCAATGGCGATCACCGCCGCCGCCTCCTTGGGAAAACCGTAAACCCCGGTACTGATTGCCGGGATGGCGATGGTTTGCAAGCCATACTCCGCCACCAGCGCAAAACAACGGCGATAACAGGCGGCCAGCAACTCCGGTTCCTGCTTGCCGCCGCCGTGCCAGACCGGGCCGACAGTGTGAATCACATAGCGGGCCGGCAGCTGATGTCCGCCGGTAATTTTAGCCTCGCCGGTGGCACAACCCTGCAAGGTCCGACATTCAGCGAGCAGCCCTGGCCCGGCTGCATCATGAATCGCGCCGTCAACCCCGCCGCCACCCAGAAGCGAATTATTGGCCGCATTGACAATGGCGTCAACCGCCAGGCCGGTGATATCATCATCAACCAGAAAAATCCTTTCATCACCCATCTTGCGTGCCCCTTTATTATATCTTTGCTCAGGAAGAGAGCAGAAAGATCGCCAGCAGAGCGCACAACATGCCGCTGATCTGCTTAACGGTGATCGGTTCCTTCAGAAAAACCGCCGCCAGCAGGATGGTGATCAGCGGGTAGAGCGCGGTCACGCTAACCACAATTGAGATCTTGCTCTTACTGGCCGCCCAAAAATAAAACAGAGTACCGACCATGCCACAAACCCCGGTAAGCACGGCAAACATTATGCCCCTGGGATGCGATTCCGGTTGAAACTTGACCAGAAACAAGGCCACCACCCCAACCAGCGCCGCTCCGGCAATTTCATAAACCAGGGCGCTCTGCGGGTTGATATATGTAACCGCAAGCTTGGGAAAAAACCCCCAGAATCCGTAAATAATCAGGGCCAGGAAGGATGCTAGAAACCAGTTATCCATAGTTGTAATCTCATTATATGATAGTCAAATAAGTATATTTTTTTCGTATTTATAGCCAATTATAAGTAAATTGCTTTCGCGTATCAAATTTCATTTCCAAAACACATCTGACTAGATTTGGTTGAAAATATCAATTTGATCAAGAATATAGCCACTGGCAATTATTCCGAGTAAATTAAATAAATCCATCCCGTTTTTTACCAACCGGCTCACAGCCAAGCCTGGTACCTTTCCAGTAGCAGAGAAAAACTCATTTAAACAAACAACTCTGAGGAAATCGAAGCCAATATGGCTGGGGCCTCTATATGAGGAAATCGAAGCGGCACCCCCGGAAAATTTTTATTGAGTAAGTCGCGGTTGAATAGAGTTCCTCAGAAAAAGTGAAGCTCCTTTTCTAAGCCATCCAGAGGTGGCAATCTATATCGGCAGTCAGCAATAAAGCTGCTGCAAGGAGAAAAGGAGCTTCACTATGAAAAAAAGAAACATCTATGTGCATCAAAGTCAAGAGCTGCTTGGACTCTTGGAACAGGCGGGAAACAGTACAAAAGTTATGTGTGTCCCAATCGACTATGCCAAAAAGGATCATCTCGTAATGTTCTGTAATGGTCATGGAGATATTCTCCGTAAACCCTTTCCAATCAAAAATACACCTGAGGGGGTGAATCAACTGGCCGAGCAGGTGTACCGTTCATGTAGATATCATCAAATTAACCCGGCCCATGACGCAAAGAAACAACGGGAGAATCTACAAGCCAGTACAGATCGGCTCGATCTGATGGGCATCGCCAGAATGTTGCTTAATCGGCGGTGGAACTGTTGTCCTGCCCAGTCCGGCGCTTATCGTAACCTTCGAACTCTTGTCCGTCACAGACGAAAGCTGGTAGTCATGACGACTGAAGTTCGCAATCGAATCCATACCGCTGTAGACCGTCTCTTCCCTGGTTTTCTTAGTGAAAGCAACAGCGGCATAACGCCATTTTCAAAGAGTTCATTATGGTTGATGGAAAATCGGTTTAGCGCCCCACAGATCCGGCGCCGCAAACGGCAAACCCTTGTTGAATCCCTTCGGCGAAACGGCATTCCCAAGCCCGATCAGGCAGCTGCAAAGCTACAAGAATATGCGGCACGAGTTCTCGACACTCCAGATGAATATCTAGATACTCTTCAACTTTCATTGTCTCAACACGTTACGCATCATCGCTGTCTGCAGGAAAACATTGAACAGATAGAAACGGAAATTGCTGTCTGGCTGGCCCAAACCCAAGGTGCATTTTTGACAAGTGTCCGCGGTATCGGCATAGTTCTGGCCGCCGGGGTAACCGCCGAAATCGGTGATCCAAATATGCAGAAGCCGCTTAACAACCTCACCTCATACGCAGGAATTGTCCCCAAAATCACGCAAACCGGTGGCCCGGAAGGTTCGGTATATATCGGCAAGGTGGCCAAACGAAGTAATCGCATTCTTAAAGACTATATTGTCCAGTCCGCGTCACACATGGGCCTCCACGGACCTGAAGAGCTGATGGCTGACTATAAACGTCGTGATGCCGCCGGACAACATGCTGATTTTGGCATCGCGCGTCGGTATCTCCGCATGGGAATATGCTTGATGAAAACATCTCAGGTTTACCTTCCGGATCGGTTCCGTAAAAATGATGCTAAACCAGAAGAAAGGGCTGGTTACTATTTAATGAACTGGCCTTCTTTGCGGGACAAGTGGCGTAAAGCGGGTGCAATCAAAGCGGCCTTTGACCAGACAAGTCCTTTAGGGCAGTGGCGGGATATGGTGCAGAAAATATACGACATAAAACTGACACTTTAAGTCCAACATAAACGGAACTTAACTTTTGCATATAATGATTTTTAAGGTTTCGGGGGACAGGATGGCTATGTCAAGCCTGTTGCAGTGCTCCACGGTAAAGATGGATGTCATTGACGACTCGGGTCAGAATGCCTAACCCTGTCCGCCCGAACTTATATTATGGCTCTAAGGTACTTTGATCATCATAGTAGAGATAGATCTTGTCAAACCAGGCTGCCAAAGTCGGGCAATATGGACAGGGTTCGCCACCGGCTACCCTAAACTTTGAAGATGGGAATTTGTGATTGTTGAGTCTGAAAAAGCAGTTATTTTAAAACCGGTTTTACCGGCAGAGGGATAGTTTTGTCTAAAAAGGAGCCGTTTGTTTTTGTTGACTTTCTCTTGGTACTCTGACCCGCCACTGACCATAAAATTCAACCACCTTTTTGGATTTCACCTGCGCTTCAACTGTTGCTCTGTAATTTTTGCCTAATCCCGCATCCATGTCTTCATCCTCCCGTAAAGACCTCACAACTATATTATGTAATTAGTGTTTAATTATTCGCAC
>JAHJIY010000022.1 GCA_018823175.1 Pseudomonadota bacterium
ACAAAAGAGGAACTCGTTAGCCGGATCTATCAAGGTATCTCAGAAATTAATAAGGCTCCTGTGGTATACCGGTGGCGTTATAAAATGGATGAAATTGCCACCGCTTGATGTGTAACGTTAATTATGGAACTATATACTAGTGACTGTCCATAAGTGGTCTTTTTCTCCGATAACGTCGTCGCTTCGTTCTTTGAAAGTGCTCACGGACACCAGTCCGTGGAGTTTATGCCCGGTTGTTTCGGGTACTTTTCAAAATCCTAGCTCCTCGTTCTCGAATAAAAATCCTCATTTCTGGACAGACACTAACTAAAAATAATACGGAATAATTATCTTTAAGGAACCGGCAACTTCTGCTTCGGCAGGGATTTAAAGAAATCTGACAGGAGAGATTGATGCGAGAGATGATTGAGCCCTCGGCGGCCACTGTTTTTTGTCTGCCCTTTGCCGGCGGGAGTTCCCACTCCTACCAGGAATTACAGCGTTTCACTAATTCCGGGGTAAAGCTCGTCGGCCTTGATCTGCCTGGCCGAGGAAGCCGATTTTCCGAGCCTCTGCTGAAAAACCTGCCGGCGGTGGTAGATGATCTTTTTTCCCAAATCAAGGGCCGGTTGTCCGAGAACTATGCCATTTACGGACATAGCCTGGGAGCTTGTCTGGGATATCTGTTGGTGAAGCGGATAATCCGGGAACAATGCCCCTTACCGTTCCATCTTTTTGTTTCAGGCCGGGAAGCCCCTTCCAGTCCCAAAAAGGCCGAGAACCGACACCTGCTGCCCCGGGCTGATTTCTTTGACGCGGTGCGGCAATTCGAAGGAACCACCAATGAGGTCCTGGAAAACCGGGAATTAATGGACCTCTTCGAGCCCGTTTTACGGGCGGACTTTCAGGCCCTCGACACCTACATCTATGAAAAGGACCTGCCCTTTGATGTGCCAATCACCGTAATGCATGGCACTGATGATCATGTAACCATATCCGACGCCCAACGATGGCAAGAAGAAACGACCAGGGAGATATCGCTCCTGGAATTTCAGGGCGGCCATTTCTTCATTTTCAAGAACGCCAAAAAAATTGTCGAGGTCTTTGCGCAAAGTGCCCAATCTTCTTTTGAACTGGCGGTCTGAAATTATTTTTAACAGCAAACAAGGAGGTCAAAAGATGGAAACAGCAACAGCAGTCACGGAAAACACGGTAAAAATGTCGTCAAACATGGATTGGCCGGAAAGAAAGGCCGCAACGGATCAAATGATCAAGAACCACATGTACGCCTCGATGGGGGTGGGGCTGGTGCCCTTGCCGATGGTGGATTTTCTTGCCTTAACCGCCATCCAGATCAGGTTACTCTGCAAGCTTTCAAATTTTTATGAAATGACTTTTTCAAAAAACCGGGCCAAGAATATCATCGGAGCGCTGATCGGAAGCTCCCTGCCGGTCGCGGCCACTGGGCCGATCGCCAGCCTGATCAAGGCCATCCCCTTAATCGGCCAGACCACTGGGGCCTTGACCATGGTCGTGGTGGGCGGAGCCTCAACCTATGCCCTAGGAAATGTCTTCGTCCAACACTTCGAGTCAGGTGGCACCTTCCTTGATTTCGACCCGGAAAAAGTTAAGGAATATTTCGCCGATTTGTACAAAGAAGGCGCCAAGGTAACGAGAGATATTAAAAAGACCGCGATTTAAAAAGCAATCAGTCAGCCCGGAAACTTGTCGGGGAAGCGCGATCGACTGACAAAAAGATCGCAAAGAGCGGCCGGAAATCACCAAGTCATAAACGGAAAGATCTCCGGCCGTTCTCTATTTCCCCCGAAATATGGGCTTTGCGAATCACCGATAGCTCACAAAATATTGTTCTCCCCTTTTTCTTAAACGATAAACCTCCAAGATCACATATTGGCGTGCATCATCTTGACCTGGCATTCCAGCATCTGAGCAAGTCCAGTTCCCGGCATGAAGGCGATCTGGGGGCCGCCCAGGACCACAACGACATCAGGTTTGACCGACTTGGCAAAACTGGCCCAGGCCCGAACCAGATTGATGTTTTCCTCATAAACCGAAAACCCGACGGCCAGCGGTTTCTTATTTAGTATTTAGTAAAAGGGTCTTGAACAATTGCGGCGAGAGATGATGATTCTGATAATCGCCTAATATTTCACCGGAGAAGCCGTTCCTGTTAAGACTTGCCAGGATATAGCCCTGTGAGATGGGGATGGCGTCGGGGCTCTCGAAATCAGCCCACTGGTTGACATGGACAAAAAGAAAATGACCGGACATGGACAGGTCTCCTCCTTTTGGGATGCGAGTAAAAACCTGAATCCAGCCTTGCCGCGCCCGACATCCACCGGGGATGCAGGAATTCACCGGAGATTACGGGAGCCAAATCCGGTCGGTCGGATTGTTGGCACCGCAAAGCTCCGGCGCATTCCTGCAGAAGTTATGACGGGAGGAAGACAATCTACCGCCATATATTTGGCTTAGAGATACAAACTACTACGATTGCGAACAAGCGAAACTAACACTATATGGCACTACCTGCATGGCAGGCACAAAAACTCTCTTGCGTATCGCAAGGTTGATACTCCGCAAATCAATTTACTTACTCAAGTTCTCTGATTAAATCATTCCGGCTTTTCTTATATTCCTCATATGTCAAGTTATCTACTCTCTCTATGCATCCCTGTCTTTCAGTCGAACTCTCAATCGTGTAACAATCATTGCGTTGTCCCTCTTGAAACCCTTCATACCATGCTTTGTAGGTACAGCCTTGAAACAAAACACAAATGCAACCAGCCCCTAAAAGAATTAATAATTTTGAGATCATAAATAGTCCTTTAGGCTGTGACGAACGGCGAAAGACAAGTTAAGCGTCTTAGCTGCTAGGTAATCTGGTTGGTTCTTACCAAGGAAGATTTTACCCCCATAGTCGCTTTATATAATTTATGTTTGTTAGCGTAGCAACTCAGCGGCAGAATGTAAGATATTGAGCAAACCATCAAGTATCATATTCCCAATATTATTTTTCCAACGTCAACTTCAGGCTGGTTCGGGACATCTTGTAATTGATCAGATCTTCAACTATGCCGATTATCGTATATTCACCAACTGGATCAGATTCACCCAGAATAATATCCAGCCCGGGCTCGGCCATGATAAAGGCCGGACTCGCCGGGGCTCGGCCGGACATTTTGGCAAAACGCCGTTTGTTGAACATCGGCCTACCGGATGGGTCCAGCAGAACAAAGGAGGCAACAACGGCATAATCTCCATTCCGGTCTGAGGTTACTCCGGTTACCAGAAACGAGATGTTGATCTCCTGGTCTGGTTTTGCCGTTTTAAGAATGTGCAAACTGAGCATACTATCAGGCGAACTGTCCAGCCATTCCTGGGTTTGCTCAGGCCTATCTGTAGTGACGATCACCAGGCCCAAGTCGCCTGCGGCTTTTGGTTCCGGCTGTATTGTGAGCACTTCGGGGGCAGTGACTTTTTCCGGCTCAGCTCCGGGTTCGGCCCCTTGCTCCAGGTCGGCAATAACTGCCGGATCACCAGATGCCTCCCGGATCGTAACGAGTAATCCATCAGATTGTTCGTTTATCGTGTAATTAAACAATCGATCAAGATTAGAATCAAAAACCACCCTGAGGCCATCGGGCCTCCGTGCATTTCTGACTCGGGCGAGTGCGGCTCCTCCCATCTTGACTGGGATCGGACCAGCGAGGTGCATGTCCTTAAGGTCCAAATACATGCGATCCGGGCGATGAGCTGGAATATTTTTCTTGAGCTTGACTTCACGATAAGCCTTAATCGCCCCATCTGCCTTCAGGTAAACTTTCGTTTCTTCGGCGGCGCGTTCTATCTCGATATCGAAAAGAACGGTTGCCTCGGCCTGGGTGGCCGCCGACTTGGTACGTAATCTGCCAGAGTTGGATTCGCCGGCTTCTGTCAGGGCAGTAACATTTAAAAACAGGACTAACAGCACTAATAATACTCTGGCCAATTTCATTCTCTCCCCCATTTTATAAACAACCTAATCAAGATTTTTCTCCCGAATATTTGAAGGGGGACAGACGGAACTCCCCCATGCTCGAGATGATCGCATTTGGCCTTAAACAAATTTATTATAGCCCACCCACAGGCCTGTTTTCAATAATGATTCCAAATAATTGAAGTCATTTAGCGCCACCCAACCCCAGGGGTTCCAGTAGCTTTTACACTTTCAATCGCAGACCAGCTTATTACGCCCTTCTTCCTTTGCCTGGTAAAGAAGGAGATCAGCCTTTTTTATCATTTCATCCAGAGAACCCTGCAGGTTTGTGCAGACGCCGATACTCATGGTTATTTTCACCCGGTTCTCGCCCACTTCTATGGCTGATTTTTCCAATTCAAGCATCAAATCATTAAGGATGCGGCACGCTTCCTTCTTTTTAACATCGGTCAGAAAAACACTAAACTCCTCACCTCCGAAACGACAGATGATATCAGCCGAGCGAAACCGGTGCTGCATGAGGCCTGCCACATATTTCAGAACCAGATCTCCGGCATTATGTCCATAGGTGTCATTGACCTTCTTGAAATGATCCAAATCGATGATGGCAACGGCAAAAGGATTTCCCTGGCGCTTGAACAGATCATAAAACCGTAATGCTGCTTCGAAAAAATAACGGCGGTTGTAAAGAGAAGTCAGATAATCCCGGTTGGAGATATCCTTGATCGTTTCGATATATTCCAGGGTCTGGATATTCTGTGAGACCCGACAATAGAATTCCTCGGTGAAAAATGGTTTATTCAGAAAATCATTGGCCCCGGCTTTCAAAAAAAGACTTGAGATTTTCCGATCGTCAACGGATGAAATCCCGATAATTGCCAGCTCATTAATATTGTGTTTTTGCCGAATTGCCCTCGTCAACTCATCACCGTTCATATCGGGCATATGGTAGTCAGTGACAATCAATTTGATATCATTCTGCCGGTCAAGAATTTCGAGGGCCGCTTGGCCATTTGATGCGGCAAAAGCGATAAACCGCTGGACCCGAAAAAGATCAAGCAGATACTCCCGGGAAGAAATCGAATCATCAACCACGAGTACTTTGGTGTTTCGGTTTTTCTGCAGACTCTGGATCAGAAAGGTCAGATAAGGCAAGGCGTCAGGGCCTTCCTTCAAAACATAGGCGACAATCTGTTTGGCCCAAAACTTATCGTGCCAACTGTCATCCTGTCCCGCGGTAAAAACGATTACCGGGATCCCCTGCTGAATCACAAAATCGACAACCTTACCATCCGGCGCATCGGGGAGGTTGATATCAAGAAGTGCCACCAAAAAATCAGGAGGATCGTTTTCAAGCAGCGCCTTGGTTGCCTGCAGGGTTTCCAGCAAAATTACGTTCAGATCCAAAGAATCTCCGATGAACTCCCTGAGCAACGAGCCCACCATCCTATTATCTTCAACAATCAGAACATTATTCATCTGATGCGGTTTCAATTCGCAAGTGTGATTGGAGAGTTTAGCCATAATCTATTCTATACCACTGAGCGAGTGATTGGAAGCCACTACCTCTTGGCAGTTATTATCGAACAGGCCCCATGCAAACTTTTCTCCCAAAAACACGTGGGTCAGAATTGACATTATAATTTTATGACCGCGAGAATATCAATAAGTCTGGCCGAATCACGTCACAAGCAGCGGTTTAGTTCTCTGCTTAATTCCTGTCTGGATAATTGGCGAAGATTGATCAAGGCGGATTATTTGAGGTATGAAAGGTTGCTCTCAAACAAACTGTTGGCAAATTTTATCAGCAGGAAAAATACCATTATCGGCAAGGCAATAACCTGAATAAGAAAAACGCCGACGTAAAGAAAGGCAAGTTTCAAGAGATTATCAACAATACTGCCGGCGTTGTTGACGGTGGCGACGATTGCATTTTTAAACTCGATTGATTTACGCTGCATGAATGCTGCGTTGTTCTTGATTGTTCCCAGGATCCCATCAATTTCCGGCAGGGTAAACTTGGTAAACATCTCCAGTTCCGCCGCCCCGAGCGCCAGTTCCTGATTGGCTTTCGCTATCTTATCTGCAAAAAATTGATCCTGGATGTAGTTGTTGGCCAGAGCTGATATCGGCAAGGCAAATCTGGCCACTAAAATAAATAAGATAAACCTTGAGAAGGTCTTTCTGGTCTTAGCCAGATTTTCGTTTTCGCACCAAATTAATATAGAAAAGATCAAGAGAACCACGGCCAGGATCCGGGGCAAAATTGACACGCCGATCTCAAAGGCCAGTTTCTGCACCCCCAACGAGGTAATCGCCGTCACCAGCACATCTGAAACTCGTTCAATCATATCATCAATCGGGTCCAGCGCCTGGCCGACCGCCAGGGTTACCCCGACGCCGGCCGGTTCCAGATTAAGGCTTGAATCCTTTACAATAGAAACAGAGGCATTGATAACCCTGCATGTTGCATAAGTAACGCCTGCTCTGGTTATTGCCTCACTAAAGTAATCGTCTGTCGTGTTGTCCAAGACGGGGAGCCTTAACCCAGGGGAGAGGAAAAGCAATACTGCCACCAGTACTCCCATCAATGTGCTTAATATCTTTTGAGTTTTTGTGAGTTTCATTTCCGATTTTCTTCAAGTAGAACTTGGAAATCAGGTCTTAAAATACCACATTTTGCATTAATTTTATGCCATTTCAAGACCTGCCCCCGATTCTCACCACCCGTCACCGTTAACCTAGCCCGTCCCTATTCCTCTGCTTGCACCTGTAACAAGAACCACCTTGCCTGCAATTCCAAGTTCCATCGTAATCCTCCTTGGATATATTTCCCTTATTATGGTGTCCATCAAACTCTCAAGCCTAACTATATCTTAATTTTCACTGTTTATAGTTCCTTTTTCGTGATCAAACTTGTTCTGAATTTAATCGAACCAGACCGCTCATGAAGCTGTTTTAATCATTAATCTGCCCAAATTTCTTACCTCCCCGCACCAGTTTTTCGATGGTCAACCCCTGTACCAGAATTGAGAAGACTACCACGGAATAGGTCATTACAAGAATCAGGTTCCGCTCATCACTTGCTGGAATTGAAAGCGCTAATGCCACCGAAATCCCGCCTCGTAAGCCACCCCAGGTCATGATCTTGATTGCATTGTCGGTAAATTGCCTGAAAGGCCGCATGATACTTACCAAACCTGCGACA
Source organism: Pseudomonadota bacterium (assembly GCA_018823175.1). GTDB lineage: Bacteria > Desulfobacterota > Desulfobulbia > Desulfobulbales > JAHJIY01 > JAHJIY01. The sequence goes on from JAHJIY010000022.1 coordinate 7,188, forward strand.
CTGATAAAACGACCCAGCAGGGTTATACCGATTGCCAGAGGTGCAATCCAGATAATGGTCTGATCAAAATTCAGGATCAGTACTTCCAGTCCAATGAGGACGAATAATACTGCATTTAGAATATAGTCCGTAAGATGCCAGAAAGAATCGAGATTGGCTCGGGTATGATCACTCATGGCAAAGGTCCGGCCATTGTTCCCAATCATCAAACCGGCAATAACCATAGCCAGGGGGCCGGATAAATGCAGGGTGTTCGCCAGGGAGTAGCCACCCATGACAAGGGCCAGAGTCAACAGCACTTCAACCTGGTATTGATCGACAGAGATTAAAAGTCGGTAGCAGACATATCCCAAAATCAATCCCAATAAAAGACCACCCACCGCTTCTTGCAGGAACAAGAAAACAACATCCGAAGCGACCAGATCATGTCCACTGGTAACTATCCCAAGAATAACCAGGAAAACCACGACACCCACCCCGTCATTAAATAAGGATTCACCGGCCACTTTTATTTCCAGGGATTTCGGGATACCTGCTTTTTTAAGTATTCCCATGACCGCAATCGGATCTGTGGGGGAGATCAGTGCGCCAAAGAGCAAAGCGTGAACAAGATCAATTTTAAAACCAAGCAGCTCAAGCAACAACCAGAGAGAGGTTCCGATTAAGACAGTTGAGATGATTACTCCGCCGGTGGCCAGCCCCAGGATTGTCCATTTCTGTTTTGTCAGATCTGAAAGATCCACATCAAGAGCGGCAGCAAACAGGAGGAAACTGAGCATCCCCTCCATCAAGGCATCGTGAAAATCAATCCTCGATACGAATTTTTCTGCGGCGGCAACCGTATCAACTCCCAATCCAACCAGAATCATCAGGATAATCGAGAGGGCCATGGAAATAGCCATCAAACCTATAGCCGTCGGCAGCTTTATATAACGATAATTGATATAGCTGAAGAGCGCTGAGACGGTGATTAATATTGATATTATATCAATGGTATCCATCTATTACCTGACTTCCTATGTGGGTATAAATTTTCATGGAGACTAAACCGGGGGAAGTACACCCCTCGACTCAACTCCGACCCAGCTTACAGCTTATTGCCCGACCCCGGATTAATTAATGATCAAAATACCACATTCACTTTCGGAATAAATTTATGTTAGAATCAATTGTAGCCGAGCGGTACAGTTCCCGATAGAAGTCATTGGAACTGCCGCAAGGTACGAATCAGATCATCACATAGTACGATCATCCTCTAAAGACAGGTGCCCTATGCCCCAAGACACGTCACGTTGCGAACTATGCGGGAAAAAAGCCGAGGCTTCTTCACTTAACAAATGCCACGCCTGCGGCAAGACTTACTGCCCCAAGTGCCAGAGCCCCTCTTCGAAACAGAAATATTGCCTCGAATGCGTCAATGTGGGCGGAGTGATCAAACATTGAGCGCAATGAAAACGTTCTACCGTTTCTCTTAATGTGATTTTTTCACCATAAAAAAGAGTACTAGAAAGCAGAAAACCAGCATCTTTTTAGACTGATCAAACTGATAATCAGCCGCTTGACCAGGTCCGCCCACAGCCTCACCATTCCAGGGGCAATGAGCTTGAGCCTACCCAGCTTGAATACAGGTCATTGTAAAGTCGATTATTCGTCACAAACATGGTGCTGGGAAAAGTCAAAGTCATATTCCGATGATTGCCGTTGTTCAGGAGGTAGCATCCCTTGAGTAAGATCGCCGCATTTTTTCATTTGCACCATGGCGGGGTTGCTCATAATCTCTTTGCCAAAGGCCATGGCCGTATCCTGGGCTTCGTCACGCTTGCCGGCCTCACATAAATCTTTTATTTTGACTTCAAGTTCGTTGGAGCGGCGATCAATGGCGTCGAGTTCAGCCTTGTCCACCTTATCCATACATTGCTGAAGGACTTCCGCCTGTTGCATCATCTTCTCCATGTCCGCCTGCTTGAAGCCTTGATAATCCTGAGCATCCACCAAAACAGGGATAAGCCCGAACAAAATGATCAAGAGTATTTTCAAGGTTATTTCCTCCCTGAGAATTATGGCTATGGATAAATAACAATCAATATCCATATAATCTTTTTATCCATTATTTTTCTACAGAATAATCAGTTTAAAAATAGCGACTTCAGAATGGAGCTAAGGGATAGAGGAAGATGGGTCTTCAGGTATTTCCAGTAAGATTTTATTGGGACATTTGTTGATTGATTCCCTCTTTCTGTTCAGTCACACGCAATCCCAAGGCGACGATCATCCGGATCTTTTCATGTGTCCTTGGGAATTAGATCTTCGAGCGGATAGGCATCTCAGAAGGGCTGGTCAATTCCTATGCCTGGTTTTCCCCTGCTTCGCACCCGGCAATCACTCAATCCGCAGCAGGTACCAGGGCTTTTCTTTGCCGGCTTGTACAATTTCGTCCAACAAGTTCACCATGGGTTTCAACTCTTCTTTGCTCTCCAGTTTACCGTAGAGCCTGATCAGTCCTTCCAGGGCCGAAATCACCACCCGCCGGTCCCGGATGCGGAAACCGGCCGAAAGCCCTCTTTGGTAATCTTCGATCGCCTCTTCATACATTGAAGCGTCATCCTCAATGTCGGCTACTTCCAGAGAGGTATAAGCGACGCCTTTCGGATCGCTATGGAGACGATATAGTTCCAGGGCTTCCTCCAGAAGTTCCAAGGCCTTCTCCGCTCCCTCATCTTGCAGGGCCTGTGCTGCCTCAAAACGAAGGAGCCTCGGCCGGTATTTTTCCATATCAGCCACGGCTTTTCTGTAGCGCTCCAGCCACTTTCTCTCATCCTCTCCCTTGCCGAAGGCGATCCGGGTTCGATTCTGGATGATGGCCACCGCGACCTCGGAAATCTCTTTGGGGACAAGTTCATTGTTGTCGGCCAGATAAGGGGCCAGAAGTTTTTCCGCCTGGTCATATTGTTCTTCCCTGATTAAAAGGGACGAGGCGATGATGTCGCAATACACAGCCAGTTGGGTCAGTTGATACTCATCAATGATTTTACGGGCCCGCTGCAATTGTTTTTCCGCTTCTTCCAGCTCACCAAGGTCGAGAGCGACCCGGGCCAGGTTGAGACAGGAGCGGACGACCCCCTGCTTTTCATTAAAACTCTGATACTCATGGTAGGCCAAGACGAACTTTGTCCTGGCCACCGAATATTCAAATCGTTCATATTTTTGTACGCCCTGGGCCATAAAACTCTCAGCCCGTTGCAGCATAACCGGGGTCTCCTCGACCGGGGCACGGCTGATACATCCGGCCAGGGCCGGAACAAAAAGGAGAAAAATGAGGGCATGGTTGCTATTCACTTGCCGGTACCGGGTCAATCATGATCTGGGGCGCTTTTTTTTCCTTTATAGAAGACGAGATCGGCCACACCCGCTGGGTGGCCTTGATGGTGACTCCGGCCTCGCTGACCACTTCACTGACATTATCCAGCATCAGGGGAACCCTATCCAGATTGCTGTTGAGCTTACTCACGGCCAGGTCAAGCTCCTCTGCGGTCTGCTTGAATCCGTCGGTGATCGTCTTGATATTCTCGATGGAGACCCTGAGTTTATCAAAGCCGTCCTTGAAGTTCTCCGTCGTCTTTTGGTCATAAACCAGGGCGCCGAATGGACCGTCTGTGGACTTCATTCCCTGAGAGATCTCCTTGAGATTGAGTGTCATTTCCTGGATACTGTCCAGACTGGTCTTCACTTTGTTCGGATCCAGGACGTTCATCAGCTCCGCGAATTTGTTGATCACGTTGTTGATTGTCTTGATCGTCTTGGTGGCCTCAGCCGTAACTTGCTCGATGGAGATGGGATCCTCGATCTCGAGGATCGCCCCTTCCGGGATTTTTTTGAGCGTCGGAGAACCGGCGGTCAGTTCGATAACCGATTTGCCGATAATATAGCTCAACCCTCTGACCTTGATTTTTGAATCCTCCCGCAACAACCGGTGATAACGGCGGTTAATATTCATTGTCAGGAGGATGTCGTTACTTTCAGTAAACTCTATTTTGGCGACTTGCCCCACCTCTAAACCGGAGACCAGAATCTTGCTCTCTGTGCTTAATCCCTCGGCAGAATTGAGTTGCCCGTAAATGACAAAATACTCTTCGAAAATATTCTGGCTCTTGATCTGACCAAAAACCATGATCAACAGTATCCCCACCGCCGTAAAGACAAAGAGTCCCACCAGCTGTTCATGGAAACGGTAACTGGTCCGGTGGATATAGTGAGTGCTCTTTTTTTCTGATCCATCCATTATTTTATCTCATGGCATATTGTTTCTTATACTCGGTTACCGCTGAATCGTCCGAGTTCTGAAACTGCTGAAAATCATCAAACTTCAAGACCTTTGAACAACAGACAAAGAGAAGCGCATCCGCATACTGGGAGACAAAATCCAGGTTCCTGGTGTTGAAAACAATCGACATTCCCGATTGTCGGACCCGCTCCATCAGAAGCTTGTAAACGTCATTTTTGGCCATAACACCGATCTTGCCGAAGAGATTGTCAAAAAAAAGGACCTGGGGTTCCAACATCAGCGCCCGCACCAGCATGGCAAGATAACGTTTTTCGGGGGCCACATAGGCGGGCAGCAGAGACAGACTTGCCTGATCGGTATACCCGGCTTGTTTCAATAAGCCCTGCGCCTTTTCCTTCAGATGTTCCCAGGTGCCAAGTTTATGATAATAGGCCGGGGTAATAATGTTGTCCATGATATTTTGAACGGAGTGGAGCGCACTGTCGGCGCTGATATAACCGATCTTCTGTCTTGATTGCTGCCAGCTCTCCCGGTCCATCTCCCGCCAATCCCTGCCCAACAGTTCTAGCCTTCCATCAACAAAAAATTCCAGACCGGCCATGATCCGCAACCAACACGATATCCCCTCGCTATCAGGTCCAATAACACAGGTAATCGTTCCCGGTTCCACGGAAATGGTAAGGCGGGCTTCATCATTGAGCCCCTTTTGCAGCTCGACTGCCCGGATAAGAGGGGAAGAGAGTTTCATATCATCAAAAATACAAAAAGTCCGTCGATCAGAAAAAGCGTAACCAGGCTGTTGACAATGGCCCGCTGGGTCTGTTGCGGGACTTCAGTGGACGATTGTCCGACCAGTAACCCGTGGTAACAGGCGATGGAGCCTATAGCCAGGCCAAAAAGGAGATTTTTCAGCACAAAGATCGGTACAACGTCCCCGGCAATCCCCTGGGCCAGTTGAGGCAGGTATATGAAATGGGTCTTCGAGAGCAGAAGACCGCTGAGCAGTATCCCGAAGATCACCGTGATCATGGTGTAGTAGACGGCAAGGATGATCTGGGAAATAGTCACGGCCAGGATGCGGGGGACAACAATATAGTGATGGATATCAATACCCATAAATTCAAGGGACTCAATCTCTCTATGCAACTTCATGTTACCGATATCGACGGTAACCGCTGCTCCGGATCGGATGATCAGGATGATCCCCGTCATCAGGGGGCCAATCTCCAATCCCACCAGATAGACAAGAATTTTCACCGTGTCTTCCACCGAGCCGAAGAAGGCGATCAACCTAAAGGTAAAGACAAAGCCGGTCAGCAGGGCCAGGACGGAAATAACAACCATCGCATCCACCCCGGTGAAGATCATCTGGGAAACCAGAGGACGAAGGGCGTCTCGGGAAAAGAAGTTGGTTCTTTTTAGCCAGCACCGGAGAGAAAAGACGACGAATGCCGCCAAATTAAAGAAATATGAGGTGCGCTGCCGGACAAAACGACCGGGAACACCCAGTACTGTATTTACTTCCTGCAGCATGGTGTCTCCCTTTGACCCGCAGGAGGACCCGGGGCAAACTGAAAGCAACATACTAGATTACCCATAGAGTGATTCTCCTCTTTGTCGGCCATCCCGGCGGCTGAGGAAAATTGAAGCTCCCCGTAGCACGCTGCGGGGAATGTGCCGCGTAGCAAATACCCTTGGGGTACGTTTCGCTTTACATGTTCAAAATATTCCATATTCAATTTCCACTCTCAAGCAATATACCAACTGCAAATGAAGAGTTTGAAATAATCAATAATCAGGGGCGGATCAAATTCGCCCCTTCACTACCGGCCCACCCCTCGACCATTGCCAAAAATATGCAAACCGGCAAGATATCTAAAATAAGAATACAACTCAGCTGGTGTGTAAAGCAAGAAAACTACTACGCATTTCCATGCGATATTTTTCTACAGAATAATCAGTTTAAAAATAGCGCCTCCGAAAGGGCCCAAGGGGCAGAGAGAGGGATCGTCAGTTTTTCCCAGTAAGATTTTTTTTTGGACATTTGTTGATTAATTTCCTTTCTCTGTAAAAATTAGCTCAATTCGGATGTTGGCATACAGTCAACGGTATTTATTGGTAATTCTCAAACTTTTCTTTGGCAAGATGTGATTGCAACTCCTGAGGAGTATCCTCGAAAATTCAAATTCTAATTGATGAGTTTGTCGAGTCAGATTAATATTACGCTTCTCGCGGGAGTTTCTAGTGCCCGTGGAGTTGGGACAAAATTGTCCCGGGACTGTTCGTGGTTTTCCGGTTCCGGACAAAACTATTAATCAATCGTGAGGTTTTTTATGAAAAGGATATTTATCCTGTTACTGATGGGAGTTTTTATGAGTGCTGCAAACGGAATGGCGGCCGAAATGGCGACCGCAATGATCAAAACTACTTCCGGTCTCAGGTATGTAGATCAGCAGGTTGACGACGGAGCCGAGGCGGTTGCCGGTAAAACTGTACAGGTCCATTACACCGGCTGGTTGAATGACCAAGATCAGAAAGGCAAGAAATTTGATAGCTCGGTTGATCGTGGCCAGCAGTTTTCTTTTTCCCTCGGGGCCGGTCAGGTAATCAAGGGCTGGGACGAAGGGGTGGCCGGAATGAAGATAGGCGGCAAACGAACCCTCTATATTCCGGCAAATCTCGGTTATGGTGCCCGCGGCGCTGGCGGGGTGATCCCTCCCAATGCTGATCTGATCTTTGATGTGGAGCTGTTTGGTCTGAAATAAAAAATTGAAGCAGGGCTGGTCTTTGCCTTACTCTTTCTTTTTAAGAAATAGCCATCTTTGCTTACGAGGTGGCTATTTCTTAAAGGTGCGAAAAGGAGGCGAGTTGAAATACCACCGACACCACGGACAGTTGGCTGAACAGCATATAACAAATTTTAAATACCGAAATAAGATACGATAAAGCTATAGTTCAATTCCCCACTCGATGGGATCAACCTTATAAAATCCCTGCAGTTCATGATACAGATCAGGATGATTTTTCTTTAGCTGGAAAGGTTTCTCAAAAAAAGTCTCGGTAGCCACCGCGAAGAACTCGGCCGGATCTGTGGCCCCGTATTTGTCCATGACGCTCTTTTGCCCTTTTTTGGTTTGATACTGAAGCAACTCATATTCCTTTAAAAAAACCTGCGACCAGGCTGAATAGGCTGATCGCTGTGCAAGAATCGGCACCCCGTCTCCCCTGCCATCTTCCTGATCAAGTTGATGGGCGAATTCATGCATCGCCACATTATGGCCGTCCCGAAAGTTCAACCCACCCTTCCTGACACTGTCCCAGGCGAGAACAACCGCACCATGGTTCCATGATTCTCCCAAACGGACGGACATATTATCCTGATGAACTGTTGGCTGATGCCTGGCGCCAACCACATAGGTGCTCGGATAGACCAGAACAGAATAAAGTTTCGGATAACAATCGGTATCGCGATTTAACAACAACAAACAAGCCTCGGCGGCGATGATTACTTTGATCTCGTCAGTCAGTTCAAGCCCGCCGCATCCTTCAAAGGATTTCTCACCAATAAATATTCTTATATAATCCTGGAGCTGTTGTTGTAACTCTGAAGACATATTCTGATAGGGAGGAAGATTCTTGGCAAGGATCGCAGACCATTCGGCAGAAAATGGTTTGCTCAACAGAATACGCCGTCTCCGCAACCGGCTGAACACACCATAGGCTCTTACCGCCCAGACCCCGCCCCCGAGAATTATAAAAAACAATAACAGTTTCACAGACTATCCGTGTAAATGAGATTCTACGGCTCAAACCGGCTCAGCGGCAGAAGGAAGGAAAAGGACTCTGACCCCTTGTTAGCTTGAGCCGACCCCGCCCGACGCCGAGGATAAAGAGGTTTGGAGAAGGGGTGTGGAATTTATGGGAGGTTTTTATATACGTCTTTCCGATGCCCAATTTTTACAACTAATACAATCAATCTATCTTCATGGATTTCAAAAACTATACGATAATCCCCGGATCTAATTTTATGAAAAGAATTACGCCCTTTCATCTTGGTCATTTTGGGATCCGGCAAATCACTGCTAAGATCTTCAATCCGTTTCTTTATTCTCACCAGTTCACGCTTGGGGAACTGTTTCAGACTCTGAAGCACAAAGGGTCGAAATTCAATCGAATACTGCATATCTTAAAGTCCGAGCTGCTTCCAAACTTCTTGGGCCGAGAGATTCTCACCAGGCTCAGCAAGGGCCTTTTTAGCATCTTCAATATCAATAAAATCTTCAATCTGCTGAAGCAATTTAAACTCATCAATAGAAACCAAAGCAGCAATTTCCTGGCCCCGTCTAGTAAGAACTATAGGCTCATTACCATAAGCAACTTGGTTAACAAGATCAGCAAAATTTTTTCTGGCATCTGCGGTAGAAATTGTGGTCATGGGCTCCCCTCCTTTGTACTTTATGTACAAATAATACAACAGGTACTCATGAAAATCAACCCCCAAGCAAAATAGGGAAAACGCATTTTAACAAAAAAATTCAGCGAATGACGAGAAGGTCTGCGGCGCTGACTCGGCAAATTCATTGGCGCAACAACTGATTAATTCTTTCTAAATAAACGGATGGTCAAGTACTTGGCTTGGCCTGACCCCGCCCGACCGCCCGACAAAGGTTGAACCATTAATCTTGCGCAGTGCGAAGATACTGCCTTTGAGCCATTGGCCCTTTTCCTTGCGCAGGTTGATATCCTGACAGACCTCCACCGAAAATCCGTATCTTTCGGCAAGATCGAAAATATACTCCCGCGCGTAGGCGTAGCGCCCGGAGACTTGAAGTTGACGAATCCCGGGGGTGAACAGTTTTTCAATTGAGAACAACAGATAGCCGTGCGGCTCCACACAACCAGTCACTGATTTAAAAAAAGGATCAAGGTCTCCCAGGTAGATCAGGACATCCGCTGCGACCAAAAGATCGAAACGGCCGGCATAACCCTCGAGAAATTCGTTAATATCCCCACTGTGGAGTTCATCATAAACTCCCTTGGCTGCAGCCTGATCAAGCATTTTGCTGGACAGATCAATGCCAATTATGTGGTTGGTAATGTCTCTGAAATGGCTGCCGATGAGCCCGGTCCCGCAGCCAAGATCGGCAACCCTCTGGAACTGCTGATTCGATCCCAGCAGTTTTTCGGCCACCTCTCTTAATTTCAACGGAACGTTGTACCCTAGTTCAATAGTCAGTTTACTATCAAAGTCAGCAGCGTAACCGTCAAAAAGATCACGCACATAGCCTCGCGGCGACGAATCGCGATTTGAACCGGTCAGGGCCGCCAGCATGTAATCAGCCGATTCAGTCTGGTGGCCACATTCTATGGCCTTCGAGTAACACTCAATTGCCAGTTCATTCTGGTCGGCAGTATGGAAAATTATGGCCAGATTGGTGTAGGCAGCACCATATTCGGGCCGCAGAGTGATCGCCTTGTGAAAACAGATCTTGGCCTGCTCCAACTCCTTTAACTGCTTATATACAAAGCCCAGGGCGTTATACATTTCAGCATCGTCTGGGGAAAGTTTAAGTGCATCAAGGTAGTGGCCGACAGCGGCTTCGAAGTTCCCCTGGGCCGTACTGGTCACCGCCAGATTATAAAGGATGTCAATATCGTCGGGTTGAAGGGTCAAGGCCTTTTCATAACAGTCAATGGCCAACCCATAAGCCCCCTGCTCAAAATGAACAATGCCAAGGTTGTAAAAAGACTCAGCCCGGGAGGGATCAAGTTCTATCGCCTGTTGATAATCATGCCGGGCCGACTCAAAATCTCCCTGATAATAACGGACTATTCCTAAATTATAATGAATGTCTGCATGGCTCGAATCTTGGCGTAGTGCCTTTTGGTAATTGGCCGCCGCGTTTGCCCAACAACCTTGATCACGATAAGCATTTGCCAATTGGTAAAGAACCTGGAAGTTATCCGGCTCCCGCTCAAGTACCGTATTATAACAAGAGATTGCCCGCAGCAATTCGCCATTACTCTGGCTGATCATGCCCAGGTTGAAACTGGCATAGATGTTATTCGGTTCAAGCGCCAGAACCTCCTGATAAATTGTGGCCGCTTCAGCAAAACGATGCTCGCCAAGACGGACAAAGGCCTGATGAAGCATATCGTCAATGGCTTCAGGAGACGAAAATAACGGAACCGGCTCGGATTTTTGCTGTTCTTGTGAATGATTTTCTTTCATACATCACTAACTAACATAGAGATTTGTCTTTGGTCTTTATAGATCAGCCAAAGGACTGCAATTGACCTAAACGGCCACCAAACAAAGTTTGACTCTTCTTCAAAAGGGTTTTTTTCTACCATATTCGCTTTCTGGAATCAAGGGCCGGTGAGTAAATTGAAATTGATCTAATCAAACCCAGCCATTTACGATCTTCGTCTCAGCAATATTCTTATTTGGATTCCTTAAATCAGGAAAGTTTTCACCATTTAAAGTTTTCACCATTTATGGTTGGAGGGATAATGAGAAACAGAATTTATGATAAACAGACATAAGTTTCTAGGCTGGCCCTTTTCTTATGATGTCGGAGTGGAAAATTAAATTATCAAGTCAGTCAAAATTTCAGGGAGATATGTTGACTGGTGATTAAATCGGAAATGGGTCAAGCAAAAACGCGACCCCTTTTGGCTTAGAGACCACGTGTTTTAGGCAAAAAGAAGGTTATAAGGAAAAAAACAAGCAGTCTTTTGGGCCAATACACGGATTAGAAACTACTTGGCTCGGTCCGACCCCGCCCCCTGGGCTTGAATATATAATGATTTTTTAAAGGCCGAAAATGCAAATAAAGCGGAAGGTAAAACTAAAAACTTGATATCCCCTTTACTCATTTCTGTTCTGTCGATATAACCTTACTTGCTATGTCATTAACCCAGCAACGCCACCAAGTCCTGATGCTTGATGATGGTTATCTATAAATTAAACCTTACCATAAACTAGCGGTCGGAACCCAAGGAACATGAAATATGATTAAAAATGATATTTTCAACAAGGATCTAAAGGAACAGTTAAAGGCGTCGGCAAAAGACAAAATATACCGATTTATCATGGCTGACGGGATGATCAAAGGAGCGGTTGTCCACTCTACCCGGATGATAAACGAAATGAGATCAAACCATGAAACAGGGCTTCTGGAAACCCTGATCCTGGGGCAGGCATATATTGCGGCAAGCCTGATTTGCTCAGGGCTTAAAGGCAAAAATGACCGGATCAGCCTGACGATTGAGTGTTCAGGCCCGATAAAAGGGCTGGATGTTGAGGCAAATGTATTTGGCGAAGTAAGAGGGTACCTGAAAACCCCACAGATAGAGGTGGACAATCCTGAAGAGATAAATAGTCTGTCACACCTTTTCGGGGCTGGTTTTCTTACCGTGACCCAATATCTGGAAAATGCTTCTTCCCCTTATTCCGGACAGGTAGCGCTTGAGCATGGCAGCATTGCCGAGGATCTGGCCAATTATTATGTGGTCTCGGAACAGACTCCCTCAGGATTTATATTAAGTGTGTTTTTTGATGACAAAGAAGAGGTTAAAGGTGCCGGGGGAATTTTTCTCCAGGCCATGCCGGGGGCAGATCCGGAAGTAATCAGTGAGGCGGAAAAAATGATGCTGGCGCTAGGTTCTCTGGGAGAATTGTTTGCCGGCGGCCAAACCCCGGAAGAAATAATCCAAAATGAATTTGCATCGCTTAAACCAAAATTTTTAGATAGCAGCCGGGTCGAGTTTTTCTGTCGGTGCTCTAAAGACAAAATGACCGGATATTTGCGAAGTCTGGCCAAAGAGGACAAAAATGATCTTCTGGAAAACGGGCCGTTCCCTGTGATAATCCGCTGCCATAACTGTAACTCCGCCTATCAGTTCAACAAAGCTGACTTGATGAGACTTGCCGACTAAGGCTAAAAAAGCCTTAGTTGAAAATCATTTATTAGTTATTTCAAACAGTTAACGCTGCCTGCCCACAGCTTCCAGATTTGACTTAGAGACCATTTTTTCCAGGCAAAAAGGAGATTCTAAGGGAAAAATCAAGCAATCTTTTAAGATAATTAAACGGATTATCAGCTATTTGGCTTAGTCCGATACCCTACTTTGTGATGCACCAGCATTCATAACAATCTGGAATAATTGCATTTTAAACAATAAATGCCAAGAGCGGACTTGCCCCCTCGCTTAAATACCCCCTTAATTAAAGGGCAAGCCTGACCTATAGTTCGAATCAGAACCGCAATCACCAAATTAGTTGATAAAAACAGCTATTTACAGTTACATTAGAAAGCGACAAATTCAACCGTTAGTAGCGGAGGCATACCGGCTTTACGCTAAGGTTATCGAACTACTAAAGCACCGGACCATTAAAAGAGTCAGGCAACTATGAAAATGAACCAGGCAGTATTTAGCACCTCACCAAACGGAATGGTGATCGTTGGCGAAAATGGCTTAATAACTCATCTGAATTCTGTTGCTGAAAAGATTTTTGCCTGTACCAATGAAGATGTGAAGGGCAAAGAACTTCCAGAATTTTTTCAGACTATTGGGATCGATGGGAACCAACTTCTGGATAAATGCACCGCAACTACTCCGTTCACTGACTGTAAAAAAGCCACAATCGGGGGCGCCAAAACATGCTTCCTGGATATATACTTCACTCTCGATCCCGCAGCTTCAAAAGAAAACAGGTATCTGCTCTTTGTCAACGACGTCACTTCCCGGGAAAAAAGAGAATCGGATCTTAAACGGGCCTACGCAATTGAGACCACCCTGAAAAAAATCCTCGAGATATGCCGTACCGGCGAAAAACTTGAAGACACATTAAAACATGCCCTGCAGATAACCTTAGCCTTACCGGACATCAAGGCGCTCTCCCGGGCTGTGATCATGACCACGGAGAACAACCTTTCCCGTCTGGAACTTAAAGCACACATCGGCCTCGACCCCGAAGAAATTTCAAGCTTCTTTCAGGAAGAAAAAGATGGCTTCTTTTCACTCGAGAACACCCCTGAACAGACGGAGTTACTCTGCAATTTTATCGCCGGGAATAAAAGCCAGTATAATGCGATAATTGAGGGCAATAACCAGACAGTGGTTATGGTCATAGCCCTCGAAGAAAAAATCAGCAACACCTTTGCTAATGAAAACCTTAACAGTGTCGCCGATATTGTTGCCGACACCATTGAACGTGATAAGCTCAAAAAAGATCAATCGGAGCTGATCTCCAACCTCAACGAATCATTGAGTGACCTGGCCACCCAGCGATCTTTTGCAGATTCCATACTGAAAAGCCTTAACAATGGCGTGCTGGTCATCGATAGCAACAACCGGATCACCCAAACCAACCCTGCAGCCGAACTCCTCCTTCTCCAAATTTTCGAAGGGACTGTTATAGGCAAAACCCTGAGCGAAGTATTTGGTTCCGAGATAGACACCCTGCATCTGGACGATGACTCCGCTGCCAGCCAAAGAATATCGGCGGTTAATCTCAATAATGAAGAAATCAATCTGGAATTCACTCCTTCCCCTATCGAATCCAACGAGGGAGACCTGAAGGTGGTCGTTTTTTCCGATGTAACAGAACAACAGAAGATAGGAGTTAAAGTCGATAAGTTAAACCGTTTTGGTACCATTGCCGAAATAGCTTCAGCGATTGCCCAGGAGATTAAAAACCCATTGACCGGGATCAAATCAATGTCTCAGGTCCTCGACAGCCGTCTCCCCAGTGATGACAAAAACAAGGAATTTATCGTCCGTATTATCAAGCAGGTCGACAGACTTGATCTCTTGCTGAATGAATTTTTCCTCTATGCCAGACCGATCATTCCAAACAAGCAGAAAGTCATGCTCAACGATATCTTAAGAGAGGCATGGCAAATGGCGGAGGCCAGGGGCAACAAAAAAGGTTTATCTCTCCACGAATATCTCAGTGCAGATCTTGGCATGTTTCACGCCGACCCGGATCAGCTGCAGCAGGTTTTTGTTCATCTTTTTCTGAACGCAATTGAAGCGATTAGTGATAACAGCTACGTGAAAGTGATTTCGGAATTCGTTAAAAAACCAAGTGAAAAATACGACATCTCTCTATTTAAGGGACTGGACGACGATTCCTCCTACCTGGTCGTTGTCATCAGTGACTCAGGCTGCGGAATCGCCAAGGACATGGCAGCAAAGATTTTCGACCCCTTTGTCACCAACAAGAATAACCACTCCGGGCTTGGCCTCTCTTTAGTCTGGCGCATTTTGAAAGAACATGAATCGAATATCTATTTTGACTCGACAAAAGGCAAAGGAACAACATTCACTCTGTTTCTTAAAGTCGAGTCAGGGAGCAAAGGACAGGATTAAATAATGGCTGACAACAACCCCCGACATACTATCCTGGTGGTCGACGATCATGAAGATATTACCTGGTCGCTCTCACAGGTGCTTTCCGACAAAGAAGTAAACGCTTCCGTGATCACCGCAGGTAGTGGCAAAGAAGCCCTGGACAAGTTATCCGACAAAACAATTCATCTGCTCATCACCGACATCATGATGTTGGAGGTCGACGGGCAGGATCTCTTCATCGAAATTAAAAAGAAATATCCTGCTGTTGCCGTGATCATCATGACCACCTTGCCGTCAGCCAGTTACAAGAAGGAAGCAACACTCGGGGAGAAGCTCTTCTTTGTCGAAAAACCTTTCGACATCAATAAACTCAAAGAACTGGTTTTGAAGGTTTTCACCTTGCAGCCTCCCTCAGACCTTACCCGGATAGGGGTAAACCTGGCAGATGTTGTCCAGTTAAAATGCATGGCCAATGCGACCACTGCCCTGCAGATCAACAAAACTAATCAGGAAGGGACTCTCTACTTCCAGGATGGCCGGCTCATCCACGCTACCTGCGGTAATCAAGAGGGGGAAGAGGCCTTTTTTGCTATCCTCTCCTCCGGTAAATGTGTGATCACCACAAGTCTTTTTCATGAGAAGATTCCCACCACCATTTCCCGACCCGGAATAACCCTCGTCAGAGAGCATATCGCCAGAGCAGAGGCCGATAAAAAAGAGGCGGAAAGAGAATTAGCCGCGAGAAGAATGGCAGCCAAACTGGCCGCAGAACAAGCAAAAGCCCTGGCGGAACAAGAAGCCAAGAAGAGGGCTGAAGAAGAAGAAAAAGCACGAAAGAAAGCCGAAGAAGAAGCAAAAAAGAAGGCTGAAGAAGAGGAAAAAGCACGAAAGAGAGCCGAAGAAGAGGCAAAGGCGCAAAAGAAAAGGGAAGAGGCAGAGGCTGCGAGAAAGAAAAAAGAAGCTGAGGATGCAGCCAAAAAGAAGCTTGAAGAAGCTGCCAGGAGAAAAAAAAGAAAGACCCAGATCATCAACGATGGTCTAAAAGACCTGATCACCGGGTTAGCCGGGATTGAAGATTATATCGCCGCAGGAATTATGGCTGCCAATGGCAAGATGCTTCTCCACGATTCCACAGATAAAACCCTTGAGATGGAGGCACTCGGCACCATCTTCAACAAGCTTTACCTGAGCGTAAGTAAAATCTCAAATGATGTCGGCTTTAAAGCGTGCCGGGAAACAATGTTCACCTATGAAGAAAGGGCTGTCATAATGCGGCGCTCGAACATGGGAGAAATAATGTACTTCCATCTGATGGTAATAATGGATTCGAACCGAAATCATGATCTGGTCGACCAGATCATGGGTAATATCCAGACCCAGGTCCAAAAAAAACTTTCAGAATTATAGTGCCCTCCCCTGAACATGAACAGCGAGTGCCCCCCAAGGCCATTCGCTGCGGGGAGGCTCCCAATTCCACAGGATAAAATATTTTTACTCCATTTGATCTTTAATAAATTTCGCAAAAGGAAGGATGTTTTCCTTAGCAGAAGCTTCTTCCAAGGCAGCCATATACTGCTCCCTGAAGTCGATCTTTATTATCATCCAGCGGTACCCGCCCGAGATCAACATCAAGTTCATCAGAAAGCGGGCGATCCGCCCGTTTCCGTCCATATAAGGATGAATGAAAACAAAGACAAAATGCCCCAAGACAGCTCTGACTGCCGGGTTTTCTTCTTTTCTCAACAACTCAAACAATTCCTCCATACAATCCGAAACAACCTCCCTTGATGGAGGCACATGCCTTGATCCGCTGATATAAACCTGATTATCCCGATAGCCAGCTAAACCGGCGGCTGGTATTTTGCCTGCCTTAACGAATGGGGAAAATAGTTGGCGATACCAGGTCTGCAGTTCATCCGTAAAAACTTGCCCGGGATTTTCTTTCTTTAACACCCTTGCCAGGCTGTCAACTACTGCCTTAAACGCCTCATAATATCCTTTAGCCGCCAGAGCATCTTGCAGGTGGCGGTCTGCCTCATTGTTTTCCGGATCCCATTCCCCGGACTCTATTCTCTCAATCAGCTCCGTAGTTACCTTGTAACCCTCAATCGATAACGAGTGATAAGCATCCTCTTTGTACTTTTCTTGAATCAATCTTAATGCGGTTGCCATGCTTCTTTTAATTCCAGGAGCCACTGGCATTACACCTATTACTACTTTTCGCATGTCATGCCACATGGCGTAGATGCGTGCGGCACAGGGAGATATTGGTCGAGTCAGATTTAGTTTTGGTTCGTATGCAACAAAAGGATCAATTTCTTTGATCTTATACCCCGCGGCAACCAGATCCGCTTTTATCTGTTCGCCCTTCCTCGTTTCACCAAGATGTTTATATGCCCCAATAATACGCTCCGCTCCCGCAAAAGTCTCATACTTGAAAACAGTTCGTGAGATCTCAGCAAGCGAAAGGGCGGGAGATTTAAGGGCAACTTCAACATTGCGGGGAGCATTCTGGAAATATGACGGGCTTAACCGACATAAGGCATAAGGGAACCGCATAACCCAAAGTCCATTCCACTTTTCTCTTTCCTTGGGAAAATTCACCTTGTCCATCACGAGAAGAATAGAGGTGTCATGCGGTAGTTCTATCCTGGCGTTGCTGGCTTTTTTAGTAAGGATGATAAGTTGCCTGGGAATGCTCGTATCTCCGGCATGCAGGTTAAAAGATGATTCTGCGGACAAGCAAAAACCATTTGCGCCAAAACGATCCGTCAGATAATGCTTCAGAAATGCCCAAAACCCTCCAAACCAGGCGGTACTTGTCCCGCCACCCT
Organism: Pseudomonadota bacterium; assembly: GCA_018823175.1. Lineage (GTDB taxonomy): Bacteria > Desulfobacterota > Desulfobulbia > Desulfobulbales > JAHJIY01 > JAHJIY01. The sequence goes on from JAHJIY010000022.1 coordinate 24,666, forward strand.
CCCGACTGGTCAACAAATACCATCCTTTGATAATCCCGGTAAGACAGTTTTCCTGGACAAGAATCTCTCTGTATTTCCGGCCAATAGACGAGGATTTTACAATATCATCTTTGGCAGCAACTCTTCCTGCCTTTAATGCTTCTACCAATAGTAGTTGTGGTTTTATTCTTGTCCGTGCCATTATGATCACCAAAATATCAAACAATATAACGTCAGGAAATCATCCTATATGGTTACAGATGATAACGCAACAAACAACTAGATATTGGAGTATATTAAACTAAGCTGTTAGTGTTTTTAATAACTGAAATAATGATGGAAGAGGCCGCTTGGCAATCAGCTTCCAATGTTGACCCCTTTCAGCGAGATGCTACTGCTTTGTTCTCGATTGATACCGAATATTAATTTCTCTCTGGAATCCTTTTGGGTAGGGGTTAAGGATTTTTCAGCATGGTATTTGTTTTCCCAGAGGGAACACCTTAGGCGCTGTTTATAATGTCCGGACAGATAGCGCTTGAGCATGGCAGCATTGCCGAGGATCTGGCCAAAGAGGACAAAAATGATCTTCTGGAAAACGGGCCGTTTCCGGTGATAATCCGCTGCCATCACTGTAATATCAGTTCAACAAGGCTGACTTGATGACACTTGCCGAATAACGCTAAAAAAGCCTTATTTTAAAATCATTTATTAATTATTTCAAACAGTTAACGTTGATTGCCCATAGCTTCCAGGTTTGGTTTAGTAGCCACTTTTTCTAGGCAAAAAAGAGGTTTTAAGGAAAAAATCAAGCAGTCTTTTGGACTAATTAAACGGATTATCAGCTACTTGGCTTGGTCTGACCCCGCCTGATTCCGACCCCGCCCGAACCGCCTGAAGTCCTAAGCAAGAAAATATATTTTCCTGTTATTGAATAACTGTTTTTTATTGACTTCCTTTCTTATAGGCGACCCCGGCAGCCCATAAAGATTTAGCCCCCTTCCCTTGGTGGTTTTTAACATTTGTTTAATTAGCTCAAATCTAATACATTTCTTTTTATTAAAAATGTTCACTATACAATTACTGCATTTCCATTATTTTTCAGACTATCAAATATTAGATTCAAGCAAGGGTTTGAAATGAAAGACGAGGAAAAATCCAAGAAACAATTGATCTCTGACTTAATGGAATATCGTCAGCGCATCGCAAAATTGGAAGAGTCAGAGGCGTCAAATAAGAAAGCAAATGAAAATTCTGATCTAATTTCAGGCAGTAAAAGCCAAACAAAAACAGATGATCATCTTTTAAAGGAAAATCAGGAAATATTAGAATATTTAAAGAAATCTCGACTTTTTTCTCATTTGCCAGACAGGATACTTGAGCAACTATTGCCATTATCTCATCTTGAAGATTATCCCGCAGGATCAGAGATTTTAACCGAAGGGGCGATGAACAATAAAATTTTCTTTCTGATGAACGGTACAGTAAGTGTCTCTGCGGGTGGAAATAAATTTTCGAAGTTGCGGCGTAAAGGAGACATTTTCGGGGAGATGAGCATCATTAGCAAGAAGCCATGTTCAGCTTCAGTTGTCGCAGAAACGCCTGTTAAATTATTCAGTATTAAGGCCCAATTTATTGGGGAATATACAGATATTGAAGCAAATGAGTTAGAAAATATTCTTTATCGAATATTTGCCATGATTCTGACTGAAAAATTATCCCTCACCAATAAAAAGGCCCAGCAATACGAAACTATTCATAAGGATTTGTTAAGGGAAATTGACGAACGCAACAAATATACAAAAGCCCTGCAGGAGAGCGAATCGCGCTATCGGCTGCTGGCCCACAACATCAGCGATATCATCTGGATTTTTGACCTCGATGAGTCGCGGTTTTCCTTTATCAGTCCGTCTGTTGAGGGGATTACCGGCATTAAAGCAGGTGATATAACAGATTTTCGTTTAGATGATATCCTGACACCTCTTTCACTGGAACTTGCTAATAAAGTTTTGGAGGATGAATTGGCTACAGCGAGCCGAACTTTCGACGCGGAAAGATCACAAAGGTTAGAACTTGAGCTTTACCACAAAGACGGTTCAACTTTATGGACGGAGACTGTTGCAAAATTCATGTATGACAAAAATCATCAACCAATTGCTATATTAGGAGCTACACGTGATATCAATGATCGTAAAAAACTTCAAGATCAACTCTTTAAATCACAAAAAATGGAATCCCTCGGTCTTCTGGCAGGTGGCGTTGCCCACGACTTAAACAATGTTCTTTCAGGGATCGTTTCCTACCCCGAACTGCTTTTAATGAAATTACCTGCTGAAAGTGAATTTAGAAAGCCCCTCAAGACCATTCAGGAATCGGGTAACCGAGCTGTCGCGATTGTCCAGGATTTGTTAACGGTTGCAAGGGGGGTCGCAATCACCAAAGAACCGGAAAACTTAAACGGTCTGGTTTCTGATTACTTTGGTTCCCCTGAGTTTGAAAGATTAAAAGGATTTTCTCCTGGTGTTACGTTTAAAACCAATCTGGCTGAGGATTTATTAAATATCTATGCATCTGATATCCATATCAGAAAAATTCTTATGAACCTGATTGGCAATGCGGCGGAGGAAATCAAAGAAAACGGGACTGTTTCTGTATCCACCGATAACCGATTTTTAGACAGAAAGTTAAAGGGTTATGAACAAATAGATATTGGTGAATATGCTGTTTTGGCAGTGGCTGACGATGGCCCTGGCATATCAACAAGAGACCTCAAGAGAGTTTTTGAGCCTTTTTATACAAAAAAGAAAATGGGCAAAAGCGGTACTGGCTTGGGCCTGTCAGTCGTTTGGAACGTCATGCGGGATCACCAGGGGTATATCGATGTAAAAACTGATGAGAACGGAACGCTTTTTGAGTTGTACTTTCCTGTCGCCCGGCATGCTCTATTGAAAAAGGATATCGATTTATCGTTAACTGATTATCAGGGGAATGGAGAATCCATCCTTATTGTTGATGATATTGCAAGTCAACGGGAGATTTCCTCCATGATCCTGGATATGCTTGGGTATAAGTATAAATCTGTTGCCAGCGGTGAAGAGGCCATTGAATATTTGGCGCAGAATACGGTTGATTTAATCCTGCTCGATATGATTATGGATCCAGGCATAAATGGTGATGAAACCTACCTGAGAATCATAAAAACTCGTCCGGGCCAGAAAGCGATCATCCTAAGTGGTTTTTCTGAAACCGATGATGTAAAGAACACGCAGTCTCTTGGGGCTGGGAAATATCTTAAAAAGCCAATAACAATAGAGAAATTGGGGGTGGCGATTAAAGAAGAGTTGGCAAAATAGACATTGCAAGTGAAATGAAAGGGTGTTGATCACAGCAGTATTCCTAAAATTATCAAAGGTGTGCGCTATCGATAATTTTTCATAAGAATGAGAGGCAAATCTTTACGGGTTGTTGCCCAAAGCTGTTTTGGCACGGTTCTCTTCTGGTAGCCAATGTCATTCGTAACAAACTGGTGCGGATAGAACTGGGGTCAGGGCAATAAGCTTAAAGGTATCTTTTAAATACCGAAAAGGGGCATGTAAGGCCCAAAAAAGCCTCTTTTCGCAGACAAACAAACGTATTTTCAATAAGTTAACTTGTCCGACCCGGTGATCCACCAGTGATCCATCCATAAGCCCCGAATTCCGGCTCTCTGATTTCACCACTGTCCTGTCATGCAGGAAAAATATACTGTCGGACGGGAAATCCCAACCTCTCTTATACGCCGGGCTACACCTCATATCCTCTGAATCACGGTCCTCTCTGCATGTCCGGGTTATGGCATAAAGTTCACTCACAGTTCACAAGTGACGCCTTTATAGGCGTGTTGAAACGCGAAGATATTGCGATCAGCATGGATGGCCGGGGGCGAGTGTTCGACAATATTTTCGTCGAGCGACTCTGGCGCAATGTTAAACATGAAGACGTGTATCT
>JAHJIY010000023.1 GCA_018823175.1 Pseudomonadota bacterium
ACAAAAGAGGAACTCGTTAGCCGGATCTATCAAGGTATCTCAGAAATTAATAAGGCTCCTGTGGTATACCGGTGGCGTTATAAAATGGATGAAATTGCCACCGCTTGATGTGTAACGTTAATTATGGAACTATATACTAGTCGGGTCAAACGAAACTTATGCCCTTGCGGTATAAAGCTGAGTTGAGCCGCTAGTCGGGTCAAACGAAACTTATGCCCTTGCGGTATAAAGCTGAGTTGAGCCGCTAGTCGGGTCAAATGAAACTTATGCCCTTGCGGTAATAGATTTACATATGTTGCGCCCATAATTCAGTCAGGACATGAGATGGAATATAAAACCATTCTGGACAAGATAGGCAACACGCCGCTGGTGTTGATTAAACGCCTTAACCCCAATAAGAAGGTTAAGATTCTCGCCAAGCTTGAATCTTTTAACCCCGGCGGTTCGGTCAAGGACCGGATTGCTCTGTCGATGATTGAGGCGGCGGAAAAAAGCGGGGAACTGACGCCGGACAAGATCGTCCTTGAGGCAACCAGCGGTAATACCGGGATCGGTCTGGCCATGGTTTGCGCGGTCAAGGGCTATAAATGCCAGTTGGTGATGCCGGAGTCGGCCAGTATTGAACGGCGGAAGATCATGACCGCTTATGGCGCGGAAATTCTCCTTACGCCGGCCAAGAGGGCAACCGATGGCGCGATTGAACAATCATATGTTATGGCCCGTGAGCATCCGGATCGATATTTTTTGACCGACCAATTCAATAACGAAGCTAACTGGCAGGCCCACTACAAGACAACCGGCCCTGAGATCTGGGAGCAAACCGGCGGCAAGGTCACCGATGTGGTCTCTACTTTGGGCACCACCGGCACCGCCATGGGACTGTGCAAGTATTTTGCCGAGCACCATCCGGAAGTACGGGTCACCGCAGTTGAGCCTTTTATGGGCCATAAGATCCAGGGCCTGAAGAACATGAAGGAATCATATGTGCCCGGCATCTTTAATAAAACAGCGCCATTTCAGATTATTAATGTCCCCGACGAAGAGGCCTTCGCCAAGGCCCGTGAACTGGCAGGCAAAGAAGGGATTTTTGCCGGAATGAGCTCCGGCGCCGCCTTTTGTGCCGCCCTGACCCGGGCCGGTCAGCTTAAGGAAGGTCTGCTCGTGGTGATCCTGCCCGACGGCGGTGAGAAATACCTGAGTACCCTGCTTTTCAGCCATGAGGTTCTGGCCCCTGAGGAAGTGGGTTCTCCTTTGCGGTTTTACAACACCATGGCCAAGCGCAAGGAGGTTTTTAAGCCGCTGGTCAAGGGAAAGGCGACTTTCTATGCCTGTGGCCCGACCGCCCATGAACCGGCCAATCTGGGCCACTGCCGACGCTTTATTCACGCCGATCTGATTAACCGTGTTTTGTCGAGCAGGGGTTATGATGTGAAGTTCTATATGAACTTTACCGATCTGGACGATAACACGATCAAGGGGGCGGAAGAGGCGGGCCAATCCGTGGTGGATTTTACCACCGGGTTTATTAACTCATTCAAGGATGATATCAAGGCGCTGGGGGTCAAGGAGGCCACCGGTTATCCCCTGGCTTCTCAGCACGTTAAGGGCATGATCAAGATGGCGGCCGAGCTGATCAAAAAGGGCTATGCCTATGAAAAGCACGGCTCGATATATTTTGATATCTCCAAGTTTTCCGGCTATGGCCGACTTTCCGGGGCCGATTTAAGCAAGATTCAGGTCGGCAAGACGGTTGATCTTGATAATTATGAAAAAGACAGTCCGGTTGATTTTACGTTGCTGAAACGTTCGACTCTTACCGAACTTAAGACCGGCGTTTTTTATGAGACTGAATGGGGCAATATGCGGCCGGGCTGGCATATTGAATGCGCGGCCATGACCTTGCATTATCTGGGCGAGACCATTGATATTCATACCAGTGGTCGTGACCTGATCTTCCCCCATCATGAAAACGAGATCGCCATTGCCGAGGCCTTAAGTGGCAAGCCTTTGGCCAATCACTGGATCCACAGTGAGTTGTTGCTGGTCGACGGGAAAAAGATGTCAAAGGAAAATAGCAATCTGCTTACCCTGAAGGATCTGGCAGATAAGGGCTATTCGCCCCGGGAAGTCAGGTATTTTCTGATGCGGACCCATTACCGTAAGCCGATCAACTTTTCATTCAAAAAACTTGATGCCTCAATCAAAAGTCTCAAAAGGCTCGATGAGTTCTGCGTGAAGCTTTTGTGTCTGCCGCCGGGCCTGCCCCATCCGGAAGTCGCCGCCTATCTGTCAGACATGGAAGACCAGTTTTTTGCGGCGATGGATGATGACCTCAATGTCTCAAAGGCCTTTGGCGTCATTTTTGATTTTTTCAAGAAGACCAATCCGATTCTCAGTAAAGGCCAGCTTGACCGGGAGCAGAAGGAATATATCCTGGAGTCCCTGCGCAAAATTAACAACATCTTTAATCTGCTGAAACTCGAAGAGTGTCCGCTCGCCCCGGAATTTGATCGGCTGATTCGGGAGCGGGAAGAGGCCCGCAGCAAGAAGGACTGGAAACGGGCCGACGTGGTCCGCGATCAACTGGCCCGCCAGGGCATTGATGTGATCGACACCGAGAAAGGCACGTTCTGGAAGGAAAGCAAGAATAAAAAGGAATAAAGCCGCTCACTTGATTTTACAGTTCCCGGTGCGATAAGATCACATCGTGATATATGGGTTGCAATATCAGGCCTTAAATGCTAATAAATTCTCCTCTTTATTGAAGAGATGTAATTCCAAAAAAAATATGCGCCCGTAGCTCAGCAGGATAGAGCAACGGACTTCTAATCCGTAGGCCACAAGTTCGAATCTTGTCGGGCGCACCAGTAATACAGGGGTTTTAGCCGTTTGGCTGGGACCCCTTTTTCATTGATTTTAGGGAAGGGTAACGTATGGGTAACATTTTGTGTTTTATTTGGTACCCTTTGCTGGAAAATCCTTTTCGATGTGAAACTGACCTGGGGTGTTAGTGTTCATGGTCGATAATTCTGTATTAAATTATTTTAGGGTGACTCTTCCAGACTAAAAGGCAAGTAAGGATTACCACCATATATCTAATGTAATACCAAGACTGGATACTTACTGAACAGCTCCTAGACAACAAAAAATCAATGTAAGGCATTTTTAATCGGTTACTTTTGTTTCTTTAACCTAATGTCCTATATCACAATGAAATTACCTTCATCATCGGTGGAATACCGATTTTTAAATTCATCTGGTTTAATTGATCTAATAAATTTACCGACAAGTAAGTCTCTGTACTCATTATTAGGGGCCATATCAAAAAATTGATTTATGATCCTGGATATCAGTTTGGCTGTTGCCTCCTCGCATCCTTCTTTGTGAGGAGGCAAACCTTGTAACATTTGATCACAGAAGCCCTGAGATAAAATGAAAAATTTGGCTAAACTGAAACCTGTTTCACTTTCAATTAACATCGCTAGCCATAGAATTTTGTGACCATAGGGATTTAGGTTATCATCTTCCCTTTCATATAAAGGGCTAGGCTTTCCGTATTCATGCTCATCACCCCATTTCATCCTATCAAGAGCAGCTTTTTTTCTTGTGCAAGCTAAATAAAACAGCGAACCTGTTTCTTTCTCTGAGATAATTTGTCCTTCTTTTAATGCAGTTTCAAGTCGGTTGAAAGCATCTGCGAGGTTGAATATCTTAAAACCATCGGCTTTTATATCGTCGAATGGGTTAAATTCCTTCATGCAAGTACCCATATCTGCACCTCCTTTGTAATTTAGTTGTTCATTTATCATTTATATTCGTGGGTCTAACCTCATCATTTTGTTTATATTTAACTATATCATAGAGTGCAGGACATATGGTGTCCTGGGTCTGATTGTTATATTTATTAATATAATATCCGGTATGGCTAAGTCCGTGTCTATCAAAATCTCAGTAGTCCAAAACATTATTTCAGTATTAACTTTTCTTCTTTCGATCTCATCATTTACAATCACCGCAATCCTATATACTCATTCAAGGGGTAGGGTGGTCACTTTAACCGCCCAACAGAAACTGTTGGCTGTTTTAATATGTTTGGCAAGTATTTTAGTTTTCTTTTCAGGTAGTTAAATCCAATATATTGTTTAGTTATTAGTTGTTGAGTGCCAGGACATCGTGGACAAAAAAATGTGCCACCACATCGTGGACAGTAAAAGTTCTTTGACAATCGAATAGCCACTCCATTCTTCTGAACATTTTCCATTACGGAGGTGCTCATGAAGGATGAAGTTAAAAAACGTATTCAGGCAGTCCATCGGTTTTTTGCAGGTGAAGAGCCTGAAGCTATCTGCACATCTTTAGGCCGATCAAGATCCTGGCTCTACAAATGGATCAATCGTTACACCGAGGATGATGATACTTGGTGTAATCGCCTGTCAACGCAACCGAGTATGGTTGCCAACCGTACTCCTGTAGAAATAGAAGAGATCGTCAAAATGGTTCGTTTGAATCTCTATAACCGGAACCTGTTTTACGGTGCCCAAGCTATTTTGTGGGAACTCGAAGATCTCGGCGTTATCCCTTTGCCATCACAACGCACAATCAACCGTATTCTGAGTCGAAATAATCTGACTCATCGCAGGACGGGCAGATACGAACCGAAGGGAACACCTTACCCAAAACTTCCGGCACTGTTGCCAAATCAGACACATCAAATGGACATGGTTGGACCATGCTATCTTACTGGGCCAATCCGTTTCTACTTAGACGGAACGTTAGCCATTTGGACACGACTGGGAATACCGGACAACCTTCAGGTAGACAACGCCATGTCTTTCCTCGGCAGTCCTAAACATCCTCGGGCCATTAGTCAGTTCATTCGTCTCTGCTTGCATTATAGTGTCGAACCCTGGTTTATCCCCATGTCAGAGCCTTGGCGCAATGGAATGGTCGAGCGGTTTAATCTCAATTGGGTCTAATTCCCCGCAGCTTGCTGCGTTTAAATTTAAAAACTAAGAAAGCCCGATACCCCGCTGCTCTGCGGCGGGGAGTGGCTTCATTGATCACTATCAGCAGAAGTTTCTCGGCAAAGTGACCATGGAAACTATTAATGAATTGCGAACCGGCACTTTGGCCTTTGAGTGCCGACATAACAGCCGATACCGCTACAGCAAACTAGGTGGTAAAACACCGCTCAAGGCACTGGCAACCACCAAAGCGAAGCTAAGGTTCCCAAACCAGAAGGGCAAGCCCCAGGACCGGCTGGAGAAACCGGATAGTGGGCGATACCACTTGGTTCGCTTGATCCGTAGTGATCTCAGACTCAATATCATCGGCGAACTGTTTTCTGTTCCACCAGAAGTTAAACTCGAATACGTGGTGGCTACTATCGATGTCAAAGAGCAAAAATTAAAACTCTTCCTGGACAAAATACAGGTTGATGAATTTGATTATAAGTTACGATAAAACAGAGAGTGTCCACGATGTCCTGGCACTAAAAAGTGTCTTCGATGTGGTGGCACTCAACAATTAGTGTTTAATTATTCGCACATTGTATTTGCCATTGTCAATAGATTTTTTACATTTAGGTGAAATTTGCAAAATGATTCCGCCTTTTCCAATAGGTACGGATTCCGCCTATTCCAATAGGTG
>JAHJIY010000024.1 GCA_018823175.1 Pseudomonadota bacterium
CCCTGGTTAATGCCGTATTGCAGTCCCCCTGTGGCCGACTTGCAGACCGGATGGACAAAATACTCCTGCTGCGGGCTGGCTGTCTGATCATCAGCACGGTGATGTGCCTCATCCCGTTGGCTGGTAATTTCTGGGTCCTGATCGGATTGTTTGTGATTCTGGGCAGCGGCGAGGCAATGATCTGGCCGACTCTAGGGGCGCTGGCCACCGAAGAGGGCCGGCGCTTTGGCCAAGGGACCATGATGGGGGCATTCAACCTGGCGATGAGCGGCGGAGTTTTTATCGGAGCCATGGGGGCGGGTTTCACCTCCGACCTTTTCGGCCTGCACTGGTCTTTTGTGCTGATCGGTGTGCTGGTCCTGGCACTCAGCATGATCGCTACCAGAATCATTGAAAATGATCCGCTGAAAATATAATTATCCTGTCAGGGACGGGATAATTCAGTCAAACATTTGAGGAAGATCTGTGCCAGTATATTGAAAAACAACTTCCTTTCATCAACACACTTTTATGGGCAATAATTTTCAGCAAGGTAATCACGAATTATCAAAGCTTCATCGTCACTGATATTCGCACCCCCCATGCTGGTCATCCAACTCATGATCCCATCCCAGCCATTCTTGTCGAGTTTTTGAGATTTCGGCACGTCAAGCTCGTGACAGGCCTGGCATTTTTTTTCAAAAAGAGCCTTTGGGGTAATATTTTCTCCGGCGGCAACACTGGAAAGATACAGTGTTGCCCCTAATAAAGTGGTGGAAAGCAAAAACAACTTGGCAGGTTTCATCTAGTCCCCCTTATTTTGATAACAATTCTTATTTATAAGTAAAAATACCTTACGATTTTCTTCTCTGTCAAGAAAAATGAAAAAGCCCCAACCAGTGCCGGGGCTTTCAGGATGATAGAAGAATGGACGATACAGGAAGAAAGTAGTCTCAGTTCCAGAAAGGAAACACCGTAAAATACACTCCAAGTCCGGCAATAACCACTGCTGCCATTTTTCGCGTCACCATAACCACCTTCCGGCCTGAATGACCATGCAGCAGTTCCATGGTGCGGGCGCTGAAGATACCGCAGACTATCAAGGGCAGGCAATGACCGATCCCGAACATCAACAGCATGGCAACCCCGACAACAGCCTCCTCCTGGAAGGTGATCATCCCAAGGATCGGCGCGATAAAACCGAAGGTGCAAACCCCGGATAGAATGCCATATGCCAAGCCAAGAACAAAGGCGCCCTTGGTGCCCTGGAGGTGAAAACGGCTTATGACATTACCGGTTGCCGAACATTGTGGCGGCCGAAACAGGGTCCAGGCCACCCAGAGCAACAGGAGGCCCACCGCCGCCTGCCACCAGGGGCCGACATCGCCCAGCATCCGTCCAGCTGCGGCGCATACCAGGCCAACCACCATGATCGTAATAAAAATGCCAACGGCAAAAAGCACTGCATAGCGAGCGGCCTGGCGGGGTGGCGGGATCATATTCTGGCCTGCGACATAGGCAATCAGCAGAGGAATTGAGGCCATATGACAGGGACTCAAAAGAACACTGACCATGCCCCAAAGCAGGCTTGCAGGAAGGGCAACGCCCGGGCTTGTTGCCTGGAGCCAGGTCGTTATGCTGATAAGAATAGCGTCCATTACTCGGCCAATAATTCTTCCAGTTTTACGATGATCGCCGTTTTATCCAGAAAGCCGAGATGGCGATACACTTCTTTCCCCTGTTTGTCGTAAAAAATCTGGGTGGGAATGGTCCTGACCTTAAAGGCCTTGGCCTTTCCTTCATTGGTCGGGTCCCAGACATCAATAAAGATGATCTCAGCCCGGCCCTGGTATGCTTCCCCCAACTCTTCAAGGATCGGTGCCATCAACTTGCAGGGGATGCAGGTCTTGGCGCCCAGATCCACCAGGGTCACCGTATCCTTGACAGGGATGCCGGCAACAACCTCTCCGGCTTTTTGTGCTGCCGCAGAGGCACATGCAAGAATGGAACAAAGAACGCCGATAAGTATGAAGCAATGTAGTTTTTTCATAGTTAGTGTCTGTCCATAAATGAGGATTTTTTTTGAAGTTCAAGGACCGCGAAAAAAATAAGCACAGACATATAGATGATATTTCGAGCATTATTTTTTGAGTATGACGCGGAAATTCTAGTAAAAGACCATTTATGGCCAGACATTAGTTAACCCTGAAGCCAGGATTTCACCTGATCTTTACTCGGCACCCTGCCCACACATTTAATCTTGCCATCAATAACAACGGCAGGGGTTGAAAGTACTCCCAATCTTGCCATCTCCTGAAAATCTGTTACTTTCTCAATTTGGGCGTCAGCACCGACTTCAGCAACAGCTTCAGAGACGATCTTTTCAGCTTTTGTGCAATTGGCACATCCGGGGCCGCATATTTGAATTTTCATAATTTCTCCTAAATAATAAAATTAAACAGGTAGCCAACCAGTAAGATTCCTGAACCGACAACCGCGATGAATACAGCAATCAGCTTTGGCATCAGCACTTTGCGGAGGATAACCATTTCAGGTAAAGAAAGGGCGATGACGCTCATCATAAAAGCCAGCACGGTTCCCAGGGCCGCCCCTTTTTCAAGGAGTGCATGGATCACCGGAACAATCCCTGCCGCATTGGAATATAACGGAATACCGATGAGAACCGCTGCCGGCACACTCCACCAGGCTTCTTTTCCCATAATCGAGGCCATGAAATCATCCGGGACATAGCCGTGGATTCCTGCGCCCACCGCGATTCCGGCAATGACATAAATCCAGACCTTGCCGACAATATCCTTTACCGCCTGCCATCCTTGCGCAAACCGATTATCCCAGGATAATTCATCTTGAGAAACCTCATCTGCACTGGCACGCATTTTCCGCACCCACTCTTCTATATGGTTCTCCATGCCAAACCTGCCAATGGTCCAGCCCGCAACAATCGCCACCAGCAGACCTGTCCCAAGGTAGAGGGCCGCCACCTTCCAGCCCAATAATCCATAGAGCAGGACCAGGGCTATTTCATTCACCATTGGTGCCGCAATCAGGAAAGACAGGGTCACCCCTAACGGCACCCCGGCAGTGACAAAACCAATAAAGAGCGGAACGGCCGAGCAGGAACAAAATGGCGTGACGATTCCCAGAAATGCCGCCAGGACATTACCCACGGACTCACGCTTACCGGCTAAAATTTTCCTGGTCCGATCCGGGGTGAAAAATGTGCGAATAATACCGACACCATAAACCACCAGAGTCAGAAGCATCATCACCTTGGGAGTGTCATAGAGGAAAAATTGAATAGCTCCTCCCAGGTGACTTCCTTGCTCCAGGCCAAACAGCTCATAGGTCAGAAAACTGGAAAAAGGCGCCAACTGGCGGTACACTGCATACCAGAGACCAACCCCGATCAAAGCGAGCAGCATTCGCGAATAAACCTGCGGCCCTTCTTTCTTCTCCGGCCGATGACGATCATCACAACAGCTTGATTCAGGAGAAGGGGCACAAACATTTTTCTGTAAATTTTCCATACCGTTCATTCCCCTTCAGGCGTTCAGGCCGCACATATCCGCAGCCGGTCAGCAACGCCTGCCTGTCTGACCACGTCCTGGATCTGTGGGGTATCGTCAAGCCAACCTTTGAGTTGCTCCTGCATGACTGCGGCATACTGGTTTTCACAATCTTCCATGAGTCTATAGTTCACCCAGGCACCGTCTTTGCTGGAGTCCACCAGTTCGGCGTCTTCCAGTACTTTCAGATGTTTTGACACTGTTGACTGTGCCAACCCCAAAACAGCGGTTATTTCGCAGACACACAGTTCTTTTCCTTCCAGCATTTTGATGATTTTAACTCTGTTGGGATCGGACAACGCTTTCATTACGCGGATAAATGCCTTCATGCTATTCTCCTTTTAGCCATATCGCCATATATCGATATGTTAGAGCTTTTGAAAACTTTGTCAAGGTCTTCATGGCAATCATCGACGGGACGAGGTCTTATTACAATCGAAGGATTAGTTTCCGGCTGAAAAAGATAAAGCCCCGGTCAATGCCAGGACTTTGGGATGAAAAAATAAGTTGATCGATACTCTGGATAGTGTGCGTTCTTGTCCTGCGAAATTATTCTGTGCCATTTATAAAGAATCTGCCCTTTTCAAATCGACCATCAACTTTCCCACCCTCCGGCACTGTTAGTGTCCCTGGGCCATCCATATTGCCATTGATAAAACCACCTTCCCATTTACTGCCATTCGGCATGGTCATTATGCCATATCCATGCATTGTGGAATTCTTGAATTCTCCCTTATATTCATTTCCGTCTGGTTGGCTCAACATACCTTGCCCTTCCATGACGCCTTCTTTATACTCACCTACATATTTAAAACCACTTGCCTGAATCAGCGTTCCATATCCATGAAATTTTCCATCCTTGAACTCACCTTCATATCGTGAACCGTCAGGATATGCCATAACACCACTCCCATGAGGAGTATCGTCCCGGATTTCACCCGAGTACACTTTGCCATCCGGATATTCGATTGTGCTTTTCATAATGATTTATTCACCTGATTTAAGGAATGCCACGATAGCCTTGTCGGCTTCTTGAATAAAAATTTTTGGCGCTTTTGTCATTTCCGGGTCGTTGACCAATAATGCAATAATGCAATCTGACCCATTATGTGCAATCTGAAGAACGTCCCCTAATCCTACCTAAAAAAATAGCCGCCGGGAAATCATCCGGCGGCTAAGAACAAACGAAGTTTCATATTCATGCATTATGGTGGGCGAATAAAGACCTGCCTCAATCACCCTTCTTCTCTATTTTGGAACATAAAAAAGAAATTGTGGTGTTGATCGTACCAGCAAGGTCTCCTAGTGGATCGCCCTTCCGCAGAACGATTTCCTTCTTGAGATTCCCGCCCTGGATCTCTTGCAAATCCTGTTCAATCCGGAAAACTGGCCCGGCAATTTTCTGGGGCAGAAACAACGCCAGTATGGTCCCGCTTAACAAGCTGATAAAAGACCCGGCGATTATCACCGGCAGGAGCAGATCACTGACCCGTCTTATCTTGATATGGGCGTCATAGAATGACCCACCAATTTCCTGGCTTGAATATATATAAAGGATTATTGCTGCGACAACTGAACTGAGTATCACCGTCCCCAATATTCTAATTAACAACCATCTCTGCAATTGACTTTTTACTTTGAGATTAAGTTTTTTTCTTTTGTAATACATTTTTATTCCTTCCTGTTTTTGGGTATATTTTGCACCAAGCGATCAATTACAACTTTATGCCATATCTTTATGACAACCTCTGCAAAGCTCCCTGTTTGATGCTTTGATCAATCGATTATCCAAGTTCGAAGCATGCCTCTGATGACAAGACATACAGGTAATTCGACCATCTGCCAGAGTAGTATATTCGGGAGGAATTACCATTCCTCTTTTCGGATAAACATCGACCGGGTGTGACATGCTTTCCTGGTATTTACGATGACAACTGTAACAGATCAAAATATTCAGGTTTAATTCGTTATAAATAAGCACATGTTTAATATCTTCTGATGTATTGACATCTTCAACATAGGTGGGGTTCCTGAAAGTGTTTGGTATGGATCCCAAACCCAATTTGACCGACTGATTGGCGGTAATCTTAGCAAGATACTCACCATCACTCTGGAAAAGCTCTGTGTCCATCCCAATTTTTATTACGTCTTGAATTGGGGCCAATGACTGCTCATCCGCTGAAGAAAACGTCTTGGCCGTAGACAGGGAAAAAACCTCAGACGTCGACTTGTTGCCGAACAGATCCTCGGAAACAACCTGGAACTGGTATGTCTTGGAGGATTTAATCCCGGACAGCGTTACCCGATGGTGAGTTACAAGTGTACTTTCCCGGGGAGAAACTATGTTTAATTTATTAATACCATAATTAACCGTCGAATTGGCGATCTCATCGGTTTCCCATCCGATTGTCGCCGACACAAACAGACCTCTTTCGACCTCAAGAACTCTCACCTTGCTGATCTTTGGTGCCTGGTGATCGTTGTCGTAGCGTGGCAAACCGTCCAGCGAAGGCAATTGCACTTTATCTTGCACAGACTTCCCCAGGTTGCCGTCCGCTTCGATAAAGATGGTCCCGTGGTCCTCGGGAACAGAAAACTTAAACCAGTGGACCTCCGCCGGGGAGGAATTCCGCGCTATCCACTTAATCTCACTGCGCTCCTGTTTATTGTCTAGTCGCTTTCCCCTTTTGAAGGGGGCCGCAACGTGGCAGGCCTGGCATTGCTGTTCCTGAAAAGGCGCATGGATGAAGCTTTGGGCCATCCCCTCCTCCCAAATATCATCGTGGCAGTCAAGACAACGTTCCGCAGGAGCAAGCTCGGCTGATATCCCCGGAGTAACTCCAACCAAAAAGCAAACCAGCAGGCTTGTCATTACTATAGAAAATCTGGAATATTTTTTTTTAACGGTTTTTTTACGCATAGGACTCCCGTGTAAAAGCTGTTTTACTCAATCTTGAGATACTTGCGCCTACATGGGATCCTGTTAAAACAGCAGCCGAACCGACATCTATTCACAAATTCAAGTTGTATTTTCGCAGTACTAAAGTTTGATATGGTCATAAACCTTACTGATCAGACACATGATAATTAATCATATCGCAACACCAGTAGTAAAGAAAAATCTATCGGCCGGAGCAATGGACGAGAAGCAATAGGCGGAGGAATAGGGGACGTACTTCAGATTATAAGTTTCTTGTTTTCGGTGTTTTCCTGTGATGGTAGGGCTGTTAATCAGCGGATTTATCTTCATCCAGTACTTCGCGGATCAGTTTGCCGATGGCCAAGGTTGTAAGCGGTTTGAGTATGAAAGCCTTTAATCCCTACGCCTTTGCGATGTCTTCATTTACCTGGCGTGAAATCTGTGAAATCTGGGTAGAGTAGGAAGCTGATATCAAATCAGTGCCCGTAACTTTTCATTGACGCCTCGCCGCACGCGGCTACTACGTGTCCGCCGGACTGACCATTCATCAACCTCCCCTCATCAAACCGTGCTTGCGGTTTTCCCGCACACGGCTTTCCGATGTTCTTCACCGCAGGGCATGCGCCTTCGTCCAAGCCGCTGATGTCGGCACTTTGTACAGGCCGTACTTTTCATACAATGC
>JAHJIY010000006.1 GCA_018823175.1 Pseudomonadota bacterium
TATAAAGGAGGGAAATCATGTCCCTTACTCTGAACATTTCAAGAGATGAATTTTTTTCCGGTCTTGCTACTTTACAAAATGTGACAGGGAAAAAAGGAACCATTGCTATTCTTTCCAATATTTTAATTAAAAGTGAATCGGATTCAGTAACCCTGATCGGTACAGACCTGGAAATTGGTATTAAAATTAACATCCCGGCCGAAATATTAAACCCGGGCTCTATTACTCTGCCAGCTAAAAAGCTTTTTGAAATTATTCGAGAATCTATCTCAGATCAAATCCATTTAGAAGTTAAAGAAAATAATTGGGTTAAAATAAAAGCAGAATCGAGCGATTATAACCTGGCGGGAATGCCGGGCGATGAATTTCCTTCTTTTCCTGAATACAGTGAAGAATCTTTAATTGAAATTGATAGTGCAACAGTCAGTGATCTTATTGAAAAGACTATATTTTCAGTAGCCCAGGAAGGAGAAAGTCAATTTAATCTTACAGCCGTTCTTGTTGAAAAAGATAAAAAAGAAAACGGTTTAAATTATATTAGAATGGTTTCTTCAGATGGCCATCGACTGACATTGATGGAAAGTATAGTGGATAATGATCTTGATAAACTTAATATGCAGAGCACGGTATTAATCCCAAGGAAAGGATTACAAGAAATAAGAAAATTTTGTGAAAACAACAACAATATTTTTATGGGATTTGAAAAAAATCAAGCCGTTATAAAAAAAGATAATTATTTAATGATTATAAGATTAATGAATGGTGATTTTCCTGATTATAAAAACATCATTAATATGATTAATATGGATATATATCTTGAAATAGATCGAAATTCTCTCATCCATTCAATGAAAAGAATGAATCTTTTTACTGAAGATAGATTTAATGCAGTAAAGTTTTTTATTGACAGGAACATAATGATACTTTCTTCGGAAAGTATGGATATAGGAAATGCAAAAGATGAAATAGAAATTGATTATTCAGGGGAAGCTTTAACTCTTGGCTTTAATGGAAAATATTTTATTGATGCCCTTACTGTTATGAAATCAAATAAAATTAAGGTATTTATAAACACGGAAGAGAGTCCTTGTCTTCTTCAGGGAGATGAAGATGAAGGTTTTATGGGTATAATAATGCCGATGAAAATATAATCAAATAAATATAATCCAATATTAAAATTATAAAGTTAAAATAAAGGTAAATATCTGTGACTGAAGAAAATAAAAGCTATGGTGCTGATCAAATAAAAGTTCTTTCCGGTTTGGAAGGTGTCAGGATGCGGCCTTCCATGTATATCGGGAACACGGCTGAGGAAGGATTGCATCATCTGGTTTATGAAGTTGTTGATAACAGTATTGATGAAGCCTTGGCTGGTTATTGTGACACGATCACGGTTACTATTCACAAGAATGATAGTGTTAGTGTCGAGGATAACGGCCGGGGTATTCCTGTAGCAATTCATTCAGAGGAAGGAGTATCCGCGCTAGAGTTAGTTATGTGTACTCTGCATGCCGGTGGTAAATTTGATCATTCAACTTATAAAGTTTCAGGTGGTTTACATGGTGTTGGGGTTTCGGTGGTTAATGCTTTAAGTAAATTGACTATTGCCGAGATAAAAAGAGAAGGACAGATTCATCAGCAAACTTATGAATACGGGATAAAGAGTAGTGAAGTTACAGTTACTGGTAATGCTTCAACCACCGGCACCAAGATTACTTTTCTTCCAGACCCAGGTATTTTTACTGAAACCACCGTATTCAAGTACGAGATTATTAAAGATAGGTTAAGAGAACTAGCTTTTTTAAATAAAAATGTAAAAATTATTCTCCATGACGAGCGTAATGGCGCCGAAGATAATTTTCATTTTGAAGGTGGAATAAAAGAATTTGTTACTTATCTGAATAGAAATCGCACCCCGGTTCACCAGGATCCTGTTTTTTTTGAAAGTGAAAGAGAAGGGGTGCAGGTTGATGTTTGTTTTCAGTATTACACAGGTTATTCCGAAAGGATTTTTTCTTTTGTTAATAATATAAATACCAAGGAAGGTGGAACTCATGTTACCGGTTTTCGCGGTGCGTTAACCAAGTGTATAAATCGTTATGCCACCGATGATATAATTCCCAAGAATATGAAGGAAAAGATGGGAGGAGACGATGTTCGTGAAGGTATCACCTGTGTCGTTTCTGTCCGTGTGCCTAACCCTCAGTTTGAAGGGCAAACTAAGTCAAAACTTGGTAATTCCGAGGTACGGACCATTGTCGAATCTATTTGTAATGAGAAAATAGGCATTTATTTAGAGCAGAATCCGATAGAAGCCAAGAAGATTCTTTCCAAAGTAGTTGACGCAGCTAGGGCCCGAGAAGCTGCAAGAAGAGCCAAGGAACTATCTCGAAAAAAAGGAAGCGGTTTAGACCTGATGATGGCTGCTAAACTGGCAGAATGTCAAAGCAAGGATCCTAAAATCAGGGAATTGTTTCTAGTCGAGGGTGATTCGGCCGGTGGTAGTGCAAAACAGGGTCGTGACCGGGTATTTCAGGCTATCTTGCCCTTGCGCGGCAAAATAATGAATGTCGAGAAGGCTAGATATGACAAGATTCTTACCAGCGATGAAATAAAACATATCATTGCGGCGCTTGGCACCGGTATTGGAAAAGATGATTTCGACCCTGAACAACTTCGTTATCATAAAATTATTATAATGACTGACGCTGATGTTGATGGAGCCCATATTCGTACCTTACTTTTGACTTTTTTTTACCGCCAGATGCATCATCTGGTTGAGGCCGGTAATATCTATATAGCTCAGCCCCCGTTATATCGACTTGGTCGTGGCAAGAAAGAACAGTATTTCATGGATGACGAAGAACTTAACAAGTTTCTTTTTGAACAGGCAAGTTCAATGATGACCTTTAAACAAGTGATTGGGGAGCAAGCTATTGAAATAAGTGGTCAGGATATGGTTGATAATTTGCGTAAGCTATCCAGTTACCTTAAGATCGTTCAATATTTAGAGAGAATGGGAATATGGGAGGATATGATCACCTTCTTGTTACAGAACGAGGTCAATTCAGCTGACCAGTTCGTAGAAGAAGAATTTGTTGAAAAATTACGAATACAGCTTGGTGAAAGGAAATTTATTGTTGGTACTTTAAAACCATGCCTTTGGAAAAACAGTTGTTACGAATTTGATGCGGCCATTAAGGACAAAGCTCACATGTTGGTAACTGTTGGCCCCCAGATTCCACTGATTCCCGAGTATCATTCTTTAATTAAGCTATATCCACAGGTTAAAGAGTTGCTTGAAAGTCAGTTTATCCTTAACAACAGCAGTCAGGATATTGTTGTTTCAGATTGGAAGGAGCTGCTGGAAACGGTGCGCAAGGAATCATTTAAGGGTAGTCACTTGCAACGTTATAAAGGTCTTGGTGAAATGAATCCAGAGCAACTTTGGGACACCACTATGGATCCCGAAAAAAGAGTGATGCTCAGGGTTAGAATCGACGACGCTGAAAAGGCCGATGACATTTTCACTACTTTAATGGGTGATAAAGTTGAACCACGGCGGGATTTTATTCAGAATCATGCCATGGAAGTTTCGGAATTAGATATCTGATCTATACTCCATTGTTTCAATCAAGGCAGGAATTTAACCGTATATTTCAGTTTTTTAAATAATAGGTAGGTAATTATAAAATGGTGGAAGAAATCAAAGAGACAACAGGGGAACATTTCCCTGATATTTCAATTGAAAGTGAGTTGAAAAAATCATACATGGATTACGCGATGAGCGTAATCGTGGGCCGGGCTCTGCCTGATGTTCGCGACGGACTTAAGCCGGTTCATCGGCGTGCCCTTTTTGCCATGCGTGAGCTCAACAACTACCATAATCGTCCTTATTTAAAATCAGCCCGTATCGTCGGTGATGTGATTGGTAAATATCATCCCCATGGCGACACAGCGGCTTATGATACTATAGTCAGGATGGCCCAAACTTTTTCCATGCGCTATCTTTTGGTTGATGGCCAGGGTAACTTCGGCTCTGTTGATGGTGATTCGCCGGCTGCAATGCGTTACACTGAAGCGCGCATGACCAAGATTGATCAGGAGATCATTGCCGATCTGGATAAAGAGACAGTTGATTTTACGCCAACCTATGATAATTCTCATCTTGAACCAGTGGTATTTCCTACCAAGGTCCCTACCTTATTGATCAATGGTTCTTCTGGAATCGCAGTCGGAATGGCGACTAATATCCCGCCACACAATATCACCGAGGTGATGAAAGGTCTTATTGCTTTAATTGATGAGCCAAATATCACTGTTAATCAGTTAATGGATTATATTAGTGGTCCTGATTTCCCGACCGGTGGTTTTATTTGCGGGCGGGCTGGTATTCGTGAGGCTTATGAGACTGGACGTGGTTCGATTTTGATGCGATCCAAAACCCATATTGAAAAAAGTAAAAAAGCTAATCGTGAATCAATCATTATTACAGAGATTCCATATCAACAGAACAAAGCAAGCCTGATTGAGAAAATAGCAATACTGGTTAAGGACAAAAAAATTGAATCAATCTCTGAGGTCAGGGATGAGTCTGACCGTCGCGGGATGCGTATAGTTCTCGAATTGAAAAAGGATGAAATTGCTGAAGTAACTTTAAATCAGCTCTACAAGATGACTCCGTTGCAGAGGAGTTTTGGTGTTATTTTACTTTCCATTGTTAATGGACGCCCGGAAGTATTGAACCTGCGCCAGATTCTTCTTCACTTCATGCTTCACCGTAAGACTATTGTCTATAGACGAACTGCATTTGATCTCAGAAAAACTGAGGAAAAAGCCCATCTTCTCGAGGGATTGAAGATAGCAATCAGTAATCTTGATGAAGTGGTTGAGTTGATTAAAAAATCTCCCGATCCAAAAGAAGCCAAGGACAGCCTGATGAGTAATTATGCTCTTTCGGCCATTCAGGCTCAGGCTATCCTTGAAATGCGTTTACAGCGGTTGACCGGGCTTGAGCGTGATAAGATTATCGCCGAGTATAAAGAGTTGATGAGTCAAATTGCCTGGTTTAAGGAAATTCTTGGCGATGAGAAAATTGTCATGAAGATTATCCGTGATGAATTTGAGGATATAATCGAAAAATACGGTGATGAGCGCCGGACAGAGATTATTGAAGCGCCGGACGAGATTCTTCCTGAGGATATGATCGCACAGGAGGAGATGGTAATTACCGTCACCCATGAAGGGTATATCAAGCGTAATCAGGTTGATCTTTACCGATCCCAGCGTCGTGGCGGAAAAGGGGTTAAGGGTATTCAGACGCATGATGAGGATTTCGTTAACTCTATGTACCTCGCTATAACCCATGATACCTTTCTGTTTTTCACAAATTATGGCAAGGTTTTTTGGCGTCGGGTTTTCGAGATCCCACAAGCAAGCCGAATCGCCAGAGGCAAGGCTTTGGTAAACCTCTTGGATCTGACTCCTGGAGAGAAGGTAGCGGCTATTCTTCCGGTTAAGAGCTTTGAGTTAGCAGAAGGAGAGGAATCATATGTGATGATGGTCACCAAGCGAGGCGTAGTTAAGAAAACCGTACTTAGTGAGTTTGCAAGACCATTAAGGCGTGGGAAAATAGCCCTTAATATCAAGGAAAATGATGAAATAATATCAGCTGTGCTTACTAACGGCTCTAACGATATCCTACTGGCTTCTCGCGGCGGTATGTCGGTCCGTTTTAATGAAAAGGATGTTCGGTCGATGGGGCGCCAGGCAACTGGTGTTAAAGGTATTACCCTTAAACCAAATGATGAAGTTGTTGGGGTGGAAGTATTGTCCTCGGATTCGTCTATTTTGGTGGTAACCGAAAATGGCTACGGAAAAAGAACCTCGGTAGAGGAGTATCCACCAAGACGTCGAGGTGGAAAGGGTGTTTTTTCTATTAAGTCCAGCGCACGAAATGGTAAAGTTATCGGGGCGTTACAAGTAAATGCTGATGACGAAATCATGTTGATTACTGATGGTGGCAAGATTATCAGGATGAATATGCAGCATGTCCGAGTGATTGGTCGTAATACCCAGGGTGTAAGATTGTTCAATCTTTCATCTGATGAAAAGGTGGTAGATCTTGATCGGGTTGTGGAGCCATACACAGAAGATGAATCCGAAGAAGACGATATTCATTCCATTGAAGAATAAATTATTATTCGGAGATAGATAATATGTCATTGAGCCAAGTTGCGGTTATCGGAGCCGGTAGTTGGGGAACCGCTCTGGCTAAATTATTAAGTGATAATGGAAAACAGGTAATTTTGTGGGGGCATTGCGCGAAACATATTGATAATATTAGTAAATTATCAGAAAACACCACTTATCTACCTGGGTGTAAATTATCCAAAAACATAAAATTCACAAATGTGTTGTCTGATGCCGTAGATGAAGCACAGGCAATTGTTATGGTTGTTCCATCACATGTATTCCGCGATGTATTTTCTCGAATTGTTCCTTTTCTTAAAAAAAATCAATATATAATTTCAGCAACTAAAGGAATTGAAAACGAAAGTTTAATGACCATGACTCAGGTTATGGCTGAAATTGTTAATAAGTCAACTGATCTGCCATTTATTTTGTCCGATCTTCATCTCGGAGTTTTGGCTGGCCCCAGTTTTGCCAAGGAAGTTGCTAATGGTACACCGACCGCTGTAACTGTTGCCGCCAAGGTAAAAAGTGAGTCGGTTTATTTCCAGAAACTTTTTTTCTCGGCTAATTTCCGGGTATACGCAAGCACGGATGTTATTGGCCAGGAACTTGGTGGTGCTCTTAAAAACATTGTGGCAATTGCTGCTGGAATCTGTGATGGTCTTGGTTATGGCACTAATACCAGAGCGGCTTTAATAACCAGGGGATTAGCAGAGATTACCCGGTTAGGTGTGAAAATGGGTGCAAGCCCCCATACTTTTTCTGGCTTGGCAGGCATGGGTGATCTTGTGTTAACGTGCACTGGTGATTTGAGCCGAAATCGTACTGTCGGCTTAAAGCTTGGCCAAGGCCTAAAGATAAATGACATTGTTGACCACATGGACATGGTGGCGGAAGGTGTAAAGACTACTTGGTCCGCAAAGAAATTAGCCGACCGTTTTGGGGTTGAAATGCCGATTCTTGACCAGGTTTATCAAGTAATATATGAAGACAAACCATGCAATATGGCGGTAATTTCTCTCTTAAACAGGGACCAAAAAGACGAAATTGATTTTTGATCTAATCCGTACACTTATTATATAAGCTTAATACTTTTCCCAAGCGCTATTCTGAATTATTTCAGACTTAAACATTTATTTGCGATTTCAACTAGACCTTTCTGGCCACGATATTCCCGCAATTAATCAGGCGTAACACCTTTCCGTTCTTACTTACCACTCTCAACGTTCTTCTTATATAAAGTTTGCCCCGTTCAATTTTCGCAATTACCAGTGCAACACACTCCGTTTCCAATTACCAAAAATGAACCACCCACAATTATTTCTATATTTTCACCAAGCACCCTCCTGAATTGTTTCACGTGAAACAATTTACCGCACACGATTTCAATAACATGTTTCACGTGAAACAATTCAAAGAAGTGGTTTGGTTTTAACTTGAAAGGTGTTAAGTTGTGTGGGTGATGGGTTGTGGGTTGTTTAAATTATTTTGGGGGTCTTGCCTTTATGGGTAAAATTATCGCGTTGGCAAATCAAAAGGGTGGGGTTGGGAAAACTACCACATCTATCAATTTGGCTGCTTCGCTGGCAGCGTTAGGGCAAAAGGTGTTGTTGGTTGATTGTGACCCGCAGGGCAACACATCGAGTGGGTTGGGGGTGGATGTTAAGAGTGTGGCCCATCATCTTTATCATTGTTTTCTTGGTGAGGTTGAAGCCAAAAAAGCAATATGTCAGATTGAGGGTGCGGGGAATTTTGACCTTCTTCCGACACATATTGACTTGATCGGGGTTGAGGTTGAGTTGGTTGCTGTGGAAAAAAGGGAACGTTATTTGGCTAAGGCTTTAGCTCCTCTGCGCAGTGAATATGATTATGTGCTGATTGACTGCCCTCCTTCCTTGGGTTTGTTGACGGTTAATGCGTTAACGGCATCTGATTCGGTGATAATCCCGATGCAATGTGAATATTTTGCATTGGAGGGCTTGAGTCAATTGATTAGGACGATCAGGTTAGTAAAGAATTCATATAATCAGAAGCTGTCAGTTGAAGGTCTTGTCTTGACTATGTATGACCGTAGAAACAGGTTAACATATCAGGTTGCAAAGGAAATTAAGAATCATTTCAAGGAAAGGGTTTATGATACAGTTATTCCGAGGAATGTTAAATTGAGTGAATGTCCAAGTCACGGTCAACCGGTAATTGTGTATGACCCTAAGTCAGCGGGTGCAATAAGTTACATGAACCTTGGTAAGGAATTTCTAAAAAAGCAGCAAGTAAAGAGGGGGCAGTAGCATGGGTAGGCAAACATTGGGTAAAGGGTTGGATGCTTTGTTACCCGGATCCGCAGGTAATAATGATCTTGATTATGGGCGGATGGATAAAACATATTTTCTGTGTCCAATTGATAAGATTGTTCCTAATCAATATCAGCCCCGAAAGGAAATGGATAAAGAAGCTTTGAACCAGTTAATGGAATCGATTAAAGAAAAAGGTGTTCTGCAGCCTCTGGTTGTAATGGAAAGGGATGACGGTGAAGGATATGAACTTATTGCCGGAGAGAGAAGGTGGCGGGCTTCTAAGCTTGCTGGGTTGACAGAGATTCCAGTACTGGTGAAAAATGTTGATCCTGTTGAAAGGCTTGAATTGGCAATTATTGAGAATATTCAACGTCAAAACCTTAATCCACTTGAAGAGGCTGAGGCCTATCAGCGTTTGGTTCAAGAATTTAATATGACACAGGAGGAAGTTGCAAAAAGTGTCGGTAAGGAGAGGTCAACTGTAGCCAATTTTTTGCGAATTTTACAACTACCTGATTTTGCAAAAAAAGATGTGGTAAATGGTAAATTGTCAATGGGGCATGCCCGTGTTTTGTTGGGTCTTCCTGATTTGAGTGCTATGCAGGAACTGCGTGATGCAATTATTGGTAAGGGTTTAAGTGTGAGAAGGGCTGAAGCCTTGGCTAGAAAAACTAAGGATAAAAACCTGATTACTCAGAAAAAGAATGAAGATGGAATACCTGAGTCATACTGTCGAGCGTTGACAACTGATTTAGTCAGGTACTTGGGGGCAAAATCAAAAATAGTACAGAATGGTAATCGGGGAAAACTTGAAATTGAATACTACTCCATGGATGATTTGGAAAGATTGTTGAAATTAATTACAAAACATTGATTTTGATATGATTATCTATTGATTGGAGAATATTCTTGAATTTTGATTAACTGCGCATTTTGGTGGCGGATGCGCAGTTTTTTTATAATATTTTTTGGGTAACAAACAACTAAGATGAAACCTGTTCAATTAAAAGCAGAAGTAATGCGGAATGAAAAACTTTCATCCGATATTACCCGATTGACGATGATGGCCCGGGATATTGCTGATATTGCAAAACCAGGTCAATTTGTAATGATTCGTCCTACATCCTGTTATGATCCACTTTTAAGGCGTCCATTCTCACTTCATCAAGTTACCGGCGATGGTTTGATAGAAATACTGTTTAAGGTGGTTGGGCGGGGTACTAGGATATTATCAGCTGTTGAAGTCGGTGAATTTTTGGATGTGGTTGGTCCTTTGGGAAAAGGATTTTTGGATAGTAGCCGGGAAAATATTTGCTTGTTGGGTGGTGGCATGGGCATAGCACCGCTTTTGTTTCTTGCTAAGTGGTTGGTAAGTAAAAAGACAGGGGATCTCAATTTCAATATTGTTGTATTGTTGGGAGCGGCAACCGATTCTGAGATATTGCCTTTGCTGGATGATTTTGAGGTTATGGGATTGAATGTAAAAATTGCTACAGATGATGGGTCATTAGGATATCATGGGTTTGTAACCGATTTACTTTCAAAAAATCTGGATCCAGATAATAATTGGATTATTTATAGTTGCGGTCCATATCCTATGTTGAAAAAGGTTGCCGGGATAAGTCGTGATAATAATTGGCAATGTCAGGTCTCGCTTGAAACAATTATGGCTTGTGGAATCAAGGCTTGTCTTGGTTGTGCTTTGCCGAAGTCGGAATCCATGAAGCTAACGGATACTCAGCCCTACGCTCATGTATGTAAGGATGGTCCAGTATTTGACGCAGCGGAGGTTAAATGGATTTAAAAAAGGCGGCATTAAATGTAAATTTCGGTTCTCTGCAGTTAAAGAATCCGGTGATGACTGCCTCCGGAACATTTGGTTATGGAGAAGAGTTCTCGTCTTTTGTGAACCTTAATCGTCTCGGTGGAATAGTTGTTAAGGGGATTTCTCTTAAGCCAAGGGTGGGTAACCCTCCACCGCGAGTCGCTGAGACTGCCAGCGGTATGTTAAATGCGATTGGCTTGGAAAATGTTGGGGTTGAAAAATTTATTTCGGAAAAAATGGAATTTCTCCGAAATATTGGTACCAATGTTTTTGTAAATGTTTTGGGTGATAGCGTTGATGATTATGGTCGGTTAGCGGAAAGGTTAAATGATACTCCAGGGATATCAGCGATTGAAGTCAATATATCCTGTCCTAATGTAAAAAAAGGAGGGGTGGCGTTTGGCACAGACCCAGCTATGGTTGAGGCTGTTACTAGGGAAGTAAAGTCAAAATGCAGTTTGCCAGTTTTTATTAAATTATCACCAAATGTTACTGATATAACATTGACTGCCAGGGCTGCAGAACAAGGTGGAGCAGATGGTGTCTCTTTGATTAATACCTTGTTGGGGATGGCAATTGATGTGCGGAGTAGAAGACCAATACTTGGAAATGTTGTCGGTGGATTGTCCGGACCTGCAATTAAGCCCGTAGCATTACGGATGGTATGGCAGGTGGCAAAACAGGTCAGCATCCCGGTAATTGGGATTGGTGGCATTACTACAACCGAAGACGCCATTGAGTTTTTATTAGCAGGTGCAAGTGCGGTTCAAGTCGGAACCGCTAATTTTGTAGACCCGCGTGCAACGGAAAATATTGTTGAAGGATTGCAGAAATATCTGGAAGATAACAATTTATCGTCTATCAAGGAAGTTATCGGTAAACTTATTTTATAACTTAATTTTACACCATCTGTTGAAAATATATTCATAATAGATTTTCAGATATAATTTTATTACTGTTAAATATATTCTTTGTTTTTGTCTAATTTGTCCCCCCCTCTCTGGATTTGGCCATACACGAATTTTATTCTTTGTAATTGTGCATTTAGTGGATTGATTCAGAATAATGCCCCAGATAAAGGCAAACATATATTTATGTATTTTCAGGTGAGTAATTTTTTATGTCAGAAAATATAATATCGGTTTCAATTGTTGATTGGGACAAGATTGATACAGTACTTCTTGATATGGATGGTACGTTACTGGATCGAAATTTTGATGACTATTTCTGGGAGTATTATGTGCCAGAAGTTTTTGCTGGAAAAAATAATATTACCTTTAATGAAGCGCGAAATAAATTGCTCAGTAAATACAAAAGTCGTGAAAAAACCCTGGAGTGGACGGATCTTGATTTCTGGTCAGTAGAGTTGGATCTTGATATTCCGGCAATGAAAATTGAGTTAAATCATCTTATCGATGTCCATCCATATGTGGTAGATTTTCTGGATTATTGTCGGAAGAAAGGGAAGAATATAATTCTGGTTACCAATGCTCATCAGAAAACCTTGGAAATTAAAATGAAGAGAACGTCATTGGCTGGACATTTTGATCAAATTGTCTGTTCGGCTGAAGTTGGCCTAGCCAAGGAGGATCCGAATTTTTGGCCACGTCTGGAAAAAATGATCGGATTTTCGCGTGAAAAAACTATGTTGGTCGATGATACTGAAGCAGTACTGGATTCAGCCCGACAGTATGGGATGGGAAGTCTGTTTTATGTGGCCAGACCAAGTAGCACAAGAGAGGTCTGCCGCTCAAATGTTTACACCTCTATCATATATTTTAATGAATTGATTATAGATTAGAAAGGAGTTTTGGCGAACAATATTTTGACACACTAAGAAAGGCCATGCTATATTATAAATTTTTTTTGGAAGTGATCTAATTAAGTTCTGGAAGATATTAAATTTATCTGACTAGGTTAGTAAAAATTGCGGATCTTTATTGTTTGAATACTCCGCTGCAAAATATTCCTTGTGGGAGGTTTTTAAATATGAAAACTGATATTTCAAATAGTATGTTTCGAAAGGCCCAGACCCTTATTCCGGGTGGAGTTAACAGTCCGGTCCGGGCCTGTAAATCGGTAGGATGTGATCCGGTGTTTATCGAACGGGCAGCGGGTTCCAGGGTTTATGATGTTGATGGTAACAGTTATACGGATTTTGTTTGTTCCTGGGGTCCAATGATTCTTGGTCATAATTATCCAGCTGTAGCTGATGCTATCCGGCAGGCCTTGGAAAATGGAACAAGTTTTGGTGCTCCTACTCCTCTTGAGATTGATTTGGCAGAAATGGTTGTTGATGCCTTGCCATCGGTTGAGATGGTAAGGTTTGTCAGTTCGGGCACCGAGGCAACGATGAGTGCTATTCGGTTGGCGCGGGGATATACCGGTCGAAATATTGTCGTTAAGTTCGACGGTGGATATCATGGTCATGCCGATTCATTTTTGGTTAAGGCCGGTTCTGGTGTTATAACTTTAGGGATTCCTGGTAGTCCTGGGGTGCCGGACGATATCGTTAAAAACACCATTTCTATTCCTTATAATAATCTTGAAAAGTTGGAAGAAACTCTGCGGAATGAAGAGCTTGATATTGCATGTGTGATTATTGAGCCGGTGGCTGGGAATATGGGAGTTGTCGCCCCTGCTCCAGGATTTCTTAAGAAATTACGTAAACTTACAGAAGAACTGGGAATTTTGTTGATCTTTGATGAGGTAATTACTGGTTTTCGAGTAAGCTTGGGTGGAGCACAGGCCAAATTTGGGATTAACCCTGACCTTACCTGTCTGGGTAAAATTATTGGTGGCGGATTACCGGTTGGTGCATATGGCGGTAAAAAGGAGATAATGGCTTATATTTCGCCGGAAGGGCCGGTTTATCAAGCAGGCACCCTTTCGGGAAATCCTCTGGCCATGGCGGCTGGCAAAGCTACCCTTACTGCCTTAAGCGAGCCTGGATTTTATGATAAGCTTGATGCAAAGTCTGATAAATTTGCTGAACAATTGTTCAATATTGCCCAAAAATATATGCCGGACAACACCTGTATGAATCGGGTTGGGTCGGTGTTGACCACTTTTTTTGCCAAGGGACCGGTAACTGATTTTGAGTCGGCTATGAAATCTGATACGAATATGTATGGCCGTTATTACCGGGAAATGCGGGCCGCAGGCATTTATCTTGCGCCTGCCCAGTTTGAAGGGATGTTTATCTCGGCTGCCCATAGTGAAGAAGACTTGGCAGTAACTCTGGAGAAAACTGAATCAGTATTCAGAAAATTGATTAAATAAGCAAAAAGCCGTTGACTTTGAGCTGGTGCCATGATAGGAATTGAAAGGATTTTATCCAATATTTGGGGTTGTGTGATCGGTTTATTAACTGAAGGTACCAATGTCAAATAATCGTAGAGAATACATGCGACTTTTGGCTGATTTCAGTACGATCGGGATGACGGTAGCTTTTTCGATCTTTATTGGTCTTGGTTTCGGTTATTATCTGGATCATAAGGTTTTTGGGGGTAGGACCACCCCGGTTTTTACCATGGTATTTTTAGGGTTTGGAATATTCGCCGGATTTCTGAATCTTTATAGGTTGGCGATTAGAAAGGACCTATAGTTGGCGAGGGATGAAAAGCAATAACCAGGATATCTCGCTGAACAGAATTGAGCTTCTTAATTGGTTGTTGTTGCTGATTTTGGCTTTAGCCGGATGGATATTTTATTCACCTTTAATCGGCCGATCGGTGTTTGTTGGTGGTTTGGTTGCTAATATAAGCTTCAGGTTTCTGAGAAGAGATTTGACCAAGCTTTTCCGTGGACCGATGACGGCAGTAAAGTTGAGATTTTTTATACTATATTATATCCGACTTTCAGTAGTGATGCTGATATTGTTTGTGCTTGTTAAGAATCAGATGGTAAATACCTTGGGCTTGCTGGCGGGACTTTCAACAGTATTATTGAGTATGGTAATTACTGCGGTTGGCGAGACGAAGAAAATTATTTTGAATATCAAGGAGGCTTCGTAAAAGGCGATGGAACATCCAATACTGTTTATTTCTATAATTCTTGAAGCATTAGGTTTACCGGTGCCGCATGGCTTGGTCGGGGATTCTGTTTTAGCAAAACTTGTTTCACCTCATATGACCTATACGTGGCTGGTAATGGCCTTTCTGATTATTGTTCCCAAACTTACATTGGGTAAAATGGAAATGGTGCCCGGCAAAGGACAGAATTTCTGGGAGGCTGTTATTGGAGGCCTGGAAGGCTTCATGGGCGATAATATGGGAAAGGAAGGCGCTCGCATGATGTTTCCGATGCTTGCTACCTTTGCTCTTTATATTTTGGTGGCCAATATGATTGGGTTGATTCCGGGATTCATGTCGCCTACCTCCAATTTAAATATTACTCTGGCTATGACTTTGATTGTTTTTGTTACCACTCATATTTTGGGGATTAAGTTCCATGGGGTTGGTTATATAAAGCACTTTCTGGGACCTATACCAGCGCTTATTCCCCTGATGCTGCCTATTGAACTTATCAGCCATTTTGCCAGGATTTTGTCTCTTTCTATCCGGCTGTTTGGTAACATTATGGCCAAAGAGACTCTTTTAGGGATTCTTTTTCTGTTGGCCGGTGCATATTTTGCCCCGTTGCCGATTCTATGCCTTGGGGTTTTGGTCTCTATCGTACAGGCCCTGGTATTTCTGCTGCTGTCTATTTTGTATTTTTCAGCGGCCATGGAACATGCTCATTAATTAAAATTTTTAATAAACAAAGAAGGCCAATCCAATAACGAATATTTAGGAGGAGTTGTACGATGAAAAAAGTAACTTTAACTTCAGTTCTTTCCGGTTTGATGGTGCTTGTGCTGTCTGGGGTAGCTATGGCATCTGAGGCGGCGGCAGCTGGTGGTGTGACCACCGCGACCGCTCTGGTCTACCTTGCTGCTGCAATTTCTGTTGGCGTTGCAGCTCTTGGTTGCGGTATTGGTATGGGTACAGCTGTTGGTGGCGCTTGTTCAGGTACTGCCAGAAACCCTGAGGCTTCTGGTAAAATTACCGTTACCATGATCATTGGTCTGGCGTTGATCGAGTCTTTGACCATTTACGGTCTGGTTGTATCTTTGATTCTGTTGTTTGGTAAAGGTGTTTGATTAGACCTGTATCAACAAGAAAATAAGTTGTTCTTTAAAAGGCCACGGGTTTTTACCTGTGGCCTTTTTTGCTTACTGCGATAATATATTCTTCCATGACTAATTGTGTAATAAATCCAAATCGAGAACCGGGGGAGCCTGAATTGCCGTCGTGCGGATTATTGTGTGTCAATCCATCAGAGGCGGAATATCTACGCAAGCTGGTGAATGGTTTGTCCGCTAAGGAATATTTCCTGTTTAACAGTCGTTTGCTGGTGGTGCCTGCTACTGGTAATTTTGATGCATTTTTTTGTGCCGGGCCTGCGGTTGGCGCTGCGATGGCGGTATTAGCCCTTGAGAAGCTTATTGCCCTTGGAGCGAGACAGATCTTGATTTATGGTTGGTGCGGTTCTCTGAGTCCTGATCTTAAGATCGGTGATCTCCTTGTTCCTTTTGAAGGAATTAGTGAGGAGGGAACATCACCTCATTACCCGTTGGCGGAAAAAGCGCAAGTTAATGTGGATATCCGTTATGATTTAATTACTATGTTAAGTGAAAAGGGTTATGCCGCACTGGAGGGGTCTGTGTGGACCACAGATGCTCTTTATCGTGAAACCAGGGAAAAGGTAGCACTTTATGCTGACCAGGGCGTGAGGGGGGTCGATATGGAGTTTACGGCCCTGTTAACTGTCGCTGCATATCGAGGAGTTGATTTATCGGCGGTTATGCTGGTCTCGGATGAATTATGGCATGCGGATTGGCGACCTGGATTTAAAGACGGATCTTTTCGTAAGCATAGCCGGGAACTGGTACGTACTATGGTCGAATACTGCCGTGATCGACGGTAAAATAAAGGGACTCTTGAAAGTTGGATTTTGGTGATAAATAAATGAGTAAAAAAGTATACATACAGAGTTTGGGATGTCCCAAAAATCTGGTTGATTCCGAGGTCATGCTTGGTGGTTTGATCGCTAATAATTATGAGGTTACGCGGGACCCTGAAGAGGCCGATTTGTTGTTGATTAATACCTGTGGTTTTATTCAGCCGGCAGTTGAAGAAGGAATAGATGAGATCCTGCAACTGGCAGAAATCAAGAAAAGTGGGTTCGGTAAGCGTCTGGTCGTTACCGGTTGCCTGGTGCAGCGTTACGGGTCTGATCTGCAAAAGCAATTACCTGAGGTTGATCTTTTTATCGGCACTCAAGGTTTTCATCATATTGTTCAGGAATTAGCCAAACTTGATGGTGGTATTAAAAATGAGTTCAAAATTTCTAATCCCACATTTATTATGGACAGTGCTGTGCCAAGGGTTATTTCCACCCCGGCCCATCGGGCCTATTTAAAGATAACTGAAGGGTGCAATAATCGCTGCTCCTACTGCCTTATTCCATCGCTACGAGGAAATTTAAGAAGCAGAAAGATTGATGATTTAGTCCAAGAGGCAATTATGCTGGCTTCAGCTGGAGTTAAGGAACTCAGCTTGATAGCTCAGGATCTTACTGCTTATGGTACGGATTTAGGGAATAAAGCGCCGCAGCTTGATGATTTGCTTGAGGCCCTGTTGAGCAGCAGTGATATTCCATGGTTTCGTATGTTGTATCTTTATCCCGCTAGAATCAACGATAGGTTGCTCGATCTGGTAGCTGAAAACCCAAGAATACTCCCTTATTTTGATATTCCTTTGCAGCATATCAGCGAGGGAATTATCAAGAAGATGAATCGACCATACGGGAGGCGCGAGGTTGATAAGTTAATAGAAAAAATAAGGGTTAGACTTCCTGAATCGGCAATCCGTACGACATTTATGGTCGGCTTTCCCGGGGAGAACGATAAGGATATTACTGAACTTGAAAGTTTTATCCGGCAGCAGCGCTTTGCCCATGTGGGGATTTTTACTTATTCAAACGAAGATGGATGTGAGGCGCAAAAACTACCAGATCAGTGTTCGGAACAAATTAAGGAAGAACGGCGGGAACGGCTGATGAAAGTACAGTCCGAAATATCAATGGAACTTAATCAGAAGTATGTGGGACGTACTGAAAAGGTATTGGTAGAGGGGCTTAGCAGCGAAAGCGATTTGCTTCTTGAAGGCCGGACAATATATCAGGCTCCTGATATTGATGGGTGCGTTTATATTACCAGTGGTGAGTGCACAACAGGAGATATCTTGGATGTAAAGATTACCGAAGCCCATCATTATGATTTGGTGGGGGAACTGGTTGAAAGCAGATAATGAAAGGTACTAACCGTTAACTTGCTCTTTTAATTCTTTACCGACCTTGAAGAATGGTAGTCTTTTCGGTGGTACTTTGATTTTGTCACCGCTTTTTGGGTTGCGTCCTACATAAGAATCGTATTCCTTTATAACAAAGCTGCCGAATCCACGAATTTCTATATTATTTCCTCCGGCCAGGGCTGATATCATGGTATCAAGAATTGTTCCGGCAATCGGACTGGCTTCGCGCAAAGGAATATCTATCTTCTGGGCGAGAGCTTCAATCAGTTGTGATTTGTTCATCTCTCTTTTCTCCTCTTAATACTTTGTATTTTTGTTAACTTTATGCCCCCCATAAAGGGGAGAAAAATTAATAAGAATTCTGCTTCGAAGCCTTGCAACAAGATTAATCAAATAATTGAATTTGCGAATAATTTCCGATTATTTTAAGCATACTTTTAAACTAGTAAAAACAGATCGTTACTAAATTATATTATCATAATGTGGATGTGATTTATAGTCAATATATGGATATTTTTCGGGTTGCGCAAGTAAAAATCTTCTTAAAATCAATATGATAGAATATCATTATCCTGTAACTTGCGGATTGTAAAGAATATTTTTTAAATAAAAATTCTGTCAATATCTTTTATGGTTAAAAAACGATATTTGCCTAGAGGTAATTTCCCTAACTTCAGACCACCGTAAGCAACCCTTTTTAATTCCTTAACCCGGTGGCCGATTGCGTCAAACATTTTGCGAACTTGTCTTTTTCTTCCTTCATGAATTGTGATTTCGATCTCCGAACTACCAGCTTTTGTGCTGATAACTCTGAGCTGGGCAGGTGAAGTCATTCGACCTTCAATCTCAACACCTTTTTCGAGTAAGAGTAATTTTTTTTGAGAAGGGTGACCGGTAACTTTAGCGATATATGTTTTGTTTATCTCAAAACGTGGGTGAAGAATGCGGTCGGCTGTTTTTCCGTCATTAGTTAACAACAGGGCGCCTTCAGTATCAAGATCAAGGCGGCCGACCGGAAAAACCCGAGCTGTAATATTATTAAGCAGAGAGGATACGATAGGTCTGCCCTGTGGGTCATGCATGGTAGTGACGTAACCTTTGGGCTTATTGAGAAGAATATATACATTTTCCTCCGGACTTTGCAGGGGTTGTCCTTCGAACTCAATTAGTTGTAATTTTGAGTCAACCATGATCCCCATGTCAGTTACAATCTTGCCATCAACTTTTATTTTACCCTGTCGGATAAATTCTTCTGCCTTGCGTCGTGAACAGATTCCTGCCTGGGCAATAATTTTTTGTAATCGTTCTTGCATTTGGTTTAAACCGGGAAAGATGGATTCTGCTCTATACCGATGATAATGAGAGTAGTATTGAGCAGTATTTTGAAGGTAATCAGATTCATTACAAAACAATTCAGCGCAATGTGATATTTTAGCTGGATTGTATAATTATTTCATTTAAAGGTTTTCACAGAGTGTCTACAGGTGCAGTAAAAAATGATGATTAGGGGCGGGATCAGGCGTTGTAATCTCCCCTTCTGTATTTTGCGGTCTCTACATAGGATATGGTGGCGAGATTATCAAGTAACTTGGTTAATGAGTTGTTGGCTGGCAGTTCGTTTTTTATGGTCAACAGAGCTAGTGTATTTTGTTCGAGAGCCGAAATGAAAGGTTCTAGTTCAGGAGCTGAAAAACTAGTGTTGGCTAGAGCTTCTCCATATGAACATAAAGTATCGAGAGTTGATTCGGTTATAGCAAGACCGGTCATTCTGAAATTAGTTTCAGTCTCATTATTTAACTCTATTGGTGAGGGTGAGGCGTTATTTTTTATACTAACGGTATTATGGATCTGTTCTTCAAGGAGGGTATTAAAGTTTATTCCGTTTGTATCCCCTTTTTTGGTGACAGAGTTTTTAGGGGTGACTGGTAGACTGTTGGTGGTTCCATATATTTTCATTCAAATACCTCGTCAAAATATTATTATAATAACTTTTCGGCTGGAAAGTCGTCAAGCATTAATAAATAGATGAACATGTAAAGCGAAACAAACCACATGGGTAATAGAAGTTTGCGATTATCTCCTTGTGGGAGCATTTACCTTAGATTTTGCTACTGATGCAAATAGCTTCATATTTTAAAATTAATTATTATTTAGCTGACCAGTTGGTGGGCCAAATTTTATGGAATTTTTCGTCAACTTTTCGACGTGTTGCATCATCTACTTCCAGCACGTGCGGATACCAAGGTTTCATTCGGCAGTCGAAAACCACGGGAGCTTTCATGCCAACATGAAAGCGGCGGACCTCAACCCCGGCGGCATGGATATCAGCGGCCGGTTCAAAGCGGGTAAAAAAAGTCCATAGAAATTCCTGTAGGTTGACGGTGGCTGCTCTGGTATTGTCAACCAGCAGGATAACCGGCCAGGCTTCCAGCCCGGCTACTTCTGCCAGTCTTTTTGGTAAATCTTTGTTATGTTCATAAATTTCTCCCTGCACGACCAGAGTGCCGGGGAGAAAAACGGCGGGATGAGAGCAGCCGGCCGGTAATTCGCCATTAAAGCTTTCGGGAAGCACCCTTTTTGGATTTTTGCCAAGACCCATCAGCATGGCTTTTGAACCCTTGTTGACTGAGGGGCCGGTGTAATCTAAGGTATCTTGTGAGACATTGGCGAAAATAAATAGATCGCTTTGCCAGTTAACCCGTTCCAAAACATGAACCCAT
This sequence comes from Pseudomonadota bacterium, assembly GCA_018823175.1. Taxonomy (GTDB): domain Bacteria; phylum Desulfobacterota; class Desulfobulbia; order Desulfobulbales; family JAHJIY01; genus JAHJIY01. Next base: position 20,393 of record JAHJIY010000006.1, read on the forward strand.
AGTTTTTTGAAATCAGTTACATCGAGATCTCCATCAGTGATAATCAAAAATTTGGTCAAGGAAAGTTGGCCTTCACCGAGTATTCTTAAGCCTGCAGCAAAGGCTTCCCGGGGATAGCGATCGGCAACGCGGGCGGCGGCCAGGCAGTGGAAGCCGGTTTCACCAAAGGTTTTGAGTTGGCGCACTCCGTTCATTACCAGCGGAAAAAGAGGTGATAATAAATCCTGTAGAAAATCACCGATAAAAAAATCTTCCTGCCTGGGTCTGCCAACTACGGTTGCCGGGTAAATAGCGTCCCGGCGATGATAAAGGTGGTCAACTTGAAAAACCGGATACTCATGGGTCAGGGAATTATAACCGTAATGGTCTCCGAAGGGTCCTTCCGGGCGGCGCATATGGGGCGGAACTTTTCCTTTGATTGCGAATTCGGCGGTGGCGACCAGCGGATGCCCACCTTTTGGATCATTAATTAAGGGTAGTTTGTCGCCCATCAGCAAAGAGGCCAGCATTAACTCAGGAATATTTTCCGGTAACGGAGCGATGGCAGCCATCATCAGGGCCGGCGGACCACCAATGAACAGGGTCATCGGTAAGCTTTCGTTGCGTTTTTCGGCCTCATGGTAATGATAGCCCCCGCCTTTGTGGATTTGCCAGTGGATGCCTGTTGTGGTGTCGTCATAGCGCTGAATGCGATACATCCCGAGATTGTGTCCCCGACCATCGGGGTGTTCGGTGTACACCAGGGGCAGGGTGACAAAGGGGCCACCGTCTGTGTCCCATGAGGTAAGCAGTGGTAATTCAGTTAACCGGGCCGGAGATTGAAAACCTTCAAGAATCGGCGCTTTATTAACAGTTTTGGTGCCGATTTTCAGGCCTTGCTTTATTAGTCCGCGCATCGACCACAGTTTTTGCCATGAAGGGCTGAGGGACTCCATGTTTTTGACCAGTTCGGCCACAAATTTTTGGGGATGATTACCAAACGCCAGCTCAAGGCGGCGGGAAGAGCCAAACAGATTGGTGACCACCGGGAAATTGCTGTCCTGCACATTAGTAAATAAAAGAGCTGGCCCGCCCTGACTGATTACCCGGCGATGAATCTCAGCAATTTCCAGATAAGGATCAACTGGAATGTCAATTTCAATCAGTTCTGATTCGACCCGTAATACCTCGAGGAATGCCCGTAAATCTTTGATTATTTTATATTTCACCTTTGCCTGTTCCTTTTTTTGTGATAAATATTGTGACCACCTCTGCCTGTTTTGCCTTGTTGGCTGAGAACAAATTGCAGTTTGGTCGAGTTGAGTTATTTATCGTCTGGCGATTCATCAAGAAAAAGTTTGTGATACTCTTTTTTACTCAGGTGTTTATGGATCAAGGCCGTGAGATGGTCTACCGTGGTTGAAATATCTGTTTCGTCCAGCCTTGGGATCAGGGTTTCCAGCAAGTCCTGGTCAGCAAATTTTTGTAATAATAGCGCCAGGGAAAGTTTATCAGTTTCCTGATTTAGACCGAAACATATATCAGAAGAAGTCAGATTGGCAAGATTTGAAAAAGCTCTTTTGTCCATAAGTATATTTATAGCTTATTTGAGATTAAATGGATCTGAAACAAAAAATAGTCGGCAGTGTCATAAATAGTGGCTGGGTGCCAGATGAGATCGGCTATCAGCGCACCAGTTCTCTTGCCATTATCAAGCTGGTCTTAACCAAGCTGCAATCTGACCGCAGATTTATTACTCTGGTTCAGAAGGGGTATCAGTCCGGCAATTCTATCCTGGTTGATTTTGATCAAACCAGACTCATGATTGATAAACCGGTGGATTGGCCGGAAGGCAGCACTAAAGCCATGGTTGTTTATCGGGATGATGCCCGGTTGTGGAATCATTTCAGAGTCAGAGTCACCGCCACCACCCATGACACCATTTATACCGATTTTCCCCGCGAGCTTTATCAGCTACAGCGTCGGGACCATTACCGCGTCGATCTCCCCAGGACAAGTATAATTTCATTTGTTCATAAAAATAATTTGCATCAGGGGTTTTGCGTTCAGGATCTCAGTGCCAGCGGGATCTTGATCTACCGGAAAAAAAAGGATTTGTTGGCCGTTAATGATGTAATCAGTCAGATTACGATTAAAATCCCGGCTGATGAGCCTCAGATTGGTGATCCCGAGGCCGAGGGGACCATCATTAAAGTTAGTAAGGCCGAGGTGGTGCGGACGTTCCGTAATCCAAGGGTGCATGTATTTTTTTTCGGCATCAAGTTCATGCTGGCCAATAAGGAAGAGGAAATAATGTTGAGATATGTCCGGCAAAGAGAACTGGAGCTTCTGCGACGATAATTTGATTATACCAGGCGCCACAGTATTGTTCTGGATCGAGGGCCATCAAATTCACAGAAAAATATTTTTTGCCAGGTCCCAAGCTCCAGTCTTCCTTGATTAATCAATAAAGTTAACGAGCTGCCGACCAAAGAAGTCATAACATGAGCCGGAGAGTTGCCTTCCCGGTGTTTGTAAGGGTAGTTTAAGGGAACGATTTTCTGGAGAGCGGCAATAATATCGGTCTGTACATCCGGGTCGGCTCCCTCATTGATGGTTAAACCGGCGGTGGTGTGAGGATTGTATAAATAACAAATGCCGGCTTCTTTGCCGGTGTTATCTATTTCCCTGGCAATCTGGCTGGTAATATCGATAAGTTCCATGGTGTGGGATGTTTTAACGTTAAATTTTCCGGAAACCATTTCGACTCCTTTTAATTATTTATGATCCAATAAAACTAAAAAACAATAGTTTGCACGAAGTGTCAAATTGATTATAGAGGTCTTTGTTTGCGATTATTTTGGCGTGCAAGGCGGTATTGAATAATGCTAAAATGTGGTAAATTTTTTTTGCAGCACCCTCTGGCAATTGACCCAGCAAGATGAAAAATTGATTATGGTTATTTAAGCAGCTCGTAATTGCTATGTATGCTCAAAGGGTCAAAACTCTTGGAATATTTTCCGGTTAATCTTAAAATCAGCGGACGGCACTGTGTCGTGATTGGTGGCGGTCGGGTAGCTGAAAGAAAGGCGAAAGCTCTTCTGTCGTGCGGGGGATTGATTACCGTGATCAGTCCCGAGTTGACATCGGAACTGGCAGCATTGCATCGAGCTGGTTCTCTTAGATGGATTGATCGGCATTATCGATCTGGGGATTTGCGCCAGGCTTTTTTGGTGATCGCGGCGACGGATGATCCGGAAGCGCAAAGAATAATTGCAGCTGAGGCGGATGAATATAATATTCTGCTTAATGTTGCAGATGTGCCAAAGTGGTGTAATTTTATTCTCCCGGCCACAGTAAGTCGCGGTGATCTTACTGTTTCGGTCTCCACCGGGGGGAAAAGTCCGGCTCTGGCCAGGAAATTGCGGCGGCAACTTGAATTACAGTTCGGTCCGGAGTATGAAGTATTGTTGATCATCCTGGGAGAAGTTCGAACCAAGGTATTAAAATCAGAGCGGTCGCAGAGCGATAATAAGCAAATTTTTGAAGCCCTGTTGCATGAAGATTTTTTAGTATGGGTTTGTAATCATGATTGGGAGCGGATAGATCGCCATCTGCATGATATATTAAAAGATGATTTTGACCAGGAAAGTATGGCTTGTTTAAGAGATCAATTCGAAGGTGCCTTATCTAAAAGGGAGTGCTAGAAAATGACATTACTTTTTCAGCTTACTTTTCTGATCTATTGTTTTGCGACGCTGACTTACCTCCTCTATTTCTATAATCAGAAAAAACAGATGCGGCAGTTGGCTCGATACGTCTTGGGGGCTGCCGCCCTTTCGCATCTGGTTTATACCGTGGCACGATACTTTGCGGTTGGCCACACGCCTATTACCAGCAATCACGAAGCGGTTTCATTTTTTGCCCTTTCGGTGACTTTGGGGTTTCTCTCTTTTCGCTGGCGTTATAAGGTTAAGAATTTTGGGGTGTTTGTCGCGCCAATCATTAACATTTTGATGGCGGTTGCGATTATTTCATCACAGGATGTTCGTGATCTGCCGCCCGCCTTGCAGAGTTTGTGGTTGCCGGTGCATGCCAGTATCGCGGTTATGGCCAATGCTTTTCTGGCTCTGGCCTTTTCCGGCGGGGTCATGTATCTGTTGCAGGAACGGGAGATCAAAAACAAAAGGTTTGGTTTGTTTTACAGTCGCCTTCCCTCACTTGAGGCCCTGGATAGTCTTAATCAGCACTGTCTCTCGGTCGGTTTTCCTTTGATGACTCTGGGGATTATTACCGGGTCCGTATGGGCCAAGCAGGCTTGGGGTTCATACTGGCAGTGGGATCCCAAGGAAACCTGGTCGTTGATCACCTGGTTTATTTATGCCGCGATCCTGCATTTACGCTTTACGGCAGGTTGGCGCCGCAGGCGGGCGGCCATTATGGCGATTATTGGATTTTCCTCAGCCCTGTTTACCTTGTGGGGCGTCAATTTTCTACTTGAGGGGCTTCATTCCTATGCAGGTTGAAAATATTATAGCCTTGGGGGTGAACCACAAAACCGCCCCTGTTGCAATACGAGAAAAATTGGCCTTTTCCGGAGATTGTCAGGAACCATTGCGGATAGTCAGGGGGATTGAGGGATGTGAGGAGTGTTGCATCCTGTCAACCTGCAATCGGGTGGAGATCATATTTGTTAGTAATCAGCCGGAAGTGACCTCCCGGGAGGTCAGAAAATTTTTATTTTCCAAAAGTAATCTGACGGAAGAAGAAACCAAGAAATACAGCTATCTCCATTATGGGCGTGATGCCATAATTCATCTTTTCAGGGTGGCATCCAGTCTTGATTCGATGATTGTCGGTGAACCGCAGATCTTGGGTCAGCTCAAGCAGGCTTTTCGGGATGCCACCGAAGAAAAATGCACCGGTCTTGTCCTGAATCGCTTCATTCAAAAGGCCTTTTCCGTTGCCAAGCGGATTCGTACTGAGACCAATATTGGCGGCAGTGCGGTCTCGATCAGCTATGCCGCGGTGCAGCTGGCCAAAAAAATATTTGGTGACCTCTCCGATAAAAAGGTTTTGTTGATCGGGGCCGGAGAAATGGCGGAGCTGGCAGCCGAGCACCTGATTAATCAGGGGATAAAAGAGGTGGTGGTTGCCAATCGAACCCTGGAAAGAGCGGTCAAGCTAGCCCGTCGTTTTAATGGTTCAGCAGTTAGTCTCGAAGAGCTTATTCCGCAACTTGAGACCGTGGATATTCTGATCAGTTCGACCGGGGCAACTGATCTGGTTTTACGCCGGGATGATGTCAAGCCGATCATGCGTCAGCGGATGAACCGACCGTTATTTCTGATCGATATTGCCGTGCCCCGGGATCTTGATCCGGAATTAAATGACCTGGACAATATTTATCTCTATGATATCGATGATCTCAAGAATGTGGTGGATATAAATAAAGAGGCGAGAGATAAGGAAGCGGCCTGTGGTGAGCGGATTGTCGGAGAAGAAACTCTGAAGTTTCAGCAATGGCTGGCCGGCATGGAGATATCGCCCACGATCTCCCAGGTTAGAAAAAGAGCTGATGATATTATCCAGCTGGAGTTGACCAGGACTTTTGGTCAGTTAAAAGAGCTATCACCCAAAGACAAAAAGTCGATAGAAAAACTTGCTACATCTATTTCCAATAAACTTCTTCATAATCCGATTATATTTTTGAAATCAATTACCTCCGGGGATGATGTTGAGCTAAATATTGATATGTTCCGGCAGATATTCGGCCTTGATCAAGATAAGTCTGATAATGTGTTGAAGGATTAGCCAGCGCCAGTTTTTTTCTCTAGTTCCGGATTTTTTTTAACACCCAGTGCGGGGAACAGACTTTTATTTAACCGGCAAATTCCTTTTTCTGGGTAATGAAATCTACTGAAAATCCCTTTGTTTTTTGCTGATGTTTGCCATAAATGGTTTAAATATTTGTTTGACATCATTCTTTCTATATGGTTAAAGTTTCAGGTTTGATACTTCCGCTGTGGATTTTTTGAAATTTGTCTTCTAATGTGTGTTTATTGTAGGAACCTCCGCGAAGCAAAATCTTTTCTGCCGTGCTGAGAAATAGCACTTGAAGCAGCTGGTATCTTCTTTTTCTGCTGCGGCGAAAGCGGCTTTTTAAATGTTCCGGCAAAAACACTAACGAAATAATAAGGAAAGGTAAAAGCTATGAGTAAAAGAACTTTTCAACCAAGTAACCTGAAGCGTCACCGTACCCATGGGTTCAGAGCAAGAATGAAAACTAAGGCAGGTCGTTGTGTGATTAACCGGCGTCGGGCCAAGGGACGTCAGCGTCTGGCTGTGTAATTATCCTGACAAATGGTTGCTAATGTTGGATTCTGTCCGGATTTTAGGAAATTATGAGGCCTTTGTCGCTTCCCAAGTTTAGGTTGTTGACCAAAACATGGGAATATAAAAAGGTTTACGGGCAAGGTAAAAGATTAAAGGGCGACCAGTTCACGATTATTTATACACCCAACGGCAGAGATGAGAACAGGCTGGGCGTTAGTGTGCATGGGGTTAAAACAGCGGTTAAAAGAAACAGGATAAAGAGAATAATCAGGGAGTTTTATCGGCACAATAGTTTATTTATTCCCCTGTCCGTTGATATTGTTTTTGCGGTTCGAAATGGCTTCAAGCCTGATAGTCCGACCGAGGTCGGACAAGCGGTAAGTAAGATCATTGCAAAGAAATAACCGGATCAAGGTCCCCCCCCCCTCCTTTTATCTATCTTGTTTTTGATGACTGATTTTGCAGTTTTTGTTTTGCTTGAAGTCAAGCAGGTCGAGATAATGGATGTTTAGAAAAATGGAAAAAGAAGTTTTTTATATATCATCTGGCCGGGAGTTTTGCGGATGATAAAACAAACTTGTCTTTCCTTGATTAGACTGTATCAGTTATTTATCTCTCCACTTACTCCACCTAGTTGTCGTTTTGTTCCCACTTGTTCACAATATGCCATCGATGCTGTTGAAGCACATGGTATCACCCGCGGCCTTTATCTGGCCATACGACGGATATTGAAATGCCATCCTTTTCATAAAGGTGGTTTTGATCCGGTTGAGCAGTAAGCACAGGTCCATAGCCTGTCTGAATCAAGGGTGACTCGGATAGTTCCTGCTGGTATCATGGTTTTATTCTGAAACGTTCGCCGCAATGCCGGCGTTTTTAAAAAGGAAATGCGACTATAATGGAAACAAAAAGAGCAATGGTGGCCATCCTTATATCAATGGCCATTCTGGTGGGGTATCAATATTTTTTCATTTCCCCTCCTCCCCCGGTGGCAGAATCTCCTGAGCAATCGCAGGAACCAGCCGCCCTTCCTTCTTCTTCAACCGTGAATAAATCACCGACCGCGGTTTCCAATACCGCCATGTCAACTCTTGACGCAAATGCCATGGAAATTGGATCGGCGGCCCGGAGGCGTCCGGCCCAGGATATCAAGGTTGAGACCAGTCGTTACATGGCGGTAATCTCCGAGGATAGCGGTGGGATAAAAAGTTTTAGGCTGAAGGATTTCCGGGAAGAGCGGGCTCTGGATTCAGGGATGAAAGAGTTGATTAACACGGCTAATACCGAAACTGATCGGGAGTTGCCGTTATATTTTGCATGGGGCGCAGATTCCTCGCGGGTTAATGGATCTCTTTTTGAGGCAGATAAATTCACGATTAAGACTACGCCAGGCAGTACCGATGTCGTAAGTATGACCAGTCAGGCCTCAAACGGAGTGAAAATTTCACGTAGTTTGAGTTTTAATGATGAAAGTTATCTGATGGAACTTGTGGTTGATGTGCAGAATACGACAAGTGATCCTTTGCAGGGTGCACCCTTCTTGAGTATGAATAATCGGCCGTTTGCCAGTCAACCAGACAACAGTCGTTTGTTTACCGGACCGGCGGTGATGCTTGACGGTGAAGTTGAGCAAATCAAGGTTGACGATCTGTTGGAGAAGGCCCGGGAGATTAAAGGCAATCTCGGTTGGATGTCTTATGAAGATACCTATTTCATGTGCAGTATTATTCCTGATGCGGCCAGTAATGGAACCCAGAACAGTGTGAAGATATCGGCATCCGATAATGACAAGGTTGCTTCGGTGTTGATCGGGAACGCTGATTTGATTGAGCCCATGGCCCATAAACAGTATCACTACAGTGTTTATGTAGGCCCCAAGAAGCTTGATGATCTGAAAAAGGCAGGCCATGACCTGGAAAAGGTCGTTAATTTCGGTTGGTTTGATTTTATGGCCAAACCGGCTCTTTATCTGCTTAACTTTTTCAATAAATACCTCCATAATTATGGGGTGGCGATTATTCTGGTTACCATTCTGATTAAAGTGCTCTTCTGGCCTATTTCCCAGAAGGGGATGAAGTCGATGCGAACCATGCAGAAGATTCAGCCCAAAATGGCTAAAATGCGGGAGAAATATAAGGACGATAAAGAACGTCAACAAAAGGAGATGATGCTGCTTTATAAGACTTATAAAGTAAATCCGGTAGGCGGGTGTCTGCCGATGATCCTGCAGATCCCGGTATTTTTTGCCCTTTATCGGGTTTTGATGCAGACCATCGAATTACGCCATGCCCCTTTTATGTTTTGGATTAACGATCTTTCAGCCCCGGATCGTCTGTTTATCGGGTTTGATCTGCCTTATCTCGGCGGGTTGCCGGTGCTCACCTTGTTGATGGGAGCCAGCATGTTTCTGCAACAGAAGATGACGCCAACTTCAGGCGATCCGACCCAGGCCAAAATGATGATGTTTATGCCGGTAATTTTCACTTTTATGTTCTTGAATTTTGCCTCGGGCCTTGTTCTTTACTGGCTGGTAAACAATCTGCTTTCAATTGCCCAGCAATATGTTATTAACCGCCAGACAGATTGACAGGCCAGATAAATAATGAAAGGTGCTTATGCCATTAACGGTGCCAGCGGCCTATGGGGGTCAATTTTGACCCGGAAACAGGAGAAAATGAGATGTCTTCAAAATTAGAATATCAGGGAAGTGATGTGGCTGAGGCAATTCAGAATGCCTGCCAGAAAATGAATGTTGCGCAGGACGAACTTGACATTGAAGTAGTTGCCGCTGGCTCGGCCGGGATTTTTGGTCTGGGGAAGAAAAAAGCTAAAATCATGGTCGTTCTTAAAAATGCTGCCAGTCCGGGCGGTGGTGGGCGTAGACCACGGAAAGATCATGATGAAAGGAAGAGAGATGACCAGCGCCCGAAAGGCCAGGAAAAACCCCCGGCAACCGTTACGGCTGAGGGACTTGAGAAGATCAAAAATGATCTTGTGAAAATTGTCGAGCTGATGGGATTTCCTTCTGTGGTGGAGATTTCAAATGAGAAGAATAGAATTAAAGCTCATCTTTCCGGGGATTACATTGATCAAATAGTTGGTCCGGAAGGTCAGGCCCTTGACGGCCTTCAGTATCTGATGCGTAAAATTATCAGTAAGAATATTCCGGGCAAGGTAATTTTTTCTCTGGATGCCGGAGAATACCGGGATAAAAGACGTCAGGAGTTGGAAGAGAAGTCACTGGAATTAGCGGCTGAAGTAAGAGAGACCAGCAAAACTCGCAGCATCCCGGCCCTCAATCCGGCAGAGCGGAGAATTGTTCATATGACCTTGCAGGATGATACGACGATCCGCAGTCGTAGTGTGGGCGAAGGGCATTTCAAGAAAATTTTGATCTATGTTCCTGGCAAGGGTAGAAAAAAAAGTAGTGTTAGAAAAAGATAGTCAGTTTTTTTAACTAAATTTTTTGGTTCATGCGGCGTCGGTTTAAGGGTGTATGTTTGCCGATGCCGCCAAAGTCTTCTTATAGGTTGTATGGGCCATGGCCGGACAAATCAATTCCTCCGCCGATGATACCACCATTGCCGCGATTGCCACCCCACCCGGGCCTAGCGGGATAGGTATTATCCGGGTAAGCGGCCCATCCTCCCTGCCGATTGTCAAAACTCTGTTTAAACCCCACAAAAACAAGACCAAACTGATCAGCCATAAGATGGTTTATGGCTGGCTCATTGACCCATCCAGCTTGTTGCCGGTTGATGAGGTGATGGTGGTCTATATGCAGGCTCCAAATTCTTATACCCGAGAGGATGTGGTTGAAATCCAGTGTCATGGCAGTTTTCTGATTTTGCAGGATATTCTGGGCCGGGTGCTCGAGGCGGGCGCTGTTTTGGCAGCGCCCGGAGAATTTACCAAACGTGCTTTTCTTAATGGTCGGATCGACCTGACCAAGGCCGAGGCGGTAATCGAGTTGTTGCAGGCCAGAACCAGGGAAGGACTTAAACTGGCGGTCAGCCAGCTTCAGGGTACACTTTTTGACAAGATTTCCTCTGTGCGGGAGGTCTTGCTTTCGATGCGGGCCATAATTGAGGTGGCAATTGATTTTCCGGAAGATGATGTTGAAATCATGGATTATGTCGCCTTTGCCGCAAGCTTTGATGAGGTGATAAAACTTCTGGCCGAACTGATCGCCGCTGCCGACCACGGGAAGATCTTCCGGGAGGGTATATCCGTAGTCATTGCCGGACAACCCAATGTCGGCAAATCCAGTCTTTTGAATAGTCTCCTAAAGGAAGAAAGGGCGATTGTCACCGCGATTCCAGGTACGACTCGCGATACGATCGAGGAATATCTTGATATTAAGGGGATGCCGGTAAGAATTGTCGATACGGCAGGGATCAGGGAGGCGACCGGCGAGGTAGAGCAAATAGGTATTCAGCGAGCCCGGGAAAAGCAGGAAGAGGCTGATCTGGTCCTTTTGATGGTTGATGCCTCCAAACCATTGGCCGATATTGATCACAGTGTGCATTTGTCCGTTGCCGACAAGGACCTGCTTCTGGTGCTCAACAAAATTGATCTGGCGCCGGACTTAGACCTAACTGAGTACGAGAAGATCTTCCCTGACATTCCGATGGTTGCTATCTCGGCCAAAACTCACGAGGGACTTAATCGCTTAGAAGAGGCTATTTTTAATCTGGTTGCCGGCTCGTCAATTAATTGGGATCCGGGACATGCCTGTGTTCCGAATGTGCGTCACAAAGCAGCTCTTTTAAGGGCCCTATCTTCGGCCTCTGTGGTTGTTGAAGCCTTAAGGGACCGATTGCCGCCTGATCTGGTGGCGATTGATTTACAGGCTGTTCTGGACTATCTGGGGGATATCATCGGGGTCACCACTGCCGAAGATGTGCTGGATATGATCTTTGAGCGGTTTTGTCTCGGCAAATAATCTTATCTTTTGTTTTTGTTCCGCGCGTAGCGAAATATCCCAATTAATATTAATCTGTTTGACGCCATTTTTTACCACCAGTATAATTTTCATATGAATATGGACTTTCGGTCAAGTCGAGGAGCGGAATCTAATAAGCGAGGATTTTGCGGTATACTCCAATCTGGTTTGGATGTTTTGTCGCAATAGTCTTTATGCTGTCATCTTCAATTTAAGGCTGGGATAAATGGGTAAAGCAGTTGTCAATGGAACGGAAATATCCCAGCAGATCAACTTCCTGAAGAATATCCCTTTTTTCAGCGATTTTGACGACCATGAACTCACCCAGTTTCTGGCGGTAAGTAAATGGCTGAAGGTCCCCAAAAAAACTCTGATCATTAAAGAAGATGCGGTCGAGAAGGTTTTCTATATTCTGGTAAAGGGAGAAGTTTCAGTTTTTAAGACCTTGAGTAAGGAGGATGATATCCTTGAACTCACGACTCTTTCGACCGGTGATTGTTTTGGTGAAATGGCTATGGTAACCGAAACCAGGAGAACCGCCGGGGTGATGACGACCAAAGAATCATTTATCCTCAAGGTTGATCCTGAAATTATTAATACCTCTAATGTTTTTTTGCAGCTCAAGTTCTATAAAAGGTTCTGCGAGATCATGGTCAGCCGACTCGATATGGCCAACCGGCGGATGGCCGGGCAGAAGATGCCGGAACCTGAAATTGCTCTCGAGCCGGAAGAAAAACCAAAGCCGGTGCCGGTGGTCAAGGCAAGGACGGTAGTGGTAGAAAAGCCGCGGGAACCGCGGCCGGTGGTGTCTGTTAAATTACCTCCGGATGAATTGCCGCTGATGCCGGAGAAGAAGGAAAGGCTGTCGAAGGTCATCCTGCGCAAAAGGATCGAGCCCGATCATCTAATGGCGGTCAACCCGGCCCTGGTTAAATTGATTGGCCCTTTTCTGTCGGGCGATTGCACTAATACCCGGCAGTTTACGGATTTACTTTATCTTGATCCAGTTTTAAGTTCCCGGGTACTGAAGATTGCCAATTCTTCCTTGTATCGACGCTCCTGTGTGATTTCATCCGTTCCCCATGCCATTATTTCCGTGGGGATTAATGTGGTTCAGGAGGTGGTGGAAGAAGCGATTAAAAATGGAGCGGGGATACCGTTATTCGGCAGAATACCGGAACTGGCTCATAATTTTTGGCAGCACTCGGTGGCGGTTGGCCGGGTGGCTGAAATTTTAAAGGATATTATCCGGATAAATATATCAAGTGATGTTTATTTGGCCGGTCTTCTGCATGACCTCGGGATGCTGGTTCTGGATCCGGTTGAACCAGGATTTTATCCTCAGCTTCAGCGGCAAGATCACGGGTTTGAAAACCTGATAAAAGCGGAGATTGAATTTGTCGGAGTTGATCACGGAACAGCTGGCGGCTGGCTCGGGGAAAAAACCGGCCTCCCTACCCCTTATCTTGACGTGATGCGCTTTCATCATGAGCCGGAAAAAGCGACAGACAATATCTTGCTGGTCAGTGTTGTTCACCTGGCAAATATATTCGTGGCCCGCAAGGGCTGTTGTGTTGGTGGGCAGAATTTAAGAACCATTGATCCTCTGACCTCTCCGGCCTGGACCCTTCTCCGGAGAGAACATCGTCCTTTTAGTGAAGTGGATATCGGTGATTTTATCCAGAGATTTGTCGAAGAAATCGATAAGGCCTGGGACGAGATAATAAGCTCGGTTCCCCTTTAGGTTTCGGCCACAGGAATGAAATCGTCTTTTGAGGCGCTGCATACCGGGCATTTCCAGTCATCGGGCAAGTCCTCAAAAGAGGTTCCCGGCACCACCCCGGTATCCGGGTCGCCGATTGCTGGATCATATACATATCCACAGACAGTGCATTCGTAAGATTGCATGGGAACCTCCATTTATTGGGAAAAATTGTTTGACCTTGATTTGATAAGTACAGGGTAAAGAAAGTGAATGATCATCGTCAAGATTTATTTAGACCATTTGTTAAAAGTGGGGTAAAAGCGTTGTTGTTCGCCTGAGTTATTTTTATTTTGATACTTGAATGGATGAAAATAGTGATCTATTTAAGTGGGAAGAGTTTATGTCAGATAAAAATATAGTCGTTTCACGGGAAGATATAGCAAGGGAAGTGGCTCGGTTGGGTCAAGAGATTAGTCGTGATTTTAAGGATGGTCGCTTGGTGGTGATCGGTATTTTGAACGGGGCCTTTATCTTTACTGCCGACCTGGTCCGCAAGATCAACTTGCCGTTGGAGATTGATTTTATCAGGGTCAAGAGCTACGGGAAGGACAGTTGCTCTTCCGGTGAAATTAAATTGACCAAGGATGTCGAGATTTCAGTGGCCGGCAAGGATGTGTTGCTGGTGGAGGACATTATCGATACTGGTTGCACCTTGTCTTTTCTGAAGGATTTTTTTGCCAAACGCTATGCCAATTCGGTCAGTGTCTGCACCTTGATTGATAAAACCGAAAGGCGGCAAAAGGTGGTCGAGGTAGATTATTGCGGCCTCGAGATCAAAGAAGGATTTCTGGTGGGATATGGTCTTGATTTTGCTGAACGGCATCGTCAGTATGCAGATATATATCATCTGATTGATCCGCACGGTGACAAATAATAATTTTAATTGTATATAGCTAGCCTTGCGCTCGTAGCTCAGCTGGATAGAGCATCGGACTTCGAATCCGAGGGCCGGGGGTTCGAATCCCTCCGGGCGCACCACTTGCATTACCCATGCGTTATTTAGTTTGCTTTGTATTAAGGATATTCATCAGTCCGTCGGTTTGTTTCGTTAACCGACAATCCTTCCGGGCGCACCAGTAAAATTATTATCCCTGAATTTTTTACTACCACCCTAAATAGATTAAATATCCCTGAATAGTTTCCATCCAGAAACGGTCTTTTCCGTGCATCTCAGCGTCAAAGCGCACAGGTGCTTGTGCGGCGTACCTATGTAGGCCTCCGCGCAACTGTTTGTTTTCCTTGACCTCCTCGAATAATCCTCGTTTCCGAATTAGAAACAACAAGTTTCATCATCTGTAAAGTCTTCGACTTTCCGGATGGAAACTAAATAATAAATTGTTGATCTCTTTTATTGCGATCAAAGAAAATGATTGTCATGAATCGAGGTCAGAAGATAATTAAATTCTTTTTGCAAAAGAGGCCGGTTAAGTTGGGAGGCAATCTGGTGAATTTCGCCGGCAAGATTAGAAAGCTGATCGACAGGTAGATTAATTCCCATTGGTTCAAGGCTATCTTTAATTTCTCTTTTCCCGATTTTAGTCCCATACAGCAGCTGACGTTTGGCACCTACTTTTTCCGGAGAAAAAGGTTCGTAGGTTGAGGTATCTTTTCTCAGTCCCTGTAAATGAAGGCCGGATTCGCAATGAAAAATATGGGCTCCGATCACTGGCTGAGTTAAGCTCGTTTCCCGGCCGATAAGATGCGCCATCAGCTCAGCCAGTGGTTTTAATGCGGTCGTTTTATAGGGGCGACCATTTCTAAATGACAAAAAACCGACAATTTCTTCAAGTTTGGCATTTCCGGCTCGCTCCCCAATTCCTAAAACAGTGACATCTGCATATTCTGCCCCGGCGTCAAGGGCTGAAATGCTGTTGGCGGTTGCCATGCCAAAATCATTGTGCATGTGTACACCAATATCGCCGTGGTAATACAAACGTACAACCCGCATTAGTTCGATAATATCCTGTGGGGATGCAATGCCGATGGTGTCGGCCAGTCTTATCCGTAAAGCCCCGGAACTGCTGGCGGTTAGGATAAGTTCTTTTAAAAAGCCAGGCTCAGCTCTGGTGGCATCTTCAAGGCCTAAAGAGATGAAGTTGATCCCATTTTTTTGGGCCAACTTGATAGATCTTTGTAAGGTGCGCAACACCCATGTTGTATCGCGCCTCAGTTTTTTCTTAATCAGAATTTCTGAAGTTGGGATCGAAAGTGACAGCACATCAGCCTTTAGTTGCGTGGCAAAATTGATATTTTCAGTTCGGCATGGCGACCAAAGTGCAATTCTTGTTTCAGGTGACATGACCCTGCAAAAATTAATAAGTTTTACCAGGTCGGGGTCGTAAGAGGTGGCAACGCCGATCTCAATTTCCTCAATGCCGATCTGCACCAAGTTTGTAAATATTCTCTTTTTATCATCCAGACTGAACGAAACACCGGCCATCTGCCCTCCTTCTCGAAGGGTACTGTCAATTAAACCTTTCATGGATAATGCCTCGCCGAAACAGGTAACTTGAACGGTAAGGGGCTGCCGGCGTTAGGTTTCATAATTATATCATTTTCTGTATATGGCGAAGCGGCTACATAGTGCAGATTTTCCGGCAGCCATCCAGGGGCAAAAACCCCGTGCTCGATCGGGAGAATTTGATCGGCAATCTTGATAGCATCATCCAGATCATGGGTTACCATGATGATCGGCAGACCAAGTCGGTTTTTCATACTGACCAGTTCATTCCGGAGGGCGTTTTTGGTTTTGTAATCCAGGGCCGAAAATGGTTCATCCAGCAGCATAAGATTTGGTTCTGTGGCCAGGGCCTGGGCAAGAGCTACCCGTTGCCGCTCTCCGCCGGATATCTGGTCGGGCCGCGAATCGGCAAGTGGGCTAATCTTGAACAACTCCATTAACTGGCCTGTCATCTCTTTTTTGGAGGCGGCAAAAGCAATATTTTTGGTCACACTCAAATGGGGAAAAAGACCATATCCTTGGGAGACGTAGCCAACCTTTCTTTTCTGGGGGGAGACATTGATTTTTCTCTTCCGGTCAAACCATGGGTTATTGTTAAACACCACACATCCATCATCGGGCTGTTCCAGTCCGGCAATTGCTCGGAGGATTGTCGTTTTACCTGCCCCGGACGGGCCTACTACCGCAAGAATTTGCCCGGCTTCGCAGGTAAAGGAGACATCGATGGTCACGTTTGGCAAACGTTTATGGATTCGGATTCCCAGCTTCATCTCATTTTGCCTTATTCAGATAATTAAAAAGAAGCAGCACTAAGTAGCTCATGACCATCAGGATAAAAGACAGTTGCCAGGCGTTCTGATACTGCATGGTTTCAACGCATTCGTAGATGGCAATAGAGGCCACCTTGGTTTCTCCCGGAATCGCCCCGCCCACCATGAGGATCACGCCAAACTCTCCCATGATATGGGCAAAGGAAAGGATGGCGGCCGCGACCAGACCGCTTCGGGCATTTGGCAGTATTACCCGGTAGAAGGTCTTAAGTTTTGACGCACCAAGAACATAGGCCGTTTCAACCAGATGCTGGTCGATTTTTTCAAAGGCGGCTCTGATCGGCTGCACCGCGAAAGGCAGGCTTTGGATAATCGCTGCAATGACAATCCCGTAAAAGGTAAAAACGAGCGGGTGGCCGAAAATACTCTCCCAGATCTGCCCTAAAACCGAGGCCGGCCCCATGGCGCTCAGCAGGAAAAAACCGAGTACGGTCGGCGGCAGGACCAGAGGCAGGCCGATGATCGATTCCGCCAGGAAAATTCCCCGGAAGCGGTGGTAAATCAGGCAATAGCTGACTGGTATGGCCAGGCAGAGTAGAAAGACAGTGCCGACCGTTGCTAATTTTATTGAAAGGTAGAGAGGTTCTGTTTCCATTAACGATATCCGTATCTTTTAAGCAAATTTTTCCCGGCGGCGGATTGCAGCTCCTGGACAAATATTTCCGCCCCCTGGCGGTTAGTCGTCTCTGCAGTGATGCAACCCCACTGGTTTACTTCCTCGGCTTCCGGGATTTCCCAGTAATTGCCTGCCATTCCTTCTGGTGACAGCGCAAAAGACAGGGAGATAAAGGCCGCGTCAACCGCACCAGAAACTCCAAACTGAAAGGCCTGGGCCACATTCTGGCCATAGATCAGTTTGCGTTGTCGCTCCTCAGTTGAATATATATCGGTCAGGGCCGGCCAAAGAACCATGCCGTATGGCGCGAGTTTCGGGTTGGCGATGGCGATTCTTTTTGCCTGCTCATTTCGTGCTGCCGCCAGCCAGTTATTCTCCTTGATAATTCCCGGTTTTTTACTCCAGAGGACAGCGCGACCCCAGGCATATTCAAATGGTTCAAGACAGCGCCCGTTTTCATAGAGACGGGCCGGTCGTTCGCGATCGGCCGAAAGGAATAGGTCATAGGGTGCACCATTCATTATTTGCGCATAAAGGGTCCCTGATGACGCGATGGTTACTTTGACCGGTGAATCGGTTTTCGTTTCGTACCGCTGCTTAATTTCCTCAAGGGGGCGGGCAAAATTTGCTGCCACCGCAATGGTAATGGCGTCTGCCGCATGAGCCGGGATGACGCACCAAAGCAGAGTAAAGTGCAACAATAAACAGACCAGCCTTTTTCTTTTAAACCCGGACATCATTTCTCTTCCTCTGATATCGGTTTCGTTTGAAGATAAATACTTTTAAAGAACTCCTTGCGGAAGACCCAATTAACGCAACATAGAAACTAATACATTTCACAAGGCGAGGTGGTGAAGATACAAGGAAGAAGTTGTTCGGCCATACTTTTGGGATTTCCGAACACCTGATGATGCAGTAGATTCCTCCCCTCGACATGTATATCAGCCGCAACCGCCGCCTGTTCCGGCACACCCCCCAGCGGCGCATGATTTCCGGCGTCCTTTATAGGCATTGACCTCTCGACCCGCATAAATTGCTTCTAACCCTTCTTCGATAAAGCCGGTCATCACGGCCACTTTAACGCCTGATTCGGCCAGCAAGGTGGCCGGGGTCTCGCCGATGTTGCTGGTTAACAAAGCACGGCAATCGCCCAGTAGTCTGGCCAGGGCGGTCCAACGCCGCACTCCGCCGCCGGCGACGGGGGCTTCCCTCTCGGTAACCAGCTGGAAGCTATCTCCTTGCTGCTTCCAGATCTGCAGTTTGCTAGCTTCACCCAGATGCTGGTTAACCAGGATGCCTTCATTGGTGCAGACTGCCACGTAGGGCCGGGTAATTCCTTCGACCTTGGGCAGTGCGGCGCAGGCCGACAGACAGCCCCGGAACTCATCGGTTTTGTCATCATCGAGCAACCCTACCGCATCGGCCCGGCAGCGGGTGCAGTGCCGCATCTGGGGCAGATATTTTTCGGCCATGTTGCGGATCTCGGCCATCTGTTTTTTACCAGGTTGAGGAAGTTCGCCAAAAGGGGTGCCGATGTTGGGGAACATTGCCATGCAATTTAACAGATCGACCCCCAGTTCCTTCATTTTGCCGGCAATCGCCTCAACATGATGATCGTTGATGCCGGGGATGATGATGGTATTGATCTTGACGGTAATCCCGTGTTTTTTCAGTTTGGCAATGGCGCTCAGTTGCCGTTCCAGCAATAACTTTGCCCCCTGGACCCCGTGGTAAACGATCTTGCCGTCCCGGATAAAGCTGTAAATCTTGGCGCCGATCTCCGGATCGACCGCGTTGACCGTAATGGTCACATGGGAAACGTTCATTTCAGCCAATTGCTCGATATAAGGGCTGATTGCCAGGCCATTTGAGGCCAGGCAGAGAATGGTTGCCGGAAACTTTTCATTGATCAGCCGCATGGTGGTCATGGTTTCGGCCGGGTTGGCAAAGGGGTCGCCCGGTCCGGCGATCCCGGCTACCGAGATCCGGGGTTCTTTCGCCAGAACCTTCTCCATGTAGATCAGGGCCTGATCCGGGGAAAGGATGGTGCTGGTCACGCCGGGCCGCGATTCATTGACGCAGTCATATTTGCGGTTGCAGAAGTTGCACTGGATATTGCATTTCGGCGCCACCGGCAAATGGACCCGACCGAACTGACCTTTGACATCTGGATTGAAACAGGGGTGCTTACTGTAATCTTTCTCGGCTGATTTTTTCATGATTTATCCTATTATATTAGTTAGTTAAATAAATTACATGTAACTATAGCCAACCGGTGAACGGTCTTGCTTCACCTGGATCATGGCATTGGCGATCTGGTCGAAGAGTTGCTGAGCCCCTTCATATCCGATATGGAGGATGCGCTGACCGCCGATCCGGTCATGGATTGGAAAGCCGACCCGGATCAGCGGGATGGCAAGTTTCCGGGCCAACTGGTAACCCTTGCTGTGGCCGATAATCAGATCCGGGGCCAGGGCTTCGGCCCGTTCGGCGATCTCGTGAAAATCGCAATCTTCATAAGTCTCCGGGGCATCCTCACAGAGACCATCGGTAACGGCGGCGACCGTGGCCTGAAATTTGCCGCTTTTGCCCCCGGAGGCACAGAGCACCGGTTGGACGCCAATCTCGGCCAGAAAACCGGCCAGGGCGACGACCAGGTCCTCTTCGCCGTAGAGCACCGCCCGTTTGCCGAAGACATATTTATGGCCGTCAACCAGACCGTCGATCAGGCGGCCGCGCGCGCCAAGATAACGGGCCGGGGTATTTTCCCCGGACAAGTTTTCCAGCAGTTCAAAAAAGCGGTCGGTGGCCTTGATCCCGATCGGCATGGTCAGCCGGTGGTTTGCCACCTCAAAGGTTTGCTCCAGATACTTGCCGCCGCTCTTCTGGTCCAGGGTCGAACCAAACTCGATGGTCGCCCTGGCGCCACCCATTTTCCTAATCTCAGCCAGGGGCGTGCCGCCTGCAGGGATCATCTGGTATTCATCCAGGGCCGGACCGTCCAGGGTGTCGGAGATATCCGGCAGGATGGTGGCCGGCAGAGCAAAGGCGGTCATGATCTCTTTTAAGAGGCGAAGATCGGCCGGGGACAAAAAACCGGGCAGAATATTGATCCGGTCATGGGCCGGGGTCTTTTCGCAGAGGCTCGACAGGACGCTCAAAATAGCGGCGTGAAATCCTTCCATATGGGTCCCGGCATAACTGGGAGTGGAGACCGTTATTAGAGTCGGCAATGGTTGATCGGTCGGGACCTCTTTTTTATATTCAAAGATGATCATTTTAAGATCGTCGCCGATTGTTTCAGTCAGACAGGTGGTGGCAATCCCGACCAGTTGCGGGTGATATTTGTCACTGACGTTTTTCAAGCCTTGCTTAAGGTTGGCCCCGCCGCCGTAGATCGCGTTCTTTTCCCCGAGCGATGACGAGGCGATATCGATCGGTTCATTAAAATGACTGATGATATAGCGCCGCATATAGGTGGCGCAGCCTTGGGAACCGTGCAGATAGGGAACCGTCCCTTCGATGCCGCGAAAAGCCAGGCAGGCCCCCAGTGGTTTGCAGAGTTTACAGGCATTGGTGGTAGATACATATTTTGGCATCTGGCCCCGGCCACGGGGCAACGAACCCGGAGTCTCGCCAGCTCGCTTACCAGCTTCGTTATCGACCTGTTTGCCTCCAGGGGTATCGCTCTCAGACCTCTGCTTCGGATCTTCATCACCCTTTAGCCGGGTCCGGTTTTTTGGGGGAGTAGCCAGGAACTCTATATTGTTTTCGTGCGAAATATCGGGTGTTGGATTCATAAGAAAAACTCCTAATTAAAAAATATTCGTAAGTGACCTCAGAGTGCGTAGATTCGGGTGACCGCGACTGTCCGCTATAGCCCAGCTATGCAGGCAGGAACGGAGGCGCGTAGCTGCGTGCTTTGGGGTTGCTTACGGGGCACCAGTTTCCAGACCGGGCTCATCACCGAGCCATAAACCTCTTTGGCAAAGTTCATCATGCCGGTGAAGCCGGCCAGCATCTCTTTTCGTTCATGGTTATGGTCACAGAAGGCGATCCCCAGTTTATAGGCAATCGGTCGTTCCTTGACGCCGCCAACGAAGATATCGACCTCCTTTTCCTGCAGGAAGCTCGACAGTTCCAGAGGGTTCGAGTCGTCAACGATAATGGTACCCTCGTCGGTGATCTCCTGGAGCTCCTGGTAATCCTCTTTGGTGCCGGTCTGGGAGCCGACCATTACCACTTGCATGCCGAGATGACGAAAGGCCTTGACCAGGGAGAAGGCCTTGAAGGCGCCGCCCACATAGATCGCCGCTTTCTTGCCGGTCAGGGCGGCCCGATATTTTTTCAGGGTCGGCAACAGGATTTCCAGTTCTTGCCGGACGATTTCTTTGGCCTTGGCCAGCATCTCCGGGTCTTTGAAATGGTTGGCTACCGCATAGAGGGACTCGGCCATGTCCTCAATTCCGAAATAGGAGACCCTGATCACCGGGGTGCCGTATTTTTCTTTAATCAGGTTGGCCAGGGTCATGGTCGCGCCGGAACATTGAACCACGTTTAAGGCGGCGCCGTGACAGCGTTTGATATCATCGACCCGACCATCGCCGGTGATGTTGGCGACCACTTCCACCCCCATTCGGTTGAAATATTCGCGGATCAGCCAGATCTCGCCGGCCAGGTTGAAGTCGCCCAGGATATTGATCGAATGTCGGGAGATGTTTGAGATATCGCCGGTGCCGACCAGGCGGAACATGGCGTTGCAGGCCGCTTCATACCCGGCCCGCTTATTGCCCTTGAATCCTTCCGACTGGACCGGCAAAACCGGAATCCCCGTTTCGGCGGCGACTGTTTTGCAGACCGCTTCCAGATCATCGCCGATGATCCCGACGATGCAGGTCGAATAGACGAAGGCCGCCTTCGGCTGATAACGGTCGATCAGTTCGATCAGGGCGGCGTGGAGTTTTTTTTCGCCGCCGAAGATAACGTCTTTCTCCTGAAGATCGGTGGAGAATGACAGACGATGCAATTCAGGTCCGGACGATAAAGCGCCCCGGATGTCCCAGGTGTAAACCGCGCAACCGATCGGGCCATGCACCAGATGAACGGCATCGGCGATCGGGTAGAGGACCACCCGGGAGCCGCAGAATACACAGGCCCGCTGACTAACCGCGCCGGCCAGACTCTCTTTGTCGCATTCGAGGGCGAATGGTTTTTTACCCTTGCGGTGGATCTGGCCCTGTCGTTCTTGATATATTCGCGTTGTCATGATTGCCTCATCAAATTTGATTGTTGTGTGCAATTCTCTTAAGAGCAACCTGTGTGCCACGAAAAAAAATTTCTGAAATATTGATTTATATCAATAAGTTAGTTCGGTATGGTTGGGTTTTTGTATTTAAAATGATCGGCTGGCGGGACGACCAATGTGGGGGATGTGACAAAATTGAAATGATCCGGCTAAAATTGTGGATTTTAGCGGTCGGCAGAGAAAACGATCCGGCACGCCAACAGATTAGTTCTGAGGTTTATCCAGGCGTAGCAGGTGGTTGGGACGATTATTCGACCTTTTGGCACATAACTGGCAATGAACCGTAAGTGGAAACCTCTTACTGGCAAAAATAATAAATCATTTAAGGAGAGTATAATGGCTAAGAAGAATGTTGAAGAACTGTTGATTGCAGGTGGTGGGGATGTGAAATTCAGGATGAAATATGATGCCCTTAAAACCAAGGAATCTTTTGTGGCGATGGCGGCAACCGAAGGTTACGAGTTCACCATTGAAGAATTGGATGCGGTTCTCAGGGAGTCGGGTGATTCATTCGATCTGATCGGCAATCCGGCCAAACGGCAGATCTGGTGGGTGTAGTTATGTCGGGTATCGTCATATAGTTTTGGCTTGATACACCAGGTGAAAAGATCTGATAAAACCTCCCTTCCGCTTTAGGCGGTCGGCTTAGCATAAATATATCCAGCCCCCTATCCCATTGCGCTCCGGTCTCTGATCAGCAGAGTCAGACGGTGATCGGAGCGTAATTCTGCAAAATATAGCTTTGACTCTTCCGATATTCTCATAACTTGCCGGCAAAAGTCAGTTACCGGTAGATATTTACCCTTTTCGTCCTCTATCTTATCTCAGGGTATAAAGCAGTAAATTCAAACCTTGACTGGATGGTCGGTATGGGGATAAACTTATAGAAGTTAGTTGGCTGGCCTTATATTGCCACAATTTCCCAAAATACTACCTGACCAATACTTGTGATTAACTCGACCATTCTTCCACTTCTTATCAAACAGTCTGCAAAATGAGATTATCAATTTTTGCCCGGCTCATTCTAAGTTATCTGGTGCTTTTTTCCTTGCTGGCGGGCGTTAGTCTGTTTTTCATTTACCATCTCAGTCAGTTTAACCGGGTGATTCAGTCGATCGTCAGCAATGACACGGCGGTCCTTGAATTTTCCAACCAGCTCTCCGATGCGTTTCTTTCCGAGAGCCGTCATGATCGGAAGTTTGTGGTGTTAAATGATGAGCAACTTTACAAAAACTATCTGAAATCAGCCGCTGATTTTAACTTGTTGCTCAGCAAGGCTTTACAGGAAACCACGGTCTCGGAAACCAAGGCCTTGCTGCATGCGATCGATGATCAACACCGGAATTTCAGCCGCCTGGTCATGGCCGAAATGGCGTTGATGAAAGAAGCAAAACCGTATGCCGCCGCCGATTATGCCCAAGAGAAGCAGAAAATTGCCAACGCCATCATGAGCCAACTCAAAACAATCCAGCAGGACAGCGAAAAAAATGTGTTTAGCAAAATTCGTCTCTTAAGAGAAAGGGGCAATCAGGCCGGCAAGATTGCTATCATGATTGCTTTGCTTTCTCTGCTGGTCGGGCTGATCGTGGCGGTTATTATCACCAGGAGTATTACGACCCCATTAAATGCGATTAAGGCAAAAACCACCGAAATTGCGCAGGGCAATTTTCAGGGCGATCTTGTGATTGATTCCCCGCCGACGATTACCGAATTGGCCGAGGCTATTAATAGCATGTGTCATAAGTTGCAGGAGGTGGATGCGATAAAATCAAATTTCTTTTCGCATATGTCTCATGAATTAAGGACCCCTCTCGCTTCGATCAAAGAGGGGACCAAGATTCTCCTCGATGGTCTGGGCGGAGAGCTTTCCGAAAAACAGCAGCGCATTCTGGCGATTATTACCCAGGAAAGTAACCGGATGATAATTTTAGTAAATTCCCTGCTTGATCTGGCGAAAATGGAAGCGGGGATGACCGCCTATCATTTTACGCCAACTGATCCGGCTAGCCTCATGCAGGAAGCACTGCAGGAATTAATGCCTTTGGCTGAGGCAAAATCAATCGCCATTACCAATCAGATGGGCTCCCTGCCGGCGGTTAAGCTGGACCGGGAAAGGGTCATGCTGGTTTTTCGTAATATCATCGGTAATGCTATAAAGTTCACCCCGGATCATGGTCAAATTTCCATTGCCGCGGCCATAAAAGATAAATTTTTGGAAATTGCGGTGCGGGACAACGGGATCGGGATCTCCCGGAAAGATCTGGACCGCATTTTTCTCAAATTTCAGCAGGTAATTCCGACCAAGGGCGAAAAGACCCAGGGAACCGGATTGGGCTTGGCGATGGTTAAACAAATAATCCTTGCGCATGGAGGTAAGGTATGGGCCGAAAGCCAGGAAGGAGACGGCAGCACGTTTTACATTTCTTTGCCATTATCTGCGTAATCGTCGGGCTTAATCTTGTGGCCTGTGCCAAGTTGCAAAGTGGGCTCGGAACCATTAATACTCAGATGCGCAGTACGTTTTCGACCCTTAATACTCAGGTTAGAAACACGATTGAGACGATGAATGCGCAGAAACTGGTGGCCGAATATCGCGGGGATCTGACCTCTGGTTTTTTTGAGACGGTTATTGAACAAAGCAAGCTGATTATCAAAAAAGATGAGACTAAAACCCCGGCTGACGTGGCCCTGTATGCCTTGGGTGAAGTTTATGTTCAATACGATTTCGCCGGCAAGGATTATGGACTGTCAAAATATTATTTTGCAAAGCTGATTAAAAACTTTCCTGACTCTTCGCTTGCCTCCGAGGCAAAAACCTTTGTCAGTCTTTTTGATACCGTTGCCGTTAAAGACCGGGAAATCTCGATTCTGAAAGCGGAACTTGTCGCGCTTAGTTTGGCGCAGAAGCCGGAACCTCCCCGGGAAGCGGAGATGATCAATCCGGCGGCGTCGGTAGCTGTTAACGAAGCGAAACAGGAGGCGGTCAATCCCGAGCCCCTGGTGGTTAGCCAGGTGGCAAAACAGGAAGCGGTCAGCCCGGCCTCGCCCCCTTTAATCACCCCCAATCCCGAGCAGGAATCGGTCAAGCTGGCCCATCAGGTTAGCGATAATCTTGATTTTAGCGAGGCCGTGAAAAAGAATCTGCTCATTATGGAACAGGCCGGCAAAAATCCGCCGCGAGATGGGGCCTTATATAATCTTGGCCTGATTTATGCCCATATCGATAACCCGGCCAAGGACTACAAGAAATCGCAAAATTATTTTCGCGAATTAACCAGAGATTTCCCGGACAGCCCTTTGGCCAAAGAGGCCCAGATCTGGCTCGGCCTTTTTCAGATTTTTGAAAAAATGCAGCAGATTGACCTGGAGATCGAACAACAGAAAAAACAGCTGACCCGGTAGGAATTAAAACCATGGCGAATAATAAAATTCTGGTCGTAGATGACGATCAGAACCTTTTGGACCTGATCCAGATCAGGCTTGAGGCCTCCGGCTATGAGGTCGCGGCCGCTAATCATGAAAGCAAGGCAAAAGAAATCGCCGGGCAGCAGCAGATTGATCTGGCGGTCATTGATTTGCAACTGGCCAAGCAGGACGGCCTCAGCTTAATGGAGGAACTCCATCTCAGCCAGCCGGATTTGCCGGTGATTATCCTCACCGCCCACGGAAGTATCGAAAGCGCAGTTGATGCGATGAAACGGGGCGCCTTTACCTACCTGACCAAACCTTTTGACTCCCGGGAATTGATTATTCAGATTGAACGGGCGCGGGAAAAAAGCCAACTGACTGGAGAAATCAAGCGACTGCGGGAGCTGCTGGAAGATAAATACAATTTCGCCAATATTGTCGCTAAAAGTCAAGCGATGCAACGCGTTCTTGATCAGGTGACCAGGATTGCCGGGACCGAGTCAACGGTCGCCATATCCGGCCCCAGCGGCACCGGCAAGGAACTGATCGCCAAGGCCATTCATCTGGCCAGCCAAAGGCGCGATTACCCCTTTCTGGCCATTAACTGCGCCGCCATCCCCGAAAACTTGCTGGAGAGCGAACTGTTCGGCCATGAGAAAGGGGCTTTCACCGGCGCGGTGAAGAAGAGTAAAGGACTTTTTACCAGGGCCGAGAAGGGCACGGTATTCCTCGATGAAATCGGGGATCTGCCCTTTGCCATGCAGGCCAAACTATTACGGGTGCTGCAGGAAAGAATAGTTTTACCTTTGGGCGGCGAACAACCGGTGGCGATCGACGTCCGGGTCATTGTGGCAACCAACAAGGATTTAAAGAAGGAGGTGGCAAATGGTAATTTTCGGGAGGATCTGTTTTACCGGATCCAGGTGATTCCGATTGAGCTTCCCCCGCTGCGGGATCGCAAAGAAGACATTCCTCCTCTGGTTGAGCATTTTATCAAAAAATATGGCGAGCAGATGGCGAAAAAAGTTAAAGCGATTACCCCCGCCGCCATGCATAAACTAATGCTCCATCAGTGGCCCGGTAATGTCCGGGAACTGGAAAACACCATTGAATTTGCCATCGCCATGACCGATAGCGATACAATTACCGATGATCTCATCCTGAAGACCGATAATGACCAAAATGCGATCTTGACCCTCAAGGAAGCGAGGGATGGATTTGAAAAAAACTACCTGCGCGATCTGCTAAAAGTTACGGGCGGCAATGTCAGTAAAGCAGCGGAATTTGCCGGTAAATACCGGGCCGATTTTTATAACCTGTTAAAAAAATATGAGTTATCGCCCGGCGATTTTAAAGATTGAACCTGCCAAGGGAAATTCATTTCCCGGGGCTTGAAGTCTTATGCGGTGCGCTATCGGTCGCCGGGAGCTTTAAGATCTTTTAACTGTGGCCTGATGATTATTTAACCTGTATGGATATTCATGCAGTCGAGTCATCGCCACGATATCATTGGGTAAAATCTGCAATTCCCCCTCATTTCCTCTGGCTGGCCGTAGTAAATATCATGCACTATTAGTTTCCCAAGCAATAATTCCCTGATCCTCTTCTCCCCTTTTTAATCGACAAAACAACAAGTTATACACTTTCCCCCGAAGTTGGCATCCTCCTTGCTATCTATGGCTATCAGCTGGGTGTTGATCACTTGGCAAAAAAATTGGTGAAACCGGTTTAACTCGGCTCAGATGGCCTGAGCGAGGAGAGGATATTTTTTTGAAAGGGCGATATGCCAAAGATAGGAGGTATGTTTTGACTAAAAACAGAATTTATAAATATGCATGCGGTCTCTGCCTGGTTTATTTACTGGCCGGTTGTGGCGGGTCGGGCGGATCAGGCGGAGTTGGCGAAGGAGAAACAGAAGACACCAGTTCGGTTAACACTATTGGGGTGACGGCGGGTGTGGCCGTTGATCCTTATATTGTCGGGGCGGTATTTCAGGAAATCTCCGAGCATGGGGACACGGTTTTGCAACGGCAATCCAGTTCCTCTGACCAATCCGGCGCATTTAGCTTTACAAAAGATTTAACCGTCGGCTCAATTATTGAGATGAAAATTTCCAACAAGGGTTTGCATGGCGGGGCGCCGTATCAAGGCATGTTGCGCCGGAAAATTGCGCGGGATGATCATTCCCCGGTGTATGTAACTCCGTTGACAACTTTACTGGCAAACGGCTCTGCAAAAGATGATGTCCTCTCCGTCCTGCGCGAGGCCGGCTTTAGCGGATTAAGCGAGGAAGATCTGGACCATAATCCGATGATTACTTCTGATGATTATCGGGACGATTTGCAGGATTTGCGTTTCGGAGTTAGTGACAGCATGCTTGAGTTGCTACAGGCCAATATGGCGGTTAACGCTTATCTGGAAGTAACCGGTAATTTTCAGGTTACGGCAGATGAGCTGAATAATTATGACCAGGCCCGGATCTTCAATAGTCTGGCCGGGGCGATCCGGAGTAGATTGAATGCGACGGAATACCGCAGAATCATAAGCGAAATCGCGCAAGATCCTGCGGTTATCGGGCAACCGACGCTGGGTGATGTGATCATGACGGTCCTGCGCCAACAGCAGACTCTGGTCGATTTAATCAAAGAAGATATGGCGGATCACGGTACTTTTGATCCGGATTTGGTTGGGCAGGCGGTTGAGGATGGCTTGCGCCAGATTGTCTCCCTGGTTAAGGAGTATTATCAACCAAACTCCCAATCACCGCCCACGCAGGCTAGTGGGGAAACTCTGTACGCCGATAATTGCGCCATGTGTCATGCTGGTTTGGCGGCAAGTAGCAAGAAGGATCGGACTGCAAGTCAGATCCAGACCGCGATCAATAACAATGTCGGCAACATGGGTTTTCTAAGCGGCCTGACGGCCGCTGAAATTCAGGCGATTGCCGAGGCGCTGACCACCAATCAACCGCCGCCCTCAAATTCGGTCAATGGCTCTGCTCTCTATGCCAGTAAGTGCGCCGGTTGTCATGATTCTCTGGCCATAACCAGGAAGCCGGGCCGGACTGCAAGCCAGATTCAGGCCGCGATCGATAACAATGTCGGCAGTATGGGTTTTCTCAGCGCCCTGACTGCGGCCGAAGTCCAGGCGATTGCCGATGCCCTGCCGGCTGCCCAGCCACCGGACCAGACCACACCGCCGGATGGGGTTGCTCTTTATAACAGCGAATGTGCCGGGTGTCATAGTCCATTGGCTACTACCAGCAAGCCGGGTCGGACCGCAAGTCAGATCCAGACCGCGATCGATAATAATATCGGCAATATGAGTTTTCTTAGCTCCCTGACCGCGTCTGAGGTGCAAGCGATTGCCGATGCCCTGCCGGCTGCCCAGTTGCCGGACCCGACCACACCGGCGGATGGATCAACTCTTTACAGTATCGATTGCGCCGGTTGTCATAGTCCATTGGCTACTACCAGCAAGCCGGGTCGGACCGCAAGTCAGATCCAGACTGCGATTAATAACAATGTCGGTAATATGGGTTTTCTAAGCTCCCTGACTGCGGCTGAAGTGCAGGCGATTGCCGATGCCCTGCCGCCGGCAACTAGTACGGGACCAGATTATGGCGATTGTACCGCGTGTCATGGTCAGCCCCCGTCGGGCAACAGTTATCCAGACACGGCTGGCGCCCATGCCACGCACGCCGGTCTGCCGTCAGTCAATACCAACTGCGGGATCTGTCATGTCGGGGCGGCCCACAACGGTCAACTTAATCTGGGCTTTCCGGCGGCTTATAATGCCAAGAGCGGCACGGCAACCGACAATGGCAACGGGACCTGCTCCAATATCAGTTGCCACGGCGGCGCCACGACTCCGAATTGGCGGACTGGCAGCCTGGTGGTTAACACCCAGTGCGCTTCATGCCATAGCTCGGGGACCAGCCAGTATAATGGGTATTATTCGGGTAAACACTCCAAGCATCTGAAAAAAGGTTATAGTTGTACGGTTTGTCATAACACCACTAAATTACAGACCGGACATTTCAGTAATCTGGCGACTACTACTTTTGCGCAGAGCGCGGCCGCCACAATTGGCGGCGGCTCAACCAGAGTTGGCAGTTTCCAGGGCGGGACTTGCTCCAGTGTCAGTTGTCACGGCACAGAGCGCTGGTAAAGGATAATCATCAACAACCGGCCGGGGAGAGAAATTTCCCCGGCTTTTTTTATGCCCGCAGAACAATATTTGCTTGTCGCTGATCTCTTGTTCTCATAGCTTTTTTATCGCTGGTAAATTGATCTGACCTGATGTTTATTATAAAAATGAGCGGTCATTAAAGGTCGACCCGGCAGGCGAGAGACTTTTTCGGTAGTCGGAAAAATGATTTTGGGCTTGTCTTGGTGTGACCCTGAACTTTATGAACCTGGGGTCAGGTTCGCTAACATGGAATTGGGCAAGGCGGCAGTTAATTGGTTAATACATTAAAAAGCAATCGCCCGGCCAAAAAGCATCAGCCGGGCGGTTTGGCCATCCTCCATGAGGACAAAGATATCATCGTGGTGGTGAAGCCGGTCGGGCTGCTTACTATCGGGACCGATCGGGAAAAGTTGCGAACGGCCCACTATCTGCTCAATGATTATGTGCGCAAGGGCAACGCCAAATCGCGGAACCGGGTGTATGTGGTCCATCGTCTGGATCAGGACACCTCCGGGATCCTGCTTTTTGCCAAAAGCGAAGCGGCCAAGAAGTTCCTGCAGGAAAATTGGGAGACGACTGAAAAGCACTACCTGGCCATTGTCCATGGCCGACTTACCCCGAAAGAAGGGACGATCTCCAGTTATCTGACCGAAAATAGCGCCCTGAAAGTTTACTCGACCATGGACGTTGGCAAGGGAAAGCTCTCCCATACGGCCTACATCGTATTGCAAGAAAGTAAGGGGCTCAGTCTGGTCGATGTTCATCTCATAACCGGCCGCAAGCACCAGATCAGGGTGCATTTCGCCGAAAAAGGCCATCCGGTGGTCGGGGACCGAAAATACGGGAGCGGGGCCGATGGTTCGAAACGACTCGCCCTGCACGCCCGCTCACTTTCTTTTACCCATCCCTATTCCGGTCGGGTCATGACCTTTGACAGCGGTATCCCGGCTGATTTTGGTCGACTGCTTGGCAGGCTGGAACCGCAGGCACCGCGTTGATCTGTTCGGTATGATAATGCAGAGCTGATCCTGGTTTTCATTGACAGGAAAAGAGGCTTGGTGCTATGTGATGAAATCAGGTAAGCACCATGGGCGGCCTGGGATGATCGTCTCTGGATGGATCGTTGAGGAAGGGTGAGGTATCCCCTTTACTTTATTGATAAAATATACCGAAACAGTGATCAAAGGAGGACAAGGTATGTCGCGCATTATGAATCTGCTGGTATTGGCTTTGCTGGTGGCTCTTTGCCAACCGACCTGGAGTCGGGCGGAGGAGACCCCGCTGAACCGCCAGGATGTGACGGTAATCAAGAAGAAACTGGTGGAGGTGGCGGCGGCTCTTGGTCAGCCCCCTAGCGGCTACGGCAAGGCCCAGGAATCTTATGATCTGCCGACCTCGATTAATAGCGTGAAAAATGGTGGCGGATTTCGGCCGGTTTATGCCTCGGCCAATTTGCGTTTCGACGGCGGTGGCGAAAAGATGGGTAAAAAATCGGAGAAGGAAATCGAGGCGGAATACAACAAAAAAATACTGGAGGCCCAGGCCACCGGTAATTACCAAGCCATGGCGCAGCTCGTCCAGGAAATGATGCAGAAAGCAAGTCAGGCCCAGATCGCGGCCAATGAAGCCAAGCAGCTTGAACCGGTTGATATCTACGTGCGCTTCAACAATAATTCCGCAGCGAACATCGACCCGGATGCCGTGGTCTTTGAAAGCCCGGGGGTGATCGCCCTCAAGGCTTCGCGCAGTGATGGCGATATGCTTGAGGTTTCGATCTATTTTGACCCGGTCAAATTGAAGGACACTCAGACTCTTTCCCGGATCGATTTGAGTGACGACGGACAATCCGGCAGCAATCAAAAGACCACGGTGCGTAATATCACGATCGAGATGACCGGTCCGGCGGCCGAGGTTGAGGCGTGGAGCAAGCAGATCGCCACCGCCAAAGTTCTGGCTCAGATCGATAAGTAAAGCTGAGTTGAGCCGCTAGTCGGCTCAAACGAAATTTATCTGCCCCGAAGGAAGTGCTCTTGGGGGATAGATAATCACCCAAAGGTAATCAATGAAAAAGGCCGCTCTTCCCAAGGGAGAGCGGCCTTTTTTTTACAGGAAAATTTGGCTCGCTAAAGACTTTGTCATCATTTTATCTGGGTGATGATCAATTGTTACAATCCACAGCCGAGACCGATATCAGGGAGGTCGATCCCCTGGATCAGCATGAAGTAAGTGGTGCCGTCGGCGGTCATGACTTTAAGCTCGTGGTCACCGGCGCTGCCGGGACGTTCCAGCCAGAGGCTGGCGATGCTGCCGTCGGGCAGGACGCAGGGCGAGTTGTCGTTGTGGTACGCTGAGCTGATCAACTGCGGAGTGGTGGTGCCCGGCGCCAGTTTCCAGATCTGTTCGCCCGGGGTTTCGCCTTCAAAAATAATGCTGCCGTCCGGGTCATAATCCGGATTGCGGTATGATTGGAAGGTGGCATTGGTCGCCAGGGCAACCCGGAAGCCGGTGCCGTCGGTATTGACTTCACAGATGGAATGATCGTCATAGGATTCGGGCCCGCACTCAAAGACCACTTTGTTGCCATCAGCGGAGATGGCTGGCCGGCCATAGTAAGAGTAAGGGGAAGCGGCGGTAAGCCGGATGGCGGCCTGCCAGGGTCCGGTCGTTAGCCGGGTGGTCAGCCAGAGATCTCGCACATGGCCGCCTTCACCGGAGTCCATATATATCAGGGCATCGCCTCCGGAGTTGATCGCTATCGAGCATCCTTCCGGGTGGACCACCGAACCGTTGATGGTCACTACCTCAACCGTGGAGACATTGCTATCCGCTATCGTAAGGCAGGGCCAGCCATTGCAGTCGTCGTTGCCCCGTTGGGCGGAAAGGGCCAGCCATTGGCCGTCCGGCGAGAGGTTCAGGCAGGCATCGCCGGTCTCGGCGACCAGTGACGGGGTGATCAGGTCCAGTTTGGCGCTGATATCCTCGGATCCGGCCCCGGACGTCGCGGCAATCCGGTAGACCCGGTCATCGTTGGAATAAGTGATGTGGCCGATGCCGCTGGGGGTGGAACAGATGGTATCGGCCCCGCTGCAGTCCTGATCGATATTATCGCCGCAGATCTCCTGGGCCGTGGGGAAGATATCGGCATTATCGTCGTTACAGTCACCCTGCTCTATAGTGTAGCCATCTTGATCGGCATCGGTGGTCTGATTGTTATTGTTCCCGTCACCGCCGCTATCGGCGCTGCCGCCGCCGACCTCAAAGGCGCCGAGGTCGAGGGCGGTGCCCTCGATCGATCGGTTCTCCCCGGAGGAATGGAGGACATACTGGCGATCAATGGGATGTCCATTGACGGCGGTGGGCAAGGCGGCGGCCTGATCATGGACGATGGCGGTGGCGGGCACTGAAAAATCATGTCCGGCTGGATTAGTCAAGCCGGGAGAGGTTCCTTCCAGCGGGGCGACGTTTTGGGTGACGGTTCCGGTGAAGGTGTGCCATTCATTGTCGGGGCTGCTGTTCTCCCAACCGGCACTGATCCAGTTATTGGCCATGAAGGTGAAAGACCCCGCATCGCGAGCCAGATAGAGCAGGGAATCGCCTTCTCGATAAAAGATATTGTTGATCAGTTCAACGGATTCGTCATTGGTGCTTAGATCAAAGAGGGTAATGTTCCACTCGTCGGTCTGGTTCATTTTGATATAGACGGTGTTATGGAAGAAGTGGAGGGTACCCTTTCGATAGTTGAAGGTCTCACCCATATCGCCGCCGTAGTGGATCATATTTGTGGCATAGGGGTGGGTGGTGGCATATTCATTGATGATGATGTTGCCGTAGACCCAGGTGTCGGAAAAGCCCGGTTCGTTGAGCATTAGTTGATAGCTGTCTTCCGGTTCCACCAGGTCGATGGTTCGGGCGCCGCTGACGATCCAGTTGTAGCGGATCACCGTATCGGCGGAGCGATCCTTAAGCGCGATCCCTCCGGCGCCGGGGCGCAGGGCGTCGATTTGGTTATATTGAAAGGTGATGCCCGAGGCCTGGGTGTAGATGCTGTGTTCCTGGTCGCTGCCGACCACGCCGTTATCGTGCAGATAATTATGCTCAAAAAGAATATCCCGGGAGAGGTACTCTTCGGAACCTCGGGACAGCACGAAGAAGCCGTTGGCATTATCGGAAATCTCGCAGTCGCTGACCGTGAGATGCTCGACCACATTGGCGTGGATCGCGGCGGCGCCCTGGCCGTAATTCTGGAGGGTGCCGTCCATTGCCGTAAACTGATAGTCGGGATGGCCGCCGGAGATCTGCAGCCCCCGGATCTCGATATAACCCGGTTTATAGCCCCATTCATCATCGGGGCCGCGAATGATGGTGATGACGCCGATGGTCTCGGTCGACCATTGGCCGGTATCAAAAAAGTTGTTCAGCGCGGCGGGGGTGGTGGCGTTTTGACCGTTGATTATCGGGCGCTCCCCGTTGGGTCCGGCCACGCCGGTGAGAAAGATCGGGGCTGTTGCAGTACCTCGGCTGCGAAGCCCGATTTTGCTCCGGTATGGTTCCTGCCGCCAGTGGATGCGGACCTCATCGCCACCCTGCAGGTTGGGCCAGTCAATGGTTGAGAGATCTGGGTGGGTTTGGCCCGGGCCGACATTGATGATATTGGTGGCGGTGGTCCCGCCGCCGGAAATTTCTGCCGTGATGGTTATACTGTCGGCCGGGCTGCTGAATAAACCGTCATTGACAATTAGTTCAATGATATAGATCCCGTCCTGATCGGCCGTAAAGGAGGGATTGGCGGTAGTTGGATCGCTCAGCTGGGCCAGGCTCGTGGCCGGTTGACTGGTCATGGTCCAGAGATAGGTGATGGGGTCGTTATCCCCGTCACTGCTGGCGCTGCCATCTAAACCAACAGTGGCGCCGACGGCAACCGTTTGGTCAGCACCGGCATGGGCCACCGGCGTAAGGTTTGAGCTGTTGCTGTCTGCGGGGACGGTGGTGTTTTTGGAGCCCCCGCCGCCGCAACCGGCCATGACGGAGAACAGTAATAAGGTC
Organism: Pseudomonadota bacterium; assembly: GCA_018823175.1. GTDB lineage: Bacteria > Desulfobacterota > Desulfobulbia > Desulfobulbales > JAHJIY01 > JAHJIY01. The sequence continues at coordinate 55,272 of JAHJIY010000006.1, forward strand.
CCTGCCAGAAATAAGAGTGCTAAATTTCGCATACAATCCTCCCCAGAAATATCTGGTCAGTGTTAGTTGCAAGTTGATGTTTGGAAGAACAAAAGTGACGAGTAATCTACTTGTTACTCAGCTCACCCGGTGAGGTCAATGGAAATGTGGTTCTATTGTCCGGTCGAATAAGGTATCAACAAGAGGAAGGTTGCGATCCGGTTTCCAGATATCTGCCCTGATCAAATCAGTGGACTTCGGGATTTATGCGTTAGTCAAAATTTCGATGCCTGGATAATTAATATTCCTCGATCCGTTTTCGACACCATTTGATCTGGCGCTGTTTGATCTCATCCATATTCAGGTGATAGATATCTTTTGGAAAGAGGAATTCGGCGACCCCGGTATCAAAGATGCGTTTGATCTCGTATTCGGCGTGTGAGACATCTCTTTGATAGATATAGTTCAGGTATGAACGATTGGTGTGGATGATAAACTCTACCCGCATCCCTCCCAGGCGGGCAAAGAATTTGAGCATTTGCGTTTTGGTTGAACTGCCGGTTGCTTTACTGCTGTATTTCCCTTCGGTCAAGGTATCGGAGATGTCTTCTAAAGTCATGAACGAATTGGCCCGCACCGCGCTGTTGGTTAGATGTTTCATGAACTTTTTCACATCACCGATCGAGTTGAGCACCGCCATCAAGCCAAGCTCATCATCCACTGCCACGGCCGGATCCTTTTGGTTTTTCCGCAGAAGTTTCAAGACTTTGGCGGCCGGCTCTTTTTTGCGAATAGAGACATAGATAGGGATTTCAACTTTTTTGTCCCGAAAGGACCGCCTTTTGATCAGGGTAAGTTTTTCACCCGGCGCGGGAACAAGCGATTCAGCGGTTTCCCTTGAAATAGTCTTGACTGATACACACTTAAAATCTTTCGCATCATGCCTACTTAACAGATAACTTATCTGCAGATCGCCGATTTTCAGGCTGGGGCTCCAGACATAATCGTTAAGAAAGTCAAGAAAACCGGAGAATTTTGCGACAATATGAGATTCGCGTTTGCGCTGATCAATGGAGCCGGCCAGACTTATGAGTTGCAGTTTCCGCTTGGCCTCGAATCGCGCTTTTTTATGAAATCGATCATTAAAAATAATGAGGAGCAGCTCGACCGGATCGGATGTTGCCTCAATCTCGTTGGTCATTTCGATATGGGAGACATAAGGCGCCAGGATCTTGGTCCGCATCGAGTTGATTACGTCGTCGGCCGTCCGGGCATATTCTTTTAAATATCGGCTGATTTCTTCATCGCTGCCATCGATCCCGAACATGTTGCCGATCAGTTTTTGGGCCCTGGTCGAACATGCCTTTTTTGCTTCCGGTCGGTGAATCAGTTGGAAAACCTCATCAAAACAGCTGGTTCCCAGAAAATCAAAAATTTGATTTCGAACTATCCGGTATTTGGTTTTGAGCAGAGGGTTTGCGGTAATCTCCCGGACCCAGAGTTTTGTTGCCTTGGAGAAGGGACGGTTGGTCGGGGGCTGGTCACCAACCGCAAAGGGGCCATCCTGCAACATGGAGGTAAAGATAGATTCCTGATTAAGGACACTCATAAAATTATTCCGGGGTGGTGGTTAACCTTAATAATTTATCATACTTTGTTATCCATAAAAGTATCAAACCTATAATTGTGGACTTTTTTTTGAAAGGGATGGGGCGGGAAAGGGAAATTACCCAGGATGATAGCGGGTGAGTTGCTAGCCTCGCCTTTGCCGCAGGCAGATCAGTTGAGTTTGTTGCCAACCGAGTTTATGGTAAAAATTCAGGGCGGCTGAATTTTGCCGGTCGGCCAGGAGTTGCAGGCGGCAGGCGCCCTGTTTGGCCGCCCACTTGGCGAGGCGGTCCAGAAGTTTGCGGCCAAGGCCCCGGTTGCGCCATGGTTTGGCGACTACCACATCCTCAACCAGCAGGGCCGGGCCGCCTTCTGCCGTGGAAATCGTTAACTGGCCGGTACACATGCCAACCACCTGGTCATTGATCTCCGCCACCAGGACACAGCAACTCTCGCTTTTTAATAAAAGGGCCAGGCCTCTTTGTTGGCGTTTTTCATCAAAAGAAAAATCTTCCTCAATGGTAAAGAGTAAGGCCAAAAGACTGGTGAGGTCGGCGATATCACGCGGTTCGGCGGGCCGGATTTTTACGTTCGATTTAGTCATGAAATTCCAGAATGATCGTCTCGTCATTCTCGCCGGGGCAGAGCTTATAAAATTCGCCACGACTGATCGTCAGACCCTGCCGGGGCGCTTCGTCTTCCAGTTTGCCAATACTGTCGGTAATCTCGGTCTGGCTCGCTTCTTCATTGATGTGGACAATTAACGAGCGGCCATTTTGGCCAAATTGGAGCAGAAAGGCATTATGTTCCAGGAAGATCAGGTCCTCATAGGCATAAGAGATGCCCATGCCTATATTTTCGACCAGTTGTTTTACTTTGCCTAGGGGTTTCATGGTTGTTTCCTTGTTCATTTTGGTTCCGGGTAACGGTTACAGGGCATGGGCAAAAGTTTGCATTTTTTCGCCCAGACAGAGCATGGCCGGAATTCTGGCCATGCCGGGCGGGACAATGCTGAAACCCTCAAGATCGCAGATATCCTGATACTTGTCAAACTCGAGGAGGCCTTCCCTGATCTCGTTAATCCCCCCGGGGAAGGTTTCGTCAATGGCCTCAACCAGGTCTCTCATCGTATGGTTGTAGGGCAATTTGCCGCGTTGCATCAGGGATGCCATGACAAATTTTTCAATGGCCATGGCAATCAGGTTATATAAAATCTCCGAAGTGAAAACCGGTCGGCCTTTAGTGTGGGCGCCAATCGCGGTTTTAAGAAAGCGGTCGCCATCACCGAGAAATTCCTCCCAACCTTGAATGGGTTGGACCGGCTTCAGATCTGCTAATCTAAAATTGACCGATGTATTCATGATTTATGTTTTCTCCGGCGGACTATCTGCCTGTGAAGTTATCTTTCAATTTTTTCCGGCTAGCGGCTATTCAATCAGATAGTCGGCGGCCGGGGCACCATCTTTCAGGCCATCAAGGACTGTATCGATGGCCTCTTCACTGTCGATCCCTTTGAACCACCAGTTCTCGGGCTGCACCACCATGATCGGGCCTTTCTCGCACTGTTTCAGGCAGGTGGTGGCAGTGACCAGACAGTCAAGACCACGGTCGAGGATTTCTTCTTCCAGATATTGCAGGAATCCGTCGGTCTGTTTGTGGCAGATTCCTTTTTTGTCGCCGGCGACACGAAAGCTCTGGCAGACTAATATTTGACGTGCAGGGGTAGCCATGGGAATTCTCCTTATCTAGTTTTCAGGGGATAGATAGTTTTAAATCTGTCTCCAATATAAATTATTATTTTTTACATTTACCTTTCTTGCCGCCGCCGTAGAGCCGATCAACCGTTCCTTCAATCTCGTGGTCGGTGATCAAAACGGGAATGCCGTGTTCGGCCAGAATGCGCCTGGGGCTTTCACCGGCGCTGGCGGTCAGAACCGCAAAACAGTCGGTTAATGAGCGGCTCAATTCCTCCCAGCGGGAGCTGCCGCTGCCCGGTTCCGGAACTGGTCTGGTGGTGAGCAGACAGATCAGGCCGTCTCCTCTTGGCCCGTAGATCAGCACCTGATAGGCCTGGCCCAGATGGAGGTTGATTTCCATGCCATTGGAGCTGACCACCGCAATATTGGGCCTGGTTTTAGAGGGTTTAGGCTGGAGGGTTGCGATGTCTTGGCAGGCGCCGAGCAATGACGGGCAACCAACCCCGAGTTGATTTTCCTTTTCCTCGTCAAGCCGGGTTTGCAGATGTTTTGCGGCTTTTTTCCGCAATTGCTGCATGGTCTCCGGGCTTGGACGCTCAAGGAGTGATTCCGCTTCGTCGGCCGCCGGGTGATAGGGGACAATGATCATGTCCGCCGCCCCGTATCCTGCCATCAATTCGGCAATATTTTCAATGTGGTGATCATTAAAGCCGGGATAGACCGTGCTGCGAATCGTGACGGCGCATCCGGCCTGGGCAAAGGCTTGCACCGCCTTTTTTTGTTCGGTGATCAGAAGTTCGGTTGCCTGCGCCAAAGGAATTGTGTTTTTGCCCGGCCGGATCCAGGCGTATAATTTGCCCGCTACGGTAAGATCTACCGCATCAACCAACAAGGTGACGCTTTTTACTCCCGCTTTCGCCAGGGACTTTGCGTGTTTTTCACTATATAAACCAAGGGTCGTGATCGAAAGCGCCAGTTCGGGATATTTTCGCCGGATGAGGTTAAGGATTTCGATGGTACCGTTGATCTCAGCTAACGGATCTCCCGGACCATTGAGATCGATCGCCTTGATTTGCGCGCCTTGTTTGATATTTTCCGCCAGCCAGGTAAGTGCTCCGATTGGGGGCACCGCCCTGGCCGGTGAATCGATTGGATCAAAGCGAATCCGGCAAAAAGCCCGAGGCGCAACCGGCAACGTGAGCCTGGTTGGACGGGCTTGCTTGGCGCTTATTTTGTTTTCAGCTAATTCAATGATAGTCATTGGCGCGGCCTGTAATTTAAAAATAGGCGGGGGTTTAATCCCGCCTGAAAATGTTTAGAGGACCAGTTCAAATTTCTCTTCTGGATCATCTCGATCCTTGCGGTCCATGAGAACGCCGAGTATTTTTTCCAGCAGCCGCAAGCCGCCCTTGTAGCCGACCGTCGGGAAATACTGGTGGCCCTGGCGGTCGAGAATCGGGAAGCCCCAGCGGACAAAGGGTAGATCTTCATCACGGGCAATATACTTGCAGTAGGTGTTGCCGATGATCAGGTCGACCGGTTCATTTTTTATCCACTGGTGGAGCAGGAACATGTCACCTTTGGCCTTTACCTTGACTTCACAGTCCATATCCTTGGTGATCTCCCTGATCCGTTTTTCAAACTTCTTGCCTGGGGTACCGGTCACAATGTGGATAGGCTGCATGTCGATTGACACCAGAAACTCAGTCATCGCGATGAGCTGATCCGGGTCGCCGACCAGGGCAACTTTTTTATGATAAAGGTACTGGTGCATATCGGAAATCATATCCACCAGCTGGCCGCGCTCCACACTTATTTCATCGGGGACGGTTTTACCGGCCACGGTGCGCAGCGCATCAATAAAGCGATCGGTGGCCATCAAGCCAAATGGCATATCCAGAATACTGCACGGCACTTTGTGCTGGGTGTCCAGGTAGCGGGCCGCATCGGCCGAGCACCATTCGCCCAGGGCCAGGGTGCCGATTGAGTCGCCGGTTGATTTCAATTCGGCAATGGTCGTGCCGCCGTCCGGGAACATCTTGTATTCACCTGATAATGGGCCATTAAGCACGCCCGAGGTATCGGGGAAAAGAATATGCTTGATGCCGATCAGGTTGGCCAGCCGTTTAATCTCTTCCATATCGGCCGGTTCAACCCAGCCCGGGATGATGTTGACCTTGCCGTTTTTTTTGCCGGTCGGAACCGCCATTTCGGCCATGGCGCGCACCATGCTGGAAAAACCGGTGACATGGGAGCCGGCGTAACTCGGGGTTGAGGCGCTGATAAACTCCTTGCCTGGCGGAATTTTGCCTTCCATTTCGGCCTTGATCTTGATCTGCTTAAGATCATCGCCAATGGTCTCGGAAAGGCAGGTGGTATGGGCCGCGATAATCTCAGGATCATAAACGGTAAAAATATTATTGATCGCCTGCATCATATTGGCCTGACCACCGAAGACCGATGACCCCTCGGTAAATGAGCTGGTCGCGGCGGAGATCGGTTCCTTGTAATGCCTAGTCAGAGTGCTGCGATGGTAGGCGCAACATCCCTGGGAGCCATGACTGTGCGGCAGGCATCCGTGGATCCCCAGGGCCGCGTACATGGCGCCGATCGGCTGGCAGGTTTTGGCCGGATTAATCGTCAGGCCGCTGCGCTCGGTTATTTCTTTTGGTGTATGTCTTAGTAACATTTTTATATCCTCTTAAATGTCCTCTTAATGGTTGTGGTAAACCGGTGGCCGGCTCATGGGTAAGGGCTTGAGTCAGAAGCGCCGCAACGTCGGTTCCGGCGACTTCTGACGCCGCCATTTATTCCCAGTTATACGATGCCGATAGCTGGGGGTTTTTTTGCCACGGGGCCTGCATGTAACCCCAGACCCGGCTGTTCACCAGTCGATCAATTTCATGGTAGAAATTAACGGCGCCTTTAAATCCGGCATACGGCCCGCCGGAATCGTAGCTGTGCAGCTGTTTCATCGGGATCCCCAGTTTCTGGACGGAGTATTTCTCCTTGATCCCGGCGCAGAAGATATCAGGTCTCATCAGTTCGACCAGTTTTTCGGCCTCGTACTGATTGAGATCATCAATGATCAGCGTGTCTTTGGCCATGTCGGGGAGAAGCCCGGCATAATCCTTGAATTTGAGTCCGGCCTTTTCGAGGGCCGCCATCTCCTTGGCTGATTTACGCGGGTTGTAGCGGGTGGCATCCGCTTCCACTTCAAGCTCTTCGATGTTCCGGCTGTCGGCGTCGACTTTCAGGTCTGGAATGACCTGGCGTCCTTCATAATCATCTCGATGGGCGAATTCGTAGCCGGCCGAGATGGTCTTCATCCCCATCTCATTAAAAAGTTCCTGATAATGATGGGCCCGGGAACCGCCGACAAACATCATCGCGGTTTTGCCTTCGGTCCTGGTCCGCACCTCGCGGCTGATTTTCTCAACCTCGGGCATCTCTTCGGCGATCACTTTTTCAACTGTGTCAATCAGCTTTTTATCAGCGAAATACTGGGCGATTTTGCGCAGTGATTTGGCGGTGGCATTGGCTCCGATAAAGTTGACCTTGATCCACGGAATGCCGTATTTGGTTTCCAGCATGTCGGCCACGTAGTTGATCGAACGATGACACATGACCGCATTTAGATCGGCGGTGTGGGCCGAGGCAAACTGGTCATAGGTCGAGTTCCCCGAAAAGGTGGCAATATTGGTGATGCCGCATTTTTTAAAGATTCGGTCGATCTCAAAACCGTCGCCGCCAATGTTGTATTCGCCCAGCAGGTTTATTTTGAACTTGCCTGGTTTGACTTCATCATTTTCACCAACGATATGCCGGAAAACCTGGTTATTGGCGATATGATGGCCGGCTGACTGGGAAACTCCCTTGTATCCCTCACAACTGAAAGCATAGACATTACAGTCGCCGAACTTTTCCTTCATGTTCTTGGTCACGGTATGGATATCATCGCCGATCAGACCTACCGGGCAGGTGGCAAAGACGGCGATCGACTTCGGGTGAAAGAGGTCATAGGCCTCCTGAATCGCCCGGGCCAGTTTCTTTTCGCCGCCGAAGATGATGTCTTGCTCCTGCATATCGGTTGAAAAACAATAGGTCATGTAATTCTCGCCATCAGGCCCGGCCGAGGTCTGGTTGCGCCGGGTCAGCCAGGCGTAAAAGCTGCAGCCGATCGGACCATGCACCAGATTGACGATGTCGCGGGTTGGCCCCATGATGACGCCCTTGCAACCGGCATAAGTACAGCCGCGCATGGTGATAATCCCGGGGATTGTCCTGACATTGGCCTGGATTTCCGGAGTTTCGTTTTCCTGCGCTTCGTTAATGAGGATCTGTTTCGCCCTTTTGCGCGCGACCTTGGGTGGATATTTTTTGAGCAGCTCTTCCTTGATCTCAGTGGGGTCCCACTGCACGAGCTTTTTTTTGGTTGCAATTGCCATTGTTCTCTCCTTATCTCGTTAGGCGATGGATTTCGCGCCGGTCTCGCCGGTACGGACGCGGACCGCATCGGTAATCGGGAGCACAAACACCTTGCCGTCGCCGGGCTTGCCGGTCTGATTAGTATTCATTATGGTTTCAATCACACAGGTGACCTGATCATCCGGGACCACCACCGTTACCATGCGTTTGGGGTAGAGTTTGCCTTTTTCGCCAAGAAGAGCGGCGGCTTCCTCATAACCCTGCTGGGTGCCGGCAAGGACCTTTGGGTTGATAAAGCCCTTGCCGCGGCCATGGGCCTCATGGGCAAAGAAGGCGTCAACTCCGCAGTCGGTCAAGGCTTGCTTGGTCTGGTTCATCATGTTTATCCGCACCACGGCGATCACCTCTTTCATGCCGGTACCCCCTCCGCCGCAGCGGCGGTGTCCATGACGCCGGAACTGATCGTATATGACTCCTCAACCGGACTGATGAAAATTTTACCATCACCGAAAGCGCCCTTGCCTTTTGAGCGGGCTGTTTCCATGATGGTTTTGATGACGAAATCTTTGTCGGCGGCGTTGACCACACTCATCAACATGACTTTTGGGATCTCATCGTAGGTCACTTCGCCGATTTTAATACCACGCTGCTTGCCGCGTCCGGCTACTGAGTATTTGGTTACCGCCGGAAAACCAGCATCCATGAGGGCGGCAAGAATTGCATCGGCTTTTTCGGGCCGGATAATTGATCTGATCATGATCATCATTGTTATTTCTCCTGATAAATTTTTTTACGGGTAATTTTTTATCCTTACTTGTCCTGCCCGGAGCAGGACGTCCTTCCACCGCTAACTAGGCGGCTTCCATTAAGCCGTATTGCATCAACAGCTTTTCAAGTTCTTCGATGTCCATCGGGGTGGGGATGACGAAATCTTTGTTGCCGTCGATGGCCTTGGCCAGGTTCCGGTAAACATCGGCCTGGGGGACTTCCGGGTTCCACTCGATGACCGTCTTGCGATTAATTTCCGCCCGCTGGACGTCATTTTCTCTGGGGACAAAGTAGATCATTTTGGTGCCGAGTAATTTGGCGAATTCCTCAATCATTTCTTGTTCATTATCGACGGCCCGTGAATTACAGATCAGGCCGCCAAGACGAACGGTGCCGGTCTGGGCGAATTTGCAGATCCCCTTGCTGATGTTGTTGGCCGCGTACATGGCCATCATCTCACCGGAGACCACGATATAGATTTCCTCAGCCTTCCCGTCGCGGATTGGCATGGCAAAACCGCCACAGACCACGTCACCTAGTACGTCGTAGAAGGCGTAGTCCAGGCCTTCACTTTCTTCGTAGGCACCCAGGGACTCAAGCATATTGATCGAAGTGATAATCCCGCGCCCGGCACAACCGACCCCCGGTTCAGGCCCACCGGATTCTACACACCAGGTGCCGCCGTATCCTTTTTTTCGGATATCGTTGAGTTCAACGTCCTCTCCTTCTTCCCGCAGGGTGTCCAGGACCGATTTCTGGGCCAGACCACCGAGCAGCAGGCGGGTGGAGTCTGCTTTCGGGTCACAGCCGACGACCATGATCTTTCGATTTAATTCAACCAGTCCGGCGACCAGATTTTGGGTTGTGGTAGATTTGCCGATCCCGCCTTTGCCGTAGATTGCTACTTTTCGCATGATGACTCTCCTTAGATAATATTTTTATGATCTTGTTGATCCTTGCTTGGTGATCTGGTGTAAAGGCAATGGGCGTGCCAAGGGAATAATTATTTTGATTTATTGCTACTAACCATCTGTAATTACAGGGATAAATAATGTGTGATCTGGTTTGATGTCAAAAAAAGAGGCGAGAGGGAAAATTATGTTTGGTCTTCTTCAGGTACAAAAGAGAATCAAGGATAACAATTTTGTCGGTCGGTCATTTTTGAACAGAAGGCGACAAGCGGTACCTTTTTGTTACTTATTTGAATGGAAAATTACATATTCGTCTTGGTCTGGATGATCGGCCGAAAGTCATTATTCGTAAATTGTTCTTAATTTCAGATGGTTACGTGGTTGATTTCGTTTTGGTAAAAAGTGGAACACTTTTTGCTATTACCAATAATGAAACCATTGATCAAATTGAGGAAATCAAATGACTACCAATAATCTCGTCACCACCGAACGGCTTGAGGTTCGGGCCCTGTACCAGATTGCTCAACTTATCGAGTCGGCGCTGGATCTTGATAAAGCCTTGTCGGAGACCTTGCGGATTCTGCATGAAACCTTACGGATGGAAAGGGCCACTCTGGTCCTTCCCGATGAATCGGGGGCAAGTCTTTCAATTCGGGCCTCATACGGTCTAACCCATGAAGAGGCCCAGAAAGGAGTTTATCGTCTGGATGAAGGAATAATCGGTAAGATATTCAGTAGCAGTCAGCCATTCGTCGTGCCTGATATCTTGAAGGAACCGATGTTTCTGAATCGGACCGGGGCTCGGAATCATCTCAAGAAAAAAGAGATTTCTTTTATTGGCGTCCCGGTCATTCTGATGGAAAAACCGGTTGGCGTTCTCTCGGTGGATCGGCTTTTTGGCGCGGAAGTTTCCTTTGAGGAGGATATTCGTTTCCTGACCGTGGTGGCCACGCTTATCGCCCAGTTTCTTAATTTGCACCGGGCAATAGTCAATAAGGAAAAACATCTCATTGAAGAAAATATCTCCCTGAAAGAGGAGATGAAGAATCGTTACAGCCATCACAATATCATCGGCCAGTGCAAGGCCATGCAGGAAGTTTTCAGATATATCGAAAAAGTTGCGCCGAGCCGGGCCACCACGCTTCTTCTTGGTGAGTCGGGCACTGGCAAGGAACTGGTCGCCAAAGCAATCCATTTTGCCAGCCCCCGGCAGGAAAAACCGTTTATCAAGGTAAATTGCGCCGCCCTGCCGGAGACCCTTCTTGAAAGTGAACTTTTCGGACATGAAAAAGGGGCCTTTACCGGAGCCCATGTTCAGAAAAAGGGACGATTTGAGTTGGCCAACGGCGGTACCCTTTTTCTTGATGAATTAGGAGAACTCCCCCTGCATTTGCAGGCTAAACTATTGCGGGTTCTTCAGGAGCAGAACTTTGAACGGCTGGGGGGCACTGTGACCATTAGCGTTGATGTGCGGATTATTGCGGCGACCAATCGCAGCCTTGAGCAGGCGGTTGAGGAAAAGTCTTTTCGGGAAGATCTCTTTTATCGGCTCAATGTCGTGCCGATTAATCTGCCGCCGCTGCGAAATCGAATCGAAGACATCCCGATTTTGCTTGATCACTTTTTGCGGGAAAGCAATCGGATTCATCAGAAGAAAACATCACTTTCCCGGGAGGTGATTAATTTTCTGATCAATTATCAATGGCCGGGTAATGTCCGGGAATTGCAAAATCTCATTGAACGGCTGGTGATCATGGCTGATGATCACACGATCGAATTTAAGGAGATCCCTTCTTATCTGACTTTATCTCAGGAGAAGGAAGGGCCGCCGCCGATGGTTGAAAAATTGAATGCTTCAACTCCGGCGCCCGCGCCTGCCGTGCGTTCGGCAAAACCCCTTGAGGAAATTGAACGAAGGGAGGTTGAGGCCGCTTTGATCCGCCATGGTTGGGTTCAGGCAAGAGCCGCACGGGAGCTCGGCCTTACCCAGCGGCAGATCGGCTATAAGATCAAGAAATTTGCCATTGATCCCCCTGATTATCTGCGTTGATTATGGGGATCATTACGGCGGACCAAAAATAGAAAGACAAGGATTAAATCAACGTTCCGGTGAGGGCGGCAGAGGCAAAGAAGGTAATCGTTTCGGCCAGTTCGCAGATGGCGCCTAAAGTATCGCCGGTGGCGCCGCCAATTTTATAACGGCAATAAAGGCAGAGGGTTGCAGTGCCGA
>JAHJIY010000025.1 GCA_018823175.1 Pseudomonadota bacterium
GGTGCATCGGATTTCTCCTCTCTGTCATGGTTCTGTCGGGAAACAAAACCTTAACAAAGTTGGTTAAATCCGATGCTTTTTCTTTTTCATGCAATTACAGCCATTGATTGATTTTCAACTTTTTTACGAATGAACCAAAAAATTGAACGAAATAATTTTCAACTTTTTTCTCTTATCCCCTAATTTGATAGGCAATTTGTATATTTGTAGGAATTTTCCTACAAGCGAAGTAGAAAAAACCTTACAAATTGACAAAATACGTCACTGATGCTCAAGCAATGTTTCAAATGTAAAATGATATGTTGTTAGAAATTGAAAATGAAAGAGTGGATGTCGGATGATGTCTGGATATGGGGGACGGTCATGATTTTATGCCTTTCCTGATCTCCTTCAAAGCAGTGATGGAGAACTCTGCACATAACCTTCCCAAGTTGGGGAAATGGTTTTCCAATCCCAAGGAAGAAGACTATCTCTTGACAAGGGCCTTTTAATGGATGACCCCTGTTTCTGCATATCGGAAAGTGTTTCCGCCTCCGCCGCAATCGTCAAGGTATCGGTGAATTCCCGATGGAAGGTGTCTTCGGCGAGATCCACATCGGCCAGGTCGCCGACTTCGCCCATGGTGCCCATAGTGCCGTCTGTCTTGATAAAGGTACCGAGATCTGCGATCTGGTTGCCGTTGGCCAACAACTGGCTGTTTTCGGTCTTTCCGACATTGATCCCGGAAATGCCGAGTTCATCCAGGGTAAGGAGTTCCCCGGTCTGGGACTCACCGTCCTGGTTTATATCCTGCCATACCCTGAGATCGTTCCAGTTGGCATCAAGATTATTTACTACACCATCCGCATTGGTGTCCTGATCAGCCAGAGCGTGAAACCCGTCAACCGCAGTGCCACCACCGGAAAGTGGTGTTGAATCCCCAAAAAGTTCGGTGCCGTTATCAATTGTGCCATTCCCGTTGCGGTCCATAACAAGAAAGCCATCATCAGCGCTGACCCAACCGGTACCGTTTTTCACCCCGTCACCGTCATGGTCGAACAAAATGGGATCAGTATCTGAAGCAGCCACCGTTTCAATCCCATCACCATCCAGATCAAAGGTCAGTGGATCACGCCGACGTTGTTGCCATTGCTGGGCAACGGAAAATGAATTATTGACTGCATCGTTGATTTCGTTCCAACGGTCAGCAAATCCCCAGGCTAATGCCTGCGCAGCTGGATTGAAGAGAAATGTCTGTAACGGCCCTAGTTCTAATCTTGGGCCGTTCATCGAAGGTATAATCTCTGCCAAGGCTAGGCCTCGAAGTGCCCAGTTGGTGCATTGAGAACCAAACGGGATGGAATAAGCGGGAGGATGAAGATCCGTCCGAGCGATGTATTCATTGAGTTTATTGTACTGGCTTTCTGTTATAGTCATTGGGTCACTACTGAAGTTTCCTAGTGTGTGTGTATCATCTCGAACATCTCCATCACCATATATTAAATTTCCCAGATTGCCGGGGTTGGCCGGATAAAAACCATATCCATGCTCTACCCCGTCTTGACCTTTGATCACTAGCCATGTGTGAATCCTAGTGGTAGTTGTATTTATTCCAACGCGGATTTCAACTGAATATGACATTACTTTTCTCCTTTTAATTCAAGATAAATAAACGGTTTAGCCCGGTTGAATATTTTATTGTACTCATGTTTGCTCTTGTATACATTTAGTTGTATTTCTATTCGTTGCTGGTTTTTGTTGTAGCTATCTAAAAGCAAATTAATAATTTCCCCGATAGTTTCACTTTTAAGACTTTCGGCTTGAAAAACATATATGATCGCTAAATCTGGCGTGCCAGACATTTTCACCCATTCTTGACTGGTGCATTCCGGGAGTGTTGCACAAACCCCTTGCTTGACCAAAATAGCTATGGTTTCTTTCGCCAACTGAGCTGCAAGCTCCGGGTAAGCAGATTTTCCTGCCTGTGCTAACTGCGCAGAAGAATGGCCGAATAATAAAAAGAAGGCGAAAGAAACAAAAATCACATATGACCTAAAGCTTGATGTCCCAATCATGCCGCCATCCTCCAGCCCCAGTCATTCCGGCCCTCACCAAGAAACACATCATCACCGCCATTGCCGTAAATGGTGTCGCCGGTATCTCCGGAGACAATAATCTCCGAGGCTGCCGTGCCGGTGTTGGTAAATCCAACCTCGCCGACCAGCTGAACATTGAACTCGCCATAGACCGCCTGTAATTCGGGAGTGACAGGAAGTGTGCGCATTGCATCTTCAAGCTGACTCCACCCTTGCCAACCCAGACTCAAAAGATTCGAACCCTTGCTGTTGAACTCGATCAAATCGGAAATGCCCTGGCCCGGGCTCTGGGTGAGCAGGTCCTGAAAGTGGCCCTCGACCGCCGTGAAGTCAAAGTAAATCCCCTGTTCACCAATCGAGAGATCAATCAGATCGGTGACAGGCTTGAACCGGGTCTGGAAAAGCAGGGCATCGTATACCGAATTCTTCAAGGCATCATAGGCCTGATTCAAAAGATCCACCTGGGCGGTCGAGAGATTGATCAGGATCGTCTGCATTCCCGTGACAGCACCGCCTCCGGATGCGCTGCCGTCGCTCTCCTGTACGGAAATCCCGCTTATTGCCGACATGCCGGTCTGCTGTTCTTCAGGCAGGGAGAAAAAATTTCTGCCGTTAAACGATTCCAGAACGTGGATCTTCCGTTCCCAATCACCGACAATTTGTGACCACTCCGGGTCGATTCCGCCGACAAGCCCTTCACCTACATATTCGATATAATCATCTCTCCGTTCAGTGCCGATGGTGTCCCACCTGAGCGTTCTGATATCGGGAATGGTAAACCGCGCTGCCATGGTTGCCATACCGCCGGTATTGGCCCAGACAGTAACAAGATTATCAAGCATCGCCAGTTGTTCATGCCGGGTCGTGGCCTGGGAGTATTGAGTGAGGACATCGGTCAGGGCGGGAGACAGGCTGGTTGCCTCGCGTAAGTCGCGCAGCACGCCGGAACCCTGCATATCCGGGAGAGCTTCAGCCTCCGGGGCAATCGTCAAGGTATCGGTGAATTCCCGATGAAAGGTGTCCTCGGCCAGATCCACATCGGCCAGGTCGCCGACCTCGCCCATGGTGCCAAGGGTGCCGTCTGTCTTGATAAAGGTACCGAGATCGGCGATCTGGTTGCCGTTTGCCAATAGCTGACTGTTTTCAGTCTTGGCGACATTGATTCCGGCAATGCCGAGTTCATCCAGGGTAAGAAGCTCCCCGGCCTGGGATTCTCCATCCTGATTTAAATCCCGCCAGACCCGGAGCTCGTTCCAGTTGGCGTCGAGGTTGTTGACCAACCCGTCGAAATTGGTGTCCTGATCGGCCAGGGCGTGAAACCCGTCAACCGCAGTGCCGCCGCCGGAGAGAGGTGTTGAATCGCCGAACAGTTCCGTGCCGTTATCAATGGTACCGTTCCCGTTGCGGTCCATAACCAGAAAGCCATCATCAGCGCTGACCCAGCCGGTGCCGTTCTTCACCCCGTCGCCATCATGGTCGAAGAGAACCGGATCGGTACCGGAAGCCGCCACCGTTTCAATACCGTCACCATCCAGATCAAAGGTCAGTGGATCACGCCGACGCTGAAACCATTGCTGGGCTGCGGAGAACCCATCACCCACACTTTTAAAAAGTGGATCCAGATAACCGTTTCGACTTACCCAACCACTAAATTCGTGCAGCCCCCACTCAGCTATAGTGCCAAGGCCTAAATCACGAATGTTGCTTGCTGCAGCCTGATTACGCAAATAGTCTTCAAATGTTTGATGCTTTTTAAGCGAATCAAATACCCGGGCAAGGCCTGTTTTTGTTAAAAATTTGTCTGCGTACCAGAGCGGAATGCCGATAGCAGCAAGCTCCCCGACCTTAGCTGCAACTTCGAGCAAGGCATCGTTCGATTTCGTGGCCTGATACATGTCATAAGCATCATTAATTTCATTGGCTTTGTTAGCATACCAAGCAAGTTGCCCTATGCGTTGATAAAGACTCATATTTATCTTCACTCCCTATGATTTGTAGTTTGAAAAAAAGGTATAAATTTCAAAAAATCAGTTATCCCTTCAACAACAATATAAATAGTCAATGCGATAACAATGAAGTCGAACATGGTCGTAGATGGATTAAATTTTTTATGGCCAATTGAGAGTACAATTGTTGCCGAAAGAAAGACCACCGCGCCAAAGTTTATAAGATTTTTACGTCGAAATGATGTCAATAAACCCTTCTGTGAGGTAAGAAAATTTACTTTGTCCTCATACTCTCTATGATAAAGAACAAAATAAATAATATTTTTTGCGACATGCATCAAAAAGGCTATGGCAACGCAAAACAAAGTGTATTTTGTAAACATATTTGGATTTTCTACAAAAACTTCTGCCATCATTCGACCGATCTCTTGAATCAATGTTGGGAAATATTGCCATGATATAATGCAGGCGACTCCGTAACCTCCCAACAGAACCCACCGAACTTTTTCTGACATCGTCACTCCTATTTTTTTCCAATTTATAATTATGTTTAAATCATCAGAAATGTGGCTTTCCTTGGCTTTTGTCAAGATATTCACCCTTTTCAAACTCGCCCCCCCCCGAGGCAAAACCAACCTGACTCCTGACAACAAAGGTGATAAATTTCTACGTTTTTTCATTTTATAAGTATTTTTGTTGCATATATTCGTTCGGATAGATGGAGTGGGAATAGCTAAAGTACGAATGGTCAGCACTCCCCTTCTTTTCAAAAATATCAATTTAATGAAGCACAACCTAACACTTTCATTATCGCCTGACAACTGTAGTTTATGGGTGGTTTTGTCTGGACAGGCGCCCCTAACAAATAAAGCCCTTGAGGATGTCGGGGTCGGACCAAGGCAACCTATTGAAGAAGCGTAGTTTTGATTGAAAAAACTGCCGTTTTTACGTCTTAGAACACTGTTTTTGGTGGAGGAATAGCCGTTTTAAGCAGGGAAAGGCCTCAACTTTACGGGAGTCTATCGCCTTACAGCACTGTTTTTGACCGCAAAAATGATGCCCTAAGGCTTAATAACACCTGTTTATTGAGCGATTAATTCGTACTTTCAGCATGTTGCTTTGGTCAGACCCCAACTCTCTCTCACTCTCAACTCTCGACCCCAACTCTCCAACTCTTTTCCAACTCTCCAACTCTCAACTCCCACCAACTCCCCAAGGTCATA
>JAHJIY010000007.1 GCA_018823175.1 Pseudomonadota bacterium
AAGGGCAATATGCTCGTCTAAAATGTTACTCAGCGCTATGCGCTCCTGATAAATATTGTTCATGATCTTGTCTACTTCTGCAGGTTCCATCCAACTTTTTTTTGTAGTGTTTCGGAGGTAACGGGCATATTTCATCACCCTCATTGCCCGAAGTCGGATATCCTGGGCGATCTGTTTGTTCGGGTCATCGGAACTGTCTTCAGTGGCAAGATGATTGCGCAGCAGATTCTGGATCTGGCCAATCTGCTCCTCGGTCTTCTTCTGGTCAATATCCCGGGCCTTGATCTCGGTCTCCAGGGAAAGAAGGACGGATTTTAACTCCAGCATGGACATGGCGGTCGGGGTAATTTTTTGTTGCAGGTCCGAGATGTTTTGATGGATTGCAATAAAGGTTTTGATTCCTGCAAGGCTGAACAGAAAAATAACAATTAACAGCGGCATGAAGCCAATAATTAATTTATTGCGGACCTTAAGTTTCATGAACAAAGCGCACTCCAAAACAGGTGAGGATATCGCCCGGGACATAACCAAAAATTAAATTATTTGCCGGGTGAATATAAGACAGATGAAAAGTAACACTAAGCAAGGTAATGTAACACCATAAATTAACTTGCGACTTATTGTTATGTGAAGACCGGGAAAATATATTTGAAGATGCAGGGTGAAATGGTCGGGCAACTGGTCTTTATCATCATCCTGAATTCGTGACGGCTTAGTGCTATTTTTTGGGATATGTGGCTGATGTTTCGTTAATAATGTTTTATTTGCCGCAGGGGGGGAATTCACCCGCCGCCTTGTGGGGGCGTCCGAGAACGAAGCATCTGCTGCGTTGACAACTCGTTGATATACCTAAGTATGATCAACCTCGTTGTCGCCTTGCATTTGCACCGTTCTCGAACGCTCACGGATTCAGGATCGTTGCCCGGGAGTTGACTGGCCAAAGGATTTGGCCCAGGATCATGGAAAATTTTGGATTTATGAGGTCGAAAAACAATGTATGATCTTCTGGTTGATGCCCTGGTTGACAGCGCCGCATTGCTTCCTTTTCTTCTGGTCATTTACTGCCTGGTTGAGTTTTTTGAGCGCCGATTCGGCAAATTGCTCGAGGAGATGCTGGCCAAGGCCCCGCGGGCGGGCGTCCTTGTTGGGGCGATTTTTGGTTGTGTTCCCCAATGCGGCTTCTCGGTGGTGGCCAGCGCCCTGTATGCCCGGCGGCTGATCAGCACCGGCACTCTGTTGGCCGTCTTTCTGGCCACCTCGGACGAGGCCATTCCGGTCTTTTTGGCCCAGCCGGAGAAAGGCGGTCTGGTCTTGCGTCTGCTGGTCGTCAAGCTGACCATCGGTATTGTCGGGGGATACGCCGTTGATCTACTGCTGGGCAGCAGGCGAGCTCGCCCGAAACTCAAAATAATTCTGCCCCTTGCCGAGTCAGCCGAACGTGGTTGCTGTCAACATCATCTGTCGGGGGAATCCAGCCGCTGGCAGTTGTTCACCCATCCCCTTATTCATACCCTGAAGGTCTTCTTCTTCATTTTTGCGGTGGCCTTTGGCCTTAATTATCTGATTGCCCAGGTCGGCGAGGCAAATCTCGGCCATGTTCTGCTTCGTCAGTCGATTTTTCAACCTTTTTTGGCAGCCTTGATCGGCTTGATCCCAAATTGCGCCGCCTCGGTCGCCATTGCCGAGGCCTTCTTAAAGGGTGGTCTGGGATTTGGTTCGACGATTGCCGGTCTTAGTTGCAGCGCCGGTCTTGGTTTGCTGGTGTTGTTTAAGGAGAACCATGATCTGACTGATACGGTTCGGGTTCTCGGTCTGTTGGTGACGATCGGTGTCCTGGCGGGTCTGTTGATTCAACTGCTCTATAACTGAAATAATTCTCCCCTGCGGATAATTGATGGGCGGTGATGAACCTAAGGGGTCGGCAGCTAGGCGGCCGTCGGTTGAGCGGCTGATGGACTTTATGTCTCAACTTAGCTGTTGGCTTACCGGCTGATCTGCAATACCAGATAGCCCAAAAGGTCGATGGCATCGGTCAGGCGCAGAATGATAAATAGGGTGCTGAAGCCGGTCAGAAAAATGACCTCCTTGACTCCGAACCGGAATTGTCTGATGATCTTGATTTCGCCGGTGAAGGCCCGGCAGAGCATGGCGGTGTGGATGCGCTGGGCCCGATCGATGGTGCGGAGCAGGAGGTTGCCGAGGAGCTGCAGGAAGACCCGGTAACTGATGCCGTTCTTGCGATCAAAGGAGCGCAGGGAATGGGCCCGGAGCAAGCGGAGGGTCTCAGCGATCAGGACAAAGATGTAGCGATAGAGCAAGAGCAGCTGGACGGCAAAGATCCGGGGGGTGCTCAGTTTTTCCAAGGCCATGCAGATGGTGGCAAAGCCGGTGGAGGCGATGAGCAGGAGGGCGGCGCCGACCGTGAGGACGAAACGCAGCAGGAGGGAGAGGAAGGATAGCCAGCCGCCGCTGATTCCGAAGGTGCCAATCTGCAAGATGATCTCTCGGTCCAGCCAGGGGTTGAAGATGCCGAGGAAGATTACAAAGGGTGAGACGATCAGCAGTTTGCGGAGCAGGAAACCAAGGGGCAGATTGCCCAGGCCGATCAGCACGGCCGGGTAGAGAAAGAAGGGCAGGAGGCGGGCGATCTCGTATTTGTTAAATGATACTACACTGACGACGAAGACCGCGGTGGTCAGGAGCTTGGCCCGGGGGTCGAGCTGATGCAAGGGGGTGTTCGACTCGGCCAGAGTGTCCAGTCGGCCTATATTGTCAAAAGCGCGATCGATCTTGGTCGACATGGGGGCTCCTCTGGGGGGGTGTCTCATTAAGCAAGCCAGGCGGGGGAAGTTTCCTTGCCCCGCCTGGATCTCTTGTTATTAAACGTGTGGGTGTGGATGTGGGTGATCATGACCTACAACGCCACGTTTTTTCAAAACCAGGCCGATAGCAATCCCCATCAGCATGACCAGAAGGCCGCCAACCAAACCGGAGGCCGAGGTACCCAGACGGCCGGAATCACCTTCTGCGGTATCTTTAAAGTTGTAATCGGGCAGGAAGGCGGTTTTTTCCTGTATGATTTCCAGGCTATGATGTAAGCCGTTGGTGGCTTCCAGTTCCTCCTGGCCGGAGACTTTAAACATCGACCACTCCAGGCCGTCCGGATGCTCGGAGGCATACCAGGAAAGGATGCCGCCGGTGAAGATGGTCACCATCGCCAGTCCGATCAGCACTTTGCCGATGGGCAGCGCGCCAATCGGTCGATCGGCCGCCGCTTTTTCAAGGATTTCCGGGCGGGCCTGCCAGATGAAGGAAATCACCCCGGCGGTAACCAACCCTTCGACGATGCCGATTGCCAGGTGGATTGGTTGCATCATTATCACAAAGGAGGAGAAGGGTAGTTCTGAAATGCCGGAAAGGGTGGTCTCCAGGACCACTCCGAAAGCTCCCATCTGCAAGCCGGCAATGGCGGCGATCAGGCTGCCGGTCAGCAAGCGGCCCGAGGTAGGATGGTCGCCGACGATTTTCTTGTAGATCAGGGGGTAGGCGATAAAACAGGGAAAGATTCCGAGGTTGAAAATATTGCAGCCCAGGGCCAGCAGTCCGCCATCGGCGAAGAACAGGGCCTGGACGGTCAGGACCGAGGCAATGGCCAGGAAGGCGGCGGGCGCTCCCAGGAGAATGGCAAGGATCAGTCCTCCACCCAGATGGCCACTGGAGCCGGTGGCCGGGATCGTGAAGTTGATCATCTGGGCGGCGAAGACGAAGGCGGCCAGGACCCCCATTAAGGGAATCTTGCGATCGTCCAGACTCTGGCGGACCTTGGTTGAACAGTAAGCCACGGTCGCGGCGGAGGCGGCCCACATTGTGCCGCCGACGGCGGGTGAAAGTAAAGCGTCTGCCATATGCATGTTTTTCCCTCCGGTTGGTGCGAGGCAACTTTCAGATACCTCGTAGTTTGGTTGATAAAAAACGGTAAATCGCCAGCTTTCTTTTTGGCGTTTGTTGCAACTTGTTAATCAAATTACCTTATGTATATGATATAATTTATGATTTCACCCATGCGGGTATAAGTTTCGTAAGAGCAGACGAGCTGCTCAACTCAGCTTTATAGCGCTGATCCCGGTGGTACGAATATTAAAAAGGTAACACTTATTAAATCCTGGGTCGGCGATTGTCAAGAAAATAATGCTACGAAAATATAAAACGTGCCACTTGTTGTGCGAATGAAAGTCTGTCAAGGAGTCAAGAAGGAATGTTTTCCCCTTGACTGGACCTGAATTGACAGGTAGTAAGGCAATCAGGGAAGCTACGATTATTAAAATAAAAATTATTCTGCGATAACCGAGGAACCTTCATGGATAACACCGGTACCACCCGATTCGGCGTCTCAATTAACGATCCTTTATTAAAAAGGTTTGATCAGCTGATTGAAAATAAAGGCTACAAAAACAGGTCGGAGGCGATCCGGGACCTGATCAGAAATTCGTTGGTTGAAGAAGAATTGTCCAATGAAGAGACCGAGGCGGTGGGCAGTGTCTCACTGGTTTATGACCACCATACCCGGGATCTGGCCGATAAACTTACCGAGCATCAGCATTCGCACCATAAGGAGATTATTTCCGCCCTGCATGTCCATCTTGACGCCCACCATTGTCTGGAGATTGTCGTGGTCAAGGGAAAGGCCAGAATTATCAAAAAAATGGCCGATGAACTGATCGGCACCAAAGGGGTGACTCATGGCAAGTTTATGCTGACCACCTCGGGTGAAAGCCTTTCCTGATCAGTCCTGGTCAGAAGTTTTTGCTGAAATACCTCGATGAATAGTGACCACTTGTTCAGATTGCCCCTTATCTTTTGCCGGCTTGTTTTGGTTGGTTGATTTCCAGGGGCAGGCCCGCCTCTTTTTCTTCTTTGATCATTCGCCGGCAATAACCCTTTCCGAGCTATCTTTTCTAAATATTTACCTTGTCTTCAAGACCCTATAAATTGCATCATGTAATTTAGGAAACTGAACATCTGTTGTTTGCCCAAGCGCTAAAAGGGTTTAAATTATATGAAAATTAACAAACATCTTTTCATGATGTCTTTGTTGTTCGGGATATCGGTTGGTGTCATCGATGCCTGCGTTGATTATTTGTTCTTTTATCGGGGGCAATCTTTCTGGGGGTTGCTTTTTTTCGATATTCCTCGGCATGAAATTTATATCAGGCTGTTCATCCTGCTTTGTTTTGTCGCCTTTGGTCTGATCGCTTCGCGGCTTGTCGCCTCTCGGACGAGAGCGGAGCGGTCGTTGCGGGAAGTCCAGTTCATCTTCGATTCGTTTCTTGAAAAAAGTCCGGTCTATATCTTTTTTAAGGACAAGGAGATCCGGCCGATCAAGTTGAGTCGGAACTATGAACAGATGCTTGGTATGCCTCTTGAGGATATCTTAGGCAAGACCATGGATGACCTGTTTCCGTCGGACCTGGCCAAAAGTATGATTGAGGATGACAAACGGATTCTGGCCAGGGGAGAAGTTGAGACTGTTGTTGAGGAGTTTGGTGGTAGAATATATGAGACCACCAAATTTCCGATTTCGATGGATGAAAATACCCGGATGCTGGCCGGCTTTACCCTGGACATCACTGAAAGGAGGCAGGCGGAAACGGCTTTGCAGAAAGTTCATGCCGAGCTTGAGCAGCGCATTGCCGCGCGTACTTTGGAGCTGCAGAAGACCCATGAGCAGCTTTTGCATGCCGAAAAACTTTCGGCCATTGGTAAGCTTTCCGCTTCCATTGCCCATGAGTTCAATAATCCATTGCAGGGGGTGTTGAATATTGTCAAGGGCATCAAGCGCCGGGTCTCCCTTGATCAGGAGGACAGCGATCTTGTCGACATGGCGGTAAGTGAGTGCCTCCGGATGCGTGATCTGATCCAGAGTCTGCGGGACTTCAATCGGCCGACCTCAGGCCGAAAAACGCTGGTGGACATCCATGCCGTTCTTGATAGTCTTCTGCTTCTAGGGAAAAAAGAATATAAGATCAAGAAGGTATCAATTGAAAAAAAATATGCTCAACAATTGTCGCCGATCCAGGCTGTGGCCGATCAGATTAAACAGGTTTTTTTGAATCTGTTGAATAATGCTATTGATGCCTGTGAGGGAGGCGGAACCATAACCGTTGAAACGGAAGGACAGGGTGATAAGATCGTTGTCCGGATTCATGATACGGGAACCGGGATTACACCGGATGATAAAGGTCATCTCTTCGAGCCTTTTTTTACCACCAAGTCCGAGATAAAAGGAACGGGTCTCGGACTTTCGGTCAGTTATGGGATCGTTAAAGGACACGGTGGCGAAATTGTCGTGGATAGTGATCAGGAGAGGGGAACCACCTTTGCGGTTACTTTGCCGCTTGATCAACCTTCGTAACCTGCGAAGGTTGATTGTCCTTTTTGAGAGAGTGTATGATGAGAAAAAAGAAAATTCTGCTGGTTGATGATGAGCAAAGTATTCTCAATTCCTTTCGTAAAGATTTTGAGTATGAGGGTTATGAAGTCACCACGGCCGCAAGTGGCGAGGAGGCGATCATGAAACTGCAAAATAATCATTTTGACTTGCTGGTTACTGATCTGTCCATGCCGGGGGTTGATGGCATCGGCGTGCTGCAGGAGGCAAAAAAACAGAATCCGGAGATCGGCGCGATGATTCTCACCGGTTTTGGTGACATGAACTCGGCGATTGGGGCCCTGCGGCTGGGGGCCGATGATTACCTGCTCAAACCATACGATGCCGATGAGATTCTGTTACGGGTGAAAAGGTGTTTTGCAAAGCAGGAAGTCTTTCAGAAAGTCAAACTCTATGAGAAAATCCTGCCGGTTTGCATGTATTGCAACAGTATCAGAGATGATACCGGGACTGAACCGGGCGAGGGAAAGTGGCTGAAAATGAGCGAATACCTTCATCGCAAAAGTGGTGTTGACCTCTCCCATGGCATCTGTCCCGAGTGTATGGCAAAGCACTCGGATGATTATACCTGAAGTATCCATCGGATGACGATGCGATTAACCAAAAAAACTCATTTTCAGTCACGGTCCCGATTGATTTTTGCGGGGTATAATTTGCCCCGGCTGTTAAAAGCCACGGGGTAAAAAATTCTCTGCCGGGCAGGCTTCGGCAAATCTTTCCTACTTTTTCCTTTCTTTTTTGATCTCTTTTCAGTCGTCTTAAAAAAATAATTGTTACGAATATTAATTTTTTCCCGGGCTGTCCTGTCAATTAAAGGTGGCTTGTTTTTCCGGTCGCTATCCTTCTTGAGTGCCTTAACCTTCTCGGCCTCTTGTCCTGAATATTCAGCTGGAGTGTTTTTCTCTTTGCCGCTTGTTTCCGGTCGGGTGCTTTTTTAGGAGCCGGGACTTGGCGGTTGCCGGAAATTTGTTTGGCATATCATTTGCAAACTTAGCCAGACGAGAGGATGGAATCGCGGGTTGGATATTTAAAGCGGTTTCAAAAATATCTTGTTTTTGAGGGAGGATTATCAAGTGGACATTATGATGAACCCTGTTTTGCCAAGTCCGTCCGCGGTCAGACCCGCAGATGGAAACGCTCAGAACGGATCAAGGCCGCAAACTTCCTTTTCTTCTTTTATGGAAAAGCATCTGGCCACCGAACGTGGGAAGAATTTACTGGCTGTTAAACCAGCTTCTGCTCCGAAAGAGAAAATTCCGGCCCAAGGCCCGGAAGGAGAAGAGTTGTCTTTAGCAGGTCTTTTGGCCAAATTTTTGCGTGAGCTGCAGGTCGCAGCTGAAAAGGTCGAAACCGGTCCGGGTGAATGGATCTTCATGCCGGCGGAATCGGAGGTTTTGCAGAAGATTGCCGAAGAGGCTGGTCTGGATGAGAACGCCATTTCTTTGTTGCTCCAGAAATTTGAAAATGAGCAGGGTGAGGTTGAATTATCCGATTTTCTGGCCATGTTTGCCGAACACTTTGAGGAAATCGCCAAGAACGATCCGGTGATGGGGATTGAAACTGACCTGCCTCTTTTGGAGAGTTTTCTTTTGAAAATGGGTCTGCCGGTCGAGCTGGTTGCCGAGATATCGGCCCAGGCGGTAAACGGTGATGGCAAGTTTGATCTGGGGATTTTTCTGGCAGGGTTACTTGAAGTAAAAGAACAGACGACTCAGATTACCCTTACCGATCTTGAGGTCGAGCAGTTCGAGGAGATGTTGGCTCGGGCCGGAGTTCCCAAAGAATTGCAGGAAGTAATGGTTGCGGCCCGAGATAGCGGAACGGTCGAGTTATCCCTTGCCCGGTTATGTGAGATGTTGGGTCAGGGGGTGGCAAAAGTAAAGGCGGATCGGATGCCGGCTGAAATACCGGCCTTCTTGTCTGACCTGGCCAACATCCTGGAAGAGGCCGGGTTTACCAATAAAGAGGTGGGCTGGACCCCGGTCGTGCAGGAATCGGTTGATCTGGTTTATCGGGAGTTGATGTCAACCGTTGATCTTTCTTCCGTCAAGATAAAGGTTGCCGACAAAGGGATTACGGCGCCTGTTTCTCTGGAACCTGAAGCTGAAATGGCCGAGGACGGCGGCGAGTTCTGGGAGGTGCCGGCTGAAGACCTGGCCGAAGTTGATGCTAAAAGAGTTTCGCTGCTTGAAGGCAAGGACAACGCAATTAAAGGAAAGGGAATGCTCTTAAACGAGCAGCCAACCGTTACCGAGCAGGGCTTTGGGGTTACCGCCGCCACCAACCGTGCGGAAGGGGCTGATGCTGTCGCGGCCAAGAATCCACTACCGACCGGCAATAACGCGCCCACTCCTCAACAGACTATTTTTGACCAGATCTCCCAAGGGTTAATGCGGGGGTTGAAGGACAATGAACATCATTTGATTATCAAATTATATCCTCCCGAACTTGGTGAGGTGAAAATTGATCTGTTGGTCAAGAACGATCAGGTGGCGGTCTCCTTTGCCGCTGAAAACAGCAAAGTCAAAGAAACACTGGAAGCCAATATGAAACAATTCAGAGAAGACATGGGGCAGAGGGGTTTTAATCTGGGCGAATGCATGGTTTCAGTCGGGCAGCAGGACCAGTCCGGTGATGCCTGGCAGCGTTTTGAAAAGGCCTGGGATGATCAGCGGCACAATATCCGGGTGGTGGTTGACAGCCTGGCGGATTTACCAAAAGAGGCCCTTTATAATCGTCTGGCTGCCGGCAAGAGCCATGAAGACGGCATAAGTATACTGGTCTAACCGGTATAACAGGAGACAATAATGAGTGTCAGCGCTGTAAGTTCAATACCGATGGCGACGGACCCGGAACTTTTCCCGGCGACCGGCAAAAAAGAACTGGATCGGACGGATTTCCTGAAGTTGTTCGTCACCCAACTCCAATATCAGGACCCCATGAAGCCGATGGATACCTACGAGATGTCGTCACAGCTCGCCCAGTTCAGCAGTATGGAAGCGACCCTGAAGATGAGCGGCAACATGGAGGAACTGCTGGCCTACCAGACCTCCCAGAATAATCTGCAGCTTCTCCAGTTGCTGGACAGCAATGTTCAGGCCTTCGGCAATATGATGGCGATGAACGAAGGCGCGGTTGGCGCCACAGAGTTTAGCCTGCTGGAAAGTGCGGAGAGCTGCCAGGTCGAGATTTATGACGGCGGCGGGAGTCTGGTTCGGAGCATTAATATGGGCAGTCAGGGGGTGGGCGCCTACGAATTGGCTTGGGATGGCAAGAATCAGGCCGGCGATCAGGTGGATGATGGACTTTATACTTACCGGATCAAGGCCCTGGATGAGGCTGCCCGGGAAGTGGAAGTGGAATATCGGATCACCGGCAAGGTCTCCGGCATTGAGTTTGAGTCGGGCCAGGCCCTGTTGACCATTGATAAGTACATTAATGTCAGCGTCAGTGATGTCCTCAGGGTCATGTGAGCTGAATGTTTATTGAATGATAAAATAATATGCGGATCCGAAAGGATTTATTTAAGCAGATCGTTTGTTTTTTAAGGAGGTAGGTTATGGGAATTTCAAGTTCGTTATATTCAAGCATCAGTGGTTTGAACACCATGGGAAACTCCATGTCGGTAATCGGCGATAACGTGGCCAATGTTAACACCATCGCTTTCAAATCAAGCCGGGCCACCTTTCAGGACGTGTTGTCCCAATCGGTATCAACGGCGGCCGGCTCGGCCCAGGTCGGGCGTGGTGTTACCTTGAGTACGGTGGGAGGTCTCTTTGCCCAGGGTTCCTTTGAGAGTTCATCGACCCCTACCGATATGGCGATCGGCGGGCAGGGCTTTTTTATGTTGCGGCAGCCGGAAAACGCCGAGGCGGACAATTATTCACGGGCCGGGGAGTTCCGGTTTGATCAGGAAGGAAACCTGGTAAATCCGGTGGGATATTTTGTCCAGGGTTGGGAAATCGATTCCGATTCCGGTGAGCGGATCGGGACGATTGGCGATATCGGGATCGGCAAGAGCACGCCGCCGGTTGCCACCGACCAGATTGATATTATTGTTAACGTCGATTCCCGGGAAGCCAACGAAGTAACGGAAGTCAGACTTTATGATGCCTGGGACGGCAGAAACGCCGCCCTGGTAAATCCGACCGAGCCGATTGCCTCAACCAATTATGAATATACAAGTTCAATTAAGGTCTATGATTCAATCGGCGCCAGCCACGATATCACGGTATATTTTGATCGGACCACCCGGGATAACCAATGGGAATTTCTGATTACCTGTGATCCTTCCGAAGATCAGCGATATCTCACTGCCAATGATCAATCAATTTATACGCCGGATCAGCGCTATAATTATGAAAATCATAAAGGGGCCGGGGCCCTGATGTATGGAATAATGGACTTCAGCACCTCCGGTGATATTACCCATGTCGATGCCTTTAATGTGCCGCCTGACGCCGAGGTTGATCCGGCCCAGAGCGTCAATCGTCTTACCCTGGCCTCGTCGGACAGTTATTACTCTTTTGACAGCAACTTTACCGGTGATATCATCAATCATCCGATTGCGCTTAATTTCGGCGCGGTTTATTCCGGCCAGAGTACCAGCCAGAGTCAGGTGATCGTCAGTGATATGGGTGCTTATGACAGCGCCGCCGCCAGCAGTTATATTACGGCGGATACCGTCTGGAACGATGTTTTTGACGCAAACGGTAATCGGATCGAGGTCGGTGATCAATTTACCTTTGGTGGCTATGATCATGATGGGGATCTGGTCGCTCCCTGGACTTATACGGTGCCGGCCACGACTACCACCACCAAGGTCCAGGACTTGCTTAATCAGTTCCCCGGACCTCTGGCGGTTAATTTCGGTTGCACGGCGACCATCGATGCCTTTGGTCGCTTGCGGTTGATCGATAACCAGGGTGGTGACAGCGCCATGGCGATGACTACATTTACTTTTTTGGAATCCGGTGTGCTGCCGGCAACCGTGACTGGCATGACCAATCCTTTCGGGGCTCAGGTCAATGTTACGACCTCCAAGCAGCAGCAGTTGTCAACCGGTCGGGCCTTAAGTACCGCCAGTACTTTGCCGCCGGCGATTAGTCCTACTTCTGATTGGTCGACCAGTGTTTTTGATCAGGCGGGTACCGGCGTCACCGTTGGCGCGACTGCGACCATCACCTTTACCGGCACGACCTCCAGTGGGGCCGGGGTGGTTGCTACCACTTTTACCGCCGATCCAACCATCGATTCACCAAACGGTAATGTGCAGGACTTGCTGGACTGGATGGAAAATCTTTTTGATGCCGAGGCCTCAATCGATAACGCCGGTCGTCTGGTGATGACCGATCGGGTGGCGGACACCGCGGGTGGCGTGCCAAGTTCTCTGATCGTGAACATTACCGCTTACGGGGCCGGCATGCCGCCGATTTTTGGCCCGGCCGCCCCTTTTGATTCGATTGCCGCCGATGTCAGTGGCGAGGACGGCAGTCGGCAGGGCGATGACGTGAGCAACGCCTTTGATCCGCAGGCCCTGGCTTCAACCCAGTATGCCAATGCCTCGACCACCATCTTTCAGGACCAGGACGGTTATTCTTCCGGTTTCCTGCAATCGGTATCGGTTGATACGGAGGGGGTGATCACCGGTCATTATTCCAACGGGCAGGTGTTGCAGAAGGCCCAGGTCGCCTTGGCAACCTTTAATAACCTGTCAGGTCTTTTCAAGGAGGGGGGGAATATCTACAGTGAGACCACCGATTCCGGCGCGCCGGTTACCGGGGCCCCCGGTACTAATGGTCTTGGTTCGATCGCGCCTAATGCCCTTGAGCAGTCCAACGTGGACATCGGGACCGAGTTTGTTAAACTGATCACTACCCAGCGGGGATTTCAGGCCAACTCCAAGATCATCTCCACCACCGATGAGATGCTGGCTGATTTGATTAATATCAAGCGTTAAAAAAAACTAGCCGGAAACGGCTTCAATGGAAGTAATAAAAGGGCCTGGGGTTTTCTCCGGGCCCTTTTTTTATGGCGATTAGTCCTCTGGGCGGGCTTACTCAATGGCCTGGAATTTCCGCATGAATCGGCGGTCGATATAATCCTTGATGGTAAAGGCGAGGCGGCCGCTGAACATCAGCCGGCGTTTGCGGAAAATGCCGATCTTGCCGCCCATATTGAAGATCAGCAGATAGTCGCCGCCCGGATCAAAGGGGGTGAGGGCGGCGCCTTCGAGGGTGGCCATCAGATTTTGGTAGAGGATGGGGTTTTCCCGGACTGCGTAGACCCCGACTTTGTCCAGCGGCTGTTCTTTAAAATAAATGCAGTCGCCACCGCCGAATATTTCCGGAAAATCAGGGCATTGCAGATAGCGGTTGACCAGGAGACCCCCGTCCGGGCCGATGGGCAAACCGGAGTCTTTAAAGATCAGGGACGGCTTCACGCCCAGGGCCAGGAAAATAATATCCAGCCGCCATGACTCATCGTTTTCGAGGGTGACAAGGCCGGTTTTTACTTCTTTGACGTAACCCTGTTCAATAATTTCGATCTCCCGCTGCCGCATAATTTCGATGGCGGTCTTTCGGATATTATCCGGAAAACGGGACATGAATCTGAGCCCGGCGAATATCCGGATCTTCACCGTGTGGTTGCCGCGATCTTTGGCCAGTTGCCAGATGTTGCCGGCAACCTCAGCTGCCGATGGCCCTCCTCCGACAATGCCGACCGAGAGGTCTTTTTTGGCGAGCAGTTCAATGATTCTGGCTTGGGCGGCCATCAGTTTCTCAATGGGCTTGACCGAAAAGATATCCTTGTCTTTCCCGCTGATCGATGATTGGGGGACATAACTACCGGCATTAAAGGAGAGCACATCGTAGGGGAGTGGATCGCCGTTTTCCAGAAAGATCTGTTTGGCAGCAGGGTCGATGCGGACAACCTTGTCCAGGATGAACTTGCCGCCCTTTTTTTCGACCACTTGTCTGGTCGCAAATCTGATCTCGCTCGGTCTGTAGGTCTTGCTCAGCATGCCGGGTCCCATCCCGGAATAATAATGATGTTCGGAAGGGCCGATTACGGTTACCTGATGACCTCTTTTGATGAATTTATCAAGATTGGCCAGAGTTACCATGTGGGCGTGGCCGCCGCCGACCAAGACTAAATTCTTTTTCATGTTTACCTCAGGCTAAGGTTAGTTCTTAATGGTTAGGGTTCCGCAACAGTCTGCAGATTATGTTTGTCGCAAATTAATTAATCGCATCAAATGCTCGCAGCTTTTAATCCTCTTTTGCAAGCAGATCTCCCAGTAATCTGATATGTGTCTGCTCTTCTTTGGCGATCTGGCTTAGTATCTCCTTGCTGTCTTTGTCCTGGCTGAAATCAGCGGCCCGCAGGTAAAGATCAAGGGCCTGGGCCTCAATGGAGATCGCCAGTTCAATGATTTGCGTCAAATCCTCAAGGTCGGTTTGAAACAACCCGGCATATTCCTCGGTGGTCATTCCTCCTTCGATTATTCCGGGCAGGATATTTTTCTCAAATTCCTCCCGGCTGGTTTCGGTGGCGGATACACGGTTGTACTCTTTAAGGATTCTTGCCTGGTGGGTGATCTCGATTCCCGACATCTTTTTGAATAGATCCGATGCTGCCTGATTTTTTACCTTGGCGGCCATTGTATCGTAGAAATCAAGGAGGCCGCTTTCCAAAGAGTAAGCAATGATCAGGGTCTCGGGTGCTGATTGAAGGCCGGTAAAATAATCAAGCCCCTTTTCCCGGGGGCCGAAGGCGGATAAGCCTTCCCAGGCCTTGAAGCCGCCGGTTAGATTGATTACTTCTTTTAAGCCTTTGCCGCTTAGCATCTGGGCCGCGATCCGGCTCCGGCCGCCAATCGCGCAATAGACGAGAATCGGTTTGTCGGTCGGCAGGGATGGGATCCTGTCCGGCAGTTCGGCCATGGGGATCAGTCTGGCGCCGGGGATATGTCCGTTTTCGTACTCTTTGGGTTGGCGGACATCAAGAATCAGATGGTCGTCGGGGGCATGACTGTCGATAAAGTTTCTGGCCTGGTCGCGATCAAATGATTTTACCGGGGTAAGGAATTGTTTCCAGCGCATTTTACTTTTCTCCGGATCATGCAATAAGTTGGTCGGCCCTGGCCATCTGGCAAGAGACAAAGGTGTTTGTGGTTCTTGCGATTGTCGTGAGGCAAACAGCCGCCTTGATCTAATTTTAAGATTATCAAAAGGAAAAATCAAATGGAAGCTGACTGAAGGGGCGGATTAGTTGCTTGGCCGAAGAAAACCTGAGGATAGACGAAATAATCCTGTCTTGGTTGTTCAGTAATAAATTTTTCTGTGGAGAAGAAGCTATTTTTTATGACAATCCGTACAGCTTCTGGGGCCGTTTTGTTCGAAGTGATGACATTCGATACATAAGGTGTGAAACGCAACTTTTGCTTTAGGAACACCGTGGACGGTATTGGGACCGTGGCAGTTATGACATTTGCCGGCATCAAACCCTTTGTGGTGGCAGTAATTACATTCGCCGGCGTATTCCATATGGTCTTTATGAGGGAAATTTACCGGGCCATCGGCCCCGGCCGCTTTAAAGGTGAGATGTTCGGGGGGAGTACTTTCCTGCGCTTGAATCGTCAGAATGCTGCAAGCCAGAAAAACGGTGGAAAGAAGAATAGTTAAGAATAACTTCATAACATGTACTCCTGTTCTAGGTTTACTTACCTGTATATAATTATTTACAAATACTATTACCTATTCATTGAAAATAAAAGCATATTTTGTCGAAAGATGCCCATGATTTTTTATTCTTGCCGGGAAATTAATAAGTTTGGCCGGTTTTATTAGTTTTTGTTTCCGGAATTTTCCTGAATTGATAAAAATTTTACATAAGCTTGAACAGTCATCTTTCTTTATGATATCACTTTATATAGGACTCCGCTGAACAACTTTGGCGCGGAGTGTTGGTAATTTCTCGGGAAGATGAAAAATGGCGTTTGAGCGGATTGATATTCAGCAAAGGGAAGAGCTCCGGACCGCTTGCGGACATCTGTTTGCGGCATCTTTTATCGACGATGATTTTCTGCGCACCCTTGACTTGCCGATGTTGAAAAAGGCCTATCGTACGAGGGCCAAGAGTTGTCATCCTGACTATAATCCTGCGCAGACCCCGCAATTAAGGCAAAGGTTTTTTGATCTTCATAATTCATATAACCTGCTTAACTTTCATCTGCAGAGTAAACAGAGACTCTCGGCAGATAAGCCTGGGGCAGGGAGTAAGATCATCGCGGTCGGCGGGGCCAAGGGCGGGATCGGGAAAAGTGTTTTTGCGACCAATCTGGCGGTGTTTCTGGCGGTGAAAGGTTATAAAACGGTGATCGTTGATCTGGATCTGGGCGGGGCGAATCAGCACTTGTATCTGGGCCAAAAAGTAATTTTAAAAAATAATATAAACGATTTTCTTGCCCGCCGGAAAGAATCGTTGACCGATGTGATGGTTAAAAGCGCCTATGGCCCTTTGCTGATCGGCGGTGATAGCTCTGATTTCGGGGCCCTTCACCTGCATTTTTCCCGGAAGTTAAAGTTGATCAAGGCCCTGCGGAAGCTGGAGGCTGATTTTGTGATTGTCGATCTGGGCGGTGATATCAACGCCAATATCCTGGATTTTTATCTGGTTGCCGATTATGGCATCGTGATGACCACCAGGGAGTCCGCTTCCTATATCGGGGCATATCATTTTGTGAAGGCGGCCATTTTGCGAAAACTCAATCGGCTTTTCGGACCGGAATCCGGCCCCAGCGGCCAGAGGAACGGAGCATTTGAAAATTTCATTCGGCAGGTGACGATGTTTGGTGATGAGTCCGGGATCAGGACCATTGCCGATTTGTTAAATGAGGTGACGGTTCGTTTTCCCCGCCATCGATCATTAGTGGCCGAGGCCCTGGCTGGATTCAATCCTTGTCTGGTTGTTAATAAAGTGCCGCCGGGCTACGATTCCGGGGAGATAGTCGGTAAGTTGCAGAATGTCGCCCAGAAATGGCTTTCCCGGGAATTTTCATACCTGGGTGATATTTCCGGCCAACGGCAGATTGAACAGAGTGTGCTGGACCTGGTGCCGGTCGTGGCGCGATATCCCGATGGCGATATGGCCCGGCAGATTGGTTTGATTATGGGACGGCTGCTGAAGTCCGCTGGTTATTCCTTTGCTGTTTGATCCTTTCTCTTCCTGCGGTGAAATCACGGATTTTTTTACATTCCATCTCGCTTCATAAGGCAAGACGGTTAGGGCCGAAAAGTAATTTGTATCTCGTTAAATTTT
This sequence comes from Pseudomonadota bacterium, assembly GCA_018823175.1. Classification (GTDB taxonomy): domain Bacteria; phylum Desulfobacterota; class Desulfobulbia; order Desulfobulbales; family JAHJIY01; genus JAHJIY01. The sequence goes on from JAHJIY010000007.1 coordinate 16,772, forward strand.
GAACATATAATTTAATTACGAATTATGAATTATGAATTATGAATTACGAATTACGAATTATGAATTACGAATTACGAATTGAATGATGCTCTCTGATCAGATACCTGCCGTAAATTTCTAATTCGTATTTTATAGATTCGAAATTTTTATAGAGATGAGTACCTGAATTCGTAATTCATAATTTACAGATTCGTAATTCTCTTCTGGGGAGAAATGTCATGGTTGTACGAAAAGATATTTGGTTGGTCTTGTTGGGGTTGTTCCTGCTGTTGCCGCTGACCTCCCAGGCTGGGGAGATTGAAGAGGATGACTCGGAGGCAATAACTTCCCTGCTGGAGATGGATCTTGAACAGTTGACCGAGCTGGAGGTTGAGCTTGCTACCGGCACCTCAAAGCCAATCAACCTTGCCCCGGCGGTTGCCTCGGTGATTACCGCCGAACAGATCGAGCAACTGGGGGCCAGATCGATCCAGGAAGTCCTGGAGATGGTGCCGGGTCTCCATGTTACTCCCTCCTCTAAAAATGCCATGAGCCCCACTTACTCCATCCGCGGAATCCAGACCAGTGTCAACCCGCAGGTCCTGATCTTACAAGATGGGGTGCCGATCTCGGCTGCATATTATGGTTCCCGACCATCTTTTCGGCAACCGGTGGCCAATATTTTACGGATCGAGGTGGTCCGTGGTCCCGGCTCTGCTGTCCACGGCGCCGATGCCTTTGCCGGTGTGATCAATATTATTACCAAGGATGGTCAGGCGATCAACGGCTCCCATTTCGGGGCGCGGGCTGGTTCCTTCGACAGCTATGACGCCTGGCTCCAGCACGGAAAAACATATGCCGGCTGGGATCTGGGCCTTAATCTGGAATATCAGGAAAGTCGCGGTGATCATGAGCGGGTCCTTGACGCGGATTTACAGACCGCCCTTGATGCTCCTCCTCCGGCCGGATTCGGCACCAGCGCCTCTTTGGCCCCGGGCGCTTTAGACACCAGCTATCAGACCATCAACAGCCAGCTCAGTCTGGCCAAGGGTAATTGGACCATGCGCCTGTGGGGTATGCACCAGGATGACGGGGGGGTTGACGGGGTGACTCAGACCCTGGGAGATAACAACGTGGAAACCGAGCAAGTCGTGGCGTCCCTGAACTATGACAACCAAGAACTGTTGAATGATTTGGACCTCAAAATCAGAGTCCATTACAATTATTATAAACAGGAATCCGCTTTGCAGCTCTTTCCGGCCGGCTCTGTGCTGATGCTGGGCGCCGATGGCAATATCAACTTTGTAACTCCAACCAGCATGGCCACCTTCACCGATGGCGTCTATGGAACCCCGGTGCAGATTGATCATCAGCTTGGCCTTGAACTGACTACGCTGTATGAGGGTTTTGCGCAAAACCTTTGGCGGTTCGGGGTCGGCTATACAAATATTAAAGAAGAGACCGAGGAATATAAGAACTTCGGCCCGGGAACCTCGGCCGAAAATCTGACGGCCCTGCCCACTCTTAATGTCATTGACGGCACCCTCTATGATTTAACCGGCACCGAAGATATCTATATGGAAGATCAGGAGCGCAGCCTCTGGTTTCTATCGGTTCAGGATGAATGGGCCTTCACCCGGGGCTGGGAGTTGACCGCCGGGTTGCGCTACGATCACTACTCTGATTTTGGTGATACCGTCAACCCGCGGGCCGCCCTGGTCTGGGAAACCCGTTATGACCTGACCACCAAACTGATGTATGGTCGGGCCTTCCGGCCGCCCTCCTTTACCGAATTGTATGCCCAGAATAACCCGGCCAACAAAGGTAATACGGATCTTAAGCCGGAAACCATCGAGACGGTGGAATTGGCCTTTGATTATCAGCCCACCACGAATCTGCGGACCGGATTGAATCTGTTTGTCTATGAGATCGACGATCTTATCGAATTGGTCCAGGACCAGGGGCAAACCACCGCGATTGCCCAAAACCACAAAAATCAAGAGGGTCGGGGATTTGAACTGGAGCTGGACTGGCTGACTACCGACACCCTGCGCCTTCGGAGCAATTTTGCTTATCAGCGCTCGAAAGACAAGGAGACGGGAGAGGTCGTTCCCGATGCTCCGGAGATGCAGTTCTATGCCGGCGCAAATTGGAAATTCCTGCCGAAGTGGTCCTTTGACAGCCAGTATTACTGGGTCGGCAAACGGCACCGGGCCAGCGGTGACACCCGACCGGACATCAAGGATAATGACATTGTCAATCTGATTCTGCGCCGGAAGAATATCGCCAAATACTGGGAGGCAGCCTTGGCGGTCAGAAATCTTTTTGATGAAGATGTCCGTGAACCGAGCTTGAGTTCAATTCCCAACGATTACCCCATGGAGAGTCGGTCGGTGTGGGCGGAGCTCAGGGCCTCTTTTTAATTATGAATTACGAATTATGAATTACGAATTGAAGGATTAACTGTGATCAGATATGTTCCGTAAACTCTTGATTCGTAATTTTTAGATTCGTCATTATCTAGGATTTAAGGTTTTCTGGGGAGAAAAGGATGAACGCAAGGAAATGTCTGATTGTTGTCATCTTGCTGGGTTTCTGCTCTGTTCCGCTGGTTGCCTGGGCCGGGGAGATGGCAGGAGACGAGACAGAGGCCATGGCTTCCCTGCTGGAGATGGACCTTGAACAGCTGACCGGTCTGGAGGTCTCACTGGCTACCGGCTCATTAAAGCCGTTAAGGCTGGCGCCGGCGGTGGCCTCGGTCATTACCGCCGAAGATATTGAGAAGATGGGCGCTGCCACCCTCGATGATGTGTTGCAGACGGTGCCGGGCCTTTATGCCGCCCCCTCGGGATTTAATATCTTCTCCTCCATCTGGTCGATCAGAGGGGTCAGGACCAGTAACAATCCCCACGTCTTACTGCTGATTAATGGCGTGCCCCTGACCCAAGTGATAGATGGTCGTCGGGCCCAGACCTACCATATGCAGGTGGCGATGATCTCGCGGGTGGAGGTGGTGCGTGGCCCCGGTTCTGCGGTGCATGGGGCCGATGCCTTTGCCGGCACGGTGAATGTTATTACCAAGGATGGCCAGGAGGTTGACGGGACCAAAGCCGGCCTTCGTTACGGCTCCTTTGAGACCTCTGATGGTTGGCTCCAGCATGGTTCGACCTATGGCGGTTGGGATATCGTCGGCGGGCTTGAGGGGCGGAAAACCGCAGGGGATGACGAGCGGATTGTCGAGCAGGACCGGTTGGGCAGCGGCGCCCCCTCCTTGGCCCCCGGCCCGCTGGACACTCGTTCCCAGCAGGTAGATGCCCATCTCGGCTTTAATAAGGACAATCGGTGGATTGCCAGATTCTACGGTGTCCTGCTCGAAGATAATGCCATGGGGCCCGGGGGTACCCAGACTCTCAATTATGACAGCTTTGTCGATGGCCGTCAGCTCTTGGCCGACTTGAGTTACCACAACAATGAATTGGTCTCGGACTGGGACCTCTCCCTCCAGGCCACCTATTTTTATTCATATTTTGATAATGATTTCCAGCTCTTTCCGGCTGAATATCTCAATATGCGCGGCAACCCAATTGCCACGACGCAAACCAGCAGCCTGGAAGCGGTTGGTCTTTATCACGGGGTGAGTAGTCACCTGCTTCGTTTTGCCGCCGGCCTCAAGTATAGCGACGTCGAGACCGATGAATACCGAAACTTTCCGCCCGGGGTTACCGACCCTTACGGCCAAATGATCCATTCGCAAGATTCGCCCTATATTTACATGAAAGATCAATATCGGAGTCTTTGGCACGTTTCGCTGCAGGATGAGTGGTCTTTAATTAAGGGCTGGGAACTGACCGCCGGGCTCCGTTATGACGATTATTCCGATTTTGGCGCTACCACAAATCCCAGGGTTGCCCTGGTCTGGGAGGCCCGCTATGACCTGACCACCAAATTAATGTATGGCCGGGCCTTCCGCCCGCCGGCTTTTAATGAGATGTATATTAACTACAACCCGTCGGTGGTCGGAAATTCGGCGATCACCCCGGAGACCATTGATACCTACGAATTGGCCTTTGATTACCAGCCAGCCCGGAATTTGCGGACCGTCGTCAGTGTGTTTTATTTTGAGATTGATGGTTTGATTGAGCTGGGCGGCACCCCTGTGGCCTATGATAATCGGCGGGACCAAAAGGGCCATGGTTTTGAACTTGAGGTGCAATGGCAGGCCTTTGCCGAGCTGAAATTAAGCGGCAACCTGTCCAACCAACGATCGGAGGACATGGATACCGGCGAGCAGACCCCGGACACCCCTGAGTGGCAGGCTTATCTGACCGGGAATTGGCTATTTATGCCCCAATGGTCTCTGGATGGGCAGGTTTATCTGATCAGCACCAGACATCGAGCCGCTGATGATCCACGAGAAGATATCGATGACTATGAAATGGTCAACTTGACGATTCGGCGCAAGAATATCTTCAAACACTGGGACATGGCCCTGGCCGTCAGAAATGTTTTTGACCAGGACATTCGTGAACCCAGCCCTTATGATCCGGCAGCCCCTGACGGCGCTTATATCCCCAACGACTATCCGATGGAAGGCCGGGCGGTTTGGGCCGAGCTCAGGGCCTCTTTTTAATTACGAATTACGAATTATCAATAATGAATTGAAGGTTGATAGCTGATCAGTTATTTATATGATGATTCGTAATTTGTAATTCTCAGATTCGTAATTATCCCAACGGTGGTTAGTATTAAATCTCTTTGCTTAAAGAAAACGGTTGAAGAACAATTAACCCCCAGCATGCCCGATTGTCAGACAAACCTGGGTTCATGGCGTTGGGGTTTTGTTTTTTGGCTGGTCCTGATTTGTCTCCCCTTCGGCACCTCACTGGCCGGGTTGTCTTTTGGTGTCGTTTCTCCGGCTGAGGCCCAATACAACACGCAGGTTCCTCACGAGTATGAACTAAAGGCTATCTACCTTTATAATTTTCTCAATTTTGTCTACTGGCCGGAAGAGAGATGCGGCAAGTCTGAGGGCAAAGCCAGGGAAATTGCGGTGATCGGCCACTCCCCTTTTGGCAACGCGTTAAAAGCGCTGCAGGATAAACTCGATAAATCCCAAAAACAACCCCTGTCGATCATTTACTATGGTTCCTATCGGGAAGGGATGGATCTGTCCGGCTGCAGGTTACTGTTTGTTTGTGATTCGGAAAAAGAAAATTTCGACAAGATTATCGCCAGTGTTCAAGGCTCACCGGTTTTGACCGTGGCCGATTCCGAACAATTTATTGAGGCGGGTGGGATGATCACCTTGATCTCCCGTCAGAATAAGGTGCGCTGGGCCATTAACCGCAGTCATCTGCCCCTGGCCGGTCTGCGGATGAGCGCCAAGCTGCTTGATATCGCAGTTGAGGTGGTTGAGTGAGAATTAAGAATTAAAAATGAGGAATTACGAATTGAAGGATGTTTCTGATTTGACAAGTACCTTAAATTCGTCATTCGTAATTCTCACATTCGTAATTGCAAAGGTTATATGAAAGAGAATGTTGTTCAGGAAAAAAGTTATGCTTTTGCTTTACGGATCGTGAAGCTGTATCGCTGGTTGGGTGAGAAAAAGAAAGAGTTTGTGTTGGCAAAGCAAATTCTTCGTTCCGGTACATCTATTGGGGCGAATGTGGAGGAGGCTATTGGTGGTCAGTCCGATAAAGATTTTCGCTCAAAGATGGTCATTGCCTACAAGGAATCAAGGGAAACACATTATTGGTTGCGTCTACTCCATGACTCTGAATTTATTGATGATATCGCTTATCAGTCGCTGATATTAGATTGTGAGGAATTGTTGAAAATTATTGGTTCAATTACAAAAACAATGCGGGAAAAAATAATTAACAATTACGAATGAGGAATTACGAGTTGAAGGATGTTTCTGATTTGATAAGTACCTTAAATTCGTAATTCGTAATTACCAGATTCAAAATTATAACTATTTGTAATTATGATTAAATTCCAAGACCTGACCATCAGAAAAAAATTGACCCTTATCTTGATGGGCACCAGTACGTTTGCTGTGCTGTTGGCCTGCTTTGCCTTTTACTATCTGACCATTAACTATTATCAGCAATTTTATCGTAATGAATTGACCAGTCTGGCCAAGGTGGTTGGTTTCAATAGTCAGGCGGCGCTTGCTTTTGCCATTCCGGAAGACGCGGAGAAAGTCCTGGCCTCACTGGGTAATCATCCTTCAATTATCTCCGCCCGGATTACCGACAACACCGGTGAACTGTTCGCTCGCTACGGGGATTCTGATTCAGCCTCTGTTTCACCGGAAGAGGTCATGGTTATTTACCAGGATATCATGGTGGACGGGAGTGTTATCGGGCAGGTTTCGTTGACCGATGATTTACGTAATATCCATGCTTTCAAGAAGATGGCGATGATCACCTTGTTTATTATTGTGGTTGTGGTGCTGGCTTTAAGTTTTCTGTTGGCTGCCAAGCTGCGCGAGCTTATTTCGCAACCTATTGCAGAATTGGCCGCATTGTCACAGCAGGTTTCCGGGAGCCAGGATTATACATTGCGGGCTGCCAGGCGCAGCGCTGATGAGATCGGTAATCTGGCCGAGGCTTTTAATGGGATGCTGGGCAAAATTGAGGAAAGGAACAAGGACCTGATCAAAAGTGAATATCGATTCCGTTCCCTGGTCAATCAGGCGGTAGACGCTTTTTTCCTTTACGATGTCGATGGCTGTTTGGTTGATGTCAATGAACAGGCCTGTGACCTTCTTGGTTACAGCCGGGAGGAGTTGCTTAATCTGACCGTGGCCGACATTGATCTAGAGGTTGATAATCAACGATATATAGAAAAATTTTGGGACCATCTGCGGCCCGAAACACCAATTACCCTCGAAGGGGTACACCGGCGCAAGGATGGCGAGACTTTTCCGGTTGAATTACGGGTCGGTGTTCTTGAGCTTGATGACCAGAAATTTGTCATGTCTCTGGCCCGTGATATTACTGATCGGCTACAGGCGATTGAAGATAAACAGCAGATGGAGGCGCAGCTGCAGCAGGCCCAGAAAATGGAGTCGATCGGCACTCTGGCCGGCGGGATTGCCCATGATTTCAACAATATCCTGACTGCGGTTTTGGGGTATACCGAACTGGCGCTGATGAAGGTTGAGCCAGGTTCGGGAATTGCCGAGGATCTGAAAAGTGTTCATGCGGCGGGTCATCGGGCCCGGGAGTTGGTGGCCCAGATCCTGACCTTCAGCCGCCGGCAGGCCCATGAAAAACAACCGCTGCAGATCTCTCTTGTTGTGAAAGAGGCCATGAAGCTCCTGCGTTCATCTATTCCGACAACCATCGAGATTAGACAGGATATTGCCTCGGAGGGTATGATTCTGGCCGATCCAATCCAGATCCACCAGCTGGTCATGAATCTCTGTACTAACGCTTACCATGCAATGTTGGAAACAGGTGGGTTGATGGCCGTTGCTTTGCGTGAGGTCACTATTGATCAGGGTGGCGTCAGGGGAATTGATTTACCGGCCGGCCGTTATCTGAAATTTGAGGTAAGTGATACCGGTTGCGGGATGAATGAAGAGACCAGGGCCAAGATATTCGAACCATATTTTACGACCAAGGAAAAAGGCAAGGGGACCGGGCTTGGCCTGGCCGTGGTCCATGGGATTGTCAAGAGTCACCATGGCCGGATTTCCGTTTATAGTGAACCTGACCAGGGCACGACTTTTTGTGTTTATCTGCCGATGACTTCGGGAGAGGAAGATAACGGAACATCGCCGGTTGAAATTGTTGAAGCCAGAGGAGGAAATGAGCGGGTCATGGTGGTGGATGATGAACAATCCATTCGTTTGCTGACCGAAAAATTGCTGGTCGGCGCCGGTTATCAGGTTGATCTCTTTAATAACGGCAAAGAGGCCTGGGAGGCTTTTTCACAAGAACCGGAGGCCTGGGACTTGATTATTACCGACCAGACCATGCCGGGGTTGACCGGTGCCGGCCTGACCGAAAAGGTGATCAGTCAGCGGCCTGATTTTCCGGTCATCCTGTGCACCGGTTATAGTGAGATGATCAGCGCCGAAATCGCCCAGCAGATTGGGGTAGCTTCTTTCCTGCAGAAACCCCTATCAAAAAATGAGTTGCTCAGTAATGTCCGGAGGGTGTTGGATGAAAGGACCAGGAAGGGGTAGGTCCTGACCTTATTTCTATATTTCCTCTGCGGCCTATGTTATTTTTTTGGCGGAACACTTCATCTTCTTGAAGTAACATAATTATTCGTGTATATTATCTCTCCTTGCGTGAGCTCCCTGGTTATATTTCATAAGGGACTTGGGATGGTTTTTAACAGACGGGCCAAGTTGTTTCGGGCCCGTTTTTATTTTTGAGGTTTGAGGTCACTACTTTGAGTAAACGGATTAAAAAAGAAATAGCCCGGCGGCGGACCTTCGGGATTATCAGTCACCCTGATGCGGGGAAAACGACCCTGACCGAGAAGTTGTTACTTTTCGGCGGGGCCATTCAGATGGCGGGAGCGGTAAAATCCCGCAAGACCAGTCGGGCCGCGACCAGTGACTGGATGAGTATCGAGCAGGAACGCGGGATCTCGGTCACTTCCTCGGTCATGAAATTTAATTATCGGGATTATGAAATAAATCTGCTCGATACGCCGGGCCATCAGGATTTTTCCGAAGATACTTATCGGGTGCTAACCGCGGTGGACAGTGCGTTGATGGTTATCGACAATGCCAAGGGGGTGGAGCAGCAGACCGAGAAGCTGATGGAAGTCTGCCGGATGCGGAACACCCCGGTCATGACCTTTGTCAATAAGCTTGACCGGGAAGGACTTGATCCCCTGGCAGTCCTGGCCGATATTGAGGAGAAGCTGCAGATAGAGTGCACGCCTCTGTCCTGGCCGATCGGCATGGGCAAGGGTTTCAGAGGTGTTTATAATATATTTCGCAAGGAGCTGTATCTTTTTACCCCGAGTAAGGACAGCAAGCCGGTGGATGGAATTGTGGTCAGCAGCCTGGATGATCCCCGGCTTGCTGAGTTGATCGGCGGGGCGGAGGCTAAGACCTTGCGCGAGGAGCTCGATTTGCTGGCCGGGGCGGCCAATCCTTTTAATCATGAGGATTATCTGAAGGCGGTCCAGACCCCGGTTTTTTTCGGAAGCGCAATCAATAACTTCGGGGTGCGAGAATTACTGGATTCTTTTGTTGAACTGGCTCCACCCCCCGGCATTCGGGCGACGGTCACCCGTGATGTTGACCCGGCGGAAGAGGCGTTTTCCGGCTTTGCTTTTAAGATCCAGGCCAATATGAATCCGGCCCATCGGGACCGGATCGCTTTTTTCAGGATCTGTTCGGGGCGTTTCCAGCGGGGAATGAAGGTGCGGCATCATCGGATCGGCAAAGAAGTTGCTTTGGCCAACGCCACCATTTTTATGGCCCAGGACCGGACCAATGTGGAAGAGGCCTTTCCCGGTGATATTATCGGGATCCATAATCATGGCACGATCAAGATCGGCGATACCTTTACCGATAAGGAACCGTTGAAGTTTACCGGAATCCCGAGTTTTGCGCCGGAGCATTTTCGCCGCATTATCCTGCGGGATCCGTTGAAGGCCAAGCAGCTCAACAAGGGTTTGGTGCAGTTGGCCGAAGAGGGTGCGGTCCAGTTATTCCGACCGCTGATGGGCAGCGATTATATTCTGGGCGCAGTGGGGGTCTTGCAGTTTGAGGTAACCATGTCCAGGCTGAAGGCGGAGTACGGGGTGGAGGCGACATCCGAACCGGTCTCTTATGCCACTGCTCGTTGGGTGGAGTCCAAAAATCCTAAAAAGATGGAAGAATTCAAGCGGGCGAGCCAGGCTAATCTGGCCCTTGATGCGGAAGGCCATCTGGCCTATTTGGCGGCCAGTGAATGGCGCCTGGCCCGGACCATGGAATTGTCTCCGGAGATAGAGTTTTATAAAACCAGGGAACATGGTTGAAGGGTATGAGGTTGAAGGTTGAAGGGTATGAGGTTGAAGGTTGAAGGTTGAAGGCTGAAGGCTGAAGGTTGAAGGCTGAAGGCTGAAGGGTATGAGGTTGAAGGTTGAAGGTTGAAGGTTGAAGGTTGAGGGGGAGGTTGGACTTCATGCCCGGGCGGAAATGATTTTTTTATTTTTATGATGATCGCTTTTTTGAGAAGATTTGTTTTTGCTGATCGCTAATATTTGACGAACTCACAAAAAGTCGGGGGATGGCTAAGCATAAATTTCGATATATAAGGCGTAGTGATTTTTCAGGTGCGAGGCCATACATGTGGTATGCCGAGTGGCTGAAAAATTGCTACAACGCGGTAGGTCGGAGTTTTTGCGACGCCATCAATATCTGAAATCAACAAAACCCATGTCTTTAAACCCCAGGTAGAGTTCACGCCCGACCCAGGCGTCGGTTGCGGCATATCTTATCTGTTTGTTGGTCAATTCTTCTGTTGCCCAATTGGAACGCTGGGCTCCTTTTGAAATACGGAAATTCAAAAGAACGGCCGACAGTCCGCGCAGGCCATGATTCCTGATTCCAATCTCTTTGGCAAGATCTGCCAGTTCCACGAAGCCGGCCTCGGTAAAGGGGCCCAGTTCTTTCAATTGCTGAAGATCGAAGCTGATTGAGACGCCTGCCTTGATTATGTTTTTATTTTCTAAAATTTTGCGTAATTTACCGGGGAATTTGAGTTGTTTTAACTGGATCAGATAAACAGTTTTGGCGCCGGCCAGCTGGATCAGGGCCGGCGGATAGCTCTGGCCCTTGACGTAGGCCGGGCGGGTTTCGGTGTCAAATCCCAGGACGGATTCCATGCTCAGTTCTTCAACTGCCCGCTCCAGTTCTTCCTCGGTGCGGACTAATTTTATAGTCCCATTGTAGCCCCGGATCGGCATCTCATTTATTTCATCCCGGGTCATTCTCCGGTCAAATCCTGGTCTTTCAAAATCTACAGCTAAAATATTATTCATTTGTTTAATTTCTAAACCTTTTCGTTTTAAGATCATTTGTAATACTTTGTTTCTTAGGTGGAAGTTTACAATTAAGCAATAAAACCATAAAATTTCAACCTAGACAGCGGTTTTTTGTGTGAAAGGGTATTATTTGTCTGCAGATAAAATCTGTAAGCTTAAGGGGTGAAGATGGAAAAGAGATTGCATAAGAAGATCGTGTTCAGCCTGTTGGCCTTGGTCTCGGTTTTTGCGGTGATTGTTCTTTGCTATATGCAGACGCCGTTGTTGGAGGGTTTTGAGGCCAAAACCTATGACCTGAGATTCAAGGCGATGCGGGGCGCGGTCGCGGCCCGGCCGGATATCGCTCTTATTGCCATCGACGGGAAAAGTATCGCTGAGCTTGGCCGCTTTCCTTTTAGTCGAAAATATTACGCTTCTTTGGTGGATCAGGTAACGGCGGCCGGTGCCAAGGCCCTGTTGATGGACGCTTTTTTCCCTGAGCCCGAGAGCGCCGAGGTCGATCAGGCCTTTGCCGCGGCCATGGCCCGGGCCGGTAATGTTTATCTGGCGGTGGCTTTTGATCTTAATCGCGATTGTGTGGCCGTCGGGGTGACGGAGAGTATCAAACAACTGAGCGGGGCAGCCAAGGGATCCGGTCATATAAACTTTTTGCCGGATGAAGATGGAATTAACCGGCATACCATGCCGCTGATTGCCTACGGTGATAAAATTTATCCTTCTCTGGCTTTGCGCGGCGCGATGGAGGCCTTGGGGGTTGAGGAGATCGAGCAGAGCACCTTTAATATAAAGGTTGGCGAGGTCCGGATTCCTACCGCAGTCAATGGCACGATGATGATCAATCATATCGGCCCGCCGGGCAGTTATCAAACCTTTTCCTTTGTTGATGTGGTCAAAGGGCGGATTGCCGCTGATCTGCTTAAGGACAAGCTGTTGTTTATGGGTGCCACCGCTCTTGGGATATATGACATGCGGGTCACCCCGTTTGACGGCAACACGCCGGGGGTGGAGATCAATGCGACCATTGCCGATAATATCATCAGCGGCAATTTCATTCGACGCAGCGGGGTCGAGGCCATTATCGATATTCTGTTTATCTTCATTTTAGGGATGGCCAGTTTTCTGGTGATTGCCAAACTGCGGCCCTTTCCGGCCTTTTTTTTGCTTCTGTTGTTGGCGGGAGGATACATCGCTTTTACTTATTATATGTTTGTAGCCGGATACTGGTTCAGTATGGTTTATCCCCTGGCCGGCATGATGGTCGCCTCGGCGGTTTCCGCCGGTTTTCGTTTTGTGACCATGGATCGGCGGGCCAAGGAGATCAGGTCGATCTTTTCAAGTTATGTTTCCGGCAAGGTGGTCGACCAACTGGTCAATGATCCTGAAGGGGCGGGGATCGGGGTAAGTACCAAGGAGGTGACCGTCCTTTTTTCAGATCTTAAGGGTTTTACTTCTTACAGTGAGCAGGTTGAACCATATAAACTGGTTAGCACTCTTAATGAGTATCTGGCTGAGATGACCAGGGTGATCATGAGCCATGGCGGAACGGTTGATAAATTTCTGGGGGACGGGATCATGGCTTATTGGGGCGCTCCCCTGGCCCAGGAAAATCATGCCGAACTGGCCATCGGTTGCACCTTTGTCATGCAGGAGAGGATGGCCGCTCTGCAGAAAAAATGGCGCAAGGACGGGACGCAGCCTTTTTCCTTTCGGTTGGGGATTAATTCCGGCGAGGTGATCGCCGGGACGATTGGGGCCAAGGGCAAAAAAATGGAGTATACCATTATCGGTGATTCGGTTAATCTGGGTGCCAGGCTGGAGGGGACCGCTAAATTTTATGGGGTGGATATCCTGGTCAGTGAAAGTACCTATCAAGCGACCAAGGAAAAGTTTATTTATCGGAATCTTGATTATATCAGGGTGGTCGGGAAGAGGGTTCCGATCCAGATCTATGAGCTGGTGGCGGCTGGTGATGACCCGGACAGAGAAACGCTTATCGCCGGTATCTCGCAATTTGAGGAGGCTTTGGCCTTTTATCGGCAAAAGCTTTGGGGGCAAGCCTTGGCTGTTTTTGAAAAATATAGTAAGGAGTACCCTGACGATCGGGTGGCTGAGCTTTTTGTCAACCGGTGTGTCTCTTTTGAAAAAGATCCTCCGGTCGGAGCGTGGAATGGTGTTTATGATCGGCAGGAAAAATGAAGCCCGGATGGGAGTTTTAAATTCGGAGGTCGGCAGGAATAATTTAAGAGAATGATTCTAAATAGAAATATGTTTATGATTAATGTACAATTTAGCTAAAGATAATTTTTTTCAGACCGGGAAATAAATATGAACATGAAAAATGCCGTAAAGTTGCTGATTTTATGGCCGCTGATCTTCTCTCTTTTATCTTGTGGCGGGGCTCCTTCCGTGCCGCCGTCCTCCGCTTTTTTACAGGTTAAATTTCTCAAGGATATAACGGTCAACGGCCCGATTTATCTGACGGTTGATCAGGATGAACAGCTTTACGTGATCCAGGAGGATGGATTTATCAAGGTGATGGATAAGGAGGGGAAAAATGCCGTTTCCTTTGAAACCCAGGACAAGGCGGGAAAGCCACTGGTTGGTAAAGCGGCGGGCATAGCTGTTTATCAGGATAATATCTATGTGACGGATTCCGACCTGCACCGGGTATCGATCTTCGGGCGCGATGGCCGTTTTCGCGAGAGCTTTGGCCGTAAGGGCGGTGACCCCAAGGAATTTAATAAACCGATGGGGGTCTGTGTTTATCGGGGGGTAGTATATGTTGCTGACAGCGGTAATAGCCGAATCCAGGTGTTTAGCTCTGATGGGATCTATCTGCAGACGATTACCGGGTTTGATGAGAAACTAAAAGAACAGCCCAAGGGCCATATGCTTGACGAACCGGTTGATGTGGCGGTTGGTTTGAACGGCAGAATTTATGTGGCGGATGTCGGGAGCAACCAGCTGAATATCTATAATCTTGATGGCAGTTATGCCGACCGGTTGCTCAATGTTGGTCGGCCGGTTTCGGTGGTTACTGATCATAATGGTTATTTTATGGTTGATCAGAGCGGGGTTAATGTCAGAAAATATAATTTTGATAATAAATTGCTCTATTCATTCGGCTCCAAAGGAAAGGGACGCGCCCAATTTGGCAGTATCGATGGTCTGGCGGTTGATGGTGAGGGCAAGATTTATGTCGCGGACCGTCGAGGTAAATCCTTGCAGACTTTTATGCCGGAAGATGCGGTATCTGTTCTTATGCCTGACCGGATGTCTCCTCCTACCTCGGTCCGCTGGTTGCGTGATGTCTCGCGGGAGGTCTCTGATATTGCCGTTGGGCCGGACGGGGCTATTTACGGGGTCGACCTGGATAACAAGGCGGTTTTGCGGATAGTCGACGGTAAGGTTGAAAAGACCATTACCATTCAGGACGGGCAGCCCGTGGCGGTCGCCGTTGATCATAAAGGATATCTCTGGATGGTAGATAAACGCCAGAGAAAAGTGTTCAAAATGGACCGGGACGGCAAGGTTCTGATGTCCTTCGGTTCATCCGGCAGCCGGCCGGGCAGCTTTTCAAAACCCACGGATATTGCGGTTTCCGATGCCGGATTTATTTACGTTGCCGACCGAGGTAATGAGTGGATCCAGGTTTTTAATGGTGATGGAGTGTTTTTGAGTTCAATCACTAAAGGCAAAGGGCAGATCCCGCTCGCCGATCCGATCTCCATCAGTCTCGACCAAAACAACATTTTATATGTCTTGGATCGGGATAGCATGTCGGTGATGTCTTTTTCCGCCAATGGTAAAGCGCTGAACGTATTTGGCCGAAAAGGCAAAAACGTCGCTGATTTTTCCAAGCCGGTCAGTCTCTTTGCGGCGGCAGGGGAAGTTTTTGTCCTTGATGCCGGCACCAGAAGTATAAAGGTCTTTAGTGGGGAAGGGGTTTTTCTTCGGCAATTCGGGGCCGGCGGCAGCGGTAGGGGTGACTTGGATGACCCCGCCGACCTTTGTGCCATTGATGAGGTTTCTTTTCTGATTTCAGATCCCGGTAATAAAAGGTTGCAGGTACTGACCAATATCTATAGCCCGACCGCGCCGGATGAAGTATCTGCCATCGGCGGCATGCGGAACGTAGAGCTTACCTGGAAAAATAATGTTGAACCATATCTGGAATCTTATCAGGTCTGGCGGGCTATAAAAGAGGCAGGGCCTTATAGCGTTGTTGCCAATGTCGCGGAGAATACTTTCAATGATCCTAACGTCAAGCCGGGTGAAACATATTATTACCGGATAGCCGCGGTGGCCAAGGAAGGCAATGAAGGCCCCAAAAGCAAGGTTGTCTCTGCGGTGCCCAAGACCCTCAAACCTTCGATGCCCTCAGGTCTGGTGGCGGAGGCCGCCGAGTGGTCGGTGCGTCTGAGCTGGGAGAAGAGCAAGGATGATTTCGTCACCCATTACCGGATTTATATGAAGGATGGCGAAAGCCGGACAGAGATCGGTCATACGCCGGAAACATTCTTTGTCAGTTATTCCCTGGCCTCGGATGCGGCCTATGAGTATTTCGTGACCGCAGTCAGTACCGATGATGTCGAGAGTGAGGCTGCCTATGCAAAAGTGGTGACCAAACGTTCGACCAAACCGCCACTGGAGACTGATGTTATCGAAATGCAGGATGTCTTTTCCAATACCTACAAGATTTATGAGACCGACCGGATGGGCCGGATCAAGGTAACCAATAATACCGGTCTGCCGATTACCGATATCAAAATATCTTTTACCGTCAAGGAATTTATGGATTTCCCTTCGGAGCTGGTGATCAAGGAATTGGCCCCGGGAAGTGTCGAGCTGGATCTGAAGGCGGTATTTAATAACAACATTCTGCGGGTCACCGAAGATACCCCGGTTCAGACCGAGATTCGGGCCCTTTATTACGACAACAATTTGCCGGTGGAATTCAGTAAGAACTTCACGGTTAATATCTACGAGAAACACCGGATGATGTGGGACGTGCGGCAGCGGTTCGCTACCTTTATCTCGCCCAAGGATCCGATGATCCTCGAGTTTGTGCGGTCGATCGTTACTCAGTACGGCGAGGCGGCCGAGATCATGCAGCAGGCGGCCGTGATCTTTGATGCCTTGGGGGTAATGGGGGTGACCTATATGCAGGATCCCAGTAACCCCTATCAGATAACCTCCGGCAACACCGATTTTGTTGATTATATCCAGTATCCCAGAGAAACCCTGCAACGGCGTTCCGGGGATTGTGATGATCTGGTCGCCCTTTATGCCGCTTCCCTTGAGAGTCTCGGGATCAGGACCAAGGTCCTTGAGGTGCCGGGCCATATGTTGATGATGTTTTCCACCGGCATCAAGTCTGCGCCGGATGGCGATACCCTGGAAGGACTTTACGTTATCCATGAAGGTGAGTTGTGGGTGCCGGTTGAAACCACCCTGGTCGGCAGCTCCTTTGTCAAGGCCTGGGAGAAGGGGAGTGTTACTTATTACGAGTGGGTTACGATCGGGCAACTTTCCATGTTTGAAATACGCGAGGCCTGGGGGAAATATAAACCGGCCAGTCTGCCCCATTCCGCCTGGCGGCCGCCGAGCATCACCCGGGACAAGATCGAAGAAAAGTTCCACGAAGAATTTAGTACTTTAAAGAAGATAAGCCTGCGTTTCAAAAATCGTAATTTCTTTAATATCCTGAAGAAAGATCCTGATAATGTCGAGGTGCGGATCTATCTCGGTATTGTTTATGCCAAGGCCAATGAGTTGGCGGAAGCGGCCAAATTATTCAAGAAGGTTCTTGATATTGATCGTGAAAATGTCGGGGCCTTTAATAATCTGGGCAATATTCGTTTCATGGAAGGAAATTATAAAGAAGCCCGGGTTTCTTACGAGAAGGCGGCCGAACTTGACCCAGCCGACCCGTTGGTCACGGTTAATCTGGCTCGTTGCTATCAGAGGCTTGATCTGATCGACAAGGCCAAGGCGACCTTTAAAAAAGGATACGAGTTGGACCCGGCAATTGCCAAAGAGTATCGGGCGTTGGCCTTGGAGTTGCTTGGTTCTTTGTAGATCGAAAAATGTCGGGTAATAATGTACGCCAATCATAAAAAATGAATAGAGGTGACCTGATGAAAAGAATAATCGTTGTGGCCTTAACAGTATTGTTGATGGCTTCTTCCGTCGCTCTGGCAGAAGAGAATAGCGGCGAGGAGAAAAAAGACAGTCTGTGGGAGATGATCAGAAATAAAATCGAGCAGGTCACTCCGAATAAAAAACTGGTGGTGACGACGGCGGTCGGAGGAGTGCGCGGGGCCAGGAGTGAGGCCGGCACCGATCTTTACTGGCGGGGCGAGGACTTGCAGATCAAGAACGAACAGGAGATGGCTAAATTCGAGAGCGCTTTGCAGGCCGCGGAAAAGGGTGAAACGGCGCAGGCCCTTTCCTTCTTTGAAGGATTTAAGGCGGAATATCCGGAAAGCGATTTGCAGGAGTACGCAAATCAGGCGATTGCTGAATTAAACAGTTTGATTGCGGTTGAGGAAAAGAAAGGCAATATGGCACAAGAAGCAACTGGAGGGAGTAGTGCGGTTGGCAAACCGGTTGTCCAGGAATTCATGCCGGGCTCAACGGCCACGCCTTGATCAGATGAATTAAATCAAGTCTCTGCCAATGAGAATAACGAAGGATGAAAGTGACGAGTAACAAGCAGAAACCTGTTACTTGTCATTTGCATCTAAAGTTTTGGCGTGCCGGTCAATGTCTGTTCAAAAAAGTCCGGCGGCAAATTACCCCGGTAATTGGGTTGCCGGAATAAAAATGGTGAAAACCGAACCATGACCGACTTCACTTTCCACCTCCACTCTGCCCTGATGGGCCTGCACAATGTGTTTGACAATGGCCAGCCCCAGACCGGTGCCGCCGAGCTTTCTGCTGCGGTCCTTGTCGCTGCGGTAAAATCGGTCAAAAAGAAAGGGTAGATGTTCCTGACCAATGCCCACTCCGTAGTCCTGGACGCTGATTTCGACCATTTCCCCATGGTTTTTGGCGGTCCGCAGTCCCACTCTGATTTCAACCTTACTTGATGGATTTGAGTATTTGATCGCATTGACCAGCAGGTTCACGATGGCCTGCTCCATGAGCTGGCCATCCATCGGCGCCATAAGTTCGGTCGGGCAATTGAGCCGGATGGTCATCTCTTTTTCGGCGGCTTTGAGGCTGCAGACCTGGAGGGCCTCGTCGAGTATGCTCCTCACCCTGGTTGGCACAGGATGAATTTCATTGTATTCAATCTCTTTTTCGATGCGGGAAAGTTCCAGCAGGTCGTTGACAATGGCCTGCAGCCGGTTGGACTGGCGGAGGATAATTTCCAGAAATTTTCTGGTCTGTTCCCGGTCGTTAGGATCGGTGTCCAGAATCGTCTCGGTATAGCCCTTGATCGAAGTCAGCGGGGTCATTAATTCGTGGGAAACATTGGCGACGAATTCCCGGCGCACATTTTCCAGGCGGCGGATATGGGTAACGTCATTCAAAACAACCACTGCCCCAAATTGATGCCCGTTGCTATCCAGAAGTCGAACGCCACTGTATTGCAGGAAGATCTTTTTTGCCCCCTTGACCATTGAAATTTCTTCCGCCACTGCTTCGGGGCCGGCCAGGGTCGTGTCGACCAATCTTTCAATATCTATATTGCGCAGTATTGCCTGGGTACTTCGGCCGATCGCTTTTTCCGCCGGTATTTTCAGGAGCCGACAAGCGGAAGCGTTTATCGTGGTGACATGTTTGTCATTGTCAATGACCATGATGGCTTCCGCCATTGAGGCCAATATGGTCTGTAGTTCATTGCGCTGATTGACAATCGTGTCGATCCTTTCCTGAAGTTTGAAGGCCATGCTGTTCATCGCGTTGACCAGGGTTCCCACCTCCAGGGAGCAGTCGCTGGTCACGGCGAGTGGCGAGCTGAAGTTTTCCCGGGCAAACTGTTCCGCTCTTCGGGTCATTTCTTCCAGGGGCTTGCTGATTCTTTTTGAGATGATGATGGCGGCCAGCATCGCCAGGAGCGCTACGATGATGCCGGATATCGCGACTTTGACCCGCAGATCCCGTAAAGTCTGTTCAATGGCCGAGGCGGGCATTGAGACCCGCAGCACGTGGAATTTCTCATTTTTGTCTGCCGCCGATGGGCCGGGAAGTGGAATTGCCACATAAAGCATCTTGACGCCCAAAGATGAGCTGAAGCGAAGATTGGTCCCGATTTTTCCTGAGATGGCGCTTTTGATTTCCGGCCGGTTGCTGTGGTCGCCTAATTTTTCCGGGTTTTCGTCCGAGTCGGCGATTACGGTACCGGAGGGATTAATTACCGTAATCCGGGTCGAGGATTTCCGGCCGATTCGCCGGCAGAAGGTATTGAGTTCTTTCTTCCGGTCCTTGGCTACCAGAAGGGCGATCTGCTCTTCGATCAGGTAGGCCCGGTTTTGCAGGGCCGTTTCCGTCCACTTGCTGTGGAACTGATCAAGGGCGGTTGAGCTGTACCATAAGATGGCGAGCAGTGAGCAAAGTGTGACCGCAAGATTGGCCGGGAAAATATGCCAGACAAGTTTTTTCAATTGCATTTTTCAGTCCTTGAGCCGATAGCCGATTCCTCTGACCGTTTCGATGTTTTTCCCTGCCGCGCCCATTTTTTTCCGGAGGTTGAAAACCTGGACATCGATCATTCTGGGAGTCACCATATAATCATAACCGCGCACTGCATCGATGATCTGCTGGCGGCTGAAGGCCCAACCCGGCCTGTTTGCCAATAGGGCGATGATGGCAAATTCGGTGATGGTCAGGGCTATTTTCTGGTCGTCGACAAAAATCTCATGTCGTCCCGGAAAAATTTGCAGACCCTTGACCGAGATGGATTTTTCGGATTCCAGGTCGCTTGTGCTGCTCTTTTCGGTGCGGCGCAGCGCCGCCTTTACCCGGGCGACCAGCACCTTGGGGCTGAAGGGTTTGGTGATATAATCATCGGCGCCATGCTCGAGTCCGGCAATGATTTCGGCTTCTTCCCGCTTGGCGGTCAGCATGATAACCGGCATTGAGGAAAATGCTTCGCTCGCCCTGATCTGCCGGCATATTTCCAGGCCGTTTTTGCCGGGCAGCATCAGGTCAAGAAGGACGGCGTCGATTTTTTCTTTTTCCAGAAGCCGCAAACCATCTTCCCCATTGTTGACGCAGGAAACGTGGAAACCGGCTTTGATGAGATTGAAGCTGACCAGCTGCTGGATATCTTCATCATCTTCGACGATAAGTATATGGTATTTGCTCATGGGGTCCTATTTTCCGGAGGTGTGAAGTCTATTATGTTAAAAGATAGTGTGGCCGCAGAAAACATGCAATTAAATAGCAGGATCATAACCGGATATTAATTTTTTCTTAACACGATCTTAATATTGGCCGGTTAAAGGTAAAGGAATTGTCCCATATTTTTTTTAAGATGCGGTAGTGAGATAACTGGATTGAATCTACCTTGATAATAGATGTTTTTGCCGGGAGAAAATAATGCACCATAACTATCAGAAGCAAATTGACAAACTCCGGGAAAATTTTCTGACCCTGGGCAGCCTGGTCGAAGATCGGGTCAGAAAGGCCTGTTCTGCCTTTAACAGTAGTGATCAGGCCGACCTCGATATGGTAATCCGCTCCGATTATGAGATTGATGAGATGGAGGTTGAGATCGAAGAAGAATGTCTGAAGATCCTGGCCCTTTATCAGCCGGTCGCCAAAGATTTACGCTATATCATCGCCTTGATCAAGATTAACAGTGAGGTTGAGCGAATCGGTGATTATGCGGTGAAAATCGCCATGCGGGTCAAGTTTATCTCCGAGCACGGCAATCAGGTCTTCCCGATGGATTATCGACCGATGGCCGAAAAGGTCATTGCCATGTTGAAGATGAGTCTTGACGCCCTGGTTGATAAGGACGCCGAACTTGCCCATCAGATATTTCTGCTTGACGATGAGGTGGATACCATGCGTGATCAGGCCTATGACATTATCAAGGCGCAGCTGAGGAAACAGCCCGACCATGCCGGCTCTCTGCTCAATGGTTACCTGGTCGCCCGTCACCTTGAAAGGATCGCCGACCGGGCCACCAACATCGCCGAGGAAGTTATCTATATGGTGCATGGTGATATCGTCCGTGGCGAGCACAACTGATTCCGGGAAAAAGGAACTTTTATGTCTTCCTCATTGTTGCTTATTGTTCTTCTGGGTTTGTCGGCGGTCGCTTTTCATTTAGGGCGCCGTCGGGCCATTGCGCTGGGGCGGGCCAGCGGCTCGTCCCGCAGCCTCCATTCCCGTCCGGTCTACTATGGGACGTTGACTGCTCTCTGGTGCGGGTTGCCGGCCCTGTTTATCTTTGCGCTCTGGCAGGCCCTGGAATCAAATATCATGGTCCGGCTGACGATCAGTACTCTGCCTGAGCAAATCCGCTCGTTGCCGGCCGCCGGTCTTGGTCTGGTTATTAATGATATAAAAAACCTGGCCGCCGGCAGTTCATTTGGCGGCATCCCCGATCCGGTTATCGAAGCGGCTGCCGACTATTATCGGCATCTTCAGGAACTAGGCGGTTTGCTCAAGGGCGGGACGTTAACTGTTCTTTCTCTGGTGGCCATGGTTTTTGGTTTAAGCCGGTTGACCCCAAAATTACGGGCCCGAAATCAGGTTGAGGCCCTGGTCAAGGTGTTGTTGATTATCTGTTCAACTATGGCGATCCTTACCACCATCGGCATTGTCCTGTCGGTTCTTTTCGAGGCCCTCCGTTTTTTTCAGAAGGTGCCGCTGACCGATTTCCTTTTTGGTCTGGAGTGGAGTCCGCAAACGGCGATCCGCACTGATCAGGTCGGTTCCTCCGGGGCATTTGGCGCGGTACCCGTTTTTGCCGGCACCCTGATGATTTCGGCCCTGGCCATGCTGGTGGCAGTGCCCATCGGCCTGATGTCGGCCATTTATCTGGCGGAATACGCCGGCAAGAAGGTCCGGGCCGTGGCCAAGCCGCTGATCGAGATCCTGGCCGGCGTGCCGACTGTGGTCTATGGATTTTTTGCCGCTCTGGTCGTTGCTCCTTTTATCCGTGATCTGGGCGCTCATCTCGGGATCTCGGTTTCCTCCGAGAGCGCCCTGGCCGCCGGCCTGATCATGGGGATTATGATTATCCCTTTTATTATGTCCATTTCAGACGATGTGATTAATGCAGTGCCGCAGACCTTGCGGGATGGTTCCTAT
Organism: Pseudomonadota bacterium; assembly: GCA_018823175.1. Lineage (GTDB taxonomy): Bacteria > Desulfobacterota > Desulfobulbia > Desulfobulbales > JAHJIY01 > JAHJIY01. The sequence goes on from JAHJIY010000007.1 coordinate 39,041, forward strand.
GCCTTGGGGGCCACCAAGAATGAGACGGTCCGTCGGGTCCTTTTGCCGGCAGCGCTGCCCGGTATTGTCGGAGGCGTCCTGCTTGCCGTTTCCCGGGCGATTGGCGAGACGATGATTGTGGTCATGGCGGCAGGCCTTTCGGCCAAATTGACCGCCAATCCCCTGCAGGCGGTGACCACGGTTACCGTCCAGATTGTGACCCTGTTGGTCGGGGACCAGGAGTTTGACAGCCCCAAGACCCTGGCCGCCTTCGCTCTTGGCCTGCTGCTTTTTCTGATCACCCTGCTGCTTAATGTGACCGCTCTTTATATCGTCCGAAAATATCGTGAACAATATGAATAGAGCGGAGCGTAAAAAGGTCTTGATCTTAGGTAGAGATTTATTCCCTGGTTGTTTCGGGCCAGGTCTTAACTTTTAAAAAAAGGGCATCATGTCACAACAAAAAATATCAACCATTGAACTGGTGAACAAGGGGCTGGCCAAACGATACCGGGCTGAAAAACGTTTCAGGCTTATCGGCCTGGGTGCCATTGTGCTTAGCCTTACTTTTCTGGCCATTCTGTTTGCCACGATCACGTTTAACGGGTACACGGCTTTCCAGCAGACCTGGCTGGAGCTGACGATCTTTTTTGATCCGCAGATGCTTGATGCCAAAAATCTGCGGCAGGCCGATTACGACGGTCTGGTCAAGAAAAGTCTGCGGGATAATTTCCCGGAGGTCAGCGGCCGGAGTCAGAAGAAAGATTTGTATACGCTGGTCAGCAGCGGGGCCGCTTATAAACTGCAGGACATGGTGGTGGCGGACACCGGGATTATCGGCACGACCCGGCAGGTGTGGGTCCCGGCCTCGGATGACGTTGATATGTTGATCAAAGGCAATATTGATCGCAGTCAGCCGGAAAGCGATCGTCAGCTCAAAGATATTCAACTCGCCTGGATTGATCAGCTGGTCAAGGAGGGTCGTTTGGCCAAGCGCTTCAATCTTGCTTTCTTTACGGCCGGGGATTCACGGGAGCCTGAGCTTGCCGGGATATTCGGGGCGACAATCGGTTCGGCTTATATGCTGCTCATCACCCTGCTGCTATCTTTCCCGGTGGGTGTGGCCACCGCGGTTTATCTGGAAGAGTTTGCCAAAAGGAACCGTTGGACCGACCTGGTCGAGGTCAATATCAATAACCTGGCCGCCGTCCCCTCCATTGTTTTTGGTCTGCTGGGTCTGGCGGTCTTTCTTAATTTCTTCGGTCTGCCGAGGTCATCACCCCTGGTTGGAGGTCTGGTCATGACCCTGATGACCTTGCCGACGATTATTATTGCCAGTCGCATTGCCTTGCAGTCAGTGCCGCCGTCGATCCGGGAGGCGGCCCTCGGGATCGGTGCCTCCAAGATGCAGACCGTGATCCATCATGTCTTGCCGCTGGCCTTGCCGGGGATGTTGACCGGCACGATTATCGGTATGGGGCGCGCTTTAGGGGAAAGCGCCCCGCTACTGATGATTGGTATGGTGGCCTTTATTGTCGATATTCCGGGCAGTCTGACCGACTCAGCCACGGCCCTGCCGGTCCAGATCTATTTGTGGGCGGATTGCCCCGAGCAAGCCTTTATGGAGAGGACCTCGGCCGCCATTATGGTCCTGCTGGCCTTCCTTGTTTTGATGAACGGCACTGCGGTCCTCTTGCGAAATCGGTTTGAGCGCCGCTGGTAAGCAGATAGGATTATAAAATTAAATATGGTTGTAAACATCAAGGTCCGGATGGTTTCTGTCCGGGCCTTATTTCCGGAGTTTTATAATTATGGTTGAAAAAAAGAGTCAGCTGATCAGTGTGGATGATCGAAAAACGGTCGGTCAGCAATTTGTCGAAAATCCTCGGATGACCTGTCGTGATGTGAATGTCTATTATGGCGACAAGCATGCCGTTCATGACGTGTCGATTGATATTGCCCGAAATGAGGTCCTGGCGATGATCGGGCCGTCCGGCTGCGGCAAATCAACTTTTTTGCGCTGTCTCAACCGGATGAACGATACCATTGATATCTGCCGGGTGACCGGCGAGATTACCCTGGACGACAATGATATTTATGCCAAAAATATTGATATTGTCTCGTTGCGGGCCCTGGTCGGGATGGTCTTTCAAAAACCTAATCCTTTCCCCAAGTCGATCTACGATAATGTGGCTTACGGTCCGACGATTCACGGACTGACCGAGAGCAAATCAGATCTTGACGGGATTGTCGAGAATTCTCTGGTTAAAGCCGGTCTGTGGGATGAGGTGAAGGATCGCCTGGACCAACCGGGCACAGGGCTGTCCGGCGGGCAGCAGCAGCGGTTATGTATTGCCCGGGCAATCGCGGTGGAACCTGAGCTCATTTTGATGGATGAACCATGTTCCGCCCTTGATCCTATCGCCACCGCCAAAATTGAGGAGCTGATCGCCGAACTGCGCGAGCAGTACACCATTGTGATTGTCACCCACAACATGCAGCAGGCGGCAAGGGTCTCCCAGCGCACCGCTTATTTTCACCTGGGTGATTTGATTGAAGTCGGTTATACTGATCGACTGTTTACTACCCCCAGGCATCAATTGACCGAGGATTATATCACCGGCCGTTTCGGCTGATTTTGTCGGGGTAAACCATATATTATTATGCCGGTCCTGATTACACAGGATCGATCTCCCGATCAGCGAACTATACATGATGAAGAGATTTCAGAAACTTTTCGCGGCTTCCCCCCAAGGGATTATCTTCTCTAACAGCCGGGATGAAATAACCCATTGGAACCCCATGGCGGAAACCATCTTCGGTTGGAGCAGCAGTGAGGCGATCGGTCGCAATCTGACCGAGATGATCATTAATCAGGTCCCGGATATTGCCCAGCGCTGGGGCAGCCATAATCGCAACGATCTTTCCCTGCAGGCCAAGCTGGTCAGTACCAGCGGGGAAATTCATCTGGTTGAATTTCTGATCACCGCCGGGGAGGTGGATGAGCAGGATGAGCCATATCGTATTGTCATAGCCAATGATATATCACATCAGTGGTTGCGAGAAGAGCAGTTGCAGCGCTCCGTGCGTCTGCAGGTGGTGATGAACACCATTCTGCATGTCGCCATGCTCGACGAGCCTGTTCTCAAACAGTTGCAGATGCTTCTTGACCTGATTCTGGCTATTCCCACTCTGAATATTCTGCCCATGGGCGCCATTCTGGTTACCGAGGGCAACCCTCCGCAACTGGTTCTCAAGGTCCATAAGGGGTTGACCAGGGAGCATGTTTCCACCTGCAGTATTGTCCCCAAGGGTCGTTGTTATTGCGGGCAGGCGGTTGAGGAAGAGATGGTTGTCCATGATGGTAACTGTATTCTTGCTCAGGAATGGGAGGAAGCGCCATGCCGGACGAACTATCCTGAGGCGGTTCATTACTCGATTCCGATCATGGCCGAGGAGCGAACCCTGGGGGTTCTGGTACTTTTTCTGGAACGGCCGGTGGGAGGTCCCCATTCTGAGATTGAGACCATGCTGGCGGTGGCTAATGTTCTGGCCGCAGTGTTGGAAAGGGAGGATTTGCGCCGGGAGCAGGATGAACTTATTTCTCACCTCAAGTTATCCAATAAGAGTATGCAGGAGGAAAAGAAATTTTCCGAATCAATCATCGCCAGTCTTCTCAACGGCCTGCTGATTCTCGATAATGACGGGCAGGTGGTGGCCTGTAATCCCGAAGGGAAAAAACTGCTCGACCATTTTTTCCCCGGCGAGTTGGTGGGACGGAAGCTCTCTGAGATTGTCGGGGAGGAGATGGCGAAGCTCTTGCTGGCTGATTCCACTGATGCCGAACAATTTGCCGGAATACGGAAGAAAATGAAGTTTACCAGTATTTCGGGCGCGGCCAGATTAATCGAGTATAACAACTTTCCCCGGGTCAATATCGATGGCGAGAGGGAGGGCAGTATTCTCAGTTTTTCCGATATTACCGAGGCCGACCGTCTGGTCCGCAAGTTGGAGAAGATGAACCGTTTCAGCACCATCGCCGAAATTGCCTCGGCGGTGGCCCATGAGGTGCGTAATCCTCTGGCCGGGATCAAGGCCATCTCTCAGGGGGTTGAATCAACCTTGGAACCGGATGATCGAAATCGGAAAAGTCTGCAGCGGATCACTAATCAGGTTGATCGGCTCAATGTTATCCTGACTGATTTTTTTACCTATGCCCGGCCGCCTAAACCCCAGAAAAAGATGACGGATCTCGGCGAAATTGTCGGCAAGGTTATTCCTCTGCTGCAGTCGCGGGCCCAAAAAAGTTCCATTGTCATCAACAATCGTCTGGGAAAAAATCTTTCCCTGATCGTGGTTGATCCAAATCAGATGCAGCAGGTTTTTCTCAATCTTTTCTTGAATGCGCTTGATGCCATTCCGGTGCATGGGTGGATCGAGGTTAGTGCCGAGGATATCGGTTTGGACCGTAGTGTCTTTGATGAGCGCCGGTTTGCCGGTCTGCCCCGCGACAAGCCTTATCTCGTGGTGCGAATCAAAGACTCCGGCGCCGGGATGAGCAGTGAGGTTCTGGAAAAACTTTTTGAGCCGTTTTTCTCGACCAAGACCACGGGTACCGGTCTGGGGCTGGCGATTGTCATGCGAATCATGAAAGAACATAATGCCCTCATCTATGCGGAATCTGTTGTCCAGCAGGGGACTGAATTTTTTCTCTTTTTCCGGAAAGATTGATTCCTGCCCGATAAGATCACGGAAATTTTTAAGGAAGGCACTCATGGCTAAAAAAAAGGCGTTAAAAAAAATCTTGGTGGTGGACGACGAGGAAGATATCATCTGGTCCTTGAAGGAATTTCTGGTTAACAAGGAATTGCAGGCCGAGGTGTTCACGGCCTCCTCCGGGGAAGAGGCGCTGGAAAAACTCGCCCAGGAGCGGATTGATCTGGTCATAACCGACATCAAGATGCCGGGAATGAGTGGTCTGGACTTGCTGGTTGAGATTAAAAATCGTTTTCCTTACATCGTGGTCATCATCATGACGGCTTTTCCCTCCTCTGATTTTAAACGAGAATCTCTGCTCAAGGGTGGCCTCTATTTTATCGAAAAACCCTTTGATATCAAAATGGTGCGGGAAAAGGTTATCGAGGCCTTGCGGGAAACCGGGCAGTTCAAGGGGGTGCTGACCGGCATTAACCTGGGGGTCGTGATCCAGATTAAGTGCATGTCTGAGTCCACCGAGGCTTTGCGGGTAACCGAAGGCAGTCGGCAGGGCATCATCTTTTTTCAAAGAGGTGAAATCATTCATGCTATTTGCGATGAGCTGGAGGGGGAGGAGGCCTTTTATGAGATTATGTCTTTTCCTAATGGTCATCTCGACTCAGTCAATATTATTGAACTGCCGGAGAGGACTATCTCCAAGCCTTATGTTGCCCTGCTGATGGAAGGGGTACGGCGCCAGGATGAGCAGGAGGTCGGGGACGTCGCTGAAAGTGCAGAGCCGGCTGGCAAAAAAAGCGATGGGCTGGGTGGCGAGGCTAAAGAGATCAGTTCCGACCAAGCCGCCGGGGCGGTTTCGCCGGGGCCCCCCCCGGTGGAGATGAGTGAACAACTGGCGGGTTTCAAGACGATCAACGGCTACCTGGCCGCGGCGATTATGCGGGCCTCCGGGGAGATTGTCGCTCAGGATGATAATAATTGTCCAATTGACCTGGATCTGGTTTGTCAGGTGGCGCACGATTTTTTCCGTCAGGCCCGTCAGGCCTCCGGTCTGAGTGACTTCGGGGCATGTGATGAAGCATTGCTTGGGACGGGGAGTGAGGCGTTGATCATGGGTTGCAATCCTGATGAGAGCGGGCAGGGCGCGGTCCCTCTGGTTCTGGCCGTGTTTTCAGCCAGTGGCAATAAGGCTATGGGGTTCCGGGAGATCCGGAAAGTCGTGGCGCGACTTGCGGCCGCCGCGGTTTGAATCGACCCATGACCTGTTCAATTTTCCTGAAAGTCATTTTTTGTCGTCCCACCAAAATCCGAACACAAAAATAATCTGATCTTAATCATTGATTAATAATTGGGCAGTATCATATCCAAAGTTCAAGGTGATGGTTTGCATGGGAGTAAATTTGATTTTGCCTTGTAAAAATTATTAAGGAGAAAGTTATGAATGAAATCTTCAGAAAAATTGTCTTGACCGGCGCCGCTACGCTCTTGTTGGGTGCCGGTCTCAGTCCCGCCGCCTTTGCCGCCAGCCGCGATTCGATCAGTATCGTCGGCTCGTCAACCGTTTATCCTTTTGCGACGGTGGTTGCCGAAAAATTCGGCAAGACCAGCCGCTTTAAAACCCCTAAAATAGAATCAACCGGGACCGGTGGCGGCATGAAACTATTTTGTGCCGGGATCGGGGTGCAACATCCCGATATCACCAATGCCTCACGCCGGATTAAAAAGTCCGAGTTTGATCAATGCCGGGAAAACGGAGTGCAAGATATCATTGAGGTCAAGATCGGTTATGATGGAATTGTTCTGGCCAACTCAAAAAAATCGCCGGTGATGGAAATCAGTAGAAAAGAGATTTTTCTGGCCCTGGCTAAAGAGGTGCCTGACCCGGGCGGGGCTGAAAAAGTTGTTCCCAATCCCTATAAAACCTGGCAGGAAATTAATCCCGCGCTGCCGGCTGTTAAAATCGAGGTCCTCGGGCCACCACCGACTTCCGGTACGCGTGACGCCTTTACCGAGCTGGCCATGGAAGGCGGGGCTAAAACCTTTCCCTGGATCAAGGCCCTGGAGAAAAAGGACAAGAATGAATATAAAAAAATCTGTAATACCGTTCGGGAAGATGGCGGATATGTCGAGGCCGGTGAAAATGACAACCTGATTATCCAGAAACTTGAGGCCAACCCCAGGGCCTTTGGGGTTTTCGGATTCAGTTACCTTGATCAGAACATTGATAAAATTCAGGGCTCGGTGGTGGACGGCAAACAACCAACCTTTGAGGCCATTGCCGATGGCGAATATAAGTTGGCCAGGCCGTTGTATTTTTATGTCAAAAAAGATCACGTCAGCGTGATCCCCGGGATGACTGAATTCTTGAGCGCCTTCAGCAGTGAGGGTGCCTGGGGACCGGATGGATATCTGGCCGATAAAGGTTTGATTCCCATGCCGACCGCGGAACGGAAGGCCTTTGCCGCTGATGTGCAGAATCTCAATATCCTGAAGGGGTTATAATTTCAGGTAGTTATTCACTGCAAACGGCAAGATTTAAAGTGAGGCGGGGTGTCGGATGACATGCCGCCTGCTTTTTATGTGTAAAAACTCACGTCTGACCAGCCATTTTTAAAGCCTCGGTTTCAATCAAAACCGACAGTCGTTAAATTGATGCTTTTGAGTAACAATCTTAAATCTGGCCAGACTTATGATGTTGGCAGGACATAATAAAAAAAGGTGCCACCTCGATTAAGAAGCAGCACCTAAAAAAGCATTATTATGTGAAAAGTTGCTCTCTACCAATATACTGCAAAATACGGTGACTTGCCCCAATCATTGTAGAAGTTATTAAGGGGCAAGTCATACCTAATGTCAGAGTTTGCTTTATCGTCTTTTCTCTGTTCCCATGTATAGATTTCACGACTATCAACCTCACCATCACCCCTACCAGTTGCCACCTATAATAAAATGGTAATGCATGCCGCCGATCTTGACCGGCGGTCCGATAGTCATATCTGCTTTGGCCTCAGATCTCCTAACTTCAAAGGCGATATTAAGACTTTCGTTAAAGACCAGATTAGCTCCGAGCCCTGCCCAAAGGCCGAAGGCCGTCCCGTTGTTGGAGTAAATATTCTCGGTCTGGGTCATTTCTCCCTCGGCACCGATTAGGGATAGGCCACCGTTAAGATAGGGCCTGACTGTTTCAAAGTCTCGCCAGATCTTTTTTACCCCTAGGTCGATCTCCCAGGTCCTAATATTCAGATCAATATGCGTGTAGGGAGCAATAGTGAATCCCCCGAAACCGTCTGAGGCCTGGAAACTTGTTTCGCCGGAGAAGATAAGGGTCTCAGTTTTAGAATAGAACATATCGAGACTTAAGGCCAGCGGCCAGGAGTTTTTTTCTATGCTGCCCATAATTGCGACTTCGCCGGTGGTGGGTCTGGGTCCCCATTGGTCCTGGTCTAAGACCTTGAAACCCAAGGCGGCGTTAACACTGGTCAGCCATTCTCCGGCTTCTGCTGGGGATGGAGAGAGTTGGATGAGGAGGGGTAGAAGTAGGATGAATAGTCTACCTATGCTGAAATCAGAATTCATGCCTCAACCCCAGACCAACGAAATTAGAGCCATCTGAAACCCCATTGATTAGACCGTAGTCCCCGGAACGGTGATGAATTCGATAAAAGACCCCGGTGTTTGGGTAAGCGGGCAGGGCAAAGTTCAGTTCAAACATCAGGTAATTAAGCCATTGGGAGGTGTTATGGGTCAGGCCGTGATTGATGGCGTGTTGGCTTTGTTCGATGGGCGGAATCTTAGTCGCGTATGAGATGCCCTCTCCGATGGCTAATTCGGTCTTAAGGTAGTGGTTCCACGGGAATTTAAGCCAGCGTAGGACCAGGACCAGATTGAATTCATAATGGCGTTGGGTGCCGATCTTCTGGGATTTTTCATAGGATTGACCCTCTGCCCAGTGGTAGCCGTTAACGCTACAGGACTCACAATCACAGGGGTATTTATCCTGACCCTCATGGCGAATGGCCTGACCTTCTACCTCCAGCCGCAGTTTCTCCTTTTTCTTGAGGAGTTTTACTCCGCCAGCAATGGCTATGATATGCGAGTTGCTAAATTGTGGGTTAAAGACAACCTCAGAGAGATTAGAGTCGGAGATCTGCCCGCCGTAGGTGGACATGAAGTAATCGCTACTCTTAGACTCGGCGCAGAGGACCGAAAGCGGGGTAATACTTATGACCATAAAGGTGAGAATTATCTTAAGGTAGATCGAGGTGAACATGCACCTATTTTTAATTATACACATAACCTAGCTCCAGAGCAGTTTGCCCCAGCTTTTTATCTTATTCAGGAGAAAAAATATAGCAAATTATAAGTTGGATGGGATCGGTAGATCTGCTTAACCAGCATTTCGATGCATTGCCCTACCGATAAATCTTCTTCAGATGTTTTTCAAGCAGCTGTTTATTTATAACCATATTTAAATCTTCCATCCGAACATCATAAGAAATCAACCAACAACAAAACCGTTGATGGTGCTGTTTATCAATAATTGCACTGTCGGGTGAGGTTCAACCCTGATTTAGAAAATTGTCAGATCAAGTCTGGATTTCCAGATTTTATGGGTATTTTGCCTGCACCCGTAAATTTGGCAGAACTTGACCCCAACCGCATAAAACCTGTAGAATTTTCTATAGTTGATTATTTAAATTTTATGGATGTCCCCGGAACTGGATGTCCAGGGGCCAGCAAGAATTCATGTCCCAAAGGGCTTTTTCTACAGGCTCGTTAACCTCCAGAATATATTTCTACTCTTGACATACAATCCCTCCCGAACTATAATCTAGACAGACTAGACATAATAAAACATTAGGAGGTATGATTATGGGGAATGTATGGCAACTTCAGGAAGCCAAAAACAAATTTAGCAACTTGGTTGACAAAGCCCACCATGAAGGCCCTCAAGTTGTTACAAAGCATGGCAAAGAATCTGTCGTAATTATAGCTATTGAAGACTACCAAAAACTTAATAAACCAAAATCAGACTTAATATCTTTCTTTAATAAATCCCCTCTCTCGGGCATAAATCTCGACCTCACAAGAGACAAAAGCTCTTCAAGGGACATCGAATTATGAAGTACTTATTGGACACCTGCGTGATTTCAGAAATCATACGCCCTAAACCATCCATAAAAGTCACCGGATGGATCAAAAAAGAAGATGAGAATAATTTCTTCATCAGTGTTTTGACAATTGGCGAACTCCACAAAGGCATTGAAAAGCTTGATGAATCGAAAAGAAAGAAAGAATTGCACAATTGGGTAGAGAATGACCTTAAAGAAAGATTTTGGACCAGAATCATCGACATTGATCTGCAAACTGCGATGGTTTGGGGGAAAGTGCAAGGCATGACAGAACGTATTGGCAAACCAATACCCGCAATAGATTCTCTCATTGCCGCAACAGGAATTACTCATCATTTGACAGTTGTAACCCGTAATATCTCAGACATGAAGGAAAGTGGAGTGGCATTACTTAACCCATGGGAATGATAAGAAAAAAGGTTAAACAGACACTATCTTTAGGCAAAGTTAGTCAAGCCTTTCCTTTAAAAAAACAAAAGTGCAGTGGTGCCGAAGCCTAAATGCAGTAATCCTGCACCAAAGGGAGTCGAAGCGGTCCCCTGCTAATTTTCGACAGGCAACTCCTTCAAATCCGGCTCATCCATTCCACGATTGCCAATCCTACCAAATGGTCAAATGGGGTCAGGTCAAATGTGGTCACAGAGGACTACAAACAATACCCGGTATTGGCAAAATCATATAGCTTACCATCAGGAAGCTTCGATCACTGCTTAGGAGAGGTCTGCACATTACCTTACCAAGATGGGAAAAATTGGTTTTCCATCACAAGGAAGAACTTTATCTCAGACAAGGGCCTTTTAATGGATGATCCTGATCCACACATGATCCTGACCCACATGATCCTGACCCATGTGATCCTGACCCATGTGATCCTGACCCATGTGATCCTGACCCACTGACCGTGCACGGTTGATGAGGGGGATTGAGGAGGATCTCTTAATCAGTTCTCTACTCTACCGGGCAGGTGTAAGGCGCGCTCGGCAATCTCAACATGACAGTCGAGACAACGGGTAATGTTTCCACCTGTTCTTTGGGTCATTTCCATATATTTCATCGGCGACTTGAATTTCATTTCCTCAGCATGTTTCTGGATATGGGCCTGCTCTTCTACAGTGGCGGCAAACAAGCTGTCGCCAACCAGGATCAACCATAAGCCGCAGAGAAGTGACACTAATAATCTGTTTCCCATTCTTAACCCTCATTACATTAAAAAGAAAGATAGGTGACGCTATTGACCGTTGCGCTGCTACCATGGTAATGGCAGCTGATACAGTCGGTATAGCCCCCACTCGGATGACAGATGATACAACTGGCCCCGCCCTGAATTGCGCTGTGGGAAGCCATCACCGTGCCGCCATCTCCGTGGCATCGTTCGCAAAGCGAGGCCATTTGTGTGCCCCCGGTATCAGGGGCGAGACCGGTGGCGGAAACCTGGCCGTTGTTTACTTCCTGTCTGATTAAGAAGACATTCGGTGAGCCGTGCGGCTCATGACAATCAGTACAGGCCAGGACGTAGGAGACGCCACTGGTGTAGGGCGCTATCAGTGTGGCGGAGAGGCTTGACGGCAGGCCATGCCGATCTTGTCCCCAATTGATTTTTATCAAGTTCCTGCTTAGTAGGGAGCTGTATATCGTATTTGTACTGTTGTGGCAGTCTATGCAAAAGGTGTTGAAGTCTGTAAGATTGGAACCATCCTCGACCGAGGTGCCATCCGGCTCAAAAACACCACCACCCCATCGCAGAAGGGCCTGATATGAACTGGAGTAGCTGCTCATTCTTTCGCCGACGTCATCCCCCCATAAACCCCAAGGGGCGCTACCGTGCTGGCTTGGCAGGGAAAGCATCCAACCTCTTGCCAGGTCGTTTTTGGGGGTGAATCCGTCGTGGGTCGGATCACCCTGGACGGCATGGGGATCGTGACAGGCCACGCAGGGATTCGCCTTACTGGTATATTTCCATGACGACTGGGCGCCGGCGCTGATAAAAGTTCTAATATCCGCCAGATTGTGCGAACTGGAGGAGGGGTAGGTCAAGGAGGTAGTAAAAGCAAAGGCCTCTGCAATATCATTGAGTGTGTCGGCAGTCCAGGCGCCGGCCCGATAACTATATGATCGATTCACGATGCCGCCGTCGGTCTGAACCGCAGCTACATCCGTGTGACATTTCATACACGCCCCGTCGGTCTGACTGACATGATTATCGTAAAAAAGGAGGGCGGCCGATGGCCCATCGCTTGGAGCCGGCTCGCTTCCTTCGATGGAGGCGTGCTGTTCGTGGCAGTGCGCGCAATTGGCCCGCGCATAGCCTAAAGAGCTAATGCTTGAACGATTGACCCCATAGGTGGAATTACCATGCGCCGAGTCCAAGTAGATACCGGCCATCGCCTCGCCCGGCCGGCAAAGAAAAACTATGACTATAACACCAAAGAAGATCCAGAAGATATGCTTCATGCTTACCTTGTTTGTTTAATCTGAACTCATCTAATAACTGGCCTCGGGCCAGGGGATTTACGTTCAGAGAAGAGCAAAGTCCATGTGGTTGTGCGGCGGCCCGACTCATCGCCTGATGGATCCATCATCTTGTTGTGCAAGATGTGAACATATTTTTTGGGCAGAGTGTCGTCTGATTTTTGAATAAAAAGAAATATTATTCATGAATAGTAGCTATTATTATGAAAACCAATTTAGTTGTCAAGTATAATATGACTGTATTTAGAGTAGGTTCCAGAATTATTTTTTTCAGCAACCCGGCCATGATCGTCAACAACCCTTATATTAAAAATGCAGTTTCTCCTCTTCCAGAGAAGGACCTCTCGCTTGACCCCTCGCCTTCTAGGACGCCAGGGATTCCGTGGTGATCTTAACCTCAAAACTGCAGTTTCATGATTATATCAATTATTAACGCCTTCTTAATACTTTCCAAACAATCATTGCTTATTATCAAGGAAGTGGACCCGGTTGATAGCAGTTCAACCCGGTCTGAGAGTCCGGTGGTTAATTCATCTATGGGGAGGATCATAATGGATCAGGCGAAGCAACTCGATGATGAGAATCCTGCATTGGAAAATGCGGCCAAGTACATCTGTAATCTCAAATGCGGTCTTTGTCCCATGGTGGTGGAGGGATTTCACTGTGAATTTGAGTGCAGTCTGGAAACGGCGCCATGGAAGTGCTGGAGGTATTACTTCAGGCAGATAGCGCTGAAGGATTCAAAAAAAGATGTATCAGGCAAGGAGGCGGGGTGAAGAGATTGGCCAAGCTTAAGTCTTTTCGTTCGATAACAATAACTTTTTTTTTAGGCATTAGGTTTGCAGATACAGAAAGGTTGAGCAACAGGCATGACCGTAAAAAAGACCAAACCAGAGAGAACATTTGGCAATGCTAAACTCCCTTAAATCAGCCGGCTTTGCTGGAAATACCAGGGGCGATGGCTTCAGTCCGACATCGCAGACTGGGACGGTGCTGATCGCGGAAGACGAAGATGACATCAGGGAATTACTGGCATATCAACTCCGGAAGGAGGGATATTCGGCAATTCTGGCCGCAAACGGCAGAACAGCCTATGAAATGGCAGCAGAATATACTCCCGACCTGATCGTCCTTGATATTATGATGCCGGAAATTAACGGCATCGAGCTTTGTGAAATGATCCGAAAAGACTCAGCCCTTGAAGAAATCCCGATTATCTTTGTGACGGCCAATACCGATGATGAAGTTCTGGCCCGGGCCTTTCAGGTCGGGGGAAATGATTATATTCGTAAGCCGTTCAATAAAATCGAATTGCTGACGAGAATTAGGGCTGTTCTGACCCACAAGGAGTTGATCGAAGCAAAAAGAGTAGAACAGAAATTGACCGGCGTTATGGAATTGGCCGGGGCCGTTGCCCATGAATTGGGGCAGCCTCTCCAGACTATTCTGACCTGTTCAGAATTGCTGGTTCTGGGAAGTGATCAAGGAGAGAGGACCCGGGAACTGGTGAAAATTATTTCCGAGCAGTGTCGAAGAATGGCTGATATCAGCAAAAAAGTTCGGAAAATCACCACCTACTCGACCAAAAAATATATCGGCAGCACCAACATAATCGATATCGATAAAGCTACTGCTGAATAACCCTAAAATCCTGCGGCTAGAAGGCTTTATTGCTGCCGACCCGGACAAAACATGGACCAGAAAGAGCTTTTGGCAATGCTAAACTCCATAAACCAGCCGCCTTTACCGGGAATTCCATGAACGAGAGCCTTAATCCGACTAAGCAGGCGGGTACGGTGTTGATCGCGGAAGACGAAGATGACATCAGGGAATTACTGGCCTATCAACTCCGGAAGGAGGGATATTCGGCAATCCTGGCCGCCAACGGCAGAATAGCCTATGAAATGGTAGAAAGAAATAATCCAGACCTGATCATTCTCGATATTATGATGCCCGAGATGGACGGCTGGGAGGTGTGCCGGAGAATTCGTGGTCACCATAATCCTCTTGTTTCGACGGTACCCGTAATAATGCTGACGGCGTTAGGTGATCACCAGGATAAGCACCTGGGGCTTGATCTTGGGGCAGATGCCTTTGTCAGTAAAATGTGCCCGATCAAAGAAGTGCTTCTTTACTGCCGGAATTTTATAAGACTAAGGCACAATTACTTGGCGCTGCTTAAGCAAAAGGACTACGACGCCAATATTCCTTTTAATGATATCCATCGACTTCTTATTCATGAGCTGAAAAACCATCTTTTCATTATCGGCGGGATGTCAAACTTATTAGCCAAAGCAAATGAATTGGCCGGGGAAGAGCGAAATTTAATCAATCATATTGCCAATAGTAGCGAATATCTGGGCATGATCGCCAACGACCTGAAAATGCTTGAGGAGATAAAAGATGATGGGCGCCATGTCCCTGCGACACGCTTCGATCTGAATGAATTAATAGAAAATGTTGTGGCGCTGCAAAGGTTATTTGCCGAAAATCGGACAATTAATGTCCGTCGCCGCTTCTTTGCTGATCCCTGTCCGGTCCAGCTCAATAAAACGGTGGTGAAGATTGTCGTATCAATGATATTGGAAAATGCCCTTAAGTATTGTCATCCCGGGGCGGAAGTACATATTTGCAGTCTGCGTGAAGACAACATGATTAAAATAAAAATTACAGATAATGGCCCTGGTATCGATGCCTCAGAGCAGGAACTGATCTTTGAAAAAGAATATCGGGCTAAATCTGTAAGGCAAAAAATATCGGGTACCGGTTTAGGCCTCTATTTGGCCAAAACATTAACGAAAATGTTAGATGGTAAAATCACTGTTGAAAGCAATCCCGGTCAAGGGAGCACGTTCACAATCTCTTTTCGGGAACAGGCCACCTCTCATTCTCAATGAAGGGCATAGTAACTATCTCTCCACAAAGCAATTCTTCAATAAATTGTTCAAGAAACTGTTCTCCCAAAAGTTTACCGACATAATCAACAAAATATCGACAACTTCCCGGCGACTTATACCTACTGGCCTGTCTGGTCTTTATCTTATTAACCTTTCCTTCCATATAAATTCGATCTAATTACGAAACTGCTCTATGGCGGTCCGAAGGCCGGACATTGGGACGCCCTGACATTTTTGCAAGGAATGGTCCCTTCGCGCCAAATCCATAGAGCCGACAACCGGGCAAAAAACGTAATTTAACCGAAATTTAATAAGAACATAACCTTAACCAAACATAGCGTTGATAAGTTTGGATTCAACCTTGAGGGATATCGTTTCTCTCTGACCAACATAGGTGGATTGTTGATCTTTATTAATTTTCAATAGGAGAATTGAAGATGGCTACTAAGAGTAGAACGGTCCTTATTGCATTGAATGCATTAATGGCGCTTTCTTTAACGGCATGCGGCGGTGGAGGTGGCGGCGGTAGTGCTGCCACCAACGACACGAACACAGGCACTACACTTTCAACATTGGCAGGAGATATTACGACAGACACTACTCTCACTGCCGATACAGTATGGGAGCTTGATGGCCTGGTTGCGGTCAAAGGCGCGACCTTAACCATTGAACCAGGCACCACCATCATCGGCAAAAGCGGCACCGGCGCCAACACCAGTTACCTGGTGATCGACAAGGACGCCGACATCATAGCCGAAGGCACCGCAGCCGAACCGATCATCTTTACCTCTAAAACTGCCTACGATGGCGGCGCCGAGGCCCCCGGCCAGTGGGGCGGTCTGACCATCATCGGCAATGCCGCCGATGTCGGCTCCGCCACACCCCAGGTTGAGCCCTATGAAGTAGACACCCAGTTTGTTGCCGGCACCACTGATGCGGCCGACAGCTCCGGTATTCTCAGATATGTCGAGATCCTTAACTCCGGGATCACCATGGAGCAGGATAAGGAGATCAATGGCCTCTCCATGGTTGGCGTCGGCAGCGGCACCATCGTCGATCACGTAACGGTCAAAAGAAGCGACGACGACTGTATCGAGATCTGGGGCGGCACCGTCAATGTTTCTAACGCCACGGTCGAATACTGTACCGATGACCAGTTCGATATCGACGACGGCTACTCCGGCACCGTCACCAACCTGACGATCAACCAGCATACCGACGGCAACGCCGGTATCGAGATGTCCGGCTCAACCGCCGCAACCTTCATCGGCCTGAACCTTACCCAGAATTACTCGGATAAGGAAGGTGCCATCTACTTCAAGAAGGACGGTATCGGTGGTCATTTTGAGAACTGCCAGATCATCGACAACGTCGATGACGGCCTGACCATCTATTCGACCGGAAATGCCGATGAGGCCAATATCTCGTTTACCGACGTCACCTTATCCAGTCCCACTATTTCAACAAACTTCGTTGACGATCCCAATGGCGGCAGCGCCGCTGAGATCGAAGCAGCTTTCGATGCAGGTTTAGGAAATTCAGAAGCCTTGAGCGGGGCAGCTCTCCAAGTTTCAACCCTGGCAGGAGATATTACGACAGACACTACCCTCACTGCCGATACAGTTTGGGAGCTTGACGGTCTGGTTGCGGTCAAAGGCGCGACCTTAACCATTGAACCAGGCACCACCATCATCGGCAAAAGCGGCACCGGCGCCAACACCAGTTACCTGGTGATCGACAAGGACGCCGACATCATAGCCGAAGGCACCGTAGCCGAACCGATCATCTTTACCTCTAAAACTGCCTACGATGGGGGCGCCGAGGCCCCCGGCCAGTGGGGTGGTCTGACCATCATCGGCAATGCCGCCGATGTCGGTTCCGCCACACCCCAGGTTGAGCCCTATGAAGTAGACACCCAGTTTGTTGCCGGCTCCACTGATGCGGCCGACAGCTCCGGTATTCTCAGATATGTCGAGATCCTTAACTCCGGGATCACCATGGAGCAGGATAAGGAGATCAACGGTCTCTCTATGGTTGGCGTCGGCAGCGGCACTATCGTCGACCACGTAACGGTCAAAAGAAGCGATGACGACTGTATCGAGATCTGGGGCGGCACCGTCAATGTTTCTTATGCCACGGTCGAGTACTGCACCGATGACCAGTTCGATATCGACGACGGCTACTCCGGCACCGTCACCAACCTGACGATCAACCAGCATACCGACGGCAACGCCGGTATCGAGATGTCCGGCTCAACCGCCGCAACCTTCATCGGCCTGACCCTTACCCAGAATTACTCGGATAAGGAAGGAGCCATCTACTTCAAGAAGGACGGTATTGGGGGTCATTTTGAGAATTGCCGGATCATCGACAACGTCGATGACGGTCAGACCATCTATTCGACCGGTAATGCCGATGAAGCCAGGATCTCTTTTGCCAATGTGACCATTACCAGCCCGGATCCTTCGACGAATTTCGTTGACGACCCCAATGGCGGTACCGCCGCCGAGATCGAAACGGTATTCGATGCCGGAACCGGGAACAGCGAAAATTAGTGCTGTAAATCGCCAAGCCGTAAACAGACCAGTAATAAATATCCAAACAGCTGGTTGTCGGTGGTCTCCCCACCGATAACCGGCTAAGTATCTATAACAATGACGATTTTACGGAGAAAAGATGTTTGCGAAATATCAAAACTTTGACCGATTGAAAGAAGTAGAGGATCGGATCGTAAGATTCTGCTTATTCTTGTTCTTCGGGCTATTGATCCTCCTCCCATCCGGTCCGGCCCGAGCAGGAACCGACGATGAGATGATCAGCTCGATCATGGCGTTGCGAAGCTCCATTGAAACTCTTTATTCCAGGGTTGATGTCAACCGGGAAAACTACAAGGCGGAAATGAAGTCGCTTTCCCTGCAGATAGCCGATGCCGAGGCCCAGATCAATCGCAAGAATACAGCGATCAAACTGGCTGAAGTCGAGTTGGGAAAGGTTAAGAATATAATCGCTGAGGCATCATCGAAGAGCATGGATCTGGCTCCGCTTCTTGACGAGGTCTTTTCCCTTCAGATAACAACCATTGAGGGAGGAATTCCCTTCAAGATTGCAGAACGGCGGGCCGCACTCGATGAAATCCGTTCCGATCTGCGGGAGAAACTTATCACCCCCGAGCGGGCCCTGGCTCTGCTATGGGCGTCTTTTGAAGACAATGTGCGATTGACCCGGGAAATCGGTCTTTTCAAACAAAAAATTGAGATCAATGGAACCGAAATGCTTGCTGATGTGGCTAAAATCGGGACCGTCATGCTCTTTTTCTCGACCCCGGATAAACTGGTCGGCCATGTGGTGCAAGACAAACACGGTTATACCTACCAAGTCATTAACCATAAACAGCAACAGGAAGAGATTGCCATGCTTTTTGATGCCTTGAACAAACAGATCAGAACCGGATATTTCACTCTGCCCAATGGGCTTGTCCTTCAGGGAGGCCGGTCATGAAGCAGGGGGTCATCGTAATGTTCGCGCTATTGGCAATATTGCCGGGACTCTGGCCGGAAACGATTCGGGCCGACGAGTTGACCGAAACCTACCGCAAGGAATATGCCTTCCTGAAAGCTCAGAAGGATGAACTGACCGGACAGCTGGCTGCGGAAGAAAAACGGCAGAGTGAGGAACTTTCTCGGGTTAGGGAAAAGGTGACCCGTCTCCAGGATGAAACCGTCCTGCTTTCCGAACGATTGAATCGGATTGAGGGCGATACCGAAAAGGCCCGACGGGAACTGGGAGAGGCCACCGGTAACAAGGAGATCGTTGCCAATGTCGTCACTCAAGCCAAATCCGTTCTTGAAGGATACGGAATTTCCGTGGAAAATGAATCGGCATCCCTGGTCGACAATATGTCCAGGGCATTCCGGAAGGCCGCCGATCTTTATGGAGATCTTTCGTCGTTGAAGGTCGAAAAGGGGAGCTTCTTTCTGCCGGACGGAAGCTCGGTATCCGGCGAGATTGTCCGGATCGGCAATATAGCCGCATATGGAGTCTCTTCCAAGGCAGCCGGGGCGCTGGTCCCAGCCGGCAACGGCGCATTCAGGCTCTGGGATAAACCAGGCAGTGCAGATGATGCCCGGTCTTTTGTTGTCCGAAAACAACCGGGAAGTCTTGACATCTTTCTCTATGACAACCTCGATAGAGCAGTGGAGATCCACAAGGAAAAAACCCTGCAAGATATCATCAAGGGGGGTGGAATAATCGGTTACATCATCCTGGGACTCGGGGTATTCGGCATTCTGCTTCTTCTGGGGCGTTTTTTCTTTCTCTTGAAGGCCGGCAGTAATGTGACGGCGATCACCGGCATCGTTTACGAAAAGCTTGAAAATGGCAATGAAAATGAAGCCTACTCCGCGATCAAGCATTTCAAAGGCTCCATTGCCCGGGTGATTCGCGCTACCCTTCGGAACATCAACCGTGACCGTGAGCATATCGAAGACATCATCACCGAAAATATCTTGAACGAAAACCGCTCCCTGGATCGCTTCGGCAACTTCATCCTGGTTATCGCCGCCGTGGCTCCCTTGTTGGGCTTGCTGGGGACCGTCACCGGGATGATCTCCACCTTTGACGTGATAACCGTCCACGGAACCGGAGACCCGAAACTTTTGAGCGGCGGTATCTCCGAGGCGCTGATCACCACCATGTTCGGTTTGCTGGTCGCCATTCCCCTCCTGCTCTTGGGCAATCTCTCCCGCGGCTGGGCGGAAAATATCAAGGATTCCATGGAACAGAGTGCCCTTCACGTGGTGAACCTTTTTGAAAAGTACAACGCCAAATGAACATCGACTTTTTAAGCGCAAAGCTTGATATCTTTATCTCCTTTATGAACAGCGGCGGTTTGGCCATGTGGATTCTGTTCGTATTAAACCTTCTCCTTTGGTTCGGCCTGGGACAACGGCGTTTGATCCTGCGACGCGGTACCAATCACAACATCAGACGGCTGGTTGAAAAACATGTCAGAGAGGAAGGTCGAAAGCCCAGGGGAATTCTTGATCAGGCGATTATCGATGGGCTGGAGGCAGCTGCGGAGGCCCACCAGATCGGGGCCAAAACGCGAATCTTCATTGATGAAGCCCTCTTCCCATATTTTTCCGCCATCAAGAAACACTCTATCCTGATCAAAACCATTGTGGTGATCGCGCCCCTGATCGGCCTGCTTGGTACGGTCTCCGGGATGATCGAAACATTCGATGCCTTGCAGACCAGCGCCATGTTTTCACAGGGAGCAAGTATCTCCGGAGGCATCTCCAAGGCTCTTTTTACCACCGAGCTCGGTCTGGTGGTGGCTGTGCCCGGCCTGATCATTGGCCGGGTCCTCGACCGCAAGGAATATCGTTTCGCGATGGAATTTGATCAGCTGACCAATATCATCTGCACAAAGGAAAACAAGGCATGAAATTCAGAAGAAAAGATCCACATGTTGAAAATATTGATGTTTCCCCGCTGATTGACATGGTCTTCATCCTGTTGATTTTTTTCATGGTGTCGACAACCTTTGTCAAGGACCTGAAACTCGACCTGGACCGGCCCAGCGCGGCTTCCGCCTCTCTGGTCAAAGACAAGGTGATCCGGGTCCATATCGACAAAAACCGGGATATATTCATAGATAATCAAGCAGTCAAAATCTGGGCCATCCAGGCTAAGCTGCGCGAAATGCTGCGGCATTCGGTGAAAAAATCGGTCCTGGTCATCACCGATACCGCTATTCCGGTGGAAGCGCTCATCGACCTGGTCGACGAGTGCCGAATGAGCGGGGCCGATGATGTGGCGGTGGCAACCAATAAAGAGCTGGGGTGAGTATATGTCAACAATGAGATTACATAGACCGATTATGCATGGTTTGGGAGGCTTTCTGGCCATGCTGATCGGCGGCGGTCTTATGGTGATACTGGTGGTGGCGTTTCAGAAGGGGATAACCAAACAAAAAGTAGTGGTAAGGGAAGAAACCAGAATCGTCACGACAAAATCGAAACCGAAACAAATGGTTCGCGAGTCCAGACCCCTACAGGCCCAACAAACCAGAAAAATTGATGCCCAGATCCCTGCTCCGGATCTGGGATTGATAATTGGTGGGATCGCCATGAATATCCCCGAATTCACCCCGGCACCGTTGGTCACCGAAGCAACTGATCTGCTTGACGATATTGGCGATAATACGGTGATGACTGAAGATACTGTGGACAGCAAGCCACGAATTACCAACCGGCCGCCGATGGAGTTCCCGAAAAGCGCCGCAAAGGAGGGCACTACCGGATTTGTCGTCGTCAATCTCCTCATCGGTGAGGATGGAAACGTCGAACTGGTCCGGATCGTCGATTCCCAGCCCCAAGGGGTTTTCGACAATATCGTGATGACCGGAATTCGTAACTGGAACTTTTCCCCCGCAACCTACAAGGGGAAGCCAGTGAAGGTTTGGGCAAAACAAAAAGTGACATTTAAAAGCTGACGGTTGTTCACCGTTCTTGTCACCGGTTTTTTCCATCTTTTGAGGCGTTATTCTCCGGCAAAAACTACCGATGTATCATTTTCCGATCGAACTCTGCTGGTAAAGTTTTTTATGAAAACAGTAATCATCTCGTTCATGATTTGTGCCGCCTTGGGCAGCTCCCTCTATGCCCAGACATCCACCCCGGAGGACCAGATGGATCATCTTGCCCTGGCTACGCTCATGATTCATGATGGCAGTTATGACAAGGCTTCTTATGAATTGGCCCGGGTCGATCCGGATGAGCCCCGTTTCGACGGGGCGCGTTACAACACCCTTAAAGGGGTGATCGCCGCCAAAACCGGACATTACCGTCAGGCCATTGATCACTATACAAAAGCGGTCGAAGCGACCAGAATCAAGGATTTCAGCCCGCCGAAAATCGAGCGGGAACGGCAGTACCTTTTCTCCATTGGCCAAAGTGATAAACCTGCAAAAGAAGCGGCAATTCCCTCCGGTTTCAACCCTGAAGCGGTGCGGCGTGAAAAACTGGAAAAACTCTTTCTCTCCCTTGCCCAGGCCTACTATCGGGTTGAAGATTATGCCCGCGCGGCCGAGGCCCTCGATTTGGCCGGAAGCCGGGGACGGGAGAGGGCAGAACTGTTCAGTCTCAGAGCCGACTGTTACTGGAAATTGCAGGATTATCACCGGGCTATTAGGGCCCTGAACCGGGGGATTGAACTCTTTCCCGCCAATAGCAGCCTTCTGAAAGGAAAATACACCTATTATTCCGAACTCAATCTTTACAACGCCGCCGGCGAATTTGCCAAAAAATATCTGGCAACGATCGAACCGGAGGCTAACGACTACCTCAATCTGGCCCATCTCTATAACCTGGCTGAGCGTCTTGATGAGGCTATTGCCCTCCTTGAACAGGTAAGGTGGGTTTTTCCCGACAATGCCAAAATCCCCATGCTTCTCGGCCGGTTCTATATGAAAAGCAATATGGATCATGCGGCGGCCGCACTTTTTCGCAGCGCGGCGGAGATCGACTCAAAGTATTTATCCGATGCCGTTGAGATGTTGCGGCGGATCAAATCCTATCCCCAGGCAATTTATTTGAACTCCCAATTGAGCGATACGGCTGAGAAGCTGAAACTAAAGGTGGCGATTCACCTGGACCGGGGTGAATTCGAAAAGGTGATTGGTCTTGGGGACAGCCTGGAACGGTACAGTATGTTGGACGATGACAACATGCGTTACGCATTTGCCTATGCCTCTTACATGGCCAAGGATTATGACGGCGCCGAGGAGCAGATCAGCCGTATCAATGACCGGGAGTTGTACATGAAGGGCATGGTATTGCGAAACAATATCGAAAAATGCCGGAAGGAGAGTACCGAATGCGATCAATGAGCATGGAACTCTTTATCCCTGCATGGCGTTTATCGTGGAACTGGAGACGGGTGGTTCGACTCGGTTTGCTGAGTGTCTTTCTATGCCTTATGGTTCTCCCTTCCACCTTGCTTGCCGATGAGATGGGCAGCATCACCGTACTGGTTTTTGAGGGCGGCAAACCCTTGGCCGGGGCCGAGGTGATGGCCAAGGGCGGTATTTCGGCCCGGACCGATGGAGACGGCGGCGTGAAATTGGAGATGGCCGCAGGTAGCCACCAGCTATTGATCATCGGCAGAGATCCTTTCGGCCGGAACCTGGGTTACTTCAGGAGGCAGGTTGAGGTGAGAAAAGGCAAGGATACCATGGTGCTTGCCACCTTTCGTTCCGATAATGACGATCTTATCGAGATCGACACCCCGCTAGAGGGTAAAAAAGAGCAAAAAATCAAATCGTTTGGGACGGGAACTTTGCAGGGGGCCGTTCTTGACGCCGAAACGGGACTTCCCATCGACAACGCCCGAATCTTCATCAAGGGTAGCGCTATCGAGGGCCGAACCGACGAAAACGGTTTATATCGGATCGAAGTTCCCTCCGGCGTTGTCTTTACCGTGTCAATCATCCATCCGGAATACTCGGGGCGGACAGTCGATATTCTTGAGGTGGCACAGGGCCAGGAATTTTCCCGGGAGGTTTTGCTCTCTCCCGCCGGTGTGGAACTTGAAGAGTTTGTTGTCCTGGCCCCAAAGGTGCAGGGTAGTATCACCAGTATAGTCCGGGAAGAGAGAACGACCGTATCCATTGCAAACATCCTCGGTTCCGAAGAGATGGGTAAAAAAGGAGACAGCTCCGCGGCCGGTGCCCTGAAGAGAGTTACCGGCGTTACCCTGGTCGATGGAGATAATGTCTATGTCCGTGGTCTGGGTGATCGTTACTCCAATATTGAAATGAACTCCATGCCTCTGCCCTCCCCCAACCCGCTAAAAAGAGTAGTCCCCCTCGATATCTTCCCGGCCGGGGCCATCAGCTTAATGAAAGTTCAAAAAAGCGCCACCGCGGACATCCCTTCCAGTTTCGGCGGCGGCTACATCGATATCCACACGAAAGATTCGTCCCGGGAAAACTTTCTTAAGGTTTCTCTTGGGGTCGGCGGGAACAGCAATACCGGCGAGAAGGTCTTC
Organism: Pseudomonadota bacterium; assembly: GCA_018823175.1. Classification (GTDB taxonomy): domain Bacteria; phylum Desulfobacterota; class Desulfobulbia; order Desulfobulbales; family JAHJIY01; genus JAHJIY01. Next base: position 63,282 of record JAHJIY010000007.1, read on the forward strand.
TCTTATAAGGGAAGCGATTCGGACGTTTCCGGTTTTGACGATGGCTACCGGGAGATATCTCCAAATATTTTAAATAATTCCAGTGTGGTTGTCGGTGAAAGAATCACCGGCCTGACTACCGATAATTTCAGTAAAGCGGAGCTGTCTCAATTTACCCGGGAATACGTCGAAAGGAGTTATGAGGTCGAAAAGGAGAAACAACCCATTGGTTTTGATCTGGGAATCGAAGGCGCCGAAAATTTCAGCTGGGCCGAAAAGCACGAAGTTGCGCTCTTCGGCTTCTATACCTACGAGACTGACTCCACCTCCAAAATGGAGACTTATAATAAATATGACATGGAAAAAGCGACCGGCCGGTTGTATCCAGATCCATCCCAGTGGGGGTTAATCGATACGGCAGCAACCGAGTACATCCACAATGGTATGTTGAATATCGGTTATAACTACACCGATATTCTCAGAATGAAATACACCAAGCTTTTTACCCATAATGGTGAGAAAACCACCATTGTCGCCGACGGGATTATGGGCTCGAACAATGAGGACATGACCAAGTATTATTTGAACTGGGAAGAACGCACCATGAATGTCGACCAGTTCAACGGCACCTTCGACTACGAACTGTACGGCAACGAAACCAATTTCAGGTTCGGGTTGGAAAAAGCAAGCTCTGAACTATACCAGCCGAACAATTACCACTATACCTTCAGAAATGAGGGGGCGCCGTTTCTGGATAACAAGGTTTCCAACAATATCGCCAATAGACTTGAATCGGATGACAACCTGCTGGCGTTCTATCTGAAAAACAAATTCCACTTCGACCTGTTCAGTCCAGAGGACTTTATAGATGTAGGGTTAGCCGTCAGTTCAAAAGAACGGGAGTCGCGTCAAAGCAAATTCTTTCTCAAGAAGCAAGGGGCCGGGTCAATAGTGGACGATCATGAAATGACCGGAACCATCGAGGAGATATATAACACCTTTGTCCGGCCAGACATCCCTTACGATGAGCGAAGTCTGGTGGTAGGTCAGCTTTTTAAACCCGCCGACTATTACGATGCCGAGGTTGACGAGACAGCCTTCTACCTAAACTCCTTCTGCAAACCGGAGGAAGATGTGGAGGTTCTTTTCGGCGCCAGGTTCGTCGATTTCTCCCAGGTTGTCTATCAGTATGTCGAGGACCGGAACAATCCGGACATGTCAAAGCGACGGCTGATCGCCAGGGTCCCCGAAGAACTGACGGTCAGTGAGGTGTATCCGAGCCTGGGAGTGAAATATAGCTACAATCCCAAGAATATATTCGATCTGGCCCTGTCACAAACCTATATCGCTCCCGATCTAAGGGAGTTCACCAGCGGTGAATATTTTCATCCCTATGAGGTCGCCACCATTATCGGTAATCCGGACCTGGTTAACACCGATATCTTCAGCTTCGATCTGAAGTACGGCCATTATTTTTCCGACATCCAGTACATCAAATTAGGCTTGTTCTATAAATATCTCGATAAGCCGATCGAAGATGTCATGGTCCCCTCGTCATCATTACCGATATACTCCTTCGATAATGCCGACAAGGCTACCATGTACGGCCTGGAGATTGACGGCAGGAAAAATCTATCCTTTATCTCCGAATGGCTGGAAAACTATTATCTGGCCGGAAACCTGTCGTTTATCGAATCGGAGGTGACCTTGAGGAAGGAGCAGGAAAGCATTTACAGCACCAATAACCGGGAACTCCAAGGGCTTTCGCCGATCGTGGTCAACCTTACCTTGGGTTTTGATCGTAGAGACAGAAGCATAACCCTTTCCTACAACAAGATGGGAGAAAGGATCAGGAAAGTCGGTATGATTGATGACGGTGACTCCTACCCGGACCAATACGAGGCCCCACCCGCAATCCTTGACTTTGTCTGGATTGAAAAGTTCGGCCACGGACTGAGTCTAAAGGGCAAGATCGGAAATATTCTGCGTGATGACACGGTCTGGACCCAGGGTAACAGGGTCACCACAAGCTATAAGGATCCGATAAAATTCAGCCTGGAAATCTCCTTTTCTGCCGGACTTTAGGCCTGGTTCGCCCTCGTATCAAAAACCTCCAATGGAGTTTCGTGAGTTCCGGAACTTCCGGGAACTTCCCGATGTGGAATGTTCACTGGCGCCACCATTGATCACCGACGTTAACCTTTCTTGTCAATATCATGAAAAGCTACTCTCAAAATTCATACTTCCTGCTGTCTATCAACAATTGCACTGTCGGGTGAGGTTTAACCCTGATTTAGAAAATTGTCAGATCAAGTCTGAATTTCCAGATTTTATGGGTATTTTGCCGGCACCCGAAAATTCGGCAGAACTTGACCCCAACCGCATAAAACCTGTAGAATTTTCTATAGTTGATTATTTAAATTTTATGGGGCCACGGTCTTTTCTGGTTAACTAGCTGAAATAGTTGGTCTTGTCCGGCACGGGGTGAGGATGGAACAGGTGGCGCAAAAGAGACATTTTCTGGTGTTCGAGGTTGCGCCGTACCATTTTTGTGGCCCGGTAGATCAAGTTCTGGGGGTCATTATGCCTCCCCGTCTGACTAAAATGCCGCTGGCGCCTTTCCATGTCGCGGGGTCATTTTTGTTCCGGGACCAAGTTGCTTTGGCCATTGATCTGCGGCGGCTATTCGGGCTTGAGAAATTTACAGAAAATGCCGGGCTGTTTATTGTTTTGCAGTTGGCCTCGGGGATCGTCGGATTCCGGGTGGACAAGGTGACCGATGTTGTTGCGTCTTCGGAATTTTCACCCTGTGATCTTGGTTTGCCGGGACTCTATCAATTATTTGAAAAGTTTGTCTTTTTTAAGCAAAAGATCTTACTACAGACTGATTTTGAACTGCTTTTTACGGCAGATAAAGTGGCCGATTTTCTGCCTGGTCTGGAGGCCGGTCTCAGATCAGCCCAGGGTGAAGAGCCGGAAGATTTGCCGGAAGATCAATCGTTGCTGGCCGGGGGGCAGGCGGAGAAAGGACCTTTCATGATTGGCCGGGATGTCCCGGATAAATTGTGGTCTGGGTCTGAATCGGCGGAAAGTAAGGCGGTAGTTGCCACTGGGACCGAGGAAGAAAAAAAATCGGTAAGAATAAAGGTCCCGGCTGATTCCCGCTCAAGTCCGCCGGTGTTGGAAACAGAGCTGAAAAAAGTATCTGTTCGCCGTGAAAAGAAAGCAGAATCTGCTGCGCCTTTTTCGCAAAGGGCAAGCGGCCGGGGTGTTTTTGCTCCTTCTTGTGCCTCGCAGATCAGGCCGGGCGAATTAGATCATGATTATTTTTCGGCTCAGGGCAGTGAAAGAAGCGGGGATGAAGGTTCAGGGGGAGGCTGGTGGCGATTGGGCCTGGCTGGGTTGGGTCTTGTTCTGTTGGTTCTGGTTGTTATGTTTATGTGGCCGGATGAGGTGCGGCAGGGCTCAAAATCTTATAAAAGAAAGCAGGTGGTTCAGGAGGTCGCGGTTCCGGTCAAGCGGGACATTCCGGTGAAGGTTGAGGATAAAGTGTTGGAGGGTAGGCCAGAGGTTTCGGTCACTAAGGTGATGGTAGCCCCGATGGTTGAAACCCCGCCGGAACCTGTTCTGAAAGGTTCATCTGAAATGTTGCGGGTTGAGACCACTGATTTTACCCTGACCATCGAACGACCGCCGACCAGTAAACGACCAGCGCCCATCGAACGGCAGGCCGTCCCGGCCTTAGTGCAAATAGTAGCGCCGGAAAAAGGCGTGGACCATGAAGTAGGGATTACCCATCTCGTGGTCAAGAACGATACGCTCTGGGACATTGCCGATAAATACCTGGGAAACCCCCTTAAATACGCGGAGCTTGCCAGATTGAGCCGGATCAAGGACCCGCATTGGATTTACCCTGGGGATATTATCCGGATCATTAAAAAAAACGTGAGTAATGAATAAATTTCATTTCCCGATAAAAGAATCGAAAATCTCAAATGCCTTTTTTACGACCGGGCTATCGGCCGCCAGTTCCAGGTAAGATTTACCGCTTAGTTCCTGGTTGACCAGGTCGTTGCTGGCCGGGATCAGACCGCCCAGTGGCAGGTTGCTTTCGGTGACCGCTTCGTTGATTTTGGCCAGCAGTTCCGGCGAGGCCGGTTCCGGCACCCGGTTGACGATCAGACATTTTTGCTTTACTTCGATCTTGAGTGGTCCGGTAAGTTCGGAGATTCGTCGGGCGGTTAGGATGCCGCGGGCTGATGGGTCGGAGGTCACGATCAGATGATCAATCACCCGCAGGTTCATCCGGCTCAGATGCTCCATGCCCGCTTCGTTGTCGACGATAATATATTTGTAATTGCCGGCCAGATGGTCCATGGTCATCGCCAGGTGTTGGTTGGCGGCGCAGTAGCAGCCGGGGCCGTCGGGTTGGCCCATGGCCATCAGGTCAAAGCCGGTCGCCTCCACCAGGGACTGGTGCACCTTCATTTCCATAAATTGGTCCCTGGTCATGTTCGGCGGCATGTCGCCTTTGAGCTCTTTTCTGATTTGACCGATGGTCATATCGACCTTCAGGTCGAGCAGTTCGTTGAGGTTGGCGTTGGAGTCGGCGTCAACCGCCAGGACCGGGGTCAGATTTTTTTCGGTCAGGTATTTGATCAGCAGGGCCGAGATGGTGGTTTTGCCGGTACCGCCCTTGCCGGCCATGGCTATGATTTTGGTCATTTTATTCTCCTGATTGGTAAGCAGATTGAAAAACAAAACTATAGGGAACCCGGGGAGTGATGTCAATGATTGAACAGAGGGAGAAGGTTGAAGGTTGAAGGCTGAAGGTATAAGGTCGAAGGCTGAAGGCTGAAGGTATAAGGTCGAAGGTTTTTTCCCGGGGCAGATGAATGATCTTATTCCCACTTGATATCTTTTACCTCCATCTTCCATCTTCCACCTTCCTCCTTCCAGCTTATACCTTAAACCTTCAACCTAATCCCTTTCTCCTTAATCTTCTGCTTGAAATTCCAATCTTTTCACAGAATTATTGATATTTTACCAGGATTCTGTTATCAAAATCAGTTTCTGAAAATATATAATCGGCCGCATATTTTCCGCGGCTAAAGCTGAGTTGAGTTCCGCCGTGGCAGGGCTCAAACGATACTTATGCCCCTTGCGGTATAATCAAGGAGTTTCTAAATGGACTATCGGGCGACACTGAATCTGCCCCAGACAGCATTCAAGATGAAGGCCAATCTGGCGCAGAAGGAACCTGAACTGATCAAAAAATGGGACAAGGAGGATTTGTACGGCAAGGTGCAGGCGGCCACGGCCGATCGACCCTCTTATGTCCTGCATGACGGCCCTCCGTACGCCAACGGTCATATTCATATGGGCCATGCCCTGAACAAGATTTTAAAGGACATCATCCTGCGTTCCAAGCGGATGAGTGGCTTTCATTGCTCCTATGTGCCGGGTTGGGATTGCCATGGTCTGCCGATTGAACATAATGTCGACAAGGAATTGGGGGCCAAGAAGCGGGAGATCAGCAAGCTTGCCTTTCGCAACGCCTGCCGCAAGTATGCCGGCAAGTGGATCAAGGCCCAGAAAGATGAGTTCAAGCGGCTCGGGATTCTGGGGGATTGGGACAATCCTTACCTGACGATTAATTATTCCTATGAAGCGGCCACCGCCCGGGAGTTTAATCGTTTTCTGTCCTCCGGCGCCGTGGTCCGCAGCAAGAAACCGGTTTACTGGTGTACTTCCTGCGGCACGGCTCTGGCCGAGGCCGAGGTCGAATACGCCGATCATGGCTCGTTGTCGGTATACGTTAAGTTCCCGTTGCCGGATGATCTGGGTGAAGTCAATCCCGTCCTGGCCGGGATCAAAAATCTGTCGGTGGTCATCTGGACCACTACCCCCTGGACCTTGCCGGCTAATCTGGCCGTGGCTCTGCATCCTGATTTTACTTATGCCGCGGTCCGGGTGAAAAATGAAACCTTGATTATGGCCGAAGGATTGGTTGAAAAGGCCTGCGCCGCATTCGGCATCGCGGAGTACGAGATCATTGCCACCTTTGGTTCGGCCGGGCTTGAGGGGCGAAAATGCCGGCATCCTTTTATGGACCGGGATTCGCTTATTGTGCTGGCTGATTATGTGACCCTGGAAACCGGCACCGGTTGTGTTCATACCGCCCCCGGCCATGGCCGCGAAGACTATATCACCGGTCTGCGTTATAATCTGGAGGTCCTTTCGCCGGTTGACGGCGAAGGAGTATTTACTGATGAGGCCGGGCCTTATAAAGGAATGATGATCAAAGAGGCCAACCCGGTTATCTGCGATGATCTGGGTAAAAACGGTTTTCTTTTGGCCCGGAAAGAGATGTCCCACAGCTATCCCCATTGCTGGCGATGCAAGAAACCGGTCATCTTCCGGGCCACCGAGCAATGGTTTATCTCGATGGAGAACAATGATCTCAGGGGAAAGGCCCTGGCCGCGATTAAAGAAGTGGCCTGGACCCCGGTTTGGGGAATGGAACGGATTTACGGGATGGTTGAGGGTCGGCCTGACTGGTGTCTTTCCAGGCAACGGGCGTGGGGGGTGCCGATCACCGCGATTATGTGCGGGGATTGCGGCGAGATCCAGAACAACGAGCAGATTAACGGCAAGATCAATGAGCTCTTCTTAAAAGAAGGGGCTGATGCCTGGTTTTCCCATGAGGTCGGCGATTTTATGCCGGAGGGCGCGGCCTGTGCCAAGTGCGGATCGGGCCGGTTTGAAAAGGAAGAGGACATTCTCGATGTGTGGTTTGATTCCGGTACCAGTTACGCCGCTGTTTTGGAAGAGCGGGCTGACCTTTCCGCTCCGGCTGATCTTTATCTGGAGGGCAGTGATCAGCACCGCGGCTGGTTTCAGAGTTCGTTGCTGGCTTCGGTCGGGACCCGCGGCGTGCCGCCCTATAAGGGCGTGTTGACCCATGGCTTTGTGGTGGATAAGAATGGTCGCAAGATGTCCAAGAGTGTGGGTAATGTTATTGCGCCGGAGGAGATCATCAAACAATACGGAGCCGAGATTTTGCGACTATGGGTGGCTTCCGAGGATTACCGGGACGATATCAAGATTTCAGATAATATTTTAAAGCAGCTTTCGGATGCCTATCGGAAGATCAGAAATACCATCCGCTATCTGCTGGGCAATATCAGTGATTTCAATCCGGCGACAGATCGGGTGGCATACGATCAGATGCCGGAGATTGACCAATGGGCCCTGTCGCAACTTGAGCAATTAAAAGAAAGACTGGTCAGCGCTTATGATTTATTTGAGTTTCATCAGATGTATCATCGGTTGCTTAATTTTTGCACCGTGACCATGAGTTCTTTCTATCTCGATATTATCAAGGACCGATTGTATACCGCAGCCCCTGATTCAGTCGACCGCCGATCGGCCCAGACCGTTCTTTATGATCTGACCGACGGCATCCTGCGGTTGATGGCACCGGTCTTGACCTTTACCGCCACCGAGATCTGGGAGCATTTGCCGGCTGATCCAAGCCGTGAGTCCGATCTTGCCCTCGCCAGCTTCCCGACTCTTAATTCCTCTTATTTAAGGAAGGATCTTGATCAGGACTGGGAAAGGTTGATCAAGGTGCGGGGCGAGTTTACCAAGGCCCTGGAAATTGCCCGGCAGGAGAAGGTCATTGGTCATCCCCTGGAGGCGCAGCTGTTGATTGCAGTTACCGGCGAGTTGGGGGATTTCATGCAAAAAAGGTGGAACAGTCTGAAGACCATTGCAATCGTTTCGGGTCTGGAGCTGGTGGCTGAACTTAAGGGTGATTTCTTTCAGAGTGAAGAGCTTCCAGGGTTGTCCATTCAGGTCAGACCCGCCGCCGGCGAAAAGTGTGAACGGTGCTGGATTCGGTCGGAAAGCGTCGGGCTGGAACCGGCCCATCCCGAAATTTGCGGGCGTTGTGTCTCGGTGGTGAATTCGTTATGAGGGCCAATAAACAGATGACGCCGCTATTATTTGCTCTGGCCGTGGTGCTGGCTGATCAGTTGACCAAATGGTGGGTGATGGAAAGTTTCATGCCCCATGAAAGCAAAGTGATTATTGCCGGTTTTTTTGATCTCACCTTTATTACCAATACCGGGGCGGCCTTCGGCCTGTTTGCCGGTGAGCAGACCATGGGCCGGCAGATTTTTTTCGTGGCGGTGGGGGTGGTTGCCTTGATCGCCCTGGCCTTGATTTTCAGACAACAGAAGAACCAGAGCTGTTTTTTCTCGTGGGCGATTGGTCTGGTTGCCGGTGGTGCGTTGGGGAATATGATTGATCGGCTGCGTTTCGGATCCGTGGTTGATTTTCTTGATTTTTACGTGAGCAATTATCATTGGCCGGCCTTTAATGTGGCGGATTCGGCGATTACAGTTGGCGTTGGGTTTTTCCTGCTGGATGCCTTTTTGACCAGAAATCACGGCAAGACAAGGAATAAAGAGGAGATAGTGTAAAAAATGACGAACGGTAAAAAAATAGCCTTTATTTTTCCCGGGCAGGGTTCGCAATATGTCGGCATGGGCCAGGAGTTTCTGGCGACCGATCCCGGCGCTGGTGCCTTGATTGACCAGGCTGAAAAGATAAGCGGCATGCCGATAAGAAAATTATGTCTGGAAGGACCGATGGAGGAGTTGACCCGGACCGCCTGTTTGCAGCCGGCGATGACGGTCATGAATCTTATCAGCTGGCAGTCCTTGCAGAAGGCCGGAGTTTCTGCCGATTATATGGTCGGTCATAGTCTGGGCGAATATGCTGCCCTGTGCGCTTCCGGTATTTTATCCGTCGAGGATACCCTGGCCCTGGTTACGGAAAGAGGGCGGCTGATGGAAAGGGAAGCGGCAAAAAATCCCGGCGGGATGCACGCCATTTTGGGACTGGTTATGGCCGAGGTGCAGGAAATAATTTCAGGCCTTTCCGGAGGTGGCAAAATAACGGCCGCCAATCATAATTCGGAAAAGCAGATTGTAATCTCAGGCGAACAGTCGGCCCTTGAAGCAGCGGCGGCAGTGGTGACCGAAAAAGGCGGTAAGTCCATCCCCCTTAAAGTAAGCGGCGCCTGGCACAGTGAGCTGGTTAAGGACGCGGTGCCTGATTTTACCGAGGCAATGGCTAAGGTTTCCTTCAATCGGCCGCTGGTTCCGGTTCTGTTTAACGTGACGGCGGCGGTTGAGACTGACCCGGCTGAGATTAGGCGGATCATGGCCCGCCAGATTGCCTCCACGGTCCGCTGGTTCGAGATTATCAATTTTTTAATCGAACAGAAGGTTGATACCTTTATTGAAGTAGGGCCGAAGACCGTGTTGACCGGGCTGATGAAAAAAATTGTCCCTAAAGGTTACGAGTATAATGCATTTCAGGTTGATTCTCCTGCCACACTGGAGAAATGTCTGGAAAATATATAACATGGTGTGGCGCAATATATCGATGAGTTCGGGCTTTTTTCGTGCCGCCGGACATCTTTGATATTGACATTTTGTCTTAAGTCTTTATATTTGTCGGATTTCCCTGTGGTCTTTACGTATTGTATCCGGCTGACATATAGCCGGTTTTATTATTTTATGGCTATGTATAATTTACATGTTTGATAATCTTTCCGACCGTTTACATAGTACTTTCAAGAAGCTGCGCGGCCATGGTACGCTTACCGAAGATAATATCCAGGAAGCCTTGCGCGAAGTGCGGGTGGCGCTTCTTGATGCGGATGTACATTTACAGGTCGTAAAGGATTTCGTTGCCACGGTCGCCGAAAAAGCGGTGGGCAAGGAGGTCATGACCAGTTTGGCCCCGGGTCAGCAGGTCATCAAGATTGTAAGTGAAGAGCTGGTCACAGTCCTTGGCGGGACTACCGAGCCGTTGCGTCTGGGTGGAAAATCGCCTGCGGTCATCATGCTGACCGGTCTGCAGGGGTCTGGTAAAACGACCTCGACCGGCAAGCTTGCTAAAATGTTGCAAGGCCAGGGGCGCAAGCCCTATCTGGTGCCGGCTGATGTTTATCGACCAGCCGCTATCGAGCAGCTCCAGATTCTGGGACAAAAACTTGATTTGCCGGTCTATCCGACTACTGTTGATCAGGACCCGGTTGCCATTTGCCGTCAGGCGTTGCAGGCAGCAAAGCTAAGTAACTGTGACACCCTGATTATCGATACGGCGGGGCGACTCCATATTGATCAGGAGTTGATGGCGGAGTTGAGGCGGATCAAGGAAGCGCTTGTTCCGGCCGAGATCCTCTTTGTCGCTGATGCGATGACCGGGCAGGATGCGGTTAACGTTGCTGATAAGTTTAATCAGGATCTGACTATTACCGGTGTTGTTTTGACCAAGATGGATGGTGATGCCCGTGGTGGCGCCGCCCTTTCCATTAAAAAGGTCACCGGTTGTAATATAAAGTTTGTCGGCATGGGTGAAGACCTTGATGCTCTGGAGGTTTTTCATCCTGATCGTCTGGCCTCTCGTATTCTCGGGATGGGTGATGTTCTTACCCTGATTGAGAAGGCGGAAAAGGTTGTTGATAAAAAGCAGGCCGAAGATCTTGCCCGGAAGTTCCGGCGGGATATTTTTTCCCTGGAAGATTTCAGGGACCAGATTCGGCAGATCAAGAAGATGGGTAATCTCGAACAGATCATGGGCATGATTCCGGGTCTGAGTAGAATGAAGCAGATGCAGAATATGCCGAAGCCCGATGAGAAAGAACTTGGCAGAGTGGAGGCGATTATCAACTCGATGACTGCCGCTGAACGCCGCAAGTATCAGATCATCAATACCAGTCGCCGTCAACGGATCGCCAACGGTAGCGGCACCACGGTCAATGATGTTAATAAGGTTATCAAGAGCTATACCGACATGCTCAAGATGATGAAGAAGATGAAGGGCAAGATGGGTGGTGGGATGGCTGTCGGTGGCCAGAAAAGACGCAAAAGACCGAAAGGGCTTTTTAAATAACACGAAACTTACACCCTTGTGGTGTAAACAAATTGAAAGCTAGCTGGATTATTAATAGTCAGAAGGAGTGTAAATAATGGCAGTACGGATACGTCTGACAAGACTTGGCAAGAAGAAAAAACCTTTTTATCGCATTGTGGTTCAGGATTCCGAATCAGCTCGTGACGGTAAATTCCTGGAAGTGGTTGGAAGCTATGATCCCATGCAGGAGCCGGCCCTGGTTGATATTAAACAGGACAAGCTTCAGGCTTGGCTTGATCGGGGCGCCAAACCCACTGATACGGTAAGGTCTTTGATCGCCAAAAATAGTGTTGTCGCGGAATAATTTGCTATGAAAGAATTGGTGGAGTTTATAGCATCTTCATTGGTTGATGAGCCGGCGACTGTCCAGGTGACTGAGTCCGAGCGTGATGATCTTACCGTGTTCGAATTGCGGGTGGCCAAAGAGGATCTTGGCAAGGTGATCGGCAAGCAGGGGCGAACGGCTCGCGCCATCAGGTCTTTGTTGACGGCTTCGGCCAGTCAACTCGACAAAAAGGCCCGCTTGGAGATTCTGGAATAATTCTCCGGATATTCTTTGTTGTATACTAAGGAGTGAAACCTTGATTGCCTCTGTCAGCAGCCCGGATTCTGATAATTTTGTGCGGGTTGGAAAGGTGGTTAAGGTACATGGCATCAAGGGCGAGTTAAAGGTTCTGCCCTATGGTGATCCTGATTACTTCAAGTTGTATAAGCAGCTTGTCCTGGATCTTGATGAAGATGGTTCGGCCAAAGTTTATGACTTGGTGCGAGCTAGACCGCAGGCCAGCGTCGTGATTATTCAGCTTGCCGGGCTCGATGACAGAAATAACGCCGAGTTACTCCGTGGAGCCGAGGTCTGGACGGAGAAAAAGTTTTTGCCTGAACCTGCGGCGGAAGAAATTTATTGGCGGGAGATGGTCGGTCTTGAGGTAGTGACCGATGACGGGCAGCAACTCGGCAAGGTAAAGGCCTTACTTGAGACCGGGGGAACGGACGTTCTGGTTATAAGAGGGAACGGGCAAGAGTATCTGGTCCCGGCCCGGAAAGAATTTGTTGTTGATCTTAACAATCAGGATGGCTGTTTGGTAATTTCGGTTCCACCAGGACTGCTTGAGATCAACTCGTGAAAGACCACGGCGTAATCAGGCATGATATTTGATATCCTCACTATCTTTCCTGATTTGTTGGAATCTCCCCTTAATGAGGGCATAATCCGGCGGGCCATAAAAGATGGCAAGATCGCAGTAAATATTCATAATATCAGGGATTTTGCCACGGATAAACATGCGATGACCGATGATCGTCCCTTTGGTGGGGGCGAGGGGATGGTCATGAAGCCTGAGCCGATTTTGGCCGCCTTAAATCAGGTGAAGCAACAGCAGGGAGTTGGTCTGGTTGTGATGCTTAGTCCGCAGGGTCGGCCTTATAACCAGGCCGTGGCTGAAGAGTTGGCCGGGCATGACCATCTGATTATGATCTGCGGCCGCTATGAAGGGGTTGATGAGCGGATATTGACCCGGGTGGTTGATGATGAGATCTCCATTGGTGATTATATCCTGACCGGTGGTGAGTTGGCGGCCATGGTTCTGGTTGACTCCATAACCCGTTTGTTGCCCGGGGTATTGGGTTGTGCCGAGTCCGCGACCCAGGACACCTTCAGCCGTGGGTTATTGAAACACCCGCAGTACACCAGGCCTCGTATTTTTGAAGGAGACGAGGTGCCTGATGTTTTGCTGTCAGGTGATCACGCGGCGGTTGACGAATGGCGGTTTCTGGCGGCAGTCAGGCAAACCCTGAAAAAAAGACCGGAATTAATCGGTAAGGTTGATTTTTCCGGGCAAGAGTTGATCACTCTGGAAAAACATGGTTTGGCGGCTGAAATTAACACATTGCAAAAGTTGGCTCGGCAGTGAGTGAGGCCGAAAAGATATATGGCGACAAGGTCCGGGGGAATGTTGACTTGGCTTTGGTCCATTACCCGGTGTCAAATAAGAATAGTGAGACTATCGGGTCGGCGGTTACTAACCTGGATCTGCATGATATTGCCAGGGCAGGCCGCACTTACGGGATTAACCGATTTTATGTGGTTACCCCTTATCAGGACCAGCAAAATCTGGTTCGGGAGATCGTAGATCACTGGTTGACCGGATACGGGGCCAGATATAACCCCAAGCGGAAGGAAGCGCTTGAAATTATCAGGATATGTGCTGATCTTGAATCGCTTTACGAGCAGCTGGTCGTAAAGTGGCAGACCAGACCAACCGTAATCGCTACCTCGGCCCGGGCCGGGGATAATCAGGTTTCTTACGACCTGGTTCGACAAAGAATAAAAGCCGGGGAGCGATTTCTGCTTCTTTTCGGAACCGGCTGGGGGTTGACCCCTGAGGTTATGGCTGGAGTAGATCGGGTCTTGCCGCCGATTTATGGTGGTGGTGATTACAATCACCTTTCGGTGCGGTCAGCGGCATCCGTTGTCCTTGACCGGCTGATGGGCGAGAGATGATCTGTTTTAAACAATTAAGTCCGCTTGTCTTTTTTTTGCAGGATTGAGCTTAAATTTTTAAATTTTACCGGTTAAAGCTGAGTTGAGTTGCTCGTCGACTCAAACGAAACTTATGCCCTTGTGGTATAAGATTTATATCTTTGGTGCCTGGCGCATCATCGGAAACATGGAGAGAAGGCTATGAGTATTATTATTGATCAGATTGAAAAAGAGAATATGCGGCAAGATATGCCCGATTTTCGTTCGGGCGATACGGTTAAGGTTCATATCCGTATTATTGAAGGCGCAAAAGAAAGGGTCCAGATTTTCCAGGGCGTGGTTATTCGTCGGAAAAGAGGCAACATAAGTGCAAACTACACCGTCCGGAAGATTTCGCACGGGGTTGGGGTCGAAAAGACCTTCCCTCTGCATTCTCCCAGGATTGAGAAAGTCGAGGTGGTTACCCGCGGAAAAGTTCGTCGTTCCCGCTTGTATTATCTTCGCGATCTGCGTGGAAAAGCTGCCAGAATTAAAGAGAAAAGCTTTATCTAATCTTTTCCGTTTTTGGGAAGAACCGCAGTTGATCCCATTCTCAGGAAGAACAATTTTCCGGAATTTTTCTTTTTTCCGGCGATTTTAATTTACAAGACACAGGCAGTCGGCTGAGATGGCTGCTTGTGTTTTGTTATTTTCGGTTGGACTACCCAAGTCCTTCTTTTTTTATGAGGCATGATTTCTTAGAAACAGACACCTTTTCTTTCGAGCGTGAGCTGATTAAGCATGGCTATGCCGTGGTCGCCGGCACGGATGAGGCCGGACGCGGACCATTGGCCGGTCCGGTGGTGGCTGCCAGTGTTATTTTGTCGGACGACTGTGATTTCCAGAAATTCAAAGACTCAAAAAAATTATCCCCCTCTGTCCGTTGTCGTCTTTATCGGGAACTGAGAGATTCCGGAGCAATGATCGGAATCGGCATGTGCAGTGTCGATGAGATCAACCAATTAAACATCTTGCATGCCTCTTTGCTGGCGATGAAAAAGTCGGTGGAAAAGCTGCCGATTTTTCCTGATTTTCTTCTGGTCGATGGCAAATTTGCGGTGCCGATCATTCTGCCGCAGGAATCTTTGATTAAAGGTGAGTCCCGCAGCGCCTCTATTGCCGCGGCTTCTATTGTGGCTAAAGAGGTCCGGGATGAAATCATGAAAGAGTATCACGCGCAATTCCCCGAATATAATTTTTTAAAGCATAAAGGATATCCCACGGCTGAACACCGGCAGCTTATTGCCAAGTATGGCCCTTGCGAGATTCATCGCCGGACCTTTAAAGGGGTGCGGGAGCATGTGGGACGGATTTTCTGATGACCAGAGAGCGTTTGTCTTTAGGACGCAGGGGTGAGGAACTGGCCTGCGCTTATCTGCAAAGTTGCGGTTATAAGATAATTGAGCGGAATTACCGGTCCAGACTTGGCGAAATTGATCTTATTGCGGAAGAAGCAGGCGTCTTGGTTTTTGTAGAGGTTAAAACCAGGAGTAATCTGAATTTCGGACATCCCCTGGAGGGAATCGGCCCTTTGAAAAGACGCAAGATCGTTGTGGTTGCCCAGGAATATCTTGCTTCAACAAACCGGGTTGATATTAATTGCAGGTTTGACGCAGTATCTGTTCTGGTCGAAAAAGGGAAAGATCCGGAAATTGAAATTGTGGTAAACGCCTTTGAACTTAAATGATTTGCCGTGACCCGCAGAAAAATATAGCTATTACTATGGGTTGTCCGGTGGGAATCGGGCCGGAGATAATTTTGCGTTTTATGGCCGATCCGGCGATGAAAAGTGATTACCGGCCGGTGGTCATCGGTGACCCTGGGGTTTTGGCGCGTTGTGCTTCCGATTTGGGCATTGATCTTGATATTTGTCTTTGGCAACCGGGTCAAGTTCCAAAGGACGGTTGTCTTAATGTTTTTTCGGGGTCCGACCTTGCTGGAAACCATCAGTGGGGACAACCTGGCCTGCATACTGGGCGAGCGATGGGCGAATATATAGAGCAGGCGGTTAAACTGATCTTTGCCGGAGAAATGGCCGGACTGGTTACCTGTCCTATTACCAAGTCGGCATTAAATAAGGCTGGGTACATTTATCCCGGTCACACCGAGATGTTGGCTTTTCTGTGTGATGCGCCTGATTATGCCATGATGATGGCCGGCAATAAATTGCGGGTTACTTTGGTCACCATTCATGAAGGGATGGCGGCGGTGCCCCGGTTGATTGATCGGGCCGGGGTTCTGCGGATGATTAAGATAACCGGTCGTGCCTTGCGGGTTGATTTTGGTATTTCTCACCCACGGATAGCGGTGGCCGGGCTTAATCCCCATGCCGGGGAAGCCGGCATGTTTGGCGATGAGGAGATATCCGAGATTTCTCCGGCCATAGCGGAGGCGGTGGCCCAGGGCTGGGACGTACAGGGCCCTTTTCCGCCGGACACGGTCTTTAACAAGGCGGTGGCCGGACAATTTGACGCGGTCGTCTGCATGTATCACGATCAGGGTTTGATCCCGTTTAAGCTGTTGCATTTTGAAGACGGGGTTAACGTGACTCTGGGGCTGCCGATTGTGCGGACTTCGGTGGATCATGGCACGGCTTATGATATTGCCGGGCAGGGGATTGCCAATCCGGCAAGTTTGGCCGCAGCTTTTCGGCTGGCCGGGGAGATTGTCCAAAACAGGAAGCGGCGGTAGATGGGCAAATCAGATCTTAATAAGGGAATAAAACAAAGAAATCCCAGGGGAATTGCTGGTGAAAAATAAGATGCAGCGCGGATTGCTTATCGCCTTTGAGGGGATTGACGGGACCGGGAAAACCACTCAGATCAAGATGCTGGCCTCCGCTCTTAACGATATGGGTTTGCAAACGGTAGTCACTCGTGAGCCGACTGACGGCCCTTATGGTAAAAGGATTAGAGAACTTTATGTAAGCCGGGAGGGAGTCTCCGCTGCCGAGGAACTGGCTCTTTTTATCGATGATCGCCGGCAGCACGTTCGGGAATTGATTGAGCCATCTTTGGTGGCCGGCAAGGTGGTGCTTACCGATCGTTACTATCTGTCAACCGCTGCTTATCAGGGAGTTGCCGGTCATGATCCTGAGGTAATTATTGCGCAGAATGAACTTTTTGCGCCAATTCCTGATCTGGTGTTTCTTTTAAAAGTGCCGCCCGCTCTGGGTGTGCATCGAATTTTAGATTTGCGGGGGGAGGCGCTTAATGATTTTGAACAGGAAGCAGGCCTGCAAAAGGTGGATCAGATTTTTGATCAAATTAATCGGCCCTACATCAAGAGGATCGATGCCACCAGAACCGTGCCGGAGGTCCACGCTGATGTCATGTCTCATATCCAGATATTATTATACCGCAAGGGTACTTCCTGTGGGCGCATAAGTCTCGATGTCTCGTAAACTCGCTTATCGGTTTGAGTCGATTAGCGACTCAACTCAGCTTTATTGGAAAAAGGGCTGGCTGTATAAGGGACATTCCTGTAATATTTAAGGTTTTAAAGGATTGTCAGCATACTTTTTGTAATGGAAGGAACTTTTTGATGAAAAAAATATTATGGTTTTTACTCTTTCTGGCCTGCTTTTGTGTCTCTTGTTCTGTGGGGGCTGGTACCAAGGTTAAGCTCGCTGAGGGTTTAGATCCATCGGTTGAGGCGGTCGACCAGGAGTGCGCGGTCTTTTATTTTCTGTGGGGACAATCAGCCGAGCTTGAAGGTCTTTACGAGGAGTCTCGGGAGGCCTATGAGAAGGCGCTGGTTTGTGATCCGACCGGGGAATATATCATGCGGAAACTGGCGATGCTCCTGATCAATATGGACAAGAGACGAGAAGCCGCCGCCTGGATGAATCGCCTGATCGAAAGAAATCCAAAGGATGAAGATGCCCGGTCGTTACTGGTTAATTTGTATGCCTCGATGGGGGAGGTGGACCGGGCAGCGGAAATTTATCTGGAGATGCTCAAGGTTGATCCGAACAATTATAATGTGATGTTGTTATTGGGAGCCCTCTATGCCAGGAACCAGGATTTTGTCAAGGCCAGGACAATTATGGAGGACCTGGTCAAAAAAGATGAAAAGTCCTTTGTCGGCTATCATTATCTGGCAAAAATTTATCGTGATTTACAACTGTATAGCAAGGCTGGAAAAGCCTATGAGAAGGCCCTGGAACTTAATTGGTCCGTAATGCTGGCATTTGAGGCGGCTGATTTTCTGGAAGAACAGAAAATATACGAGCCGGCGATTGATCTTTATAAAAAAATCCTGCAGGAGGATGAGACCGACGAGAAGGCCAGAGGCCGGTTGGCCAGACTTTACCTGAAAATGGACAAGGTTGATCTGGCGCTGACTGAGTTGAAGGAGTTGCGACTTTATGTCGAAGATGAGTTGCCGGTAGATCTTGCGGTAAGCCGGATCCTGATGGAGGAAAAGAGATTTGATCAAGCAATTGAGCTGTTGCTCACAGTTTTAAAGAAGGACCCGGAATTCGTAGAGGCTCGGGCCCTCCTGGCCTTGATTTATTATGAAACAGGGGACAATGATAAGGCCATGAAATTGCTGCATCAGGCGAAGCCGGGGTCTGCCAATTATGAAGAGTCCGTGCTTTTCCTGGCCCGGATATTACAAGAATCAAAGGATTTTGAGGGGGCGGCGCAATTACTGGAAAACAAGATTGCCGATAAGTTGACCCGCAAAAAGAGTTTTTATGTGATGCTTGCGACGATCTATATGGAGCAAAAGAAACCGGCCCAGGCTGAGCAGGTATTTTTGCGGGCCATGGATGTCTTCCCGCAGGACGCCAAGCTTATTTTTGAATATGCCTTGTTCCTGGAGGAAAAAGGGGACCAGAAAAAGGCGATAGAATATATGGCGAAGGTCCTGGAGATTAATCCCCGGGATCCCTATGCTTTAAATTATCTGGGTTATGTCTGGGCTGAGAACGGAGAGAATCTTGAGCAGGCGTTGGAATATATCAAGGCGGCCATTGCCATCAGGTCGGAGGATGGTTTTGTCAGAGACAGTCTGGGCTGGGTTTATTTTAAGCTTGGCAAGATCGAGCAGGCCATTGTCGAATTGCAGAAGGCCAGGGAAATGGAACCTGAAGATCCTACCATTAATGAACATCTGGGTGACGCTTTTGTTAAAGCGGGGCAGTATAAAAAAGCGCTTGTTGCCTATGAGAAGGCATTGAGTTTAGCGGGGAATAAAACAGATCGGGCCAAGATAAAAAGTAAAATTGAGGCCCTGAACAAGTAATGCCCCGAGCAACTTCTGTTGTTTTCAACCACCTGATATTTCTGGGTTTTTTCCTGTCTTTTTGTCTTGTCGGTTGCGTGTCCCTGCCGAATCTGGTTTCGGTGACCAAGCCTGAAGGGCTTGAGGTGAAGGCTGCTTTTAAGGAAATGGTTCGCCGGCAGAAGGAATGTCGTTGCGGGGTGGATGCCAGGGCCAGCGTTACCTTGAAAAATCTTGTTTTTGCCGGCACCATTGACGGCTATCTGCAGGCCATGGCGCCTTCTTCGCTGAAGTTCGTCGGGGTTAATCCTTTTGGTCAGCCTCTGCTGGCCCTGACCACTGATGGCGAAAATTTCCGGTATCTGGATTTCACCGAAACAAAAAGTATCGAAGGCAGTGTGGCCAGCGATTTATTCCAGAAATATCTGCCTTCGGGATTTGCGGCGGATTTCGGATTTTATTGGATCATTGGTCGATTGCCGCCCGGTTTGGTCAAAATATTGTCGGTGGCCCGGGACAAGACGGAAGATGGATACTGGCTGGAGTTGGAGCGCGGCAAGGATTTATTTAATAGTATGGTCTTTTTTAATCCGGACCTCGGAGTATTAAAAAGACATCTGTTGCGGAATGAAAAAGGAGATATCTTGCTTGACATTCAATATGACAATTATCAGAGCGACTCGGTCTGTCCTTTGCCCGGCGAGGTGATTTTGTTGTCCGGAAATCATAGCGGCTCCCTGCATATCAAGCTGGCCGACTGGGATAAGACCGGCGTCTTTTCCGCGGCGGATTTTGTGGTCGAAATACCACCAGGTTTTAAGCAGGTCAGGATCAAATGACGATTGAAGAACTGATTTCCAGGGTAAAAAAACCCAGCCGGTATTGCGGTAACGAATTTAACGTCACTAAAAAGGTTTGGGACCAGGTTTCCTTGCGCATAGCTTTGATCTTCCCGGACCTTTATGAGATCGGCATGTCCCATCAGGGACTGCAGATTCTTTATCATATCATAAACAATCAGGCGAATTTGCTGGCTGAACGGGCCTATGCCCCTGACCTTGACATGGAGGCCCTTTTGCGGAGCAGGGGGGAGGAGCTGTTCTCCCTTGAATCTCATCGTCCTCTCAAGGAATTTGATCTGCTTGGCATTACCTTGCCTTACGAACTCTGTTATTCAAATATTCTGACTGTTCTCGATCTGGCCGGTATTCCTTTTCGTTCTGTCGATCGGGATCAGAGCTATCCTCTAATCATTGGTGGCGGCCCCGGTGCTTTTCATCCCGAACCGGTGGCTGATTTTTTTGATGCAATTTTACTGGGTGACGGCGAGGAAGCGATTATTGAAATAGCCCAAATTGTAATGCGGGCCAAGGAGCAGGCGGTTGATCGCCGGGAGACTCTGCAGCGTCTGGCCGCCTTGCCGGGCATCTATATTCCGTCCCTGTTTGAACCGGTCTATGACGAGGAAGGGGTTTTTCAGGATATAAAGCCGTTACAGGCAGATTATTCCAAGGTCAGGCGGCGAGTGTTGCCTGATATTGAGGATGGTGGCGGGGAACCGCCACTTGTGCCTTTGGCCCGGGTGGTCCATGATCGGCTGGGAATTGAGATTGCCCGGGGCTGTACCCGAGGCTGCCGTTTCTGCCAGGCCGGGGTTATCTACCGGCCGGTCCGGGAACGGTCCATGGAACGGGTGATCGAATTGGCCCGTAAGGGTATTGCGGAAGGCGGTTTTGATGAACTCGCTTTGTTGTCTTTGAGCACCGGGGATTACTCGTGTATTGCTCCCCTGCTCGGCAGGTTGATGGATGAATTCAGTAAAGCAAATGTGTCTGTTTCGATGCCGTCGATGCGGGTGGGAACCCTGACCCCGGAGATTATGTCTCAGATCAAGCGGGTCCGGAAAACCGGTTTTACTCTGGCGCCGGAAGCCGGAACAGACAGATTGCGGCGGGTGATCAACAAGGGTATTACCGAGGATGATTTGCTCAGCAGCAGTAAGGCAGCCTTTGAGCTTGGCTGGAAGTTGTTGAAATTTTATTTTATGTTCGGTTTACCTACTGAAACCGAAGATGATCTGGCTGCAATTCCGGAGTTGGTGAAAAAAGCTCGACAGACCGGCAAAGGCGGCGGCCATAAAATTAATGTTAGTGTCGGGACTTTTGTTCCTAAACCTCATACTCCGTTCCAGCGTGAGCCACAGCTGTCGATCGGCGAAGGGTTTACGCGGATTAATTTTTTGAAAGAGCGTTTGCGCGGCAATGGTTTTCAGCTTAAGTGGAATGATCCTCGGCAGAGTTTTCTGGAAGGGGTTTTATCCCGTGGTGATCGCAAGCTCGCTCAGGTGATTGAGGCGGCCTGGCGTCTTGGCGCCCGGCTTGATGCCTGGTCTGATTATTACAAGCTCGATACCTGGCGTCAGGCCGCGGATGAGTGCGGGATTGATCTTGAATATTATCTGCGTCGCCGATTGCCCGAAGAAAATTTGCCCTGGCAGCATCTGGACGCGGGGTTGGATGATGAGTTTTTTAAACAGGAATATGAGAAGGCCCTTAACGAAATATATACCCCGGATTGTCGGGTACACGGTTGTCAAAAATGCGGACTATGTGATTTTAAGACGGTGAAACCGATCGTTAATTCTTGTCCTCAATTCGAACCGACCGCAGAAAAAGAGATTGCGTCGGCAGAAAAAAAAGTAACTGCGGCCATTCATTTTGTCTATCGATTCGACTATGCCAAGCTGAATGAGGCCAGATTTCTTGGACATCTGGAGGTAATTCAGATGTTTTTCAGGGTTTTTCGGAGGCTTGATCTGCCGATCAATTATTCACAAGGTTTCAGTCCGTCTCCCAAGGTTTCATTCAGTCCGGCTCTACCGCTGGGAACTGAAAGTATGGCTGAGTATTTTGTGGTTGATCTCTTTGAACCACTGCAGGATATCAATGGAATGTTAACCGCGATAAACAGGTTGCTGCCGGGCGGTTTTGAAATTATCGGGATTGCATATGACGGCAGTGATCTTGGTCAGAAGGGCCAGGCCTGCTACCGGATTACTCTTGGCAAAGAGTATCAGCAAGGCGATCTTGAAAAGTTTATGGCGGCGGCGACCTTTGATATCCGGCTCAGTCGGAAAGGAAAGGAGCGAAAGATTGATGGACGATCAATGGTCACTGATCTTCGGATGAGCGAGGATAAGAAGATCGATCTGGTCTTAAATAGTGAAGTGGGCCAGGCCGGGATTAAACCTATGGAGTTGTTGGCGGCTGTCCTGGGGCTTTCCGATGAGGATGTTCTTGATTCCCGGGTGATTAAATTGTGGTATCGGGAGGATGATGGCAAGTAAACTGTTGGAACATGCAAAGTGGAATGTGCCCCATGGGCATTTCAGTCGGGGAGCTATTTGCATCGGTAGTTAGTGAGTATGATTTCAAGTTCTTTCATACTGCGGTAAATGATAGACTCCCGGGTGGCATAAAAAAAGTCCGGCTTTGCTGGATCAGGTAATAGAGGCGGGACAATGGCTACAGATTTGATTATTAATGCGACTTCATTTGAAATTAGGGTCGCTCTGGTTGAGTACGGCAATTTAGTCGAATTCTACCTGGAAAGGCCGGCCGAAAAAGGGTTGGTCAGTAATATATATCATGGTCGGGTGAAAAGGGTTTTGCCCGGCATGCAAGCGGCTTTCGTCGATGTAGGATTGGAGCGCACCGGTTTTCTTTATGTTGATGATGTGTTTGTTAATCAGGTGGAAGGTGAGAGAAATATATTCCCTTGCGACCAGGACGAGGAAAACGGGAATTGTTGCGGGACAGTATCAGATGCCCCGATTGATCGCCGCTCGCCGGGCATGAATATTGAGGACTTGCTGACCGAGGGGCAGGACATCCTGGTTCAGATCTGCAAGGATCCGATTGGGACCAAGGGAGCCCGATTGACCTGCAATATAACTCTGCCTTGTCGTAATCTTGTTTTTATGCCGATGACCAATCATATCGGGATCTCTCGCAAGATTGAGGATGAAGAGGTTCGGGATCGACTGCGTGAAGATATCGAGGATCTGCGTCCGGCCGGCACAGGATTTATTGTCAGAACGGTCGGTGAAAATGCTTCCAAGGAAGATCTTGAGGCAGATATGGAATTTCTTCTTCATCTGTGGGGGGAAATTCAGGATAAAACAAGGTCCGTGCCCAGTCTGGTTTACGAGGATCTGGATATAACCCTGCGGGCGGTGCGGGATATTATTTCTCCGTCGGTGGATCGTCTGGTCATAGATGACCGCAAGGTCTATGAACGGATTTTAAAATTTGTTGATACCTTTGCCCCGCATCTGGCCCCCAAGATCCATCTTTATGATGAGGTGCCGCCGGTCTTTGATGTGTACGGCATTGAAATGGATGTTAACCGGGCCCTTGATAACAAGATCTGGTTGCGTTGCGGCGGCTATATCATTATCGATGCCACCGAGGCTTTGACGGTGGTTGATGTGAATACCGGCCGTTATGTCGGCAAGAATGATCTTGAGGAAACCATTTTCAAGACCAATATGGAGGCGGTCAAGGAGATCGCCTATCAGTTAAGACTCCGGAATATCGGCGGGATTATTATTATCGATTTTATTGACATGGAAGTGGAATCCCATCGGGATGAGGTGTTTCGTGCCCTGAAGGAGGCGGTCAAAAAGGATAAAAGCCGGGTCAATATTCTGCGGATTTCGGAATTTGGTTTGGTCCAGATGACCAGAAAAAGAAGCTCTGAAGATCTGTCTCATATGCTTTGTGAGCCTTGTCTTTATTGTCATGGCGATGGGATTTTGAAATCGCGCCGGACGGTGTGTTACGAAATTTTCAGAAAGATCAGCCGGAATGCCAGCAAGATTCCGGCCCGTAACGTTACAATCTCGGTCCACCCCCATGTTGCCACAATGATGTTGAAGGAGGAGGCGGCGACCATCCATAATCTTGAGGAGGAGACGGGCAAGCGGATTACAATTGTGCCGATCAAGGACCTACACCTGGAAAAATATGAGATAGTTTGGGGCGTCGGTATGAGCTGATCTTGTTTTAGACTTACGATTTAAATTTTAAACTTTGCTCTATTGTCTTATTTGTAGCTTGACAATTTGGGGCATTATGGTATCTATGTCTGTTTCAATTTTAAGATGTATTTAAGTTAAGTATTTTCCTGCGGCTTGCAATTGCATTTGGGAGTTGACTGGAATGATGAATATCAGTTTTTGGAGGAATACAGCATGTACGCAATTATTCGTACCGGCGGCAAACAATATCAGGTAGAGTCGGGTGCCCGGCTTCGGATTGAAAAACTTGATGGCAATGTCGGCGATAAAGTTGAGTTGATCGACGTTTTGATGGTTACAGATGGTGAAGAGGTGAAGGTCGGCCAACCACTTCTGGCAGGCGCCAAAGTTACCGCTACTATTGTCGAGCAGGGTAAGGCTAAAAAGGTTGTGGTTTTCAAAAAGAAACGTCGCAAGGGTTATCGGGTTAAAAATGGACATCGTCAGATGTTCACCGGCCTGGAAATTAATGAGATTTCAGCATAATCTTGTGTTAACGTTTGTAAAATAATGAGGTGTTATTATGGCCCATAAAAAAGCGGGCGGTAGCTCAAGGAACGGACGCGACAGCTCCGGTCAGAGACGTGGAGTTAAGAGATTCGGCGGACAGGAAGTCACGGCAGGGAGCATTTTGGTTCGGCAGCTGGGAACCAAGATCCATCCCGGAACCAATGTCGGCCTTGGTCGTGATTATACTCTGTACGCTAAAGTTGATGGTGTAGTAACTTATGAGAATTTTGGTCGGGATCGCAAGCGGGTAAGTGTCTATCCGATCGAAGCAACTTCCTGATTCAATTAGATCTTAAATGCCGCCGGTGCATTCCTGCACCGGCGGTTCGTCTGTAACCAGCCTCTACAACCTATTTCTGGTATCTGCTATGGCTTTTATTGATGAGGCCAAATTTTTCGTGAAAGCGGGAGATGGCGGCAACGGTTGTGTGAGTTTCAGGCGTGAAAAATATGTTCCCAAGGGCGGACCGGACGGCGGCGATGGCGGTCGAGGCGGTTCCGTTATCATTGAAGCCTCCAAGAAGCTCTCCTCTCTTTTAGATTTTCGTTATCGTTCCCATTTTAAGGCGACCAGCGGCACCCATGGTCAAGGGCAGAAGAAACATGGCCATAAGGGCCAGGATACTATTCTTCTTGTGCCCATGGGCTCGTTGATTAAAAACGTTGAGACCGGTGAGGTTCTGGCGGATCTGATCAATGACGGGGCGCAATTTATTGCGGCCAGGGGCGGTAAGGGGGGTGGGGGGAACGTTCATTATGCCTCGGCCTTGAATCGTACTCCCCGGATTGCCGGTAAGGGGACACCGGGTGAGGAATTCTGGTACCGAATTGAACTTAAGCTTTTGGCTGATGTCGGATTGATCGGATTGCCTAATGCCGGCAAATCGACTCTTCTTTCGAGGCTTTCCGCTGCAAATCCCAAAGTTGCATCCTATCCTTTTACTACCTTGGAGCCACAGCTCGGGGTCCTGCATTTTGATTTCAGGCCACCATGTATAATTGCCGATATCCCGGGTCTTATTGAAGGTGCCCATCATGGTGCGGGATTGGGCCATAAATTTTTAAAACATATTGAGCGCACCAGGATTCTGTTGCATATCATTGATGTGTCCGGCGATGATCCATCACAGCAATATCATATCCTTGAGGAAGAGCTTCGCCAATTCAACGAGGCGTTGATGGGGCGCAGGCGTTTTGTGGTTCTCAATAAGGTTGATCTGCTGGAAGATGAAGGAAAATTGGCTGAACTGGAGTTGATTTTTTCTCGGCAAAATTTGAAGACCATTGCTATTTCAGCCTTGAACGGGACAGGTTTGGGTGAATTACGGGACCTGATAGCCGCCACTCTTGATGAAACGGAATAATGACTTATCAGATTTCAACAGAAGACGGGCTGCGTAACCGTAAGCTTTATCTGAAAAAAAGCAGACGGATCGTGGTCAAGGTCGGCAGCGCCGTGTTGACCGGGCAGAAGGGTCTGGACCGGCAGGTCATGGGAAATCTGGCTCGGCAGTTATCTGCCCTGCGTCATGCCGGGCGTGATATTATTCTGGTCAGTTCCGGGGCGGTGGCGGCCGGCAGGCGAAAACTTGATTTAGGTGACCGGAGCATTTCCCTTAAGGAAAAGCAGGCGGTTGCCGCTGTCGGTCAAAGCAACCTGATGCGCACCTATGAAGATATTTTTGATCAGTTTGATCAAAAGGTGGCGCAGGTACTTCTCACCCATGATGATCTGTCTCATCGCGATCGATATCTAAATGTCCGTAATACCATCTTTACCCTGCTTGACTGGGGTCTGATTCCGATCATCAACGAAAACGATACCGTGTCGGTCCGGGAACTGCGGTTTGGTGATAACGATACTCTGGGGGCCATGATCACTAATTTGATTGAGGCGGATCTTTTTGTCTGCTTGACCGATGTTGATGCCCTGTATACCGGCAATCCGTTAACCGATAAGAATGCCTTGAAACTTTCCACGGTGGCGAAGGTCACCAAGGAAGTGGAAGATATGGCCGGCAATGTGTTCAGTGCCCTGGGCAGCGGCGGGATGCGGAGTAAGATCCTGGCTGCTAAAATGGTGGCAGCCCGGGGCGGCGCTTCTTTTATTGGTCCCGGGCGTCTGCCCGATACTCTGGACAGATTGTTTGGCGGCGAGGAGGTCGGTACTTTTTTTCTGCCGAGTGATGAAAAAATGCATAGTCGTAAGCATTGGATCGCCTATACTCTTCGGCCGCGAGGGTTTTTGGTCCTGGATCAGGGGGCTTGCCGCGCTCTGCTGAAGGGTGGAAAGAGTTTGTTGCCGATAGGTATTCGTGAGGTGCGGGGTAAATTCGGGGTTGGCGCCCCGGTCCAGTGTTTGGACGAGGAGAACCGGCCAATCGCCGCCGGACTGGTCAATTACCGATCTGGCGAAATAGAAAAGATCTGTGGCTTGCAGACTTCACAGATCGCCGAGGTCTTGGGGTACAAGGACAGTGATGAGGTTGTCCATCGGGATAATCTGGTACTTTTATAGATCGAGCAGGTCGAAGGGTTTTTATTGGCATCATTGGCTGGTAATTGCCATGATTTATCTTCAACCTTCAACCTTTAACCTTCAACCTTCAACCTGAATTACTGATATCCCTATAAATAGTACGGAGAGTGGTTATGTCGTTGCAGGAAAAAATTAAATCGATGGCGATTGAGGCTAAAAAGGCATCTCGTCAACTGAGTTGTCTGTCAACCGATGTGAAAAATCGAATCCTTGCCCGGATGGCCGAGGGGTTGCACGAGAAACGTCTTCATATTCAACAGGAGAATGCCAGGGACCTGGAGACGGGGCGCGCCAAAGGACTCTCGGCGGCGATGCTTGACCGGCTCGAGTTATCGGACAAGGTCATTGATTCGATGATTGTTGGGTTAAAGGAAGTGGCGGTGCTGCCGGATCCGATCGGTGAGGTGACGGAAATGATTAAAAGGCCAAACGGGATTATGGTCGGCAGGATGCGAATTCCTTTGGGGGTCATCAGTATGATCTATGAGTCCCGGCCTAATGTAACGGTTGATGCCGCCGCCCTGTGTCTTAAGTCGGGGAATGCCGTCTTTTTGCGGGGCGGCTCTGAGGCCATCCATTCCAATCTCTTTCTGGCCAAGGTCCTGCAGGAGGCGTTGGCGTCCGAAGGGGTTAACCCGGCAGCGATTCAGGTGGTGCCGGTTACGGATCGGGAGGCGGTAAATATTTTGCTGACCCTTGAGGAATACATTGATCTGATCATTCCCCGGGGCGGCGAGAGTTTGATTCGATTTGTGGTTGAAAATTCCCGAATTCCGGTGCTCAAACATTATAAAGGCGTATGCCATGTCTTTGTTGATCAGAGCGCAGACCTGAAAAAGGCCACGGCGATTGTGATAAACGGCAAAGTGCAACGTCCCGGCGTGTGTAACGCTTTGGAAGCTTTGCTTGTGCATCAGGATATCGCTTCTGCTTTTTTGCCGGTTATCGCGGCGGAATTGATGAAGGCCGGGGTTGAACTGCGGGGATGCCCGCTGACTAAGGAAATCCTGCCCGGGATTAAGGCGGCGGTTCAATCCGATTGGGGCATGGAATTCCTGGATCTTATCCTGGCGGTTAAGGTAGTGGCTGATCTGGATGCGGCGATGGAACATATCGTCAATTTCGGCTCCCTGCACACCGAGGTAATTGTCACGGAAAATTATACTAATGCCCAGCGTTTTATCCGGGAGGTTGATGCCTCGGCGGTTATGGTTAACGCTTCAACCCGGTTTAGTGACGGCGGGCAGTTTGGGCTTGGGGCCGAGATTGGGATCAGCACCACTAAACTGCATGCCTATGGCCCAATGGGGCTTAAAGAATTAACCTCCAAAAAGTTTATTGTTTATGGTGATGGACAAGTGCGAAACTGAGTTTTCTTTTGGGGGTGGCCTGGTAGGTATTTTGGGAGGAACTTTCGATCCCGTTCACCAGGGCCATTTGGCGGTTGCCGCTCGGGTAAAGGATTATTTTTCCTTAGATTCGGTAATTTTTGTTCCGGCCTGGATGCCTCCTCATAAGCAGGAGGCTCCGGTTTCATCCTTTGCTCACCGGCTCGCCATGCTGAAATTGGCGGTTGCGGCCTGTCCCGGATTTAAGGTTTCTTCCCTTGAAGCTGAGAGATCTGGACCTTCATATACCATTGATACCCTTGTTGAATTGAAAAATCGTCTGGCTGATCAGGCCCGGATTTATTTTATAATCGGGATAGATGCCTTTGTCGAGATTCCCAGCTGGAAGCAATATCAACGCCTGCCTGATCTGGCGAATTTTGTGGTAATTGAACGTGAAGGACTTAAGCTTGGGGACGATCCGGGAAGTGTGGTGGCTAATTTTTCCGGCTATTCATTTGATCGGGAAAGCAAGGCCTGGGTTGCTCTCGATCGGAAAGGTCGAATTTATCCTCTGGCGATGGAACCGGTAAATGTTTCTTCAACCATGGTTCGGCAAAGAATTGGAGAGGGAAAATCGATTTTCGGTCTGGTGCCTGGCGATATTGAAGATTATATAGCCCGGCATGGTCTTTATGGTGGGTTTGCTTCACTAATCTCTTAATTCAGTAAAGATCAATTTTTTGAGCTATTCCTCAAGGTTTTTTTGTCTGAAGCCCACTCGCATTCTATTACTTTCCCGATGGCTATATTTAATTACTGCCACAGCCGGGGTCTGAGTTATTTTGGTTGACCGGGCCATTTGCTGTTTGATGTTCATGGTAGTGAGTCTGAATATGTTACGTTAGGTCAGTTTGCCCTTGACATTCACCGTTGTCCTTTGTGATATATAGATTGTGCTTTTATTCATGCAATTAATCGCTTCACGGCAAAGGAACCTTAGTGTGGCGTGATTCTTTGTTTCTTTGGGGCTTATGGAAAGTTAAAATAACGAATTATTTACTACAGTATGTTGGCGGAGTGATTTATTGGGCAAAGCCGGTAATATTTGGAAATATCTAATTTGGGTAACAGGAGAAAACTATGAAGTTGCGCGCAAAATATTTAATGGCGTTTTTGAGTAGTACCGCCCTTACCTTTGCCGTGGCAGGCGTCTGTGTTTGGGGTTTTACCAATGTTGATAAAATTTCAAACAATATATTTGATGTAGATAGTGTGATTCTTGAGCAGGCCATCTTTTTCGATAAAGAATTGGCCCACTCACGGCGGTCGGAAAAAGAATTTTTTATCTTTCCCAAAGATCTGATTAAACAGACAGAATATGTTGATAAGTGGAAAACGAGTTACGAAAAGATGGGAGGACATCTGGTTGAGTTGGAAAGACAGTTTGGAGTGATTAACAATCAGCCTATGATTGCTGCGGTTGGCAGGGCTAAAGAGATAATAGCGGAGAACAAAGTAACTTTTGAAATCGTGGTGGATAAATTTGAAAAGACTAAAAGCTACGATAAGGTAAACAAGGCGGAGTATGGTGATTTCAAGGCAAAAACCCATGAACTTGAGGAGATTGCCCTTCAGATATCCCAGGTGGGGATGGAGGGTGTGCGCCGAGGCAAAGGGGAGCTGGCACAGGCCCAGAATGAGGTTTTGCTGTTGATTAAGGCCGTCTCTCTGTTTGCCATTGCCTGGGGTCTTTTACTGCCGATAATTTTTACCAGCCGAATTGTTTCGGTCATCAAGAATCTGGTTAAGATCAGCAATGAAATTAGTCAGGGAAAATTCAGCGAAATAAAAATTAAAAGAAATGATGAGTTGGGCGACCTGGTAACGGCTATCAAGCGGATGCAGAAGAGTGTCGCTATCTTAATGGATCGGGTGTCCAGCCGCTAGTGGTAGGAGTGGTTAGTAATATTTTGAAAAGTAAACGATAACCACGGCGATATTGTCTTTGCCGCCTTGTTTGTTGGCCTCCTGGACAAGAAGGTCGCAGGCTTTTCCCGGCACGGGTGTCGAGTTCATGATTGAGGTGATAACTTCATCCGAGAGCATGTTGCTCAATCCATCCGAGCATAGAAGCAGACGATCGCCTGACTTAAGATTGAATTCTGCCAGGTCGACCTTGACCTCAGGTTGATGTCCCAGGGCCCTGGTAATCATATTTTTTGCTTTGGACAGCTCGGCTTCTTCTCTGGAAATTAATCCCTGTCCTACCTGCTCTTCAACCACTGAATGGTCGCTGGTCAATTGCTTCAGACTTTCATCTCTCAGCAGATAAATTCGGCTGTCGCCAACGTGGGCGATTACTACTTTCTTTTTTTTGGGGTAAGGTTTCCAGGCTGCCGCCAGAGTGGTGCCCATCCCTTTCCAGGCCGCTTTTTTTTGGGCGGCCTGATTAATGATCTGGTTGGCGCGAGTTACGGCTACACCTAAACGGTTGGCCGGTTCCGATAATTTCGGGTTGTAGCCACTGATTGGTGGAGCCTCTTCTGTATTTTCAAGTTTGAGGTGTTCGATGGTCAGATCTACTGCCATATGGCTGGCGATTTCGCCGGCGGCATGTCCGCCCATGCCGTCGGCGACCACAAAAAATGAAAGGTCGTTATCGATGGCCAGATAGTCCTCATTGTTAGAGCGTACCCGCCCTTTATCGGTCTTGCCGCATGCTAGGTATTTCACTGGTCTTATTTCCTGAACACAAAAAATCGATAAATTGTTTTATCTGCCGCAAAAGTACTTCCTGCGGGCGCATAAGTTTCGATGTCTTGTAAACTCGCTTATCGGTTTGCGCCGGGGAGCGGCTCAACTCAGCTATATACCGCAAGGGTACCCCAAGGGCACTTCCTCCGGGGCGCATAAGTTTCATTTGTGCCGGCGAGCGGCACAACTCAGCTATATCTCATCTATGCATTTTTGGGTCGCAATGACGACTGCTCCGGCCGTCTGAAATCTTTGGGTTACAACCTTGTTTAGCAATTTGTCTAAAATCTCGATACAGCACGGCGGGGTATTGGGTGCTATTTCGATAATCGGCGTGTACTTTGCATTGGAAATATTGTGCATCAGGGCGCCGATATTGTCACTCTTGAATGGTTTTTCACCGGAAAGCAATTCATAGAAAACTGCGCCGAGTGAAAACAAGTCTGATCTGCCGTCTACTTTTTTGCCCAAAACCTGTTCCGGAGACATATAGTTGGGAGTTCCCAGGATGACACCGGTCTGGGTCTGTGAGGCGGTGGTCAAACGGGCGATGCCGAAATCGGTCACCTTGATGTTGCCTTTGCCGGTCAGCATGATGTTGGCCGGTTTGATGTCGCGATGGACCACGTGATGTTTGTGCGCATAGTCAAGGGCGTATGCCACCCTGGCGATGACGTTTAACGCCATTTTTGGTTGCAAAAGGTTATCTTTACGGCAATAGCGACTCAGATCAAAGCCGTCCAGGAGTTCCATGGCCATGTAAGTTATGTCGTAATCTTCTCCGGCATCGTAAATCGTAACTATATTAGGATGACTGAGACGACCGGCTGCTTCCGCTTCGCGGAAAAATCGCTCTTTAATCTCGGCAAGTTGGGCGGGATCTACTTCGTCGTAACGCAGGGTCTTTATTGCCACCTTACGATTGATCTTGGGGTCGCGACCAAGGTAAACGGTGCCGACCGCACCCTGGCCAATCTCTTTGATAATCTCATAGCGACCCAGGGTAGGCCGAGTTCCCGTGCTGCTGTTCATGAGGTTTTTTTCTGATCTCGGTCCGATATTTGACCCCAAAAGGGAGTTGTCATCGGCTTTTTTAAGGCGTCTTATCCTGACGGCACTATCTTTAAAGTGGCCGCCCTTAAGGATGTATTCGTATACCGAGATTGCTTTGTTGAACATCCTTTTTCTTTCAAAATCGAGTCCAAGATTGTAGAGCGTTTCTTTGACCGAAGGGTCAACCAGGGAGCACTTCATAAAGCTGTTAAAGGCCATGTCCAGAAGGCCCTGACTCTGGAAGGAGAGTCCGAGTATTTTATTGACCTCGGTATTTTCATCTTTTTTCTTGGTGGGTGCGGTCATTATTTTATTGACCATGACAAATAACAGGCCCAGAACCGCAAGGATGGTATGGGGGGCGACTTTAAACCATATCCCGTTGTTGATAAAAAGAAAGCCGGCGACCCCGTACCAGGTCAGCAGAAAAATTGACATAATCAGGCTGCCCAAACGAAGGCTGAGTTTGGTGGTGACGATCAGTAGAAACAGGCCAAAGTATAAAATCAGGATGATTTCGAGCAGCCAGGCCCAGCTTGGCCGGACCAGATACGCGTTATTCAAGATATTTTCGATGACGTTGGCGGTGATCTCGGTTTCAGAGATGGTTGTATTGACCGGGCTCTGTCGGGTGGGGCTAATCTTTTCTGCCGTCAGCCCGATGAGGACAAGTTTGTCTTTCAGGACTCCGGCCGGGATCCGGTTCTTGATGACGTCAACAAAACTATAGCGATTGATCTCTTCCCGTTTTACATTAAAATCAATCAGCATTCGATAGCTGCTGCTGACTGGTATTTCATAATCCTTAAACTGGATTGTTCCGGTTTGGCCCAGTTCTTTGATCTCCTCCAGATTCTGCAAGTTATAGCCGGAGTACGTCATGGCGAGCCGCAGGGCAAAGGAAGGGAACAATCTGTTCTGAAAACTGATTAACAGTGGATGACTTCGCACAATACCATCGGAATCGGGCATGTAATTTATGTGACCATGGGCCCCGGCCCCGGATGCCAGTTTGGTGTAGGTCGGGATTATGGTTCTGGCGACCGGAATGGTGTTTTCGAGAACGGTTATTGGGTTTTTGAATTTTAAAAGAAGCTGGAATTGGGAGACTATTCGGTATTTCTCCGGGATCGAATGTTTTTCCAGCCATTGAGGCATGGTTGACTGGGTTTCCAGAGAAGTTTTCTCAAAAGAGAATAGAAATGGCATTACAATATTTTGGACCGGCGTGATGGACGCAAGAAGCATCGCATCATGGTCAAGCCGCATTTCCGCCTGTTTCAGGCTTTTGTCAATTTTGTCGTAGGCGCTGTTTTTTGAGAAGTCAGGTTCGCGTTTCAGCTTACTTCTGATCTTGTCAATTTCCTGCAGGCCGGGATTGTTCTCAGGATTGGGGAATAGTAGATGAATACCGGTGGCTTTAACCCCTTGGCTGGAGATGATTTCAATTAATTTTGCCAGATAATCTCTGGACCACGGCCAATCGCCGATTTCTTGAATAGACTTGTTATCTATTTCGATGATTACGATCGGATTAACACGGTCATGTTGGCGGAGTTTTGCTGCGCTGTCATATATTTGGCGGTCCAGGTAGTTAAGCGGGGAAAAGTTGATGATTGCCCCGATCAAGACAATAAAAGTCAATACGGTGCAAATGAGCCAATTCGGTAATATGAGAGATCTGGAAATCATAGATGTGATTTTATGTTTAATCTGAAAAATTGTTCCAGAGTTCAGCGTCCATTATAGTAATTAATGATGGGATCATCAATTTTCTTGTTATGTTAACATCTGATTTTGTTTCCGGCAAGTTAGAGGTGGTCATGGACTTGAAATAGTTTGTATTTTTTTGAACCAGGGGTTTGATTTGTTTGATTTGTGGCCGGGAAATGAATAAGATGAATCTGCTGGTGTCGCATCATCGACTTTTGACTTGTTGCCGGGTTATTTTAGTTAATCTGTGGAGGGTACTTATGAAGAGTAAATTTGTGATGGCTGTATTTCTTTTATTGCTGGCTGTTCCGTCATTATCCTATGGGTTTATTGGTTTTGAGGTGGCAGTCGGCGTCTGGCATCAAGGGCCCGGGGGGACCATCTCATATGAGCCGGTCAAGGCCATTGATGAAATTGATCTTGAAAACAATCTTGGCTACGACGCGCAGAGCAGAATTATGGGGCGGGCCAAGGTCGAGCTTCCTCTGATTCTGCCTGATATTTACCTGGTTGCCACTCCCATGGAGTTCGATGGCCTTGGCCGGAAAGATGTTGATTTTAAATTCGGTGACCAGACTTTCACCGCCGGCACTGGTTTTTATTCCAAAGTAAGCCTTGATCAATACGATATGGCTTTTGCGTGGAGTATTCCTCTGTTGAAAACGGTAACTCTTAAAACGGCCAACGTGGATTTTGGCCTTAATGTGAGGATGTTCCAGTTAAGCGCCGAAATCGCTCAGGGGGCCGTTTCTGAGACGACTGGTGATGTGACTGCCTTTTTGCCGATGTTGTATGTTGCGGCTCAGCTCCAGCCCTTGGACTGGTTGGGCATTGAAGCCGAGGTGCGGGGGGGGGTGATAAACAAAAGTCACTGTTACGATTATATCGCCCGGATTAAATATTATCCGGTGGACCTTGTTTTTGTGGCCGGCGGTTGGCATTATCAGGACCTGAAAATAGATGAAGAAGATGTGGAGGCCTCTTTGACTTTTAGTGGGCCATTCATTGAAGCAGGGATTGATTTTTGATTATTATGATGATGTAATAATGATGTGGTTTTGTGGAATATTTTCACGAAAAATCTGTGCCGAAGGTTGTGTTTGCCTGTTGCCTGATATCAAAAGTTATTGAGGGCTTTTAGTGGCGATTATTAGATCTGAAAAATTAAGCTCACTGCGATTCAAAATTCTGGGAAGTCTTTTTCCGGTTTTTTTCGTTTTGATGTCCGTGGCTTTGTATGGCATGTGGACCTATCAGCGGGATAAACTTATTGAGATGACCCATAAAAAGTCGATGCAGGCCGGATTTACGATTGAGGCTGGACTCAGGAGCTCAATGTTGCAAAATGACCGGCAGTCACTCAATGAGACCATGGATGAGATGGTCAGGGTGGCCGATCTCGCCGGGATAAGTATCCTTGATCTCAAAGGTCGGATTGTCATGTCGACTGATTCGTCTGAGGTGGGTTCGATTCTTGATAAAGACAAGGATGAAACGTGTTTGTCTTGTCATGGTGGTAAGCAATCACCGCGCAGCGAGGAAATTATTGTGATCAGGGGCAATGAACATCTCTTGCGCCGGGTCATCAAGATTGATAATAAACCGCCATGTTATGGCTGTCATCCCGCTGAGCAGAAGATGTGCGGTATTCTGATTGTTGATTCATATCTGACCGGGACCTATGAACTTATGACGACGGTTTCCAAGCGCCTGGTCGCCACCGGTTTGTTTTCTTTTATCGTTGTCGTCTTGATTATTTTCTACATCATCAACAGATTTGTGTCGCAGCCGGTAAATGCGATCATCGATGGTTTTCAAAAGGTGGGGAAAGGTGATTTCGGCAATTGGGTCGAGGTAAGGGGCGGCGGCGAGTTTTCTGAAATGGCTGATTCCTTCAACGTGATGAGTAGGGCAATTTCCAGATTTATTGAGGAGATCAAAAGCAAGAACAGCGAGATAACCTCTCTTTATACCCTGGTCCGTAAAATCAGCGAGACCATAGAGTTGCGGAAAATCAAGTTAATTGTAGTCAACCTGCTTGGTGATCTCCTGCATGGGGCGGATGTCACCCTTGTTTTGCCGCATGAAAGAGACTCGCAACGTTTTGAGGTAGTCTGGAAGAGATTTGGCGAGTCTCATTATCAGGCCGACTATTATTTAGAGTCGGAGGAGGATCCGCATCAGTTTGTTTCCAAGCAGGATCTCTTGCACTGGTTGGCGGAAAGCTATGCTGAACCTATTTATTCTGAAGGCGATAGCAAGGTTTTACTTCCGTTGCAGATGAATGAAATGAAATTTGGTCTGCTTTGCGTGCGATTTGGTGGTGACCGAAAATTGTCTTCTTCCGAGAAAAGAATTTTACCGGCTTTCTCTCAGCATGTCGCAATTGCTTTTTCAAACGCCAAGCTCTACACCATGGCAATTACCGATGAATTAACCGGCATGTTTACCAAGCGTCATTTCCAGAGCCGGGTCAACTTGATGGAAGACAATTACAAACTGACCGGGGAAGGTTTTTGTGTGCTGATCCTTGATCTTGATAATTTTAAGGATATTAACGATACCTACGGTCATCCTTTTGGGGACAAAGTGTTGGTTGAACTGGCGGAACTTATCAAGCGCAGTCTCAGGTTTGGTGAAATTCCCTGTCGTTATGGCGGCGATGAGTTTGTGGTGTTGCTGCCGGTAGCCGACATTCCCTCCGTCCGGATTGTAGCAGAGCGGTTGCGCGACAATATTTCTCGCCATGTTTTTGAGTTTGAGGGTCATCCGCCCATCCATAAAACCGTGAGTATCGGTCTTGCCTGTTGTCCGCAGCACGCAGCCTCTGCCAACGAATTGGTGATGGTCGCCGATTCAGCCCTTTATGTCGCAAAAAACAACGGTCGGAATCAGGTGCATATTTATTCGACCGAACGTGAGCGGGCGTGATAGCCAAAAGGTAACAATTGGTAAGGGCAGCTATTTTGTCCTGGTTCCTGGGGCGGTCGGACTTAGACGGTAATCTGCTGCGAAACCGCTAAATTGCTCCATATCCCTTCATGGGTTTTCTGCTACGATTTCCTAAGTCCGATCCGCGCCAGATAGGATTTATTTTTTACTCAATGATTGAATATACATTTTCAGGGAACGCATCTCAACGGTTCGGCCGTCAATCTTGTTCCCCTTCAGGGGCCCGGTTATACAGCGGTTGATTGTTTCTGTCAGATTCTGTTTCTCTCCGGCTTTTTCCAGATCCTTGCCGTTGGGATGGCAGGTGGCGCAACTAGTGTCATTGGTTGATCCACCTAGTGAATTGTCATTAAACAATTTTTCGCCCTGTTCAATCGATGATTGCTCGGCGCCAACGGTTCCGATCATCAGTAAAACGAAAAACAACACACTGGCCCGCAATAGATTTTTTTTCATGACTGCTCCTTGTGTCTGAAATTAAAGATATGAAAAGAAATGTGAAAAATTATACTGATAGTGACAGTAAAGGAAAGGTGAAATAATTACAACTCTTTTTGTTTGTTATTTAGAGGGGCGAGAGCTAGATTTCATCGCTGTCAATGTAGGCGTAGGCGCTGTGTTTATGAATTGACTCAAAGCTTTCAACGCCAACCGAGAACCAGTAAATATCCGGGTGGTTAAGGGTCTTTTCCGCAACCTTTCGGACCACATCCTCTACAAACATTGGATTGTTGAAGGCGTGTTCGGTGACGAATTTTTCATCCGGCCTCTTGAGTAAGGCAAATACCTCGCAAGAGGCGGTGGATTCAACAAGTTTTATCAGGTCCTCTACCCAGACAAATCCGTTATATTTTACGTTTAAATTAACTTCCGCCCGTTGATTGTGGGCGCCGGCCGTGCTGATTTCTTTGGAACATGGACAGAGGGTGGTCACCGGCACCCAGACTGAGAGGATGAAATCCTTGTCAAATCCTATGCCGCCGGTAAAACGGCAGGTATATTCCATCAGGCTACAGGTGTTGGTTACCGGTGCTTTTTTTTCAATAAAATATGGAAAGGTCATTTCCATGTGGGTCGATTCGGCTTGTAGTTCTTTTTTTATTTCGGTGAGTAAGTCGGGGAAGATAGAGACACTGATGTCGTCCTGGTATTTGTTGAGTATCGAGATTAAGGTTGAGATGCAGGTCTCGCGGTTGGGATGGGGCATGTTCCCTTGCAGGCTGATGGTCGCGACGGTTTCCTGGTGGCCGCCAATTTTTTGCCGCACTTTAACCGGATAACTTATATCTTTTATGCCGACGGTTTTTAGTTCCATAGTTGTGCTCTTTTTCATGCCTCGGCTCTGTTCTATAATTTCATAATAAGAGACAATGTTAATAACGTGTTTTTTGTGAGCCGCCAAGATGTTTCTGCTGGTCTTTTTGAAGATGATTTCTGGCGCGGAATAGCGCTCTTTTGTGGTGGGATGGTTTATTATGTCTGTGGCTGAATAAATTTATATATGGTAAAATTATAATTTTAATAAAGGTGAAATTTCTTGGGGAGATTATCACGCTTGAGAATAAAGCTGAGTTGAGCAGCTGGTCTGCTCAAACGAAACTTATGCCCTTGGGTGTAAAATGCGTGTTTGACTATTGTGGAGAATAAGGTCCGGATAGATAAATGGTTGTGGGCGGCCCGTTTTTTCAAGACCAGATCTACGGCGGCCCAGGCGGTTGCCGGTGGCAAGGTCCAGGTCAACGGTGAGCGGGTAAAGCCGGCCAAAGTCATTGAGGTTGGTAATGAACTTCGGATCAGGCGAGGGATCTACGAATATGTGGTTTTGGTTCTGGGGCTGAGCGACAAAAGACGGTCGGCCAAGGAAGCTCAGCTTCTTTATGCCGAGACCGAGAAAAGTGTGGCGGCCCGAGAGCAAAAGCAGGAGGAGAATCGGTTGTTTTCCGATAATCGTCCGGTCTTAAGACCGCAGCGGCCCAGCAAGAGAGACCGGCGTCTGATCCGTAGTTTTACCCAGTCTGATGAGTAATTAAAAAAATAACACTATTTTTATAATAAGAGGAGTTGCAGATGAAAAAGATTGAGAGGGCCTTGATAAGTCTTACCGATAAATCAGGAATTGAGGGTTTCGCCAAAGAACTTCAGGATATGGGGGTGGAAATTCTGTCCACCGGCGGGACCGCTAAAAAGATGCGTGATCATGGCATTAAGGTAGTCGATGTTTCAGAATTTACCGGTTTTCCTGAGATGCTTGATGGCCGGGTCAAGACCCTGCATCCCATGGTGCATGGCGGGATTCTTGCCCAGAAAACCAATCCTGATCATCTGGCCCAGATGAAGAAGCATGGTTTGCAGGCCATAGATTTAGTGGCGGTTAACCTCTACGCTTTTGAACAGGCCGTTGCTGATCCGAATTGTCGCTTGGAAGATGCTATTGAGAATATTGATATCGGTGGACCGACACTGTTGCGGGCCTCGGCCAAGAACTTTCAGGATGTCACTGTTCTGGTCGATCCGGCGGATTATCCCCAGGTGATCGCCGAAATGAAAAAGCAGGGCAATACAACACTTGCTACTCGATTTAGGTTGGCGGCTAAAGTATTTGCCCTGACCAGTAAATATGATACGGCCATTTCTGCCTGGTTGGCCAAGGTTGATGTCGCAAGTAACCCCTATTTCAAGTAAGCAGGAGGTGGACGTATGAGGATGGCGGTTTTGTTATCCGGTACCGGACGGACTTTGGATAATTTGCATGATCGAATAGCTGATGGCACTATGCAAGGCAGTATTGAGGTGGTTGTGGCCAATGTTGTCGATGCTCTGGGGCTTAAGAAAGCCAAAAAGTATGGTTACCCGGTTCATTACGCTTCTACTGACGATGAGATAAATTCTATCCTGCAGGATTATGATATAGAACTGGTGTTGTTGGCCGGGTTTTTGAAACTTTATCATCCGCCGGAGCATTTGAAGCACAATGTGCTTAACATCCATCCTGCCCTAATTCCCTCATTCTGTGGTGATGGCTTTTATGGCATTCACGTTCATCGCATCGTTAAGAAAAAAGGGGTAAAGGTCAGCGGCTGTACGGTCCATTTTGCTAATGAGAAATATGACGAGGGGCCGATTGTTGTGCAGAAAAGTGTGCCGGTCTATGATGAGGACTCTCCTGATGATATCGCGGAAAGAGTATTCGGGGCCGAGTGCGAAGCCTATCCCGAGGCAATAAATTTGGTTCACGACAAGGG
This sequence comes from Pseudomonadota bacterium, assembly GCA_018823175.1. Lineage (GTDB taxonomy): Bacteria > Desulfobacterota > Desulfobulbia > Desulfobulbales > JAHJIY01 > JAHJIY01. The sequence continues at coordinate 103,183 of JAHJIY010000007.1, forward strand.
CATTGAGAGTTACTGGAAGTGAGTAAGAGTTATTTGTTGAACGCATTTCTGTCTGCTTAGTTGTCTGATCTTTATTTTGTCTGGAAAGCTCTTTTCGGACAAGGGAGAACAAAGTTTTGGAAAAGTCACAAAAGATAATAATGACCGCCTCGGATATTGAAAGGTCTTTGAGCCGGATAGCTCTGCAGATTACGGAACGGAACCGGGATGTTGAGAATCTTGCCATTGTCGGGATTCATACGGGTGGTGTTTCTCTGGCCGGCCGGATTAATAAGTTTATTCAGGATCGGGAGGGCCATAAAATTCCGACCGGCAGTCTTGATATCACTCTCTATCGCGATGATTGGAGCCTGGCCTCTCAGAGTCCGGTTGTAAAAAAAACCGATGTTAATTTTTCAGTTGAAGGTCGGAATCTGGTCCTGGTGGATGATGTCCTTTTTACGGGGCGCACGATTCGGGCCGCTCTTGACGCGATCATGGATTTTGGCCGGCCAAGATCGATTCAACTTGCTGTTCTGATTGATCGGGGTGGGCGAGAGTTGCCGATTCAACCGGATTATGTCGGTTTGCAGGTTGAGGTAAACAGCGATCAGCACGTTGATGTTTTACTTAAAGATAATCAGGCAGACGATGAAGTAATTCTCGAGTCGGACTGATTTTTTATCTGAAGATGAATTTGCCGGTCTGAGGGTAGATTCCCCCATGATTGGTTTCGCTTAATGTTCCCGCTTAAGGATAATATCCCGGCCAGAAATTTACCAGTTGTTACCCTCTGGCTTATAATAATAAACACCCTCTGTTTTATTTATGAGTCTAAGCTGGGGGCGAAGATTGATTTCTTTCTGAATGATTACGGTTTTATCCCTGCCCGATATCTAGCTCAACAGGCTGAAAATTTCCTCGATCTCTCAAGATTTGTCCCGGTGATTACCTTCATTTTTCTCCATGGCGGAGTTGCCTGGTGGGCTCATATCGGCGGTTTTGCCTGTGGCAGATTGTCGGTCCAGATGTATAAAGCTGAGTTGAGCCGCTAGTCGGGTCAAACGAAACTTATGCCCTTGCGGTATAAAGCTGAGTTGAGCCGCTAGTCGGGTCAAACGAAACTTATGCCCTTGCGGTATAAAGCTGAGTTGAGCCGCTAGTCGGGTC
>JAHJIY010000026.1 GCA_018823175.1 Pseudomonadota bacterium
GAGGGAAAAATTCATTCCCTTGGCCGAACTGGCGAGCTCCTCCAGTTTCTCGGCCAAATACCTCAATCTCCTGGCCCGAAACAACAAACTCGAAGCCCACAAGGAAGGTCGCAACTGGCTCTCGTCGGAAGAGGCACTAAATAGATATCTGGATGGCAGGGAGAGAAAAAGAAAATAGCTTTGAAATTGACCTTTCTGGCCTTAAAAACGTCATTATAGGCCCTGCGAAAAGGCCATTTTCAGGGACTAATTCTTAATGATTTTTAATAGTTAGCTTGATGAGTCAAGCAAAGACTTGACCCCTTTCCGATCACCTTGACTATGAATTAATGAAGAGATACAATGCAGTCACTATTTTAGGAGGTTCTCATGAAGTCAAAGCAGCTTATTATAGTAATCGCAGTGGCTCTGTCAGCGTTTATCTTAGTTTTCCGGTATGATATCGTGCAGCGGCGGTCGAGGCAGCAGTGATAGCGGCAGCAACAGTAGCGGCGACACTGACGGCGACACTGACGGCGGCACAGACGGCGGCACAGACGGCGGGACTGACGGAGGCACAGACGGCGGCACAACTATAAAAGACTCTCCTCCTACAGCGGATCCCATTGCCACGGATCCCCAAAGCCTCAATAGCGCCATCAATGAGATACTGAGTCAACATGCCACGGTCTCCTCGAAAGTAAAGTCCGCTGCTTTGCTTCCTGGGACTGATGTTGTTTTCCCGCCGGGGACGGTAAACGTTGAACTGTTCAGGGATAAAATCCTGGCTGTCACTGCCACCACCTCTCCAGTGCTTGGGCAGTTGGCTGGCAGCATGTCTTTCGTGAATGAGGCTGACATCCAGGCCCTCCTGCTTCTTGACCAGCAAACGATACTTAGCGTGTTTGCCGAACTCAGAGCCGTGGTGGCCGACACCGCCCAGCTCTCTGAGGACACTGTCAGGGACAACGCGCTGCTCATATACGCGCTTAATGCCGGGGTGCCGATAATATTCGAGGACAACGCAATCCTAAGCGCGCTTGAGGGCTCCGCAGAGTTTAACCATGGCAGCCAGGCGCTGGCCGCGCTTCTGGGCCTTGGCCTTGAGAGCCAGGTGCAGGTGTTGCTGCCAGGGGCCGGAGCCAATGGCGAGGATGTGATCTATGCCCTCGGTGCTGGGGAAATCATGGAGCTTGGAAATCCTCCCATCGATGCCCCCCCTATTCCCTTTACCGAAGGTACAGAGGGCAACGGCGAGCCATACCCTTCCCCTGCCATCGCAGCCACTGCTGTTAAAGCGCCGACAAAGCCCACAAAGTCGGCGAAATCCTCCAAGTCGGCAACGCCCGTAAAGTCGGCGAAGGAATCGCGGGAATGGTCTGACTTTTATATCGACGGCACAGCTTACCACGGGCTGGATAATTGCTCTGACGAATACGTCAAGGCGTATTCCGTAAAGCGCTGGGGCAACTGGTTCTGGAGCGCCAACAACCAGGAGGAGGTCAACGACATCAAATGGACCGTGTTGCTGATGGTAAGCAAACATCCCTCCGATGCCAGTAAGAGGTTCAAGCAAGTCCTGGTCTATGTGCCTGATGATTCGGGCTTCTACCAGTGGAGCAATTTGCAGTTCAACGACATCGACGACCAGGGGTACTTCATGCACAGGGCTACCATCTGGATGGGCCCAGTTAAGATGGACGCTTGCGATACCTTTGTAAACCCCACGTTCCTGACCCGCAAGGTCTACGGGCCTGCCAATTTCCACACGGCTTACAGAGAGACCGAGGAGTCGTTCTCCTTGTCCCGAAACGGATCGGGGAACTGTACCGTAAAATACTATGGTGAAATTGACCTGAGATATGGATATGGCTTGTTCAGGGATGATTACGCTAACCTTGGCAAGTTCAGATTCTATGAACGAGAAAAAGAAAACCACATCGATGTTTGTTGTAACATTGATGACCAATTCGACGACGCGTTCGAAAATCGTCCGTATTCAAGCCATGACGGGCTTGCAATGGGCAAAGGCGACGAAGGCAACCCATGGACGGGGGGAACCTTCGGCGGCTATTATAGAGCCCTCGGGCCCAATGTCTACACTCTATGGCAAGCCCCTTACTCGACCACAGATCTGCAGCGATTCAAGGTGCAGTCCCAAATGGAGGTCCTTAACGTTTGGACTGATCTTTTGTACCGAAAGCACTCAAAGGAATACTCCAATACCAGGAAGTTCATGTTCAAGGTGAACTTCGAGAAAATGTGGTACTACAGCGAGTAGCACTGCTCATCGTGCCCATCATCACCAAGATGTAGTTTTAGTTGAATAGAAAAAGGCCGCTTCCCAAACGGGGGCGGCCCTTTTCTATTACGAGAGCGGGTACTGGGGCCAGGGCAGCTTGTTGGAAATACCAATTCTGGAACCTGGAACGGGGTCGGACCGAAAGCGCCGGTAAAAGCCGGCAAAGGGTAGGGAGTGAAAGTCTCCTACGTGGTAATAAAAAGCAGGGGTCACCCATTAAAAGGCCCTTGTCAAGAGATAGACTTCTTCCTTGTGATGGGAAAACAATTTTCCCATCTTGGGAAGGTTATGTGCAGACTTCTCCATCATAGTGATCGAAGCTTCTTTCCCAGCACCCGATATTTCTATCTTATGTGTCGGCGTCTTGCACCGCACCAGTCACCCATCAGGTTCAAGGCATTTGAGGTAGGAAGTTGGATCTAATTGTTCGCAACTGGCTACCCCAGCCCCTGTCCGTTTCACGGACCCAGAAAATCAGCGGTTCCTTGCCGTGTCCAATCAGATAATAACAATCACAGATTTCATGGTTTAAGCCAACCCTTTGGTGGTTCACGGCTCGGGCAGGAACAAGCCCAAATCACTGGGCGAGACGGTTGCCAATCAGACTTATTGGTTATGCCAACCCCTACACTGGTTAACCGTCACGGCCAAATCGTTACGAAAAAAGTTTATCTGGATCGTAATCCACCTCGTCTCTGATTATGAAATAAGTTGCCCGACAAAGCTTGTGTGCCAAGGCAGTGTGGGCAACCATGAAATTGGTCTTCGCGGCCTTCCTGTTATAGAAAGCCCTGGCGGACTCATCATAGCGCCGGAAAAACTCTGCCGCCTCGGAGAAGGCCCAGGCCAGATACTTGTTGCCATTCTTACCGTTGCCGTGTCCCTTTTTCTTGCCATTGCTCGTCCAGCTGGTCGGCACCTTGCGACAATAGGAGGAAAAGTTGCCAACCTTGTCAAAACGGCTGATGTCTCCCGTTTCCAACATGATGGTCAACGAGAGAATCCTACCAATGCCTGGTACCGTTCCGCTCATGGCCAGATCTTCCTGAGATGCCAGCAATGAGGTGATATGGTTTATTCTCTCCCGTTTAATCTTCCCTCCAGTCAAGCTGCATCCACAGTTGCGGCTGATAATCCCCTGGAGACTGTTGATCAGGGAAGTTCGCAACCGTACCAGGTGTCCTCGTTTGCGGAGCAGATCCCGCACCGGCCGCCACTCCTTGGGATAAATGTATCCCTCGGCCAGAATTCCGAGCCGCAGGAGACGAGCCAGCCAGAAGGCATCATGTTTATCGCCGCTGTATTTTAAACCCTTGTCCTTCTGGATTCCGGCCGGATTAGCCAGATGAACTTTATATCCGTTGTCCATCAAGGTATCCACCAGCCAATACGCCCAGAGGAAGTGCCCTTGAGGTACCAATTAAAGGTGGACTCAACCACGATTCCTACCAGATCATGCCGATAAGGTTCCAGTTCCACCAAAATAACATCCGCCTGGTTGGGCAGACGCTGCTTGTAATGGCGCTTGTCATCTTTATCACAAATTGCCAGATAACTGTTGTTTGAATGTAAATCGATTCCAGCGTATAATTGCATTTGGCACCTCCTTGTGAAAGATTGGTCTCTTTCCTCTCAGTTTATCAGATGTCTACATCTGACTTACTGAGGGAGGTGCCTTTTAGATGATTATCAGGCTTGCGCTATTGCATTATTGGTTGGTTATTGTGCTAACGATATCTGCATTCCTGTCGGCAACACCTGACAGAACGCATAACGCTGCTTTATACATACATCTTGCCGTACATATCCCGATATCTGCCGATGATTGTGTATTTATGCAGCAGTTCATGCATTCTGTATCATCACAACAGTTTGGTTCACATATCGAACTGTCCTTAATTTTCTTAAGGCAGTCCGCTACTGTTGTATTATTTTCAATCGGTACTTGAACATATACGATATCTGAGATGGATTTAACAAGGGACTGAATATCCCGATTTATCTTCGAGATCATGGACTGACTCTCTTTACTGATATCCCTTATTTTGAATTTGTTACTGCTGAGCGCCCACTGCTTTTTAAAATTATTGCTTTTTCTCAACAGGTCCTGGGCCGTCTGATTAAGCTGCCCAATTTGCATTTCGGTCACCCTGCCGGTTGCTGAAAAAGTCTGCCCGGTAGAGGAATGGATTGATTTACTGCTCTGAATAGCGGCGGTCAAACTTCTTATCTCGTTCTGCATTTGCTCGATGGAAAGCCGCACCGACTGTTCCATTGCCTTGTTTGTTTTCTGTCTTGACGGGGTCGCTTTCTGGACGGCGGGTTTTTTACTATTTTCTGCATATACCTGTGCGCTATTAAAAAATACGGCCAGAGCAAAGAAAACCCCCAAAATCATTAAATTCCGGTAATCCATATATTCTCCTGAGGTGGAGGTTGAAATTGATTTAAACGTGTTTTGATGTGATTAGGCTTGCGTTACTGCATTATTCCAAAACCGTATTTTGTTGCAACTTCTCATTATGTTTAACAGTGCGAGGGGTCGTATGCGAGGGGTCGAGTCCGCTCTTGGCTTTTATTATAAAAATTCAATAATTACAGATTGTTATGTGTTGCAGGGAATTTCGGGGACATCTTACTTAATTCCCAGCCAAATATTTCCATGAGTCGGTTACAAAATGTAACCGACCGGAAAAGGGTTCTTTGCTTGCCCCTTGCCTTTTTTTGAATACTCAAATCAACTAAACCGACAATTCAATGAAACCTAACCATGACCCACTTCATTATATCCTGATGTTTCGGTCTCTTTCCTTCTCTTCCGGTGAATGATCATCTTTGCGGTTGAACTCTTCGAGCCGCTTTCTGACACCATCCAGGGTATCCCGGATCGCTTTGCTGAGATCAACACTGATCATGGTTTTGACCTTTTCCAGGCTACTCTCCAGGTCTTCGGCCAGGGTGTCGATATTTGTTGCCAGTTCCTGTGCTTCTTTGCTATCCGGCGCGGTCCGGATCATTTTTTCAAGATGCTGCATCTTTTTTTCTATCTCTGCCTGGGAACGCTGCAACTGCCCGACAAGCTGGTCGGCCAGTCCGTTACTCAATTCCATCGCCTTGCGGCGAATATCTCTCAGCATATGTCTCAGGTAGGGTGGATGGTCCATCCCGTTGACGACACTGCCGTCGACCAATGGGATGCCGCCGGGTTGTTCCTGTTCGGTAAAAACGGCCTTGTGTCCGGGCAGGGCCGGATCGTCGGTGATATAAAATATCGACAGGTCGGTGATCTCTTGTTTGTGATTGGAATCAATGGCAAGCGCCACCAGGAAATGCCCTTGTTCGGCCTGGGTGATCTTTGCAACATTACCGATAGCTCTGTCCTGATAAATGACCCGGTCGCCGGCTTTCAGGTCGGAGGTCCTGCTGAATTTCACCTGCAGATTCAGGTTCCCCAAATTGCAGGCAGCAAGGGCGACAACCAGGGTCGGGAGTAATAGACGGGAAAATAGACGTTTCAGCATAAGAATTCCGGGGACATGCAAGAATTCCGGGGACATAATACTTAACTTGTGCAAAATAAAAACCCTCATAAAACATCAGTCAAACCACTTTACCCGACACAGATCATTTCGCAAACAATTCGTCAGGCACAGGGTAAAGAAACCCCGGAATCTTTGAAGGCTTGCGAGGTTCTGGAAATTCCCTAAACAGTCCAGGTGGTGTTATTTTCTATCTAACGAGCCTCTTGCAAAATACAAATCGATTACGAGGCAAGAGTAATTTACTGATAAAGTATTGAAATAATTGAGCTTCATGGCATTCCGTGGTATTGTTTTGTATCCAGCAAATCAAAGCC
>JAHJIY010000027.1 GCA_018823175.1 Pseudomonadota bacterium
GTGGATGCAAGGCGACAACGATTTTGATAATACTTGGGTATATCAACGAGTTGTCAACACAGCAGATGCGCCGCTCTCGGGCGCCCCGTTGGGCGGCGGGTGAATTCTATCCCCGCGGCTGAACAAGTATTTTTGACGCAACTACAACCACCTGATCTGATAAACAGCTCTAAGCCGTCACGGATTCAGGTAATATGAAAGTGACGAGTATCTAGTAACGAGTTTTTGTCACTCGTAACTTTCATGCTTTATTCTTCCCGCTTGGGTCTGATTATCGTTTACCGGCGAGGGTTTCCATGATCTTGCCGGTCATTATTTTGGCCATCCCAAGGCTATTGGCGTTGGACAAAATTAAGACCAGGTGGAAATGGGCTTTGCCTGGCTCGGTTTTTATTGGATCAGACCCTTTGTTCAGACATCTGATTAAAATATGTTTTTGCTCCGTCTCGATGTGAATCAGTCGGCTTTTCCCTGCTCCCATATCCACTGACGCCTTTTGGGTATTAAGCAGAATATTGTTGCAGGAAATGCTTATGCTCTCCAGGTCTAAATCACTGCCGGAGGCGCTGAACATATAAAGCGGTTCTCCGGCGGGAGTGGTTAGTGATGCGCCGGCAAAGCCGTCAATATTTGCGAATTCTTTAAGTTTGTTCTGGATCTCGCCTAAATCAAGTTCGGTGCCGGAACCTAATTCGGCTGTCGCCACTGGAGTGTTGTTCTGGATGACTGCTTTTTCAACCGGTGGCGGGGGCGGTTCAGTTGGCGGCTCGGGTGTCGGTGCCGTGTCTTTTTTTACTTCCCCGTCTTCGTCGACGTTGAGCTCTGATTTCTTCTGGTTGATTTCATCGATCATTCGGGCGGATTCCATCAACAGACTCATGATCGTGAATTCAATCTTTCTTTCCTGATTTTTGCATGTTTTATCGATCTCAATTTTCAGATCTTCATCAGTCCAGCAGACTATTTCGTAAGCGGCGTCCGGTCCTTCAAGGTCTCCGGTGACGGCGTTAATCAGTTCCCCCTTGTCCAGATATATATATCCGGTTTTGCCTTTTGATTTTACGGTCAGGGTGCAGGTTTTATGTTCCATGTCGATAAGCTGCAAGAATGATTGCAGAGAGATTCCCATGACCTGGCCGGAGCTGCTGCCGGAAATTTTCTCGAAATTGATCGCTTCCAGGGTCTCGAAGTTAAGCGGTTTTTCGAGAAACTGGGCGGCGCCGAGATCCTTTACCTTCTGTTTGATTTCAGGAGTGACAAAGGCGGTCATTATTACAATGGGAATGGACGGGAAGTTATTGTTCATGAAAGCGAGAAGCTCAAAGCCGTCCATCTTCGGCATGTTGAGGTCGGAAATAAGGAGATCCACCGTTTCCGACTTCAGAATTTTAACAGCCTCCTTGCCGTTTTCAGCCATCAATATATTGAAATCGTATTTAGTGGCAAACCATTCGAGCAATGTGATGCGAATGCTTTCTTCGTCATCGGTAATCAGGATATTTTTCAAGATTTATCGCCTCTATGCAAAATTAAAGTCTTATGACAACAAGGAAAATAAGCAAATGTCGGCCCTATGTAAAGTAATTTCCTGCTGCGTTTTACATTCATCAGGGGGAACAGGAATTAATGCCGCAAGATCGGGCCAGATGTTGGATGTCTGAGCATTGATTAAGGTCATGACCATGAGAAATATTCTATTTAGGGCCGGCATTATTTTCTTTTAGTTCCCGAAGCCGTTCAAGGACCTTTTCCGCCCGCTTGACATGTGTTGCCGCCTGTTGATTGTCCGGGTCAATCAGTAATACATTCAGCCAGACTTCACGTGCCTCGGCGATGGAGCCGTTTCGATACAGTTCGTTGCCCTGTTTGAACAGAGCCTGGATCTGTTCGGTGGTTGCCTGTTCTATTCTTTGGCGCAGGACAATAACTTCGTCTGATTCTTTCTTTAAATTTTGCAATCGATCCAATATGGATTTGGCGGCTAATAAATCTTTTTGGGCCAAGGCATTTTCGATTTCAGCGGTAAGTGATTCGGTCAATTTTTGTTGATCAGGCTCTTTGTTTGTTACGGGGCTGCTTTTTTTGCCGACCCCCGCTTCTTTTTTGGTCGGCAAACTGATTTTATCTTTTAGTATAGCCTGCAAATTTTCGACGTCTTTCGTCGGGTTAATTATGGTCGCCAGATGCAGACATTCCTTGGCTGTGGCCAGATCTTCGTTTCTTATGGTTTCTTTGGCACACTCGACCAGTTCCCAATGCATAGCGGCCAGCATCTTTTCAAGATCGTTAATTTGGGAAGAGTTTTCATGATCTTTTTGCAATCGGGCCTGCTCACCGTATAGTTCTAACTGTAGCAGCGCATGTCTGGCCCTGGTGAAAAGCAGCTCTCGCTCTTTGTTCTTGAGTTGGTCTATTATTTGGGTTTCAATCCTGGCCCGGAGGATTTTAAGTTCTATGCTGGATGGGATTTTTCCCAGGGCGTTGTTTGTTACAGACAGAGCGGCCGACAGGTCATCATCCGCTGCCAAATCGGCAGCATTTTTTTTGATATCCGATTCATATTCACTGATCAGGGCAAGGATTTTAATTCTTAAGTTTTCTCTATCGTTAACGGATAATGTTTGGGAGAGAGGAGCGTTCAGCAGGTATTGCAGGGCCATGTCATATTCCTGATCAGCAATTAATGAGTCCAGATCGCCGCTGGAGCTTTTATGCTGAAAGAAATTTCTCTCGGCGCAGCCGGATATTATTGATGAAATAATAATGGTTGCAATAATGATAAATTTTTTGTGCCGGTGCATTAGCCTGTTAAAATCATGTCTTGGATTGTGGACGAAAAAGATATTTTAAAAATCAGTAAAATTAATCCGGTAAAACCGTATTTTTTATAAAGCTGAGCTGAGTTGTTTGTCGACTCAAACGAAACTTATGCACCCCGCAGGAAGTGTCCCCTTCAAGGGGGGATTAAACAGAACCCTTGGGGGGCCCTTGTGGTATAAACATCTGCCTGAAGTTAGTTATTATAGGTTTTGATTAGATCGAGAAAGAATGGTGATCGCCCAAAACCATTTTCAGGTCATTGAATCTACTCGTAATTGCTATGTTTTTCAAATGTTTCGGATAAAGAATTGAAATCTTTATAACAGATTCGGGACCAGGGGAGAATCAGAACCTCTAATTTGTGGTGGAAAATATTTTTGGCCTGTTGTGTCAATTAGGTCTGGGAAAAGGCGGGTCATTAGGAGTTATCTGTGACGGTGAGGAATTGGGCGTTAAATTTTTTCGTAAAGTTGGCGGATACACTATGCAATAAATATGTGGTTACTGAATCCTCTACTCCCCGAAGGCTGATAGATTTGTGCTCATGGGCAATTATTCTCTGCTGGATGTCGGTTCGGCCATAAAATTCCTTGCTGACAATAATCTGATCTGCTTCGGCAACGGAACACAATCTGGAGGCCAGGTTGACTGAATCGCCAACCACGGTGTATTCCATCCGGTCAGTTGATCCCATATTGCCGGCCAGCATATTCCCGGCATTAAGACCAATTCGGAAATGTATGGGGATCAGCCCCTGTTCGCCCCGGAGTTTGTTCTCATGATGAACCAGGCGCTGGATTAATAAAGCGCATTGGGCCGCATGAAACGAGTGATCTTCGTCATGTTGCGGGGCCCCGAAGAGCAGCATGACACAGTCTCCCATATACTTGTCAACCGTGCCGGAATTTAAGCGGCAGGCATGGGCGATCAAGGAAAAGTAGCGGTTTAGAATAGTGGCAAGCTCTTCCGGTTCCATTGTTTCTGATATTTTGGTAAATCCGACGATATCGGCAAATAAAACAGAGGCGTTGATGTGTTGTCCGCCAAGTTTGACCGATTCGATATTTGAGATTACCTGACTGGCGACCTGTGGTGAAAGATAGCGGTTTAAGGCCTTTTCAACGTGTGTTTTCTGGATCATGCCCTCGGCCATGTGGTTAAAGGCCTCCATCAGTTGGCCAATCTCGTCTTTCCGGCGATCCTTGAAGCGAAAGTCATAATATCCTTCGTTGATTGAACGAATGGCATCCATAAAATGGGTGACTGGTCGTGAAATGCGCCGGCTGATTATAAAAGCAATCAAAATGCCGATCAGGATAATGCCGATTGCCGCTACAATAATGGAATGCAGAGCATTCCGTCTGGTCAGTTCCATGGCGGTTTGGCTGAACGTTACAAGGGCATATCCCGCGACAACTCCTTTGAAATGAATGGGACTTATGAAGGAAATCACGCCGGAAGACTGAGTTTGATTGGAAAGTTGCCAGCGCCAGTATTGTTCGTCCGGGTCCTTCCTGGTTATTTCGGCAAAGGAAAAACCTGATGTTGCCTGAGGATATTCGAAAGGTGAGATGCCTGCTTCGATCATGATTTCACCTTCGGGGGAGATTATTCCGGTGCCGATGACGTTTTGGCCGGCGATCAGGCTGGTGGTCAGGACTTCCAGGGTTAACCGGTCGTCTGCCATTAATGGTTCGCGGGCCGAACGGGCCAGATGCGAGGTGACGGTTTTTCCGATATCATTAATCTGGTTTCTTAAGAGTAGCGCCTGGTTGTAGACCAGGACTCCGCTTAATGAGCTCATGCAGAAAAGGACCAGGCCGGTGATCAGGAAAGAAAGTTTGTAAACTACCGGGATATGATCAGGAAGGCGTTGTTGGAGTTTGTGGATATATTTACGAAATGTCCCGGAAACATCATGGTCCCGGGGTGATTTTTTAAATCTTTTGACTTTGATCGTATGGAGCATAGTTTATATGGTAAAAGCGTCCGTAATATTCATATATTATAATTCTAAAGTAACTCAGTAAAGATTAACTGGTTACCATGCAAGATAAAAGGATTTTTTGTTCTGGTTAAAAGTTGATAAAAAAGGAAGGTGACGGACCGAGCTACATTGCCGAACATGGACCGGCTTTAATTCTCAGGCAAGGTTGGTATCTTTTTTATTTGCCAGTTTGATTTGTGTAAGGTTTCCATCATTTCCAACGGGGGCAGCGGGGGGCAAATGTGATGCCCTTGCATGATCTCACAGCCCATCCCGATTAATTTTTCCTTGATCCGGTTATTTGCTACACCTTCAGCCACCACATTAAGTCCAAGATTATGGGCCAGTTCCAGGGTTGATTTGACGATAACCGCATCGTTTTCATCTGCCAGCATATTCAAAACAAATGACTTGTCGATCTTGATTTCGGTTGCCGGAAACTGTTTGAGGTAGGCCAGCGAGGAATAACCGGTGCCAAAGTCGTCGATTGAAATGTTGAATTTCATGTTGTGCAGTTGGTCAATGACTTTATGTGTGCGTCCATGTTTGATGACCATACTGTTTTCCGTTATTTCCAGGATGATATCTTCCGCTTTCACTCCCCATTTAGTAAGGAGGTTTGCGACCTGTTCGGGGAATTTTATATCTTGTAGATTTTTGATTGAAAGGTTGACGGAAATTTTCAGGTCGAGGCCGGAGTTATTCCATTCCGCCAATTGTTTCATCGCCTGATTGAGTACCCATAGAGACAAGGGAGTGATCAGGTCTGAGTCCTCCGCCAGATAAATAAAATCATCCGGCATGACATAGCCATCGTCTCCCGGCTTGCGCCACCGGATAAGGGCTTCAACGCCCTGAACGGTATGGTCATTTATGGAAACCTTGGGCTGATAAAACAAGACGAAGTGTTCTTTTTTGAGGGCATCTCTTAACCTGGAGACTGTAGTCAACCGGTCCAGAGTGAATTGTTCCTGGTCATCGTTGTAAATTTTGTAACCTTCAGAGTTACGTTTTGCGGTATACATGGCGATATCGGCATGTTGCAGAAGGGCTTCGCTTTCAATCCCGTGTTCGGGATAAATTGCGATACCGATACTGATATCAATCGTCAGTTTGTTTGCTTCTACGTAAAACGGTTCTTCCATTGAAGCTAATATTTTTCGGGCGACGCTTACTGCCTGTTCAGCGCCGACTGCAGGCAGAACAATGGCAAACTCATCTCCTCCTAAACGGGAAACCGTGTCGGAGCCACGGACGGCATGGGATATTCTGGGAGTGATCAATTGCAGGAGATAGTCTCCGTAATTGTGACCCAGCGCATCATTTATTTCTTTAAAACGATCGAGGTCGATAATCAGGATGGATACCGATTGAGAGTTGTTTTGGGCATCGATCACGGCATGGTCCAGACGTTCCATCAGCAGGGTCCGGTTCGGCAGGTCGGTAAGAGGATCATGCAGAGAGCGGTGTCGTTCAAGGGCTGATAAATGTTTGACGCTGTTAATGGTCCGCAGGCTCATCTTGACGACCAGAGCGACGAAAAAGCCGCCCCCGAACAAGATTGTCGCCACCACCAGACTGCCCGGATCTTTACCGGTCAAGATCAAAAAAGCATAGAGTAAATAGCTGGCGATAAAGAAGATGATAAAGGCGCCTAAAATTCGCCAGCCATGTACCGGTCTTTCTTCTATGCCGCAGATTTCACTGGTTGGTTTCAGTGAAATGGCCAAACCAAAACACCCCAGGAGTATTAAGCAAACATTAATTGTTTCAATATTCATCAGGTACAGATGGCATCTTTGGTTGGTGAGAGGAATAGTTAATGAAAACAGAGGATTGGACTAAGTTATAATAGCGCCGGTATGTTGTCAAGAGCGCAGTAAGTCAGTCAATGCCTAGCGTAAGTCAGGGAACTTGAAACTGAACCATTTTGGCCGGGGCACCGGCAAGGTTGATAATTACCTCATATTCGGATATAGCGTTCTGCCATGGTCCTTTCTGGGCAGGGTCGCCTTCCCAAAAAGAAACCGATTCCGGCCATTTCTGTTTTTTGTTTTGCACAGAACGGCTGAGGACGGTAACTTCATGTCCCATGGCAATCAAGTGTCGGCAGAGATGTCTGCCGATTAGTCCGGTACCGCCGGTCATGAATATTTTCGTGTTGGAATCCGTTCTGGTCCGCTAATATCTATATTATTTTATCATAAACCCTAATTGAAAGTAGCACTATATGGCCATTGAGCACAAGATTACAATCCATAAAATAATCAGTGGTGGCGTCGGCATCGGTCGTTTGGCTGATGGCATGGTCGTCATGGTTCCTTATGTTCTGCCAGCAGAAGTGGTGCGGGTCAGGGTAAAACGTAAAAGAAAGGATTATATCGAAGCGGAACTGCTTGAAGTCTTGCAACCATCCCCCCACAGAGTTCAAGCGGAGTGTCCCTCTTTCGGCAGTTGCGGCGGTTGTGATCTGCAGCACGTGGACCAGGATTACCAGGTGGAGCTAAAGCAAAATATTTTAAAAGACCATCTACAGAGAACCGGGGTGTTGGGCGAAGAGGAATTTTGCAAATTATGCGCCTCCCCTGTTTCTTCACCCAGGAAATTCGGGTATCGCCAGCGGATCAGGTTGCAAGTTGACGATCATGCCCGAATCGGTTTTTATCAACCAGGTTCTCACCAGCTGGAAAATATCAAAGATTGCCCGATTGCCCGTTCTGAAATCAATGAGGCGTTGATCGGACTGCAAAGTTCGGAGCATGGTTTATCCTTACTCAAACAGGCAAATGAGGTTGAGTTGATTTTGAGTCCGGATGATTTTCGAGTGATTTCCATTATTCATTTCAAAAGGAAGCCCCGTCCGGGTGATCTGAAGAATGCGGCCGGATTATGTGGAGATGTTGTCCGGATAAGTTGTCTTTATTTCAAGTCGGAAGGGCACGGTATGAGCGGGCCGTTTTTTGCCGGTAAAAGCCGAGACGATGAATTGTTTATAAATTTCAGGATTTCCTTAGATAACGGGCAGGGCGGGGTTAAAGATCTTCTTCTTTCTTTTGAGCCGGGCGGATTTTGCCAGATTAATCAGGAACAAAATGAAAATCTGATCGCGATTGTGCTTGAATGGCTAAACGGTGAGCCGCTGGGTCGAGCCCTTGATCTGTTTTGCGGGATGGGTAATTTTTCCTTGCCTTTGGCGGTGATGGGATATGAGGTCGTCGGCATGGACCTGCAAAGATCAGCGATTCGCAGCGCGATCAGAAATGCGGCGCAGGCAAAGCTTGATAATTGCAGCTTCAGCAAGAGCTCGGCCTATGAAGGATTAAAAAAGGCGGTCGGGGAAAAGAAGCGATACGACCTGGTACTGCTTGATCCCCCCCGGCAGGGTTGCACCGGTCTTGTCCCTCTGCTGCTTGAACTTGGCAGTACATACATTATCTATATTTCGTGTGATCCGGCCACCCTGGCCCGTGATTTGGCCGGGTTGACCGACGATTACGAGATACAAAAAATGCGTCTGGTGGATATGTTCCCCCAGACGCATCACATGGAGACGGTAGTTTTGCTGAAACGAAAGGCTGATGATGTGTCTTAATCAGCCAGGATCGGCTCCAGTCTCTCCAGATCGTTGAGCACTATAAAATTGCCTTTACCGGCACTTTCTTCAACTTTCAACTTCCAGTTGTTCATGCGATCCAGGTAGATAGTTGGGTCTTTGATGTCGGCTCGTAATTTGGTCACGTTCAGGGCAACGACCTTGAAACCTTCCAGGGGGATCTTGAAATCCCGCTTATCTCCCGCCGCCAGCTCCTCTTCCATGTCGGAAAAGATCAAGATTATTTTTTTACCGGCATGGATTTCGTTTAACCACTCGACCGCCTGTAACATGCCGCCTGAAATGTCGGTGTATGGGGCGCTTTTGACATTCTTGATAAACTCATCAATCTTTTGGGCAAAAACTCTTTTCTGATTGGTGGCAACCGAAGGGCGACTGTCGAAGGTCACTTTATGAATAATGTCTTTTTCGCTGAAACTGCCGCTGTCGATACGGGCAACTGCAAATGAATCCTGAGTTTGCAGGGAGCCCAGGATGTAATTGATGATCCCTTGGGCTTTTTTCAGTTCCAAAGTGTAAGTGCCAGAGGTATCCAGCAGCATATAAACACCTTTGGTGTAATTAACCTCTTCCTTTTTCCCACTGCATCCGGCCAGAAGAATAAAACCGGTAGCAATTACAAAACAAAGATTGAACGAGAGTTTTAGTTTCTTCATGATTGAACTTCCCTCCCAACTTGAAATTTAGACCCTTTGAACGAAATGAAAATAAAAAATAAGCAATGATACAAATAATCACAAAATCCTCGTAATAACTTCACCCCGTAAAGGGTCTTATACCCCTCAAGGGGGCACTGAACAGAGTACCCGAAGGGTATGTCACCTCACTATCTGTCCGGCATCAAACTAAGTGCGATTAAACGAAGCAACGCAGAAAAAAATAAGCAATGATACAAATAAAAAAATATAACCCAATAATAACTTAACCCGTAAAGGGTCTTATCCCTAAAGAGTATGTCACGTCATTATTTGTTTGGCATAAAAACAGTAGATATCACAGGTAGTAAATTTCTCTCCCCCCCCCACTAAAAAAAACAGCCTTAAATTGTAAAGGTTCATTTCTTTACGAGCAAAAATCAAGCTGCTTTTTCTTCTGTTTCCTGCGGGACTATTTTCTCCTTTTCAGGCTTTTTTACGCCCCCTTTGATCTGGAACTCAACCCAGAGTGGGATGAAGATGATGAGGTCATATAACCCGATGAGGACCGAGCCCATATAATAGAAAATATTGCCGGTTATTCTAAGGATAATGGCCAAGGCTCTTAACAGAAATTCAATCACGTATCCGATTACGGTCCTGGCCGAATAGATAAACGACTCCAGAGGGATTACGGCGAAAATCAGGATAATCGGCAGCAGGAAGCCAAGCCCCATCTGAACGATGGTTGGCACAATGCTTCTGGCGACTTCAAATGCTTCATCTCCTGCTGATACGGTTAAGGACTGTTTTAAGGCCTCGTTGTTTGCAGCGATAATGTCTCTCATATAGGCCAAGGCTGACTCACCTAAGGCAAACAGGCAAACGATAGTTACAGCCATGTAAGCGACGATCCGGCGTTTTTTATCATCCATATGGCCGATAATTGGGAAAAGTTTGGTGATATGTAGGGACTCCATTAAGGCCATGCCGGCGAATAATTCAAAAAGGATAAAGACGAGGGCGGCGATCTTGTTGACTTGAATCCCGCCGATTCGGCTGGTACCGCCGACCATCTCAGACATCGGCAGTGAAATGAGATAAAAGTTTACAATGATGCCGCCGATGGCGACCAGAACCCAGAATGAATCTATGAAAAACTGGGTCACCGATGAAGAGTGAAGTTTGATTAAAGCCTTGTCGGTGCCTTTTCTGATCTCTTCATATTCATCCATCTTGGTGTCGATGATCTTAGCCCGATCCTGTAGACCTTTCATCGTAGTGCCGACCTCACCTAACATTCTGGTGAGTTTGCGCCAATAAGGCATCATGCCGCTTAAAATCTTATGGCGCTTACTGGAGCTTTTCCAATATTCGTCCATTGCTTTTTTTTGTTGTTTTTCAATGGTTTTGTGGATGTCATTAAGGATTTGCCCGATCATGCCTTCGCCACTTCGGGAGGCAAGTTTGGCCACCGCTTCCACCGCATTGACCCAGACCGGAGGGGTAAGGGGCACTTCATTGCTTTGGCTGTAATCCTGGTCGATCTTTTCAATTTGTTCTGAAATCTTTCTGTTCAGGGCCGGGTATCCCTGCAGATCCCGTTCAACCACCAGTCCCACCCGATGGAATTCACGCTCCACCTCGCGATTGATTGCTTCCAGACCCTCAGCCAGGAGAACTTCTCGATTGCGGGCGGCAACTCTTTTTTCGGCGTACAGTACCGAATAAGAAGCGAGGCGCAGAAAGTTTTTGATGACTCGGAAAACCCCTCTGATGCTTTTGTGAGCCGGAATTCTGGCAAAATAGAAAAGAGTCATGATGATGACTAATGAAAAAACAATGGATAAGCCTTGGTTGCCAGGGATGATGTTGGCGAAAATTGATGATGACACGGTATCCTGCCCCCCTTCTAATCAATTGATAAAGTCGGTTGCTGAAATCATGAGTGTCACTGCAATGTTGATCAGTTCCGGTTACTTTGACAAATAACTTGAAACCAGACTATGATTACAATATTTAATTCAATTGTTGTCAAGTATCAAGCAATACCTTTCTTGGCGATCCAAGGGATATTTTCTTTGAAACTATTTGTAATAATTAGATAATTTATCGGCGGCGCCGTAGGCCTTTTTGAGCTCGTTGAGCAGAGGGTCCCGATTGTTCTTGTTTTGATTTAGGATAATGACAAAACTATCCAGCCCCTTGGCGTGATTAATAAAATATCCGGCATATGAATATACTCCGGTCAGGGTACCGGATTTAAGGATGGTGCCGTTATGCTCCTGGAGCAGTGTGGCGTAAGGCTTGAAATGATTGAGCAGGACAATCATGGCCTTTGGGGATAAACGGTTTTTCCGTGATAGGCCAGATCCTTCGACCAGATGGATCTGTTGTTTTTTCAGGTCAAAATTTTCTTGCAGGAATTGGCTGATTGCCTTTTGTCCTTTCGGCCAATCGGCTGGATAACCGTATTTTGTTGTGCCGCAAGTCAGAAAAAGCTGATTGGCGATAAAATTATTGGAAAACCGCATCATGGCTTCGATCACTGATGTAAGTCCTTTGCTGGAACGATGGATGTAGAATGGGGACATTCCGGGCGCCACCTTGTCTTCTCTGATCTGTCCATCGGTTTGCAGCATATGTTTTTTGAAAATGGCCCGGAAAAGTTGACCGGTATAGATTGTGATATTGCCGGGATCGTCTGAAACGTTTATCCGGTGAACCCCGGGTGGCAGACCCTGTCCCAGACGCTGCATGATTGGTAGGGCAGGGGTCTGCGGTTCCGCCGAGGAAACCGCTCCGCTGGTCGAGACTTTGATGTTGGTGGTGTTGAAATTGACCGACAAAGCGCCACTGGTCACGTCATATGGATTCAGGCTATGTCCGGTTCCATCGGCCGGTATTCCCAGTTGGAAACTGCTGTTGTCCAGGATGATATCGTTGATTCGTTTAACTCCCAGTTCATTTAATTTCCCGGTAATTATCTCGATTTCTTCGGAAACGAGAAAGGGATCGCCCATCCCTTTTATATAGAGGTTGTTCGCATCATCCAGAAAAAACAAGGTTTCAAATCTGAACTCCGGCCCGAGAATGTGCAAGGCGGCAAGGGCGGTGGCAATTTTAGTTATGCTGGCCGGCACAAAAAGTTGATCGGCATTGCGGGAAGAGATTGTTCCGTTTTCTCTATGTACGGCATAGCCGCCGTTTATTATCAATTTCCCCATGATCTCTTCATTTGAGGAAGGGTTAGCGGCAAAACATGGTCCGCTGAGCAAAATCAGCAGTAATAAAATGGTTTTCATCAGAACCTTTTGGTGCAATTCGCCTGATTTCGACTTACCAGGAAGCCATCATTGTTGACAAAGATAGGCGGCTATACTAAATTTGTCAGTTTATGTCTGTCCATAAATGGTCTTTTTCTCCGATAACTTCGTTGCTGCGTTCTTTGAAAGTGCTCACGGACACAAGTCCGCTGTGCGTTTCAAAATCCTAGCGCCTTGTTCTTGAACAAAAATCCTCATTTATGGACAGACAATAGTTTGCAATTTCAATTTGAGTAAAATCAATAATCTGAATATGCGAAACGAAATGTTTCCTCAAGAGCACCCGGAGTGTCGCAGAATTATTTTCCTTAATATTTCCGCGCATTCTTCACAACTCAGAGTTTCGTGCTGTTCGCCATCCCCAAAGGGCACTTCCTTTGGGACATTATCTGCTACCGGTAGCTTTAATTAATGAAAAAATTTATAACTGAAAATCTAAAAAATTCCATCTCCGCCAAAGAAAAATTTGCCCGGGACGGCCTTGACAGTATTATCGAATTGGCCCGCTTAATGGTAACTACATTTAATCAGGGGAACAAGATTTTAATCTTTGGCAACGGCGGCAGTGCCGCGGATGCACAACATATGGCCGCCGAATTTGTTAACCGTTTTATTGCCGACCGGCCTCCATTGCCCGCTATCGCGCTTACCACCGACTCGTCTGTTATTACCAGCATCGGCAATGATTTTTCATTTGATGAGATATTTTCAAAACAGATTACGGCCCTGGGAAAAAAAGGGGATCTTGCTTTAGGGATTTCTACCAGCGGCAATTCGCCAAATGTGATAAATGCGATCAGAGAAGCTGAGCTGCTTGGCTTGCACACTGCGGTACTGACCGGTGGTTCGGGCGGCGAACTGGCCAGGATATCCGGGCTTGTTCTGAATGTGCCTTCGGACAAAACTCCTCATATCCAGGAAGCCCATCTCTGGATCGAACATCTTCTCTGCTGGTTGGTGGAAGATATTCTTTTGGGAAAATATGAAGAAATATAAACCGCTTGATTTCAGCGGACTGAATACCTATTCCATTCATGATCGTTTCAGCAAGGTTACGGTCGATAATTTTGCCCGGCCCCTGCCGCCCGGTTCTTCGTTGCAAGATTTTCTTTCATCGCTGCCCGATCAGTTATTGGGGCGGGATTTTCCCGAACTTATTAAAAGGCTGGCAACGGCTCATACCTCGGGTCGGCCGATTATTCTGGGGATGGGCGCCCATGTGATCAAGGTGGGACTTAATCCGATTCTGATTGATCTGATGGAACGGTCAATTATCACCGGTATTGCCCTGAACGGGGCGGGCATCGTCCACGATACCGAGATCGCCATGGTCGGTCGCACCTCGGAAGATGTTGATCTGGTCCTGGGCGATGGGGCCTTTGGTGCCGCCCGCGAGACCGGCGAAGAGATCAATGTCGCGATCAATCAGGGGGCGGCGGCGGGTAAAGGTCTGGGCGAGGCGCTTGGCGATTATCTGCTGGCCCGGAAATTCCCCTATAATAATGTCAGCCTGCTGGCCACGGCCCGGCGATTGAATATTCCGCTTACCGTCCATGTCGCAGTCGGGACGGATATTGTTCATCTTCATCCCGCGGCTGATGGCGCTGCCATTGGCCAGACCTCCCATCATGATTTCAGATTGTTCTGTGATATGGTCGGGGACCTGGAAGACGGCGTTTATCTGAATGTCGGTTCCGCTGTTTTATTGCCGGAGGTTTTTCTCAAAGCATTGACGGTAGTTCGTAACTTAGGATATAAGGTAAATCGATTCACCACGGCTAATTTTGATTTTATCCGGCATTACCGCACCATGACCAATGTGGTCAATCGTCCGACTGCCGGCGGTGGTCGCGGGTTTAATATTATCGGGCATCATGAATTAATGATCCCGTTACTGGCCGCCGGCCTGCTTGATCGATTAAACAGTTGATGACATTGTCATAATTATTATGAGTTTATAAACAGTTAATTTAAACAAAGGTATTTCTGATGCGGAAATTTATCAAAATCGGGACCAGGGGAAGTCTCCTGGCCATGACCCAGAGCACTAACATTAAAGAGCTGATCGAGAAGCAATACCCGGGAACCAAGGTTGAGCTGGTCAAGATCATCACCAAGGGTGACAAGATCCTCGATGTGCCTCTGGCCAAGGTCGGCGGCAAGGGCCTGTTCGTCAAGGAACTGGAAGAGGCCATGTTGAGCAATGAGGTTGACATGGCGGTCCACAGCATGAAAGACGTACCATCTGAACTTCCTGATGAACTGCATTTAGGGATCGTGACCAAGAGAGAAGATCCCCGGGACGCCTTTCTCTCCAATGATTATTCTTCGGTGATGGACTTGCCGCAGGGTGCCAAAGTAGGCACTTCCAGCCTTAGACGCCGATCGCAATTGGCCAATCTCCGTCCTGATCTGGTCATTGATGATCTGCGTGGCAACCTTGATACCCGGATCCGGAAGCTGGATGAAAAAATTTATGACGCCATAATTCTGGCCACCGCCGGTCTGAATCGGTTGAAGTGGTCGGATCGCATCACCTCTTTTTTTACGGCCGAAGAAATGCTGCCCGCCGTCGCACAAGGGGCGGTCGGCATTGAGCTTCGTAAAGACGACACTGAATTGCTTGAGGGTTTGTCCTTTTTGAATCATCAGGAAACCATGATTGCAGTAACCGGCGAAAGGGCCTTCCTGCATCGGTTGGAAGGAGGCTGCCAGGTGCCGATTGCCGCATTCGGCACTCTTGATGGCGGCACCCTGACCCTGACTGGTCTGGTTGCTTCGGTTGACGGCAAGGAGGTCTGCAAAAAGGTCCTTGCCGGTCCGATTGCCGAGGCCCATAAACTTGGCGTCCAGCTTGCCGAGGAACTGCTTGATATGGGCGGGCGTGAAATTCTGCAGGAAGTCTATGGCGCAGAGTTAAAATAATTTTTTATTGATTTAAAAAGGCGGATTTCGGAGAGCGCAAAGACGGATACTCTTTGCGCTCTCTTTTGTCTCAAGCCTGGTAACCATAAATGACAACAGAAGATCTAGAATCCATAAAAAAACGGATCGGCAAAGTATATTTGGTTGGGGCCGGACCGGGTGACCCCGGGCTTATTACGATCAAGGGCCGCAACGTGTTGGCCAAGGCCGAGGTAATTGTTTACGACTATCTGGCCAACAAGAAGTTGTTAAAGTATGTGCCTGCTGATGCTGAATTTATCTATGCCGGCAAAAAAGGGGGGAGCAAACATACCCATACCCAGGCAGAGATAAATCAGATGCTGATTGACCACGCCCTGGCCGGGAAAATCGTGGTGCGCCTGAAAGGCGGTGACCCTTTTATTTTCGGAAGGGGCGGCGAGGAAATAGAAGAACTCTTTGATGCCGGGGTGCCATTTGAAGTAGTGCCGGGCGTAACCTCTGCCACCGCTGCCGCTACTTATGCCGGAGTGCCGATCACCCATCGGGAGTATACCTCGTCGGTCGCTTTTATTACCGGTCATGAGGATCCAACCAAACCAAACACCAATATTGCCTGGGATAAAATTTCTACCGGAATCGGAACCCTGGTCTTCTATATGGGAATCAAGAACCTGCCATCCATCTCGGAGAAACTGATCGAGAATGGCCGTGACCCTAAAACCCCGGTTCTGGTGGTGCGTTGGGCTTCCACCCCGGAGCAGCGCTCCGTGGTCGGCACCCTTGAGAACATTGCCGCATTAGTCAAGGAAAAAGACATAAAACCGCCGGCCCTGGTGGTTGTCGGTGATGTGGTCAAGTTGCGGGACAAAATAAACTGGTTCGAGAATAAACCGCTGTTTGGGAAGAAGATACTGGTAACCAGGACCAGAGACCAGGCCAGTGAGTTAGTTGAATTACTGGAAGAAGCGGGGGCGAATTGCCTTGAAGGGGCCACGATTGCCCTGGAACCACCCGAAAATTGGGATGAACTTGATCGTGGTCTGGCAAAGATGAACCATTACCAATGGTTGCTCTTTACCAGCATTAACGCCATTAAATATTTTTTCCAGCGACTCCATGAAAAAGGGATGGATGCCCGAGATTTGAAAGGACCAAAAATTGGCGTTGTCGGCATCGCTACCGCTGAAATTCTTTTGTCGTACGGAATAAAAGCTGATCTGTTACCCAGGGAATTTACCGGTGAAGGACTGGCTGAAAGTCTGATTGAGAGCGGGGTTAGTGGCGGTAAAATTTTTCTGCCCAGGGCACTGGATGCCCGGGAAGTTCTGCCGGAAAGTTTGCGGGAAGCCGGGGCCGAGGTTGATGTCGCGCCGGTTTATCGTAATGTCCGACCTGAAGGTTACGAGGATGTTCGGCAGGAATTAGAGGCTAACCAGATATCGGTCATTACTTTTACCAGTTCTTCGACCGTCAAGAATTTTTTACGGATGATTGATGCCAAGGATGAACATGAATTACAAAAACTGCTGGCCGGGGTAAAAATAGCGGTCATAGGTCCGATAACGGCCAAAACCGCGATCGCCAATGGACTTGAGGTCCATATTCAACCACAGACCTATACGATACCGGCCTTGGTTGATGAAATCGTCAGTTATTACGCCTGATCATTTATTAATGGCGATCAGCTTTAGATTTGATAACTTGATAAAAAAAGGTGATTTAGGGGATATTTAATCGGCTGTTAACCAGAAAACCTAGATCATTCTCATGCTAATATCACAACCTGCGACCGAGTGGGTCAGTGCCCCGACCGAAATGATATCAACGCCGGTTTCAGCTATTTTTCTGACATTACTAAGTTTCACCCCGCCGGAGGCCTCAACCAGAGCACGACCGTTGATTAATTTAACAGCCTGTTTCATCAGCGGAATTTCCATATTGTCCAGCATAATGGTTTCTACCCCACATTCCAGACATTCCTCGACCTGAGCAATGTTTTCCGCTTCCACCTCGATTTTCATTGATGGGGCAACATGCTTCCTGATCCGGCGGACCGCTTCGGAGATCGAACCGCAGGCGGCAATATGGTTGTCTTTGATCAGGACGGCCGCCGCCAGGTTGTAACGGTGGTTATGACCGCCACCGATCCTTACCGCGTATTTTTCAAGCATTCTCAAACCGGGGGTCGTTTTTCTGGTGTCGACTATTTTGACCGGCAGACCTTCTACTGCTTTGACAAATTTATAGGTGTAAGTAGCGATCCCGCAAAGGCGTTGGACCAGATTAAGGGCCAGACGTTCAGCTTTGAGCAGATCAAGAATCGGTCCGTTCACTCTAAGGAGAATGTCCCCTTTGTTGGCAAGTTTTCCGTCTTCAACCGGGTATGATTTTATTTCATGGTTTTGCAGGTCAAAGACTCTGGCCGCGACCTGGCCCATGCCGACAACGATAAAGGAATGTTGGGCGACGAAAACAGCTTCTCCTGTTTGGTCCTTGGTGAATATTGGTTCACTGGTAATATCGCCGGTGCCGATGTCTTCGCGCAGAAATTTTCGTATTGTATCATCAAGAGATGCGGGATCCATATTATTCCTGAAAAATATTAGATTGAAATTTATTTATGATTGAAGCTCCCCGCGGCTGAAAGCCAACAGTGTGAGAATTTGAACTGAGGAAATGCACTTCACTTTGCATGTTGAAATACCCCGGAATTCAAGTGTTTGTCAAGGACTTAGAAACAGGTCAGTCTTTGCCGACATATGCCTTGAGGTATTCAGGCAGGAGATCATATACCTCAATTGGTGTTTTTAGAGGCTTGCGGCGGTCGACGCAAAAGCCATGCTTTTGTTGCTCTTCATCACCAAGATCCACCGGATAAGATTTCTTGGCAAGGGTCTTGCCGTTTTTGTCCGTGAAAGGGATGACGATGGGTCCTTGACTTTCAACAACATAAGCCATCTGGCCGGTGGCCATAAAAATTATGCTGCCGGGTGGATATATGCCGACGGACTTTACAAATGAGTGGAGGATGAACTGCAGCATGTGGTCTTTGTCGGCATATTCGTTAAAGATGTTTTTAACTACCCCGGTCGGATTCATTGCGTCTTTGTAACATCGTTTCGAGGTCATGGCATCATAGATGTCCGCAAGTTTACATATCTTGACATAAAGCGGGATTTCGATTGGCAAACGGTTATTGGGGTAACATCGTCCCTCTCCGATAAACAGGGGCCCGTGATGATATTCCGTAATATTACGAATGTAGGTGTTGTCAAGATTGTTTTTTTTAAGGATCGCCACCCCTTTGTCAAAGGAATGTCCTTTGACGATCTCGAATTCTTCCGGGGTTAGTGGTCCTTTTTTGTTCAGGATTTCCGGCGGGATTAAAACCTTGCCGACGTCATGCAGGAAATATCCAAGAGACAGGTTCTTCAGATCTTCCGGCAGAAATTCCACAAAAGAAACAACATTGTCTTTCTTGCCGATATATGAATCCGGATAGGTCGCCAGATATTTATTGATGATCCCGCTGAAAGAGTCGTTAAACATCTTGAGGATGGCGGTGCCGATCGCACAGACGTTGATTGAATGGTTGTAGAGGTAATTATCAAAAGAGATTATCTCTTTGGCCAGATAGGCAAAGGCATTATCGCTTCTGACCACAAATTCAAAGATCTCATCAACCGTATTCTGGACAAGTTCCACATCGAATTCGCCGCCTGTTTTCTGGATTTCCTTCAGGACTTTTCGGTAATTTTTTTTTGCCTTTTCGTGGGTGTAGGTCGCCTCTTTTTTCAAGACGGCAATTTTCTGAAGTTTGGTGTCTATTTCATCGTTAATCTCACGTTTTATGGTTTGGCCCACTGCTTTTTCTTCTTCTTTTTCCATGGGAAGAGGTCTGCCGTCACGGTCCCAGAGACCGCCATTGCTGTCCATGGCGACCGGAATCTGGAATACACCGCTATTTTTGACCAGCAATAATGGGTTGATGCTTTTAATCAGAACATCCTTTTCAAGAAGCAGGATGCCTTTTTTATTGTAAATATCGACGCCTGTTTTTACGGTGCCGCCACCGGTGACAAGTTCAATCAGGCTATCTATGCTTATTCTTGATATCTTCATTTGGGAACTTGCTTTTGATTTTAAAGGGAATATATACTTTAGCTTAGGTGAGTAAAATTTAAATATCAAGCTGAACATGCAAAGCGAAATGCATTCCCCGTGACTTACCGCGGGGAACTTCAATGTCCGAGGAGATTGACAATGCCGAGTTTACTTTTGTTAGTGGCTGCCGGTTGTGAGGAAATTGAGGCGGTTACTATTATTGATGTCTGCCGCAGGGCCGGGATTGAGGTAGTGAGTGCCGGCCTGGACAGCGAGGTGCTTCCGGTCAAATGCAGTCGGGGCACCTTATTGGTGCCGGATACAGTTCTCGATCAGGCTATGGGCAGGGAATTTGATATGCTGGTTCTGCCCGGCGGCCAACCGGGCACCGATAACCTACGAAAAGATTCCCGGGTCAAATCATTGATTCAGGATATGGAAAGAAAAGGCAGATATCTTGCCGCAATCTGCGCGGCACCTATGGTTCTGGCGGAAGCGGGAGTCTTGAGCGACAAAAAGGCCACGAGTTTCCCCGGGTGCCTTAGCGGATTGCAGATGCCGGACATAAGCTTGACAGAAGGGCCGGTTGTAAAAGATGGCCGGATCATAACTTCCTGCGGACCCGGTACCGCAATCGAGTTTGCCCTTGAACTGATTAATGTGTTGATTGGTCGGGAAGCAAAAGAACGGGTAAGGAGAGGTTTGCAGATATTCTAATTGAGGTTTGACTTATTATTGCCATGGTTTCTGTGATATTGTTTTTAACAAGTTCTCTTTTCCCTAATCAGCAGGAAACTATATATTGAATTCCTCCGACCTTGACAAAAGAACAGCCCGCTTAGAGACTGAAATTTCCCGTCACAAGAAAACCCTTGTCGATTTAATGGTGAGTATTGAGCGTTATCGTAATCTGGTGGAAACCATCAGTGATCGGCTGTGGGAAATGGACAAGGACATGATTTATGTTTTCAGCAGTCCTCAGGTCAAGAAAATTCTCGGCTACGACCCTGATGAAGTAATCGGTAAAAGATTGTTTGACTTTATGCCGGAAGAGGAAGTCAGGCAGGCCCGCAAAAGATACTCCAAGTTGTTTGAGCAACAAAAACCTTTTTCGGCGATAGAAAATGTCTGCCTCCATAAAAGCGGCAAGGAAGTAATTATTGAGAGTAGTGGCATCCCGCTGTTCTCAACGAATGGCGTCTTTAAAGGGTTCAGAGGAATCGATCGTGATATTACCAAACGTAAACAGGCTGAGAATAATCTACGCCGGAATAATCGTATCCAAAAATTGATCAACTCGGTTCTTGAAGTTTCTCTTGAGCAAATATCATTTACTGAGCAACTGGCCAGGATTCTTGAGATTACACTTTCCCTCTCGATCCCTCATCTTCTTCCCAAAGGAATTATATTTTTAGTTGAAGATGATCCGGAAATTCTAGTCATGAAAGTCCAGCGAGGCCTTTCCAAACAACAGGAATCTGTCTGCCAGAGGATACCATTCGGCACTTGTATTTGTGGTAAAGCTTCGTCACTAAAGAAAATTATTAGAATTGACTGCGGCAGTGACATGCACGAGATATCACTGGCCGGGGTGGAGCCGCATGGCCATTATTGCGTGCCGATAATTTCCGGTGATACTGTTTTGGGCGTACTTAACATTTATTTAGGAACAGAACATGTTCGTTCTGAAGAAGAGGATGATTTTTTTATCGCTATCGCCAGCGCCATGGCCGGGATTATTGAACGTAATAAGGCGGAAAATGACCGGGATAAATTCAGGAGTCACCTGGCATATTCACAAAAAATGGAATCAGTGGGGCGGTTGGCTGGAGGCATTGCCCATGATTTTAATAATATTCTGACCGCTATTGCCGGATATGCCCAATTAACCATGATGGAAATGTCGGACTCCGACCCACTTAAAACTAATCTTGAGATAATATATGATTCCGGAAAAGAGGCGGCCGAACTTGTCAGACAATTATTGACCTTCAGCAGTGAACTGAAAGCCTCGCCTCAGATTATTGATCTCAACAGTTATTTCAGAGGAAAGGAAAAATATATTTCTGCCCTGGTTGGCAATAAAGTAGAAGTGGAGTTCGATTTGCAGGACGAGTTATGGAAAGTGAATATGGATTATGCCCAGCTTGATCTTGTAGTTAATAACATTGTAAGCAATGCGGTTGAGGCCATGGGGGCAGACGGCAATATTACAATAAAAACCATGAATGTGGTTTTGGGATATGAGTTTGCCAAGTTTCACCATGGCGTAACGGCCGGTGAGTACGTAATATTTGCAATTACTGATACTGGCCCCGGGATGGCCAAGGAAGTGCGGGATTATGTTTTTGAACCATTTTTCACCACCAAACGGAACAAGGGGCATGGCCTTGGTCTGGCTACCGTATATGGGGTAATCAAACAGAGTAAAGGGAATATTACTGTCGATAGTGAGCCCGGGCAAGGGGCCACATTTAAGGTATATCTCCCTCGGTCATCGGATGATACCAAAAAAAAGGGGTCGATTTTTTCACTTGATGTGGTGGGCGGTGATGAAATAATTTTATTGGTCGATGACGAGGAAAGCGTCCGGGGTTATCTGGAAAAAGTCCTGACTGGTCTTGGATATCAAGTGGTGACCTGCATCGATGGGGAAGAAGCTCTGGTCAATGCTGCTGCCCATGAAAAGATCGATCTCCTGTTGACCGATGTGATCATGCCCGGCCTCAATGGGACGGAACTGGCGCCGGAAATACGCAAAATATTTCCCGAGGTCAGGGTGCTTTACATGTCGGGCCAGGCTGAAACCGAAGTTACCTATGAAGATATCCTCAGAAAAGATGTTAATTATTTATCCAAACCGATCAGTCCCCAGAATTTGGCCCTTGCGGTCAGGACATCTCTGGATGTTGCCGGATTACGTAAAAGATAGGGTCTATATACCACAAGGGCATAAGTCTCGTCAGAGCAGACCAGCTGCTCAACTCGGCTATATCTCAACGGTTTTCAGCATATCATCTATAGTTTGCAAACCACCATCCCAGAAATTTCTGTCATCCAGATCAACCTTGAATGGTTTGAGCAATTCGTATGGTGAGTTGCTGCCGCCACTCTTTAACAAGTTAATATATTTAGGTACAAATGAGACCGGGTCCTGCTGATAAAGATTGTAAAGCGCCAGGACCAGTAACTCGCCAAAGGCATAAGAGTACACATAACCTGGGGTGCTTAGGAAGTGAGGAATGTAGGACCACCATATGCCGTAATCCTCGGTCAGATTAACCGAATCACCAAACATGGCGTTCTGGGTTGTCAGCCAGTGGGTGGCAAAATCATCCGATGAAAGTTCTCCCTTGTCCCGACGGGTATTGTGGATAAGGTTTTCGAACCGGTTCATTGATACCTGCCGAAAGACGGTGGCAAAAATTGATTCAAGTTTCTGGCAGACAAAAGCCCGCTTTTCCTCTGGGCTTTGCAAGCGGTCAACCTGTGCATTGAAAAGGATCAGTTCGCCGAAGACCGAGGCTGTTTCTGCCAGCACCAAGGTTGTGTTGCTGTTGTAATACCCTCCTGCCGCCGCCAGATATTGATGCACTCCATGTCCCAGTTCATGCGCCACCGTCGACACATCACGCAGGTTGCCGGTATAGTTTACCATGACATATGGATGAACTTCAGGCACACAAGGGTGGGCGAAAGCGCCGCCCCTTTTCCCTTCGATAATCGGGGCATGGATCCAGTTTCGGTCAAAAAAGAGTTTGGCGGTATCCGCCATTTGTGGCGAGAAGCGATCAAATGCTTCCAGGACCATGGTCTGGCATTCCTGCCAGGGTATGGTTTGGGCCGAAAGGTGGGGCAGGGGGGCGTAACGATCATAGTCTTTAAGTTCTGGCAGACCGGTCAGTTGTTTTTTTAGTCGATAGTATCGTTGCGGAATGTCATATCGTGAGGTAACCGCATCAACCAGCACCTCGACGGTTTTGTCCTGCAATTCGTTGTACAGATTCATTGAACTGACCCATGAACCGTAACTCCGGATCCGGTCGTCAATCATTTTGTCGGCCAGAATGGTGTTGAAAATGTGGGTCAGGACATGAAGTTGACTCTTTAAACCATCGGTCAGTTCTTTGGCCGCCTGGCGACGGACATCCTGGTCCTGATTATAAAGATCCGCCAGCACCTCTTCTTCGGTCCGTTCCGACTCGCCGAATTTCATGTAACCCATGACTTTATCAAAAAGATTGTTCCAACTGGACCGGCCAACCGGCGCCCGCTCAAGTAAGAGGGTTTCCTCGGCGTGGCTCAACAGGTGTTTTGCGTAACGTCGCATATTGCTCAGGTAATGCCGGTAATGCGATAGTTTTTCATCCTTCATCAGTCTGTCGGCGGAAGCATCATCTGTTTTAGACCACTCCAGTTCAAAAAAGATAACCTCTTTGCCGATCATGCTGCCGGTTTCCTTTATTTCTTGGAGAAAGGCGCCGGCGGCGGCATCTTTTGTTTTGGTGGCAAAGTTGAGAAAGGCGAAGGTCGAGATTTTACCAAGGGTTGAGTCAAGTTTTTCCAACCTCGAGACAAGAGAAAAAAGATCGGTAGTCTTGATCCGCGCAATATTCCCGGCAAATATTTTTTTTATTTCAGCGGCCTCTGTTTTGCACCATTTGATATCTTGTTCCAGATTGGAGTCGCTGGTGGCGCTATACAAATCATTTAGATTCCACAGTATGCCTGCGGTGTTCAGGATATCACTGTTTGATTCCGGCATTATATTAATCCTCTTGTTGGGCTGAATAATTAAGGGCTCTTCTCCAGCATGAGTGCATTTCAGGAGTATAAAGACCATATCAATTTGAGTGTTTTTTTGCGAGACAATCAGTCTGATGATGCAAAAAAATGGAATAACAACAAGTTACCTAGAAGGTATAAAAAAAATGGCTGAAAAAATTATATTATCATTGCGGATGGCTGGAAAGAGTTATATAGATTTTACCACTTAGGCTATATATTCAATATATTTTCATTCTTTTCCGCGATACAAAAGATGACATCAGCTGCTGGAAATTACGACGAAAACAAAATAAAAACCCTTAGCTCTCTTGAGCATATCAGGTTACGGCCCGGTATGTATATAGGCCGGCTCGGCAATGGCTCACACCCAGATGACGGGGTCTATATTCTGCTCAAGGAAGTCCTTGATAACGCGGTTGACGAGTTTATCATGGGGGCGGGCACCAAGGTCGATGTCGATATTGTCGAACCTGGACGGGTGATCATTCGTGATTTTGGCCGGGGAATTCCCTTAGGCAAAATTGTGGAGTGCGTTTCGGTCATTAACACCGGCGCCAAGTACAACACCGATGTCTTTCAATTTTCGGTCGGTCTTAACGGGGTAGGCACCAAGGCGGTAAACGCCCTGTCGCAGGAATTTACGGTGACCTCCTTCCGGGACGGAGAGTTTGCCAGAGCCACTTTTGTTGACGGGGTGCTCCAAGATAAGGAAGCCGGTAGTACCAAGGAAAAAAACGGCACCCTGGTAGAGTTTCTGCCGGACCTGAAAATTTTCGAGGAATTCTCGTTTAATCCCGAATTCGTGCGCAAGAGATTATGGCGCTATGCCTACCTCAATGCCGGGCTCAAGATCCATCTGGATGGGGAGGTTTTTCATTCGGTTAACGGTTTGCTTGACCTTCTGGACAATGAAATAGAAGGTACCCAGCTTTATGATCCAATCCATTACAAGGACAATACGCTGGAATTTGCCTTTTCCCATACCGACTGTTACGGCGAATCATACTTTGCTTTTGTTAATGGTACTTATACCAACGAGGGCGGCACTCATCTTTCTGCTTTCCGGGAAGGGATCTTAAAAGGGGTGAATGAGTATTCCGGCAAAAAATTTGCCGGCGAAGATGTGCGAGATGGGGTGGTCGGCACCGTAGCCGTAAAAATCAAGGACCCCATTTTTGAATCACAGACCAAAAATAAACTCGGCAACACCGACATCAGGTCATGGATTTCCAATAAGGTCCGTGATGCCTTAACCGATTATTTTTACAAAAATACCGAACTGGCCGATGTGTTGATCCAGAAAATTCAACATAATGCCAAGATCCGCAAAGAACTGCAAAATGTTCGGAAAGAGGCCAAGGCCAAGGCCAAAAAAGTAGCGCTTAAGGTCCCTCAATTAAAAGATTGCAAGTATCATCCCAGTAAAAACAACCCGTCACCGGACGGGCGGGGGAATATGCTTTTCATCACCGAGGGTCAGTCCGCTTCAGGTTCCATCGTCAGCTCCCGTGACCCGATGACCCAGGCGGTTTTTTCGCTCAAAGGCAAGCCGATGAATGTCCTAGGCCATCCTCTGACCCTGCTTTACAAAAACGACGAGATGTACAATATGATGCGGGCCTTGAATATCGAGGATTCCGTAAGTGGTTTACGATACGACAAAGTCATTCTGGCAACCGATGCCGATGTTGACGGGTTGCATATCAGAAATCTTTTGCTGACATTTTTTCTGCATTACTTCGAGTCACTGGTTAAACGTGAACATGTGTACATTCTTGAAACCCCGATCTTCAGGGTCCGGACCAAGTCTGAAACTATTTATTGTTATTCAGAAAAGGAAAAGATAGCGGCTGAGAAAAAACTGGGCGGCTCCGGTAAATTGAAAAAGCAGGTTGAAATCACCCGGTTTAAAGGTTTGGGCGAGATTTCCCCTGCCGAATTTAAACAATTTATCGGCAAGGATATTCGTCTGCAACAGGTCATTATCGACCGACTAAGCGAAGTGCCTAAACTTTTAGCTTTTTATATGGGAAAAAACACCCCGGATCGCAAGGACTACATCATAGAGAATCTGGTTATTGACCCTGTCTGATTCGTTAATTGTAACTATAAACATTTGAACCTATCCCAATGAACGGTAATACCCAATACGGTAAACTGCATAAACTTTTTGATGACAATTTCATGGATTACACATCCTATGTCATCAGGGAACGCGCTATTCCTGACCTTACCGACGGTCTTAAGCCGGTTCAGCGCCGGATTATGCAAACTTTGCGTAATATGGATGACGGGCGGTTCAACAAGGTGGCCAATGTCGTAGGGGATTGCATGAAACTTCACCCCCATGGTGATGCCTCGATTTTCGCCGCCCTGGTCAATCTGGCGAACAAGGGTTTCCTGATCGATCGTCAAGGCAACTTCGGCAATATCTACACCGGAGATAATGCCTCAGCCGCTCGATATATTGAGTGTCGGCTCTCACCGCTGGCCAAGGAAACACTTTTCAATAAAGATCTTACCAGCTTTGTCGATTCATATGACGGGCGGATGCAGGAACCGATCGCATTACCGGCCAAATTGCCGTTACTTTTGCTGATGGGAGCAGAGGGTATTGCGGTTGGCATGGCCACTAAAATAATGTCCCATAATTTCAATGAGCTTCTTGATGCCCAGAAGAAAATTTTGCGGGATGAGCCCTTTGAAATTTACCCTGACTTCCTGAAGGGTGGAATCCTTGATGTGTCGGGATATGAAAAAGGAAACGGCCGGATAAAATGTCGGGCCAGGATTGTAGAGATTGATGAAAAAACAATCCATATCACCGAAATACCCCATAGCACGACCACCGATTCCTTAATCGAAAGCATAGAAAAAGCGACCCGTTCCGGTAAGCTGAAAATACTCTCCATTGATGACTATACCGCCGAGCAAGTAGAGATAGAGATCAAATTGCCGCGCGGGGTTTATGCCGCCGACACTATTCGCGCCCTGTATGCCTTTACCGATTGCGAAGTCCCCATAAGTCCGAATCTGACGGTCATTCTTGACAATACCCCGGCGACAATGTCGGTGGATGACGTGCTGCGCTACAACACGGAAAAATTGGTCGCCGATCTGGGGAAAGAACTAAATATCGAGCTTGACCGGCTCAAGGAAAAACTGCACGCCCATCTGCTTGAGCAGATTTTTATCGAGGAAAGGCTCTATAAACAGATTGAGGAATGCAAGAGCTACGATGAGGTTATCGTTGCGGTTGGCAAATCCCTGGAGCCATTCAAGGAAAGACTGGTCAGGGAAGTAACCCTTGAAGATATTGAAAAATTGCTGGAAATCAGGATTAAACGTATTTCCCGATACGATATTATCAAGAAGAGCAAAGAGATAAAAGAGGTGAGGACGGCAATCAAGGATGTGGAAAAAAATCTGCAGAATGTCGTCGGCTATACTATCGATTATATCGATTCCCTGCTGAAAAAATATGGGCCATTATATCCCCGTCGCACCGAGCTCAGTCTTTTTCAGGAGATCGAGGTTCGCAAGGTGGCCCTTTCCAATCTTCACGTTGAATATAATCGTGAGAATGGTTTCCTCGGCTATCAGGTCAAGGGTGATCCGGAAAGTTCGATTGCCTGCTCTGAATATGATCGACTGATGATTATTTTCGAAAGCGGCATGTATAAATTCATTAATGTGCCTGATAAATTATTTGTCGGTCAGAATGTTGCCTGGATCGGCAAGGTTGAAGATGACGTACTTTTCAATATGGTCTATCGGGATGGGGCTCAGAATCTTTCTTACATCAAAAGATTTAAGATGCCGAAATTTATTTTAGAGAAGGAATATCAGCTTTTTGCCGAGCATGATAAGTCGAAAATATTTTTCCTCAAAACCGGCAAGGAACTATGTCTAAGAGTCCATTTCGCACCATCAAAACGGGCCCGCCAAAATTATGAGGACCTGGCTTTTGATGATTTTCTGGTCAAAGGGGCAGGGGCCATCGGCAAGCGGATCTCTTCCCGACTGGTCAAGCGGGTAAACGAAATTAATTGCAAGAATGTGGGTCGAGCCGAAGAAGAACCAAGCCCGCAACCCGGATTGTTTGATAACAAGTAAACCTTTTATTGTCCATATAGCTTAAGTGTCCAGGACTTGGTCTTTTGCCGGCCGTCCTCCAACCCCCAAACTGTTATGTTATAACGACAAAGGGCACAAAGATTAAATCCCTTGTACCCTTTGTTTCCTTGAACCGGTCTTTTACTGGATCATATCTTACTCAAAACCGGTCTTGCCGAATTTACCCGGCGGCAGGGTGCCTTCCGGTTCAGGACTTGATTCGGTATAGGCCTTGATAATCAGCACATCTTTTTTTGGCACATCATTGTGCTGACCAACCCGACCCCTTGGTGAAGCCACAATCTTGTCCGCTACCTCCATGCCTTCGATTACCTTACCGAAAACAGCATAGCCGAATTCTTGCGGATTATTGCTTCTGTGGTCCAGGCTTTTGTTGTCGGCGACATTAATGAAAAATTGGCTGGTGGCGCTATGGATCTGATTGGTCCGGGCCATTGACAGGGTGCCTCGCTTATTGTCCAGACCGTTTGAGGCCTCATTGGCTATGGCCCGTCTGGTTGGGGTCCGGTTCTTCATGCCAGGTTCAAAGCCACCGCCCTGAATCATGAAGCCGGGAATTACCCGGTGGAAGATCAAGCCGTCATAAAACCCTTCATTGACATATGCCAGAAAATTTTCTACCGACATCGGAGCTTCTTTGGCAAACAATTCTATCTTTATTTTGCCCATAGAAGTTTCCATAATAACTTTCGGGGTGGCTGGCGCTTCATCTGCGGCCAAAGACATTGGAACGGTTGAAAGCGTGGCGGCCAACATAAAAATGATTACTCGAAATAGCATATTACCTCCTATTATTTAATGTCAAAAACTGACGGTTAGCATGCATTGTTATGAAGAAATTGTGAACCTGAATTTTATAGCGTCTGTTACTCAATAAAGCAACATACAAGATGGATTGCATTCAACGCCGATTTTCCGGAATGGATTTGTAGATATTGCTTTTTGGCTCGATATTTGGTAAAATATAAAAATTTTACATAAAATATATCTATATCTTGGATTGACCGTACTCAACTGATTAGATAATCGTTAAATCAATTAGTTGGATTAGCCGATATGTCCTGAAGTCGTCACACGGAAGAGCTCTATGTGGTGAATCGATAAATTGCTTTTTCTTTACTTTTATTGATATGCTAACATAAGAGATAAGTTTCTTTCCTTAGTATGAAAAGGTTTTCATGATTAGTAACATTGATTATAAGCATAAGATCGACCATCCGGCCTTGGATTCCCGTAAAGACTTTTCTTATGAGAAAGCCTGCTTCGGCAAGTTCAAAGTTGATTTTGCCAATGTTCAGGCAACATTCGCCATTTTTGTTTTCTGCTCTTTTGCGACGATAGTATCATTAGTTTCATCTCCTCCCAAGCTATTATTTGAAAAAGCCGCATTTGAAATGCCGGCCCACATCCAGGTTGAATCAAGCGAAGAATTAATGGAGAAGCTAAAGGAACTTAATCTTTGGGAAATCGACGATGATTCCCTGGTCCCTCCTGTTTTGTTTACCGGTTTTCCAGACAATATTCATGAACTGGATATTGATTTGAAAAAGAAGGCTTTTTTCCATACTCTTTTGCCGGTCGCTCTTGTCGCATTATCTGAGGTCGAAAAAGAAAAGAAACGATTCAATCAAATCCTGAATAAATATAATCCCGATAACTTGGAATTAGTTTTTAATGATGATTATGCCAGCTGGGGAAGGGGGCTGACCATTGATGAAATTAATTTCATTATTGAACTGACCCGGAAATATCGGACAAACATCGCCGCAGAGCTGATCAATCGGATCGACCTGGTGCCCCTTAGTCTGATTATGGCCCAGGCGGCCCTTGAGTCATCCTGGGGGGCATCACGTTTCGCCCAGTTGGGAAATAACCTTTTCGGAATATGGACCTGGGGAGCACATGGGATAATCCCTTCGGGTCGTGATGATGGGAAACGACACAAAGTCGCGGCCTATGATTCTATTCTTGATTCGGTAAGGGCTTATATCGTAATGTTGAACAGACTTCCGGCTTACCGAAATTTTCGAAGGATACGTCAGTTAACCATGGATTCCAAGGAACTGGCGGAAGGACTTCTTTATTACTCGGAAAAAAGGGAAGAATATGTCTGGGAAATCAGAAATGTTATCACCCAAAACAAGTTGCGAGAATATGACAATATGATCCTCAACACTATGCCCGTAAAAGAGGGCCTCTGGCTCAAATTTACATCTCTGTTCCGCGGTGATCATGCCTTTCTTTAACCGGAATTAAAGTATTTTGTTTAAATACACCATTGTTCTTTTTTTAGTATTGGTTGATCTCCTGTCTGCGGATTTTTCCGGGTGGGCTTCAACTTCTGTCGTCAATTCCTCCTTCCCTGAAGTCACGGTTTTTATTTATCATCGATTTGGTGAAAGCAAATACCCTTCGACCAGTGTGGCCATGGATCGTTTCAAGGAACAGATGGCTTATCTAATGGCTAACAACTACCAGGTGATTTCCTTGGCGGAAATGGTCAAGCGATTACAAAAGCAGGAACCCCTTCCGGCCAGAGCAGCCGTTATCACTATCGATGATGGTTACAAAAGTGTTTACCATGAAGCATGGCCGGTGCTTAAATCTTTCGGCTTTCCCTTTACTGTTTTTGTTTACGTCAAGGCAGTTGACTCTGGATACAGTGATTTCATGACCTGGGACCAGATAAAAGAGATGAAAACAGCCGGGGTAGATTTTCAGGACCACGGTTACTCCCATAAACGTCTTGGCAATATCCAGGATGGTATGGATGAAAGTCAATATCGGGCCTGGATAAGCGCTGATCTGGTGAAAAGCTCCAGAATAATGATGGAAAGGTTGGGTGATCGGCCTGAATTTTTCGCTATTCCCTATGGTGAATACAATCAGGTTGTGATTGATGAAGCAAAAGCCATGGGGTATTCAGCTGTCCTCAGTCAAGACCCTGGTTCAGTAAGCGACAATACGGATCTTTTTCTTATTCCCCGAGAGCCTATCTTGGGTGAAGACTGGTCGACGATTAATCACTTCGAGACTGTTCTAAAACGAGTGGATCTGCCGATTGCAGACAAAAAACCTACCCTTGCCCCATTAACCATAAATCCGGAAATGTTCAGTGCCCGATTGTTGTTTCCCGATCTCTATCAGGAAAACAGTTTAATGATATATGTAAGTGAACTGGGGTGGCAGCGCCCAAGGTTTGACCACGGGGCTATTTTTCTTGAAAACGCCAGGCCTTTGACCCGCAAAATGAACAGGATTATTGTCCAGGGACGCGAGAAAGAAACAGGCCGTTTGGCCATCAGTTCATGGATGGTTATGAAGCCGTAGCCTGTGAATTATGTCCTGATCGGAACATCTGCAAGATTATGATCTGCATAGGTGTAAGCGCACCCGAAACGCCCTGGATGCATGTAGGGTTCAGGTGAAACGGGACAAACTCCGAGCTTTTCTGTATTTTTTCCACCAACTTCACGGCCGCAACGCATAAACTCCCAGCAATTTAATCCCATAGTTGTCTCCCCAGTTTCTAGTTAGATTGTTTTTGTCTAGATCACTTCATAGTATCTGCCGTCAATGCATGGTCGACAGAACGGCCCTTCCTCTTTTTCGATATCGCGAAAGTCCTGTACCCAGTCGCCGCATTTTGCGCACTGAATACGCCGGCCCGGCCGACCCGGCAGATCCTGTTCCGGAATGGAAATCCTTATATTCTGGACCTTAAACAGTTCATCTTCCGGCATCATCCGATAGGCGGCAAGCTGCTGTTTGTATTTGTCCGTAATTTCCGGGCAATATTTCCGGGATAATTCACGGGCCTCTTCGCGGGCTGTTATTCTGACCGCTTTGCCGGTTGCCAGATTGACAAAGGTGGCCGCCATGATTCCATAATCCAGCCATTTAAGAGAGCGTTTGCCAAGGGTACAGCCGGTAACGGACTGGATAGCATCGGTGGCGCAACGATCAATCTCAACCAGGACATACAAGCTTTTACGGTCCTTGCCTTTAGGTTCTGAGATATCAATGGCCTGCAAGCCAAGCATGGACATTCTTACGCCGATAACCTGTCCGGCACAGATATGCCCATGAATTGCAGTCGATTCCTCAAGTAGATCCTCAAAAGATTCCATATGAAATTAATTCCTTAAAATGTGAATATTGCTCTCATTTCAGCTTATATCAGTCTAATGATCAGTGAGTATTTAATAAATAAATTATGTGAAAAAAATATATGACACTTCAACGGGTTCTTTCATTAAGAGGGCATGAAATCCCTTGGCCCTGAAATGACAATGGATTATCCTGTGAAAAATATTTACTACTAGTTTACCATTCTTAAGCCCGCAAAAATGAAATATTTGCAGAGTTCTCAGAGTTTATTTCTTGCCTGATGGGGACAAGGTTCTCTATTGCTGAAAATGTTTCCTTAGGGCTTTGACGTTAATCATAAGACTATGTTTTCACCTGAGTGTTTGTCTAAATGCTTTAAAAAGGAGAATCTTAATGTCAACTGATCAAAACTGGCATGCCGGCAGGTTATTCGGGGTCTCAAGTGATTATTGGAAATCATGCGCCTTGCATGCTGCGGTCAAACTGGAAATATTTTCAAATCTCGGGGAAAAACATCTTTCTCCCGCTGAGATATCAGAGCGGACCGCTTGCAGCGAAAGAGGGATGGTTGTTCTTCTCAATACTATGGTCGCGATGGGACTTCTCTCCCATCATGACGATCTTTACGCTAATACCAGTTCTTCTCTTGAGTTATTGGACAAAAATTCCCCTCAATATGTCGGACACATCATAATGCATCATCATCACATGGTTGATGGTTGGTCCAAACTTGACCAGGCAGTCATAACCGGCCGACCGGTTGAGGCCAGGTCCCATGGGGAAGATAAAGAGCGGGAAAGTTTCCTGATGGGTATGTTCAACCTGGCCATGGGGCAGGCGCCGACTCTGGCGAAACAGGTTAATCTGGATGGCCGCCGTCATCTGCTTGATTTGGGTGGTGGACCCGGCACCTATGCCATTCATTTCTGTATGGCCAATCCCGGACTAAAAGCAACTATCTTGGATCTGCCGACGACCAGGGAATTTGCGATGGACACCGTCAGTAAATTCGGCATGAGTGACCGGATAGATTTTATGGCCGGTGATTACCACGATCAAATAAAAGGGCAATTTGACGCGGCCTGGCTGTCTCATATTATCCACAGCAACGGACCTGATGAGTGCGAAGTAATAATCAACAAGACAGTTGCCGCCCTTAAGCCGGGAGGGATGATTATGATTCATGATTTTTTTCTGAGTGATACCATGGACGGCCCTTATTTTCCGGCTATTTTTTCACTTAACATGCTGATCCATAACGAACGAGGTCGTTCATATTCGGGGGCGGAAATATCCGCGATGCTGGAAAGGGCAGGTGTTATGGATATCCACCGCTTGCCTTTTCAGGCTCCCAATGACTCTTATGTGCTTTGCGGCACGGTTTGATCAATTATTATCATGTCTGCCCGCGGTTTAAAAACTAATATCCTGATTGATCTGGTCTTGCTGCTTTCAGCATCAATGCTGATGATCAATATTGTGATGGTCAATGTTGCGGGCAAAGATCTTTTGCGTGCCGAGATCGACAAAGGATTTATCTTTATTGAAGCTTTGGCCATTAATTTGCGCCCTGTTTTATCCAGAAGCGAC
This sequence comes from Pseudomonadota bacterium, assembly GCA_018823175.1. Classification (GTDB taxonomy): domain Bacteria; phylum Desulfobacterota; class Desulfobulbia; order Desulfobulbales; family JAHJIY01; genus JAHJIY01. The sequence continues at coordinate 34,018 of JAHJIY010000027.1, forward strand.
ACAACGCCGGATTTTGATTCAACCGGGATCTGGCTCATGATGAATCGAGCAGGGGTTTCTGCCGTTATGGCAGTTGAACAATCCGGCCGGATGATCGCTTTTGAAGGTTATGACCAGCAAAATGCCAATCTTCTCAAGGTTATGGTGCAGAGATCGATTGAAACCGGTAAGCCAAACATCGATTTCCAAGGAGCGGCCTGGGGAGTATTGTGGAAAGGTAGTAAAAATATCCTGGTCTCATCTCCCTTCTCATTTAACGGGCAAGCAATTGGGGCGGCCGGGGTTGTCTTGCCGCTGGAAGATATGTACCGGATCCAACTAAAAGGGCAGAAGATATTTTATGTGTATTTTTTAATAAATCTGGTCATCCTGACTTATCTTGGTTTTTATCGGTTGCATAAGGTTTTGGTTCGCCCGCTATTACGTCTGGTCAGCCGTACGGAAAGTTTCAGTGATGAAGATGAGTTTTACTTCGGTCTTGAGAAGGATGGAAATGAGTTCAATAAACTGTCTAAATCGTTAAATCAGATGTTAAGCCGGATAAATCGGGATAAAGAACAGCTGCAAGCCACAATAATCTCCTTGGAAGAAGCGAACAGGGATCTGAAAAAAGCTCAAAAAGAAACGATCAGAGCCGAGAAACTTGCCTCAGTCGGACGTCTTTCCGCCGGGATTGCCCATGAAATTGGGAATCCGATCGGCATTGTCCTTGGGTATTTCGACTTGCTCAAGCAGAAAAAAATCGGCGATGAGCAGAAAAAAGACTTTATCAGGCGGGCGGAAGGAGAGGTAAACCGGATCAACACCATTATTCGCCAACTGCTAGATTTTTCCAGACATAGCGATGAAGCGCTCGGCCCGTTGTCCGTCCATAAATTAATTGATGACCTGCAAAAGCTGGTGGCGGTGCAGCCCCTGATGGCGGATATCGACCTGAAGCTATTGCTGGCCGCTGAACATGATGAGATAATTGCAGACAAAGATCAGTTACGACAGGTACTGTTAAATCTATTAATTAACGCCTCTGATGCGATTGCCTCTCAAGACTCGATTGACGGCGGCAAGGTAACAATCAAGACCGAAAACGTTTCCCGACCAAAAACCGCAAAAAGGGGAGGGGGGGAGCAATTAAAGATTTCGGTCATTGATAATGGCCCCGGGATTGAACAGGATAAGCTTTCGGATATTTTCGATCCGTTTTACACCACCAAGGACCCGGGTAAAGGGACCGGCCTTGGTCTTTCCATTTGTTTTACAATTATTGAAGGATTTGGTGGCCGGATTACCGCTGAGAACAATCCTGATCGGGGAACAATTATAAGTATATATCTGCCGTTAATGAAAAGCAGTAATGAGTGTGAACCGGGAAAACTATATGAATAGCGACCACAAAAGACATTTGTTGATTATTGACGATGAAGAAAATATGCGTCATATGCTGTCCGTTCTTTGCGAGGGTGCAGGTTACCTGGTTAATGTGGCGGCTGACGGTAGTGAAGGATTGCGGATGGTTGAAGATAATATCTACGACTTTATTCTCTGTGATCTGAAAATGCCGAAAATGAACGGCATGGAATTTCTGGAAAAGGCGAAAAACTTTATCGGTACAACTACCGTCATCATGATGTCAGCTTACGGCACTATCGACATGGCGATTGAAGCGATGAAACTTGGTGCCTATGATTTCATCTCAAAACCATTCAAGACCGATGAGGTTTTGTTGGCCCTGAAAAAAGCCGAAGAAAGGGAGGTTCTTAAAAGAGAAAATCTGCGATTAAAAAATCAGATTTTAAAAATTGAGGGAAACTATAATTTCGGCAATATGGTGGCTAAAAACAAGGAAATGCAGAATTTGTTTGCCCTGGCCACTAAAGTTGCTCAGTTCAATACTACTGTGTTAATCACCGGCGAATCCGGCACCGGCAAGGAATTAGTCGCCAGAGGCATTCATTATTCCGGGCCGCGGGCCAAAATGCCTTTAGTTGCGGTTAATTGCGGCGGCATTCCTGAAAACCTGCTGGAAAGTGAGTTGTTCGGCCATGCCAAAGGCTCTTTTACCGGAGCGGATCGTAACAAAAAGGGGCTATTTGAAGAAGCGAATAACGGGACCATCTTCCTTGACGAGATCGGGGAATTGCCTCTGGCCCTTCAGGTCAAGTTATTGCGGGTCCTGCAAGAAAACAAAATAAGACCGGTCGGGTCAAATATCGAAAAAGAAATTGATGCCCGGGTCATTGCCGCCACCGCTAAAAACCTGGAAGAAGAGATCCACAAAGGCGCTTTTCGCGAAGACCTTTTTTACCGGCTGAACGTAATGCCGATCAAGCTGCCGCCTTTGCGTGAAAGAATGGATGATATTCCGCTTCTGTGCCAGATATTTATCGAGAAATTCAACAAGAAACTCAATTGCGAGATTAAAGGAGTAGCTCCTGCCGCAATGTCATTTTTGATGCGGCATAAATGGTCAGGAAATATCCGGGAACTGGAAAACGTGATTGAGCGGTCAATGGTGATGGCAGAGGAATCGGTAATCATCCCGGGAAATCTGCCCCAGGAGCTTGGCTTTATCGGACAGGACTCCGGAGACCTGTCCGAGATGTTCAGCGGCTATTCTCTGAAAGAGGCCAAGAAATCATGGGAAAAGAGGTATATTATCAAGGCACTGAAAACAACCGATGGTAACCGTAGCAAGGCGGCAACCCTTTTAGAGATTAGCTTCCCTTCACTGTTGAACAAAATCAAGGAGTACGATATCACCGTGCCGTGAGTGTGATAATTAAGAATGAATAGTTGAGAATTAAGAGTGATTATTTTGATAAATACAATTATTTTGCATTCTAAACTTTTAATTTTAAATTTCCCAGCGTCAGCCAGGATCACTCTTCCTTGATCGCCAGTAGTGGTTCCATCTTTGCCAACCGTCTGATCGGGATCAAGGCCCCGACCAGACAGACTCCTCCACCAAGCAACATGGCCGTAAAACTTAGTAATATACTCATCAGGGAAAAAGATGACTTGATCCCGAGCTTAGCCATGAGATTAAAATCAGCCGCCAGTATCTGTAAGAGAATATGGCCAAGTACTATCCCCAGTAAACCACCAATCAGACTGATGATCAGGGCTTCACTCATGAACATATTTAGAATATGTTTCCGGTGGGCGCCAATGGCCCTTAAGATCCCCACTTCCCGCTGACGTTCGTTGGCCAGGGCGGTGAAGGTAGACCAGGCAAGTAATACGGCCAGGGCTGAAGCAATCAGGATGGTGATGGTGAAAATTCTGATAATGTCTTTTAAAGTTGCCCTGACGTCCTTGCCGATACTGCCTCTGGTCATGATGCCGACATGGGGGTTAACCGACTTTATCGAGGCAAGGGCATCGATCAGATCAACCCCTTCCTTCAACTTCAAAAAGATAATCGAGATATCCGATTTCTTTCTTTGTCCGGTCGCTTCCACTGAGATATTATCCAGATCATCCTTGCGCATGAAAATGCCATGATCAAGGCCTGTGCCGGTTTCTTTCAAGTGACCGACAACCTTGACCGGGCTCCCGAACAGACTGGCTGCATCAATCATCCCGAGGTATTCATGGACATAGCTTCCAACAAAAACTTCGCCGGGTTTGAGTTTTGCCTCGGTATCGAGCCATGGCCTGATCACAAAGTCGTTTTCATGATCAATCGCCACCACTTGCCCTTCTACAATACTGCAACAGCTCGATTCCAGAGTGCTTAGATAAACATGGTAAGTAGCCTGTTTAATCTCCGGCAGATCCATAACTGCATCAAAGACCGATTCATCCATATAAAAGGTCTTTTCGTTACTCTCCAGGATAAATTCTTCCGCAAGCTCCAGGGCCTCAACGGGAACAAGAACAATGTCGGCCCCTAATTTCTGGGTCGCCGCATTAATATCATCCTTGATTACTCGATTGAACAGCATGGCAAAAACAAGCAGAGAAACCAGCATCGAGACCGCTAATATTAAAACAATATTGCGAAACATCTTTCTGGTTACGGTTTTCCAGGCCAGGGTCCAAAATGAGTAGATATTTTTTTCTTTAGCGGTCATTACAGTCCTTATCAAGGAAGATATCAGGATTTTATTGGTAGCATTTTAGGCGTAAAAAAAGGGGAACTGAGTTCAGCTCCCCTTTTTTAGCACAATTTCACTTACGGTGTAAGCGCAAAAAATCAATTATTTGAAGTTTGCATCCAGGCCGCAAAGAATGGCATGCTCTTCGACCCCATCAGCGATGTGGCAAGTCGCACATACTGAGGTCGGTTTGCCGATGAATTTCTGGGCGGCAACATCATAAAGCTTAAGTTCCCCATCCATCGTGAACTCGCCTTCTTTAGGTTTTTTGGGATCAGCACATTCCGGTCCGACTTGTTTGGTCCGCGAGGTGGCAATAACATATTTGCCATCCGGAGTAAACATGGCATCATGATTCTCTTCCAGATTTGCCATCGGCTCGGTGTCAATCAAGGCAAGAGTTTTGGCATCGACGATGAACATAACATCAGCGCCGGAGATGGCAATTTTAGAATCATCCGGTGAATAATAGGCCCGGAAGGTAATGGTTCCTGGATTGCCCGAAATTACATTCTTGTTCAAGACCTTGATTTCGCCTTTTACAAATTTTGCCAGATCCAATTCGACCAGATGGATTTTACCAAACATCTTACCGTGATCTTTATCCGCTTCGTTAGCGTAGATCAACAATCTGTCCATGGCATTATTGGTGTTGCCATGATAGAATTTGTAAGGAACTTTAAAGTCGGCATCGGTGCCTTCCAGGAATACTCTTTGAACGCGTTTAAGATCTGATTTGTTGAATACGTCAATATAGGCCTTGCTGGTCATGGAGATCGGGATAAAGTGATCTTTAGACTGACCGGAAGCACAGAACATTGATTTTGTATCAGTGACCTCAGCAGGTACGTCTACAACCATATCTTGAATAATCTTACCGGTTTTCAGGTCGGTTTTGCCAACATGAACGCCGTTTACTTCTTTGTCAATTTTATAGGTTGACCAGAACATCGTATTCCGGTCATTGGCATCAATTCTGGCGTCATGGGTTGGATGGTCAGGGCGAGCGCCGATGTCAACTTTGGTCAGACTTGAAACCATAATCGGTTGATCAGCCGCAGGATCAATGGTTGTTACGGCTTTGGCAAAATGACCACCCATACCGGCAACATAAAAAGTTGCGTCATAGGTTTTGCTGCTTGCTTTTGCCGCCTCGGTTTTGTCGCCGCTAAAGGGCCAGAACGCATCGGCATTTGAGCCAATCAAACCCAGAGCCAAGGCGCCTGTTACAAGAGTGCCAACTAAAGCCTTTCCAGTAATTTTCATACTTCCCTCCTAATTATCATTTATACGGTTAACCATACAACCAGAAACACTAATGGATTCGGGCGTTTATGGGTTCTTCTCCGTTGCAGGTCAGCTCACCTTGCAGCAGAAAAAAATTAAGAAAACTGAAAATAATATGACACATTGTAGTATAAAAGAAAACTGTAAAATATTAATTTCGAAAAACAAACAATTAACCTTATTCATCTAAAGATATATCTTCTAAAATGCAAATAAAAAATTATTTTCCAGCTTAGATAGTTTAAAATTTCAGATAAAAGCCGAATAATTTACAGAATATTTCAACAGCTTCCTTGCATATTCTCTTGTTTTAGACTATTTTTTTTGTTTCGATTTTTCACATCGACCATGATGTTTTTCATTTAAATTCCATCATGCACAATTAAACTTAAGTAAATAATATTTGGGGTAATTACGTGATTATCAATTGCCAGAATCTTCATAAGACCTATCTTTCGGACGGCAAAGAATTGCACGCGGTTGACAATGTTAATCTGTCGGTCTCTCGCGGCGATTTTGTCATTATTCTGGGACATTCAGGTTCAGGAAAGACTACGCTGCTGAGTCTGATCGGCGGTCTTACCTCTCCCAACAGCGGTCAGGTTACGATCAACGGCACAGAAAACTGGGCACAAACCGATGAGGAATTATCCAACATGCGTAACAGGACAATTGGTTTTATTTTCCAATTCGGCAGCCTGATCCCGACCCTGACCGTCCTGGAAAATGTGCTTTTGCCCCTTAGTTTCAGCGATAATCCTTCTGGTGATCGTGAACTGGCTTTAAAACTACTGGGGGATGTCGGGTTGAAGGACAAAACAAATGTTTTTCCAAGTCAACTTTCCGGTGGCCAACAAAGAAGGGTGGCCATTGCCCGGGCCTTCATCAACCGGCCCGCAATAATCCTGGCCGACGAACCAACCGGAGATCTTGACGAAGAGACGGAAAAAGAGATCCTGACAATATTTCGGAAATACAATCAGGAAAAAAATACTACGTTTATGGTCGTGACTCATAACCGTGTTTTGGCGACGACCCAGATTAATCCCCGGATTTTCGGAATGCGAAGCGGAGTGCTGACCGAACAATTGACAGATGCGGAACTGGTTAAATAATTTGAATAAACAGCAAAAGTTTCCTCCCCTGCTATCCAGAGGTCTTCTTTATTCGCTGTCTTCCGCAAGGGACCCCAACCCTGGTTGTTGGCGAATTTTCGGATATCTGATTCTTGTCCTGCTTCTGACTTCCAGTTGTAGTGGCAGTAAGAAAAATGAGCTTAAAGTCGGCGACACGGCCCCAAATTTTAAAGTGGCCGATATTAAAGGTAATCCCGTCTATCTCGACTCCTTTAGAGGTAATCCGGTGATTATCAGATTTTTCGTCACTGATTGTAAGTATTGCAAGGCAGACACTTCGGTGTTCAATGAATATTTTAATAAACACAAGGAAGATGGCCTTCAAATTCTATATATTACTACTACCGCTGATCATAAACTTGTCAGTAACTTCAGTGATGATTTGCAAATACCTTTCCCTGTAATAATTGACCAAGACGCTATTGTTTCCAAGCTATATAATATAAAAATAGTACCTCAAACCATCATTCTCAGTCCAGATCATAAGATCGTTTCGGCAATTCTTGGTGGAGTGGGTAAAGCTGAGCTTGAAGAACTTGTCGGTATTTATTTTAACAAACAACAGTAAGTGAGGTGGCAGGATAAAAGTGGACACATTCTTAAGAGTGGGTTAGATCCCCACAAGGAGGTGTCCAATGCCGAAGAAAAGGAAGCAGTACACACAGGAATTTCGTGAATCAGCGGTAAAGTTGATTACGGAACAGGGGTATCACATTACCGAGGCAGCGCTGAATCTCGGGATTAACGCCAGCATGTTGGGTCGCTGGAAACGAGAGATTGAGAGTGGTTGGAGTAGCGGATCAGCTTCAGCAAGCGGAAAAGATCTTCAATCAGAGGTGACTCGGCTCCGGAAGGAAAACCACCGCTTGAAGCTGGAGCGTGAAATCTTAAAAAAAGCGGCAGCCTTCTTTGCGAAAGAATCGGGATGCGGTATCAAATGATTGATACTGAAAAGAAGGCTTACCCAATATCCCTTTTGTGCTCTGTAATGCAGGTCACCAGGTCAGGATATTATTCTTGGCGCACCCGTGGCAAGTCAGCTCGCCAGCACGAGTACGAAAAACTTATCCCCGTGGTTCAGGAAGCCCACAGAATATCAAAGGAGACCTACGGGACGAGAAGGATTGTAGATGAAGTCAAGGCTGTCGGTGTTAGTTGTGGCCGGGAGAAGGCCAAAACGCTGATGAAATTGGCTAATGTCTCGGCAAAGCAGAAAAGAAAATTCAAGGTGACAACGGACAGCAAACACAACTTGCCAGTTGCGCCTAATTTGCTGAACCGCGAATTCAAGGTCGATGAACCAGATCGGGCTTATGTATCGGACATCACATACATTTGGACAAGCGAAGGTTGGTTGTATTTGGCAATTGTTCTTGACCTGTATTCTCGTCGGATCGTCGGTTGGTCGCTCAATAATCGAATGAGCAGGACTTTGGTCATGGACGCGTTGCGCATGGCCATCTTGCGACGGCAACCATCTCCTGGTCTCATTTTTCATTCTGATCGTGGCAGTCAGTATTGCAGTGGTGATTTTCAGAAAATGCTAAAAACCTACGGAATGGTCAGCAGCATGAGCCGTAAAGGAAATTGCTGGGACAACTCTGTGGCAGAGAGCTTTTTCGGCAGCTTGAAAACCGAGCGGGTGTTTTTCGCTAATTACACAAGTCGGGATGAGGCTAAAAAGGACATCGTTGACTACATTGAAATGTTCTACAATTGTAAAAGACGTCATTCATATTTGGGCAACATCAGCCCAAGGGATTTCGAGGAACTGCTGCTTTTGAAAAAAGCGGCTTAACAAACTGTCCACTTTTACTTGACCACATTAAAGGACCTTCACGATATGATCGATAACATAAAAAAAATTATCACCCGGATCTTACCATTAATAATGGTGACCACCATTATGACCTTAAACGCTTATGGCACCCCACGAGACACGATCAGTCCGGACAGTCGTTGTAGTGTCTGTGGCATGTTTGTCGTTAAATACGATGTCTGGATCACCCAGATTATCCATCAAGACGATAGCCTAAATTGTTTTGACGGCGTAAAGGACATGATGGCCTATTACTTTAATCCGGAAAAATACGGTGCCATCAAGAAAGACGATATAAAAGAAATATGGGTCAAGGACTATTACTCCCTGAAATGGCTCAATGGTCGCGAGGTATTTTACGTAACCGGCAGTGATGTGAACGGCCCGATGGGACCGGAGTTCATTCCGTTTGGCAATAAAGCCGCCGCAGAGGCTTTCCTGAAAGATCATCATGGTGACCATATTTTCACCTTTGACCAAATCACTCAAATGGAAGTAAACGCCATACGGACCGGCAGTAAGATGAAAGATTAACCGTGTTGTTTGCTTTTCAAAATATGCGCCCAAGCAAGGTTCTGTTCATAGTTGTATTATTTTTGGTTTTCGTCGATGCGGGACTTTACCTTCATGCTCGTGACCAGCAGAAACGATACGCATCATCTCTTGAAGCGATCAAGATTGCAACTGCCGTTTTAGGGCTGACCGATCTTTGTGTGTCAACCGAAGCCCGTTACACCAGACATCCGGCGGTCAGTGACCCCATTGTGCCTTTCATGGACCATCCCGGAGCCATTGAACATTTTCCTTCCGGATCATTCTGGGCACCGCCTCAAATCCGGAAATCTCTTCAATCATCAGCCCCTGAGCTTTAAATGGCCAGCCAAATTATTGAAAAACAACTGAACATTCTTGATTACTCCCTGTCTTCACTGTGGAGGAAAAAGTTAAAAAACTTGAGTGTAATCCTGGTCTTCACTGCGGTCATCTTTCTGGTCGCTTCCTTTCAGATGATCACCAGGTCTCTCACCTCGGCGGCAGAAGATGCCCTTGTTTATGCCCCGGAGATAACAATCCAAAAACTTTCGATTGGCCGGCAGGAATCCATTCCTCTGAAATATATTGACCAGTTATCAGCCATATTCGGGATCAGACAAATTACGCCGCGGATCTGGGGATATTATTTTGATGAAAATAACGGCGCCAATTATACGGTAATGGCCATGGACACAACGGTCATGCCAAAGAGTAGCATGCTGTCGCAAACCTTGCGCGAAGGAAACCTCCCCGGTCTGACCGAAAATGGCAAGGTCGCAATCGGTCGTTCGGTGCTTAAAGCCAAGAACTTGGGGAGTCGCCGCAGTTTATCTCTGTTCAGACCTGACTTAAGCCTTAAATCGTTTAAGGTCTCCGGCATCTTTAATGAAGAAACCGACATTATGACCAATGATCTGATGGTGATGACAATGGCTGATGCCCGGGATCTATTTGCCATCTCCTCCGACCTGGCTACCGATCTTCTGGTTTACGTTTCAAACCCGGCTGAAGTGGCGACCATTGCCCGGAAAATCTCAGAGGCCATCCCCGGCACCAGGGTTTTAACCAGACAACAAATTCAAAAAACCTACAGAATGATATTCGGCTGGCGCAGTGGGTTTGCTTCGGTTTGTTTATTGACCGCTTTGGCGGCTTTCGTGATCCTAGCCTGGGACAAGGCATCCGGACTTTCTCCGGAGGAACGTCGGGAAATAGGGATTCTCAAAGTAATTGGCTGGGAAACAACTGATATCCTGGCGATCAGGTTCTGGGAAGGGCTTTTGATTTCGATATTCGCCTTTGTTATCGGTTGCACCCTGGCCTATATCCATGTGGCAATTTTTGAAGCGGTGCTTTTCCGGCCGATTCTGGTCGGCTGGTCGGTTATTTTTCCACCATTTCGTTTACCCCCCGGCATTGAACTGGGGGATTTGTTGCTGATTTTTTCATTTTCGGTTTTGCCTTATCTGGCCTCCACTGTAATTCCGGCCTGGCGATGTGCCATTGTCTCGGCTGATTCGGCCATAAAATAATAGTATTAATCGGGATCTTCCGGAACTTAAGACAAGGATAAACTATGCTGATCGAACTGGAATCGGTCACCAAAATATATAATCAGGGGAGGGCTAATGAAGTTAAGGCCCTTGATCGGGTTGACCTGACAATAAGGGAAAACACCATGGTTTGCCTGAAGGGCGCCAGCGGTTCCGGTAAAAGCACGCTGCTCTCGATTATCGGCTGTGTCTTCCCGCCGACTGACGGTCGGGCCGCCATTGCCGGCAAACAACTTTCCCGGATGCCTGACCGGTTTCTGACGATCCATCGTCGGCAGACCATTGGTTTTATCTTTCAGCAGTTTAATATTCTGCCGAACCTGACCGTGCTGGACAACATAACGCTTCCTCTGTTGCCGCTCGGTATATCGCCAAAGGAAAGAAGGCTCAGGGCCATGCCGCTTATGGAAAAACTGGCCATTACTCATCGTGAAAACTTTTTGGCCGGGCAGATTTCCGGTGGCGAACTACAGAGAGTGGCGATCGCCCGAGCCTTAATTAACAACCAGCCGATTATTCTGGCCGATGAGCCTACTGCCCACCTGGATACCAGATTGAGTCAGCAGTTCATGGCGACCATGGCTGACCTGAAGGCCGGCGGCAAAACAATTGTCATTGCCTCCCATGATCCGCTGATTACGGATGATTCCCGGATCGACCAGGTGATTGGTGTAAAAGACGGACGGGTAAATGTTCCTTAATTCCTGGAGTTTAAGCCTTACTCTGTGCAGCCTGCTGGTCCTATTTTTAGGAGGCCTGGCAGTTCTGACCGCGATCAGGGTCTTACGCTACTGGAATCCGGCCAGTGACAGTAACCGGCAGATCCGTCTGGAAAACGAAATATGGCTGACCTCCACCCTGGTTGAATACGGGCTTGGTTTTCAGATAATAACCCTGGTTATTTTTATTCTGGCCGCTGATCATTACTGCCAGATGATTGTCGGGGCAATGTGCGCGACCGGGGCCTTATTGGCCAACAGTTACGGAATGCCCGCCTTGTTTGTGAAAATCGGCGGAGTATTTTTCTATGGTTTCTGGATCGTTCTTCATAAACTTGATATCAGTTCCGAATCATATCCTTTGGTCAGGATAAAATATATATATTTACTCCTGCTCATTCCCTTGCTGTTGACTGACATAATCCTGCAAACCATGTATATCGCGGGCCTGAAGCCTGACATTATAACCTCTTGCTGCGCGGTAGTTTTTTCCGTCGCGGAAGGGGACGGACGAAATATGCTGGGCAGTATCCCCCAGTCAATTTCTTTGATCCTGTTTTACTTTACGATGGTGGTCTTGACCGGACTTGGGTTTTTTTTGCTGCGCAAATGGCATTGGCTGACGGCTTTTCTGTCGGGGTTTGTCTGGTTGTGGTTCCTGGGGCTTGCCGTGGTGGTTACCACCTCGGTTATCTCCTCATATGTCTATGCCATGCCTTTTCATCACTGTCCTTTTTGTATTCTGAAACCGGAATATTATTATATCGGTTTCGGCATTTATGGCACCCTGATTCCGGCCGTCTTCTTTGGTTTGGCGGCTCCGATGACCGGAATTATTGCAAAAAACAAAGAACTGACAGGAGCGATTAAAAAATTCCGGCATTTTGCGATCAGACTGTCTTTATGGTTGCTGCTGGCCTTCGCTCTTTTTTCTTCATATCACTACCTGATCTACCAAATCACCGGCGGCGAGAGCTGATTGTTTATCAGTTGGTGTTTTTCAAAAGTAAACCTTCTTGCCGATTACTATTTACTCGTCACTTTCAGTTAAGAGATCAGACGGCCGGCGGGTATTTCTGAAGCTTACGCTGCAGGGTCCGGCGGTGCAGACCCAATCTTTTGGCAGCGGCTGAAATATTGCCGTCGCAATCAGCCATTACCCGATTGATATGTTCCCATTCGGCCCGAGCCAGGGAAGGCGCGGCAAACTCCTCCTGATTTGAAATCTTTGTCGAGCTGTCACGGGAGAAAGCCGCCAGGATATCATCAACATCGGCCGGTTTGGGTAGATAATATAACGCCCCGAGTTTTACTGCTTCGGTCGCGGTAACGATTGAACCGTAGCCGGTTAAGACGACTATCTTTATTTCAGGGTCTATACCGATCGCGGTTTCAATCAGTTCGAGGCCGCTTTTGCCGGGCATCTTTAAGTCGACTACGGCCAGTTTCGGCATGTTTTTCTTGATCTGGACCACCGCTTCATCATAATTGGCTGCTGACAGGACCTGAAAGCCACGCTTCTCAAAAGCCTTGATCAATCGATTCCTGAAAAGATCTTCATCATCTACCAGTAATATAGTTTTCATCTTTCACTCAGTCTGATTTTATTGCAGCAAGGTCAAAAGAAATAGTGACCTCGGTGCCTTGTCCCGGTTCGGAAATTATGGTCAAACTGCCGCCGAAACTTTCGACAAAAGATTTTGCCAGGAAAAGCCCTAAACCAAGACCTTTGCCCGGCTCTTTGGTTGTGAAAAAAGGCTCGGTTGCCTTGGCCTGGATCGATTCATCCATCCCGCTTCCCATATCCTTTACCGTAAAATAGAGAAACTTCCGGTCATTCCTACAAGTAAGTTGTACGGAACTACCTGGCGGCGAGGCATCAAAACCATTTTTAACAAGACCTCTGATTGTCCGTTTAATTGTCCGTAATGGCATCTGGATTTCCAGGTTATCCGTTTGGTTATCAATCAACAAGGTGCTTGTGAATTTTGAGTTTACATCCTCGGCAATTTCATTCATCAATTCCTTGATCGAAAATAACTGCACCTCTTCCCCAAGGTGTTCTCCTGCATCGGCACTCATTTGGTACAAAATTTCACGACAACTCTCAACCTGCTCTCGGATCAGACGAGCATCATCAACCAGGTCCTGGTCAAAATCCCCTGCATTTAACGTATAGAGCATTTCGCCGGCGGCCACCGCAATAGTAGAAAGTGGGGTTGAAAATTCATGGGCAGCCCCGGCGGCCAAAGTAGCGAGGGAGGCAAGTTTTTCACTGCGCGCTTTTTCTTCCTTCAAGTTTTCAATGGTTATTTTGTGCTCGGTCAACGAACGCTGGATCCGGTTGACAAAAAATACGATAAAGAAGGCCGTAATGCTAAAGGCCACCCACATCCCCTGGAGGTGCATCTGTACTTCCTGGGTATTTTGTCCCGTTTCAACATGACAGGTTATCTGTTTTTCCATGGTTAAGAGGGAAATCAGGTCGGGCGGCAGGAAAAAAAGTGCCCCATAGCAAAGAACGGTAAATAGGGCAAGCCCCCAGGCCCAACTGGTCGGCATAAGAATGGCTCCGACCACGATATGGATCAGATAAAGAAAGGTGAAAGGATTCATCGGACCGCCGGTCGAGTATAAAAGGCCGGTCAGAAGGGTTACATCAAGAAACATGATCAGGTTGAAAAGCCAGCTGGGGAACTTGCCTTTTCTTTGGAGCCAAACAAAAACAAAATTACTAGTCGCCTGAAAGCCGATAATCACCGCCGGCACCACCAGCGTTATCCCGGTATCGAAAAACAGGTAAACGGCAAGCAGCAGCAAGATCTGACAGATAACCGCTCCCCACCTGAGTTTTAACAACCAGGGAAAAGCAACTTCAAAAATGGCGTCCGGATGTGTTTTTACGGTCCTGGTCGGCAAATCAGATGGCATCAGTTATGTCCTGGCCTGCAATGGCGGTTTAATCTTTCGGGTGTAATCATGAATTTCAGAAATCCCAAGTTAGCCAATAGAAAACATTTAGCAAACCATTTTTAGACCCTCTAAAGAAAACATCTAAGAAAAATAAACTATGTGCCAATCAACTGGAGGAAAACGCAAGTATATATTTCAACGTTAGAGGGTCTTATACCCCTCAAGGGGGCACTGAACAGAACACCCGAAGGGTATGATAAAAATCCGGTTTTTACCGGATTCCCCTCGGTAGAAAAATTTAAGAAAAAAGATGCCAGAGTAGATCAATTGTGAATTTGGCAAAGGAGAATGGTGCGACAATTTACCACATTTTCAATCAACTCAGGAGTTGATAAGGTAAAATTACTTTCTTAATTAGGATGGCCGTTTACCGTAACAAGTTTCCTCCAATCTTGATCAGTCGGCTCACTGATTTATTATTTTCCCCCCTCCTGGGAATTTTAATTGTTACGGTAAACGGTTCTTTCTTTTAACCAGATTTATCCCTTAAATTCCTCAATACAAGTCAGGCTGAATACTGCAACCTGATTATTTTAAAACTTTCTCACCCCACCGGCACCCCTCAAAAGCCATTTCATTTGGCGGCTGACCTGCCCGTATCCACTGGTTACTTCCGGCGGTTGGCATGGTCAGATAAAACACCGCAAAGATTAATCGGATAAACCAGGCCTTTAATCGAACAATCCATTTGATCCTTGAATTTTCATAATCTTTTTATTAGTTCTGGTAAGAGTATAATGATATTGATATATATCAACCGGTCAAATAAATAATCATCCATCGAATATGAAAGGAGTGGCAATGGAAATCTATTGCGATAGCTGTAACCAGACGGTTGGCCAGATTGCGGATGACAAAATCCCTTTAAATAAATCGGTCAGCGCCAAATGTCCAAATTGCGGAGACAAAATAATTTTTACCCGAAAAGAAGAAAAATCTAAATCTTTCGACGCTGACTTTCAGGATACGGTAATCATGAATTCCGATACCATTCCGGGCATCGGGCAAGATACCCTTCAGGAAAAGATAACCGGTCAGAAAAGATCGCCACAGGAGGAAAGGGCCGTCACTAAACCTCGTGACTTCGCGGTCATGGAAGTGATCAAAGAGGCCTGGCAGAAAACAAGCGGGGCCAAGGGCTCAATCTGGGCGGCTTATGCAATTATTTGTTTTGGAATGTTTGTTGTTGTTTTTGGTGTTCAGGTTCTGGCAGGGTTGGCCGGGGCCGCCGATAATCTGGCAATCACCGGCGCTATCCAGGTGACGGTCAACGCGGCAATGTACCCCTTTCTGGCCGGAATCATGATGATGGGCATCTATAAGGCAGTTGACCGGCCGATCAACTTTAAAATGGCTTTTGGTTATTTCTCCTTGCTTATTCCGATAGTTGTCGGCGGTTTTCTGATGACGATTATCACCGTGCTTGGATTTATCCTCTTATTTGTTCCTGGGATTTATCTGGCTATCTCTTACTCAATGACCATTCCATTGATAGTAGAAAAGGGGATGGGGCCATGGGAAGCCATGGAAACCTCCCGTAAGGCAGTCAGCAAGCATTGGTTCAGGGTCTTTGGTGTCAACATTATGATGGGTATCATCCTTATGATAAGCTCTATTCCCATGGGACTAGGAATTATCTGGACCATGCCCATGTTTTTTGTGACGACCGGCATTCTCTATCGGAATATTATTGGAGTAGAGGCTGAGTCTTCGGTTTCGGTTTGATTTTTTTTAAAGTTAAGTCTTAAAACTTAATGATTCTATAAAAAAAGGGGGGGAGCAATGTTTGGCTCAACCCCTTTTTTATATTTTAGTTAAACATCTCCCGGTTTCCAAAAATCACGGCAGGCCAAACCATGGGCCCAGAATCAAAGTCGAAAGCACCAGCCTTAAACAGCGCCTTCATGCAAACGGTACCCCATGATCCCGGGGTCTATCTGATGAGCGACAAGGATAAAATCATAATCTATGTCGGCAAGGCCAAGGACCTCAAAAAACGGCTGTTATCCTACACCCGCGACCCGGCGAGCCAACCTCCTAAAACATTGGCGATGCTCAAAAAGGTTCGCCGAGTCAAAACAATTATCACCGGGACCGAAAAAGAGGCGCTGATTCTGGAGGCCTCTCTGATCAAAAAATATCGGCCGCGCTACAACGTAATATTGCGTGACGATAAAAATTACCCGTTTCTCAAGGTAACCATCAACGAAGAATGGCCCCGTTTGCTCATGATCAGGCGTCGCAGTAAAGACGGCGCCCGTTACTTCGGGCCTTTCTCATCTTCATCGGCCATGTGGGGCACCTTGAAACATCTCAATGAACTTTTCCCGTTGCGCCGGTGTAAGGATAAAAAGCTGTCGCAAAGGCTGAGACCCTGCCTTAATTACCAGATGGGCCGGTGTCCGGCCCCTTGTGTGGGGAAGGCGGCTCGGGATGAATATCTGGCAAGGGTCCACAACATAATTTTGGTCCTTGAAGGCCGGAATCGGGACCTGATCCGTAACCTAAAAAAAGAGATGGCCCGGACCTCGGCCGATTTGAATTTTGAACAGGCCGCCCTCTGCCGTGATCGGGTACCCGCCTTGGAAGAGACCCTTGAAAAGCAGATCATGGTCGGGCACAATCTGATTGACCAGGATGTTTTCGGTCTGGCCAGAACAGATGCCCTGACCGCAGTTTCTCTGGTCTTCGTGAGAAGTGGCGTGGTTAACGGTCACCAATCATTTTTCCTGCCCGAGGCGGTGGGCAACGATTCAGATATCATTAAAGAAACGATTGAGCGCTTTTACGATGCCGACCACCCGGTGCCCCGCGAAATTCTGTTGCCGGTTGAACCTGATGGCCTGTCGTTTCTTACGGAATGGCTGGAAGATTTATCCGGCCGGAAAGTGGTTATTAAAATTCCTCGCCGGGGCAATGGGGTGAAACTTGTCGAAATGGCGGAAGCCAACGCCAATCAAACCATTAATGCCGAGAGGCATAAATTCGATTCATGGCAATCCCTTGCCGAACAGGTAAAAAAAGAACTAAAACTGACTCGGTCGCCCGAAAGAATTGAATGCGTTGATATCTCCAATATCGGGGGACAACAGGCGGTTGGGTCATTGGTTTGTTACCAAATGGGCGAACCGACGAAAGATCATTACCGGCATTACAAAATACGTTTAGCTGAAGGGCCGGATGATTACGGGATGATGAAAGAAGTATTGATCCGGCGTCTCGGGTCACCGGAAAAGAATGACGGCTTGCCGGACCTGTTGCTCCTGGACGGCGGCAAAGGGCAGCTCAATATCGGTCTGACCATTATCAGGGAATTAGGTCTTGAAGGGCAAGTTGATCTGGTCAGTATCGCCAAGGAGAAACAGGAAGAAGGGGAAAAACTTTACCGCCCGGGCCGCAAAAACCCGATTGTGCCGGCCAGACATTCCCCGGTTCTTTTATTAATGATGAGAATAAGGGACGAATCACATCGTTACGGCATCACATTTCACCGAAAATGGCGACAAAAAGATGCCATGTCTTCACCCTTGGATAAGATACCGGGGGTTGGCCCGGTCTTAAAGGAGAGACTGCTCAAGCTCTTCGGCAGCCTTAAAAAAATCAGCCAGGCCACGGAGGATACCCTGGCTGCGGTTCCCGGGATCAACAAGAAATTGGCCCATGAAATAGTTGAAAAGCTTTCTAATCCTACGCCGGATTAAGCCGACATATTTGTTGCTTTTTAAATATCAAGAAATTATGATTCATATTTCTTTGGTCTCTTGTCATTATTCATCCCAAGAGACGATTCCTTCCGGTTGAAATGACTGCTTTCCGCCAGTAAAATTTGGGGTTATTCAGTCTTGTCCATCCGATTTTTTTCAGGCCCTGTTACCCCCGGGCCCGCCATATATTTTCCTTTATAAGGAGCTGCTATATCATGTGGGAGTATACCGACAAAGTTAAAGAACATTTCCTTAATCCCATGAATGTGGGGGAAGTTGAAAACGCCAACGGGGTCGGGGAGGTTGGTTCCCTGGCCTGTGGCGACGCCCTGACTCTTTCTTTGAAGATCAATGAGCAGGGGATTATCGAGGACGCCAAATTTAAAACCTTTGGCTGCGCCAGCGCTATTGCCTCATCATCGGCCCTGACCGAAATAGTCAAAGGGATGAATATCGAGGAGGCGGCCAAGATCACTAATGAGGATATCGCCAATTTCCTGGGCGGTCTGCCCAAAGAGAAGATGCATTGCTCGGTCATGGGCCGGGAGGCCTTGGAAGCCGCCATTGCCAACTACCGCGGCATTACCTTGCCGATGGCGGAAGGGGAGGTGGTTTGTGAATGCTTCGGGGTCACTGACCTTGAAGTCCGACGGGCTATCCTGGAAAGTAATCTGCGAACGGTTGAGGAAATTACCAATTTCACCAAGGCCGGCGGCGGTTGCGGTAAATGCCATGACCGAC
Organism: Pseudomonadota bacterium; assembly: GCA_018823175.1. Classification (GTDB taxonomy): domain Bacteria; phylum Desulfobacterota; class Desulfobulbia; order Desulfobulbales; family JAHJIY01; genus JAHJIY01. The sequence continues at coordinate 52,581 of JAHJIY010000027.1, forward strand.
TGGAAGAACTGCTCCGAGAAGCGCGACATGAATCAATCCAGGCGGTTATCCCGGATCAACGCACGAAACGACTGACTAATATCCAGAAGATAAAAATGATTGAAGATGTGCTGGAAAGAGAAATCAGACCGGCCCTGCGCAAAGACGGCGGCGATATCGAGCTGATTGATGTTGACGGAGATTTTGTCATGGTCTCTCTGCGTGGCGCTTGCGGGAGTTGCACCAAATCTCAGACCACCCTCAAGGAATATGTTGAAAAGAAATTAAGGGAACAGGTACTTGATACCCTGATCGTTGAGGAGGACAAACAATGAGCGGCAATGAATCAACCAAGGTTGTCTATATGGACAACAACGCCACCACCAGGGTCGCCCCTGAAGTGCTGGAGGTTATGTTGCCTTATTTTTCCGACTTATATGGCAATCCTTCCAGTATGCACACCTTCGGCGGTCAGGTAGGAGCTGCGGTGATTAAAGCCCGCAAAAATATCGCTTCTTTGATCGGGGCCTCACCGGACGAACTGGTTTTCACCAGTTGCGGCACCGAAAGTGACTCCACGGCGATTTTATCGGCCCTCCAATCCCTTCCGGGAAAACGCCACATCGTTACTACCAGAGTCGAACATCCAGCCGTTAAAAACCTTTGTGAGACCCTTGATACCCTCACCGGCCACAAGCACAACGTTACCCAATTGCCGGTGGAAAGTGACGGGACCATTGATCTTCAGAAATACGAAGAAAGTCTGGGCGACGAAACCGCAATTGTCAGTATCATGTGGGCCAATAACGAAACCGGGGTAATCTTCCCGATTGCCGAGATGGCCAGGATTGCCAAAAGCCGCAATATTCTTTTTCACACCGATGCGGTCCAGGCGGTCGGGAAAGTACCGATCAATCTGGCGGAAGTGCCGGTCGATTTCCTTTCAATCTCCGGCCATAAGCTGCATGCGCCCAAAGGAGTCGGAGTTCTGTATGTACGAAAAGGGACGCCTTTTGTGCCGTTCATGATCGGGGGCCACCAGGAACACGGACGGCGCGGCGGCACCGAAAACGTTGCATCGATTATCGGTCTGGGCATGGCCTGCGAACTTGCCGTCGGTCACATGGAAGAAGAAAACACCAGGGTCAAGGCCTTGCGTGACAAACTTGAAAACGGTTTGCTGACCAGCATCCCTAACGCCATGTTAAACGGCCATAAAGACCAACGATTGCCTAATACCACCAATGTCAGCTTTGAGTTCGTAGAAGGGGAGTCCATCCTCTTACATATGGATCGTTACGGAATCTGCGCCTCGTCCGGTTCGGCCTGCACTTCAGGATCGCTCGAGCCATCCCATGTTTTAAGGGCCATGGGCGTTCCGTTTACCGCCGCCCACGGTTCAATTCGTTTCAGCCTCAGTATTTATAACACGGAAGAAGAAGTTGATTATATTCTGGAAAAAATGCCGCCGATCATTGCGAACCTGCGCGCCATGTCCCCTTTCTGGAAAAGCAGTCACCAGGGCCGGGTCGGGAAAAGTCAGTGTAAATGTGAGTGCTGAGAGGGTGTTATAAACTTTTTTAAAAGGAAGATTTAATGAAAGTCGTTCCTCCGTCGTTTGAAATACAGGATGATCTTGACCAACAAAGTTTGGCGGTCAGAATAGAGGCCTGTGGCCGGATCTGCTACAAAAGCGAAGACAAGATTTCCGAACAATCAGCCGAACCTTTCGTGAAGGGAATCCTCAAGCATGGTCACAACTCAGTGACCGAAATGGCGGTTTTGACCTTAAAGGTGACATATGATTCCGAGTCGCTGGCTACCAAGTTTTTTAATGAACAACCCAAATTTGTGCAAATCAGCCGGCTGGAGAAAAAGGAGCTGTTGATTACCGGCAGTGTGCGATCCTTTCGCGAGCTGTACAAAGAAAACAGCAATATTAAATTGGTCAAGGCCATTGCCGGTTTTCTCGGCAAAATGCACCCTTTGTTTTTTGATGATATTGCGCCCGGCCATGGCTGGATTCCGCAGGATGGCGTCCTGGTCGAGAAAATCTCCTTGTCCGAAGTCGACCGGTTCCCTTCTGACCTGCTGGCCAAGCATCGGTACGTCGGGGTCAAGTTTATTACCAATCGAGCGGTCACCCATGAAATAGTCCGCCACCGACCGTGTTCATTCCTCCAGGAAAGTCAAAGATACTGTCGTTACAGTGAAAGCAAATTTGACAACCAGGTCACTTTCATTAAGCCCATGTTTTTTGAGGAAGGCAGCAAGGAATATAAACTTTGGGAAAAGGCGATGCAGGAGGCGGAAAAAATTTATCTACAGCTTCTTGATTCATCTTCCCCACAGGCGGCCAGGACCGTTTTGCCCAATTCCTGCAAAACTGAAATAATCGTCTACGCTAATCTCATGGAATGGCTTCATATATTTAAATTAAGGACGCCTAAAAATGTCGAACCATCCATGCGCGAATTGACCATCCCTTTATTTGCAGAGTTTACTAAAAGGTTTCCTGCCATTTTTGGAGATCTTAATATTGAAGTATGATTTAACCGCCCTAAACAGGACGGTATTGGATATAGATTTTAAAGCATAAACAATTAACTTAAGAGGAGGATACAATGGCTTTTAATGCAGTTGAAATGGCAGACTGGCAGATATCTGAGGCTGCTGAAAAGAATATGCCCACCCCTGAAGAGTGGCGGGACAAATTAGGACTTGAGAAAGACGAGATCCTGCCCATGGGCAGACTGGCTAAACTCGACTTCCTGAAGATCATGAATCGGCTCAAAGATAAGCCCGATGGTAAGTATATTGAAGTTACCGCCATTACCCCGACCCCCCTTGGCGAGGGTAAAAGCACCACCTCCTGTGGTCTGATGGAAGGTCTGGGCAAGAGGGGCATGAATGTGGGCGGCGCCCTGCGTCAGCCGTCCGGTGGTCCGACCATGAACGTCAAGGGTACGGCGGCCGGCGGTGGCAATTCGCTCTTGATCCCGATGACCGAGTTTTCTCTGGGATTGACCGGTGACATCAATGACATCATGAATGCCCACAACCTTGGCATGGTGGCCATGACCGCCCGCATGCAGCATGAGCGGAATTATAATGATGAGCAGTTGGCAAGACTTACCGGCATGCGTCGGCTCGACATTGACCCCACCCGCGTTGAATTCGGCTGGATCATTGACTTCTGCGCCCAGGCTCTCCGAAATATCGTCATCGGGCTCGGCGGTCGCACCGATGGTTTTACCATGCAGTCCAAGTTTGGTATCGCCGTGGGTTCCGAGTTGATGGCCATTCTCTCGATTGCTACCGACCTGGCCGATCTAAAGGAACGAATCAACAACATCACGGTGGCCTTTGACAAGAGCGGCAAACCGGTAACCTGTCGTGATCTGGAAGTGGGCAACGCGATGGCCGCTTTCATGCGTAACACCATTAACCCGACTCTGATGTGTACCGCAGAGTACAACCCTTGCCTGGTTCATGCCGGGCCTTTTGCCAATATCGCGGTTGGTCAGTCTTCAATCATCGCTGACCGGGTTGCGCTGAAACTCTTTGACTACAACATCACCGAATCCGGTTTTGCCGCTGATATCGGCTTTGAGAAATTCTGGAACGTCAAGTGCCGCTACTCCGGCCTCAAACCACACGTCTCCGTACTCACCGCGACCATCCGCGCTTTAAAAATGCACGGTGGCGGCCCGAAAGTTGTGGCCGGTAAACCACTGGATGACGCCTATACCAAAGAGAATGTCGGCTTAGTCGAGAAGGGCTGTGAGAACATGGTTCATCTGATTAACGTTATCCGGAAGGCCGGGATCAATCCGGTTGTCTGCATTAATCGTTTCTATAGTGATACCGACGAAGAGTGCAAGGTTGTGCGCCGGATCGCCGAGGCAGCCGGTGCTCGCTGTGCCGAGTCCAAACACTGGGAATTGGGCGGTGATGGAGCCCTGGAATTTGCCGATACGGTAATTGATGCCTGTAAAGAAGAAAATGATTTCAAATTTCTTTATCCTCTGGAAATGAAACTGCGTGACCGGGTTGAAATGATCACCAAGGAAGTCTATGGTGGTGATGGGGTTGACTGGTCTCCTGAGGCTAATGCCAAGGCGGAGATGCTGGAAAAGGATCCGCAGTACGCTGATTATGCCACCATGATGGTCAAGAGCCATTTGAGCCTGAGCCATGATCCGACCCAAAAAGGGGTGCCCAAAGGCTGGCGTCTGCCGGTTCGGGACATCCTGATCTATTCAGGAGCCAAGTTCCTGTGCCCCTGCGCAGGATCAATCAGCCTGATGCCTGGCACCAGTTCAAATCCGGCCTTCCGCCGTATTGATGTCGATCCGGAAAATGGCAAGGTTTCAGGATTGTTCTAGTAACTGGCACAAATTATTTCAGCTGAAACTGGTCAATAGGACACACGTCTTTTGACCAGTTATTTTAGACGGTCTGTCGGGAATTCCCCGGCAGGCCGTTTTTTTTTCGCAAAACATATCTAATAACTGACAGGTATTTTCATTTAATCTCAGTGGTATATTGTTTTTTAGGTTTCCGTTGTTGTAACATTAAATATTATGACAAGAAATAGACTTGTTTCTCTCAGTATTTCCCTGGAAAATCTCGGTAAACGAAGTAAACATTAAAAACTATTTTTTTGCGAAAGTGACCCCCTATGTCCACAAATAATGACCCTAAAGTTGCTTTAAAAACGACGGTCAAGGACCAGTCCGGCGCCGGCAAATTACGCATTGGGGAAATTCTGCGCAAAGAAGGGCAAGTCAGCAGTCATCAACTTGAAGAAGCCCTGGAAATTCAAAAGAAAACCAAAAGAAAGCTCGGCAGTATTTTATTACATCTGGGTTATATTGACGATAAGACCATTGTCAATGTTCTGAGCCGTATTCATAATTTTCCCGCCGTATACATCGCCCGTGAACCACCAACTCCAGAGACCTTGGCGGCAATGCCCTACGAAATTGCCAAGAAGTATATGGCCTTTCCGCTGCGGCAATCAGGCAAAACATTCAAGATAACCATGTCCGAGCCAACGGACACCGCTGCCGTTGAAAGTTTACAGACCGATCTCAAACAGCCATTAACCGTCTGCGTTTCCTCGGAAAAGGAGATCATCGAGTCCTATAAAAAATATTACAATATAAGTGAAGAGGAGTACGACAGCTTCTTTGACGGAGAAAAAATCATTGAAGAAGAAGAGGTGGTGGGAATTGACGACTTCGGCACCCTTGCCTCGGAAGCGGCCGAAGGATATGAGCTTGACACCTCGATGGATGGGGAAGATGGCGGGGACCAGTATTCAGCCAGCGATGCACCGATCATCAAATTAGTTAACGGTATCCTGATTAAAGCGGTTACGGACGGGGTGAGCGATATTCATATCGAACCATATGAAAAATCCCTGCAGGTCAGGTATCGACTGGACGGTTCATTGTATAAATCCATGAATCTGCCGTTGACCATAAAAAATGCCCTGAACTCCAGGATAAAGATTATGGCCAATCTTGATATTACCGAAAGGCGGGTTCCCCAGGACGGAAGGATCAAGATCAGATTGGGCCGTAACCGGGCGGTTGACTTTAGGGTCTCGACCTTGCCTACCTTGTTTGGCGAAAGTACCGTGCTGCGTATTCTTGATAAAGGCTCACTCAACGTTGATCTGACCAAACTTGGTTTCGAGTCAAAGACTTTCACCATGCTTAAACGCTGCATCACAAGGCCGCAGGGTCTTTTGCTGGTCACCGGGCCTACCGGTAGCGGCAAGACGGTAACCCTTTATTCTATTTTGAATTCATTAAACAAGGAAGAAACCAAGATCCTCACCGCCGAAGATCCGGTGGAGTTTAATTTCAAGGGAATCAACCAGGTAAACGTCCATCAGGAAATAGGCATGACCTTTGCCGCCGCCCTCAAAGCCTTTTTGCGCCAAGACCCGGACATCATCATGGTTGGCGAGATCCGAGACATGGAAACCGCGGAGATCGCGATCAAGGCGGCGATGACTGGCCATCTGGTCTTAAGCACTCTTCATACCAACGATTGTCCCGCCACCATCGGCAGACTTGCCGATATCGGCATCCCTTCCTACATGCTGGCCTCGTCCGTATCCATGGTCCTCTCCCAGAGACTGGCCCGCCGGTTATGCCCGAAATGCAAAAAAATCGTCGAAAATATTGACCGTGATGAGTTGATTTCATTGGGGTTCCAGGAAGAGGAACTTGAAGGATTAACGATTTATGGTCCCAAGGGTTGTGCCCACTGCAAAGGTGGCGGTTATAAGGGCCGGATCGGGTTTTTTGAGCTGATGGAGGTCACTGACGAAGTTGCAATGGCTATAAGTGCCGAAGTCCCGGAAGACCAGTTGCGAAAGGTGGCAATTCTGGAAGGCATGACTCCATTGCGAAGGGCCGGGATCAATAAAATCATCGAGGGGGTCACCAGCGTTGAGGAAGTGTTGCGCAGAACGGTAGTCAACGAGGAGAGCCTGCCGGCATATCTGGTAAACCCGGATGTTGAAAACTACGAAAACGGTGACTATATCGTCAGGCAGGACAATAAAGATATCGATTTTTTCAAGCTGGTCAACGGTGCGCTCAGCGTAGTCAGAGACGGGAAAAAAATAGCGGAACTCACCCAGCCCGGTGATTACTTCGGTGAGATGTCAGCTATTTCGGGGGAACCCCGGTCCGCCAGTATTGTTTCCAAAGGACGGTCTACGGTTAAAAGGTTTCCCGGCGATAAGATCATGGAACTTATTGAAAAACATCCCGATGTCAGCAAACATCTTTTCCAGACCGCGATCTCTCGTCTGGGCATGGCCAATAACATGATTGTCAAACTGGCCGACGAGTTAGCAAAAAAACCTTAGTTTAGTCTTCACTAAGAACAGATTTTTTGTAGTATTATCAGCTGTTAATCCACCAAGCAAAAACCAATTTCATATTATTTTTTACTGATCGCCACTAATTATTTCCCAAGTTATTTTTGGTCTGCGATTATTTTATCTATAAATCCCCTTGAAATATGAAGTAAAATTCATTATTTTGCTTAATTCTAGTCTAGCTTTACCCTCCCTGTATTGTGTGCAACTGGATTTTTATTCTTATGCGCACCTCATGTTACTTTGCGTATACGGGGACCACTTTGTCATGTTGACAGCTACTTTCCCAAGGTTTGCTCTCGACTTACACAGATATTATTTCATACAAGAACTGATCAAAAGGAGATAATTCATGGCTGCTCAAATTATCAGCGGCGTAGAAATTGCCAAAACAATCCGCGCTGAGCTAAAGGAAGAAGTTGCCGGCCTTAAAGAAAAAAATATTGTGCCCGGCCTGGTTACCATTTTAGTTGGAGAAGATCCCGCTTCTCAGTCATACGTAAGCGCCAAGAATAAAACCGCCAAGGAACTGGGGATCAACTCAGAGCAGATAACCCTGCCGGTCGATACCACCGAGGAAGATCTTTTGGCCCTGGTGGACAAATGCAATAAGGATAAAAAGGTAAACGGTATCCTGGTCCAACTTCCTCTGCCCAAGCATATTAACGAGGCCAAAATCCTCTACGCTATTGATCCGGATAAAGATGTCGACGGTTTTCATCCGGTTAACGTCGGTAAAATGGTTTTAGGGGAGCAATGCTTTTTGCCTTGCACTCCGCACGGCATCCTGGAAATGTTAATCAGAAGCGGCATTGAGACCAGCGGCAAAGAGGTAGTAATTTTGGGGCGAAGTAATATCGTCGGCAAACCGATGGCTAACCTGATGCTGCAAAAACGTAAAGCGGGTAACGCCACCATTACTCTTTGTCATACCAGGACTGCTGATACCGATTTTCACACCAGACGAGCTGATATCCTGATCGCGGCGGTCGGCGTACCTAATCTGGTCAAGGCCGATCAGGTCAAAGACGGCGTGGTAATTATCGATGTCGGGGTCAACCGGATTGGAAAAACTGAAAGCGGCAAGGCCATTCTGGCTGGGGATGTTGAGTTTGAGTCGGTCAAGGAAAAAGCATCCTTCATCACCCCGGTACCGGGTGGCGTTGGGCCGATGACTATCACCATGCTGATGAAGAATACCGTCCAGGCAGCCAAGCAGGCAGCCGGGATTATTTAGACCCTGCAGAGGGTATTAAAAAAACTCCAGCCTGGCTGGATTAATTGTTAATTATTCTACGATATATTTATTGAGGTAAATAATGGCTACCAAAAGAGATGGATGTGACGGCTGCGCAGATATAACCTGTACCTCCACCAAATTAATTCTTGCACAGGATATCGCCAAAAACGTGGTGACCGCATATGATCGGGTCAAGTCCCGGGGCATGTCAGCCTGCCTTTTCGGTTCCAGCGGTACCTGCTGCCGGAACTGCAATATGGGGCCGTGCCAGATTATCGACGGGGTCGAAGAGATGATTGGTATCTGCGGCGCTACGGCCGAGACGGTAGCAGCCCGGAATTTTGCCCGGACTATTGCGGCCGGTTCTGCCGCTCATACTGATCATGCCCGGGAAATGGTTAAAGGTTTCATCGAAACCGCTAAAGGCCATGGCCCCCATGAGATTAAAGACGTAGACAAACTTCATAAAATAGCCAAAATTTTCGGGGTGGCTACTGAGGACCGGGACAAGAATGAAATCGCCCTGGAACTTGGTGAGCTTGCTCTGGCCGAGTTTGGCAGTCAGGACGAAAAACCTCTGACCATGCTGAAACGGGCCCCGCAAAAACGCCAGGAACTCTGGAAAAAAATGGGCATTGAACCGCGCGGCATTGATCGTGAAGTTGTTGAGATGATGCATCGGACCCACATGGGCGTTGATCAGGAATACAAAAACATCATGCTGCAGGCATCCCGTTGCGCTTTAAGCGATGGCTGGGGCTCTTCAATGCTTTCCACTGAATTAACCGATATCATGTTTGGCACCCCGGTCCCACGTCGGGCTATTGTTGATATGGGGGTTTTGAAATCCGATCAGGTCAATATCACGGTCCATGGCCATGAGCCGTTATTGGCTGAGGCTCTTTGCATGGCAGCCCAGGAACAAGACATCCTTGATCTGGCCAAAAAAGTAGGCGCCAAAGGGATCAATCTGGCCGGGGTTTGCTGTACCGGTAATGAAATTCTCATGCGGCGTGGCATCCCGGTCGCGGCCGGTTTTATTCAGCAGGAAATGGTTTTGGCCACCGGCGCAGTTGAGGCGATGGTGGTTGACGTCCAGTGCGTTATGCAGTCAGTGGCCCAGGTCGCTAAAAATTTCCATACTGATATTATCACCACTAATTATCGGGCCAAAATGCCGGATGCGGTTCATATCCAGTTTGAAGAAGATGCTGCCCTTGAAAGTGCGAAAACTATTCTCAAGCACGCCATTAACAATTACAAAAAAAGAAGCAAGGTTTTTATCCCGCAGAAAGAAAAAGTTGACGTGGTGGTTGGTTTCAGCCACGAAACAATCAATAATATGTTGGGTGGCAGTTTTCGTTCAAGTTATCGCCCGCTCAATGACAATATTATTAATGGTCGAATTCGTGGAGTTGGGGCAATCGTCGGCTGCGATAATTATAAACTTTCCGATGAGAATCATGAGATCATCGCCCGTGAATTAATCAAGAACGATGTTCTGGTGCTGGCCACCGGCTGTGCCGCCACCTCCCTTGGTAAAGCAGGCCTTCTTTGCCCGGAAGCGATCAAGTTTGCCGGCCCCGGCTTACGGGAAGTATGTGAGACGGTCGGCATGCCGCCGGTTCTGCACATGGGTTCTTGTGTCGACAACAGCAGGATCCTGATTGCCGCCACCGAGATGGTACGAGAAGGTGGGCTGGGTGACGACATCAGCGATCTGCCGGCAATCGGCACCGCTCCTTTATGGATGAGTGAAAAAGCGGTTGCCATCGGTCAGTATTTTGTGGCCAGCGGTGCCCAGGTTGTGTTCCAGAATTTGGCAACCACCGGTTCTAAAAAATTCCACAATTACTTGTTGGAAGGGATGATGGACTCTTATGGCGCTGTGTGGAATGTAGCAAAAGAACCTCTTGAAATTGCCAGGATCATGATTGAAAGAATTGATGCCAAACGTGAAGCTCTTGGCATAAACAAACAACGCGAACGTGTGCTCTTCGATATGAAAATGCGTCGTGATCTGGATGCAGGGGCCGGGATTGGTGATGTGGGTTGTACCGGACCACAGCATAACACTTAATATTAAAATTTCAGGCTGGTGTTGAATATTGTGTCAATGATTTACTGCACCGTTTTGAATAATAAAATTAATCATAAATAAAGGATAATTGAACCGATGAAATCGGGTAGCCGTTTAGAACGTATATTAACGTCTGGCGCATTCGCTGTTACCGGAGAGCTTGGCCCTCCCAAAAATGGCGACCCGGAAGTTGTGCGGGAGAAAGCCCGCCTGCTGAAAGGAAACGTCGACGCGGTAAATATAACGGATTGTCAAACCGCCATTGTTAGAATGTCCAGCATCAGCGCCGGGCTATTAACTCTTACAGAAGGGGTTGAGCCGGTCATCCAGATGACCTGCCGTGATCGCAACCGGATCGGCATGCAAAGTGACATTCTTGGGGCCTCGGCCCTGGGCTTGAAAAACCTGCTCTGCCTGACCGGTGATCATCAGAAATTCGGCAACCACGCCGGCGCCAAAGGCGTTTTTGACATGGATTCAATCCAGATGCTTGGCATGGTCAGAGGCATGCGGGATGATAAAATATTCCAGTGCGGGGAAGCAATCAAAAGCCATGAACCAAGGCTATTTCTGGGCGCTGCGGCCAATCCTTTTGCCGGGCCGGCTGAATACCGGGCCGCCCGACTTGGCAAAAAAGTAGCCAACGGCGCTGATTTTATTCAGACCCAGATTGTTTATAATGTCGAAAAATTCGCAAAATTCATGGCAATGGTTCGCGATCTGGGACTGCACGAGAAAGTCTATATCCTGGCCGGTGTCACTCCGCCTAAATCTCTGGGTATGGCCCGTTACATGAAAAATTTTGTGCCGGGCATGGATGTGACCGACGATGTAATTAAGCGGATGAAAGATGCCAAGGACAAAGAAAATGAAGGGATTAATATCTGCGTTGATATAATCAAGCAGGTCAAAGCAATAGAAGGGGTGTCCGGCGTCCATATCATGGCAATCGAATGGGAGAGCGCGGTTCCTGAGATTGTAAAGAGGGCTGGCTTGGCCAGCAGGCCGGTACTTGACGATATGCCTCTTCCGGCTCCGGTTTCAACCCGGGAAACTATTGTAGTTAGTAGCGGCGATCAGTCAACTGCCATAAATTCCACCCTGGAAGCGGCAAAAGAAGAGGCCCGAAAGATTGTGGCCGCCGCCCATGAAGAAGCCATTAAATTAAAGTCCGGGGCGTCTGGCGTTCCGGTCAGCTCAGAAATTGATGATGCGGGAGAACACGAGATGAACGAGAAAGAACGCCAGATGGCGTTAGAATCAATCCAGCTTGGCCTGAATGCTTTGAAAAAAGCTTATGGTTTGTCAGATGATCAGTTTGATGCTTTGACAAAATTCGCCGGGGCGGAAGCCATCCTTAAAAGGGAACCGGTAACCGGCGCAAAAACTCCGGTTATGCCAGCCGCTCCGGTTATCCCGACGGCACCTGTTGCTCCTGCCGCCCCGAAAGCTCCGGTAGCACCGGCGGCACCGGCAATTGACAAATCAGCTGAAGAAACTAAAAAAGCGGCAGAGGCCAAAGCGGTAGCGGAAGCCAAGGCCGGGGCGGAAGCCAAAAAAGCTGGAGAGGCAAAAGCGGCCGAGGAAGCCAAAAAGAAAGCCGCCGCAGAGGCCAAAGCGGCTGAGGATGCCAAGAAGTCGGCCCCGGCAAAAGCAGTGAAATCAACGCCGGCGGCCGGGGCAATTGCCGCCGCCGAGCTTTTGGTTGAAAAAACACCTTTGGCCGAACGCGCCAGCAAGATTCCGGCGGACAACTACAAAGTTTCCTATACCGGCGCCATCCGCAAATCAGTTCTGGGAACCGGCGGGAATACCGTTAACATCGGCGGTGCTACCACCATGCCATTCCAGTTGTTTGAAGGTACGATGCCCAATAAACCTCTCATCGCGATGGAAGTCCTAGATATTGCGCCGGAAGATTGGCCGGAGACCCTCAGCCGACATTTTGCCGGAGTCATGAATAACGCGGTGGACTGGGCTCAAAAATGCGTCAATGACTATCAGGCAGAAGCAATTTGTCTCTCCCTGGTCAGCACCGATCCCAATGGCTTGAACAAACCATCGGCCGAAGCCGCCAAGATTGCAGCGGATGTTATCAGCAAGGTCGATGTGCCGATTATTCTCTGGGGTTGCGGCAATGGCGAGAAAGATACCGAGACCTTGCGAGAGATTACCGCCATGATCGGCGATAAAAAAGTTTGTCTGGCGCCGCTTTCCGATGCCAATTATCGGTCAATCGGTGCCACCGCCATGGCCTTCCAGCACCAGATGGTTGCCGCTTCCCCCATTGATGTCAACCTGGCCAAGCAGCTCAATATCTTACTGGAAAATCTCGGCGTTTCCCTTGACTCAGTCCAGATCGACCCGTCGATCGGCGCACTTGGTTACGGCATCGAATACACCTATTCCGTCATGGAAAGGATCAGACTTGCCGCCCTGACCCAGAAGGATGAAAAATTGCAGGTTCCTTTCATTTGCAATCTGGGTCGAGAGGTCTGGAAAACCAAGGAAACCAGAATGCCTTCTGACCAAATGATTGGTGATCAGGAGCGACGCGGGGTATTAATGGAAGCCCTTACAGCTACCTGTATGCTGTTGGCCGGCGGTGAAACGCTGATCATGAGGCATCCGCACTCGATTGCTCTGACCAAATCGTTAATTAAAGGTCTTACTGAATAATATAAATTGAGGTGCGGGTAGCACAGCGTCAAATTGCTTCCAAAGAACAAGCACTTAATTAGAGGAGTTATGCAATGTCAAAAATAATCTGCTCAGCAGCGATCAGGGGCGCACATAAAATTTTGGACATGGCCGAAGAGACTTACGAAGCGGCTATCAAAAAATATGGACCTGAACAGGAAGTTTCCTTTCCCAATACCGCCTATTTTCTCCCGGTTATCTATTCAATGTTGGGAGCCAAGGTTCAGACCCTTGGCGACATGAAGGACATCTTTCAGGAATGCCGCAAGCTGTTGCCGGCGATGGTCAGTAACGACCTCTGGCTTCCATATCTTGCTCCGGCCCTTGATGCTGGAATGGCTACCTTCTTTGCCGAAGAGATGTATGAGTCGATCCGGTACCTCAATACCCCCGAATTTTACACCAAGACCGAAGATCCAACCTCAGGCAATATCTGGCTTGGTGCGGCGGACGACGTTATCTTCAGAAAGCGCGGTGTTGAGTTTGTTGACGGCACCGCCCCGGGCTTTGCCGCAATCATGGGGGCACCGCCCAGCAAGGAAATAGCCAGCAAGATCGCTCTTGAGCTACAGGAGAAAAACCTCTACATTTTCATGCACGATGAAAACAACGGGGTCCGCATGGCTGATCAGCTGGTTGAGGGCGGGGTGCAAGTCGGCTGGAATACCCGCCTTGTTCCTTTTGGCCCCACCTACACCTCCGCCGTCTTTGCCATTGGTTTTGCCTGTCGGGTCGCTATGGCCTTTGGCGGGATCAAACCAGGCGACTACCGAGGCAACCTGATTTACAATAAAGATCGGACCTTTGCCTTTGTCATGGCCCTTGGCCCGGTCAGCGACGAATGGTACGCCAACGCGGCCGGTGCTATCAACTGGGGCTTTCCGACCATCTCCGATTATGACATTCCCGAGGTCCTGCCTACCGGGATCTGCACTTATGAGCACGTAGTCAGCAATGTGCCCCATAAAGAAATCGTCCAGAAGGCGATTGAGGTTCGTGGCCTTAAGGTTAATATCGCCAAGATCGATATCCCGATGTCTTTCGGCCCCGCCTTTGAAGGAGAGCGGATCAGAAAGGACGACCTGTTCATGGAGTGCGGCGGCGGTCGGACCAGCGGCGTCGAAGTCCTTATTTCTAAAGAGATGTCTGAAATTGAAGACGGTCGGGTCACCGTGGAAGGCAAAGACATCAAAGATATCAAACAGGGTGAGAATTTACCTCTGGCTATTCTGGTTGAGGTGGCGGGTCGTGAGATGCAATCCGATTTCGAGCCGATCCTTGAGCGTCAATTTCATCACCTGATCAACTATATCCAGGGCATCATGCATATGGGTCAGCGCAATATCATGTGGGTCCGGATCGGGAAGGCGGCGGTTGAAAAGGGTTTCTCCCTGGCCCATTTCGGTAAGGTGTTGCATGGCAAATTGCACCAGGAATTCGGGGCTATTGTTGACAAGATTCAGGTCAAAATATATACCGAGCTGGATAAGGTGGAAGAAGTCCAGGAACTCGCTCGTTCGGTTTATGCCAAACGGGATGAAAGACTCGGTTCGATGGCGGACGACACCGAGGACATTTTCTATTCCTGCACCCTCTGTCAATCATTTGCGCCAAGTCATGTCTGTATCATCACCCCGGAGAGAGTCGGGATGTGCGGCGCCTATAATTGGCTGGACGGCAAGGCCTCTTATCAGATCAATCCGACCGGACCTAATCAGCCTATAGAAAAAGGCGAATGCCTTGATCCGCAACTTGGGGTATTCAAAGGGATTAACGAGTTTATCAATCAGGCCTCCCGTGGCGCGGTAACCGATCTGTCCTGCTATTCACTGATGACCGACCCAATGACCGCCTGCGGTTGTTTTGAGGCGATTGCCGCCATGCTGCCCCAATGCAACGGGATCATGGTTGTTAATCGCGATTTCCCGGGCATGACCCCTAGTGGTATGAAGTTTACCACCTTGGCCGGCATGGCAGGCGGCGGCGCTCAGACCCCTGGTTTCATGGGAGTGAGCAAGCATTACATGACCAGTCCAAAATTGTTCATGGCGGAAGGTGGTCTCAAGCGGGTAGTATGGTTACCAAAAATGCTTAAAGAAGAAATTGCCGAAAAGCTCAAAATGCGCTGCGAAGAGATGGGGATGCCGGAATTTTTCGAGATGATCGCCACCGAAGAAAACGGGACCACGGAAGAAGAAATTCTCGCCTTCATGAAAGAAAAGGGTCATCCGGCTCTGAGTATGGAAGCAGCCGTTTAAAAGGAAGTGTCCTTGGGTGACCTTGGAAAATAACAGAAACATCTGATTTACATATAAATTTTTATCAATTTTGTTGTCTATATAGTGGAGGAACAGACAGATGGCTTTAACAGGTATACAAATCCTCAAAATGCTTCCCAAAAAAAATTGTGGGGAGTGCGGGATTCCAACCTGCCTCGCATTTGCCATGAAGGTGGCAGCCGGCCAGACAGAGATCGGCGAGTGTCCTTATGTAACCGATGAGGTTAAGGAACAAATAGGCGAGGCTTCGGCTCCCCCGATCAGGTCCATTAAAATTGGCGCTGGTGCCAGCACTTTCACCACCGGTGGTGAGACTTGTCTGTATCGCCACGAAAAACGTTTTGAAAATCCGACCGGGATCGGCGTGTTGATCAGCACCGACATGGCAGCAGCCGAGATTGATGGCCGGATCGAACGGTTCAAGTCATTACGATACGAACGGGTCGGCGTCTTGCTCAAAGCAGATATCATCGCAATCAAGGACGCCAAGAACGATGAGGCTTCCTTTACCGCTCTGGTCAAAAAGGTGTTGACCGGCGCCGAGGACGCATCCCTGGTCCTGATCAGCGACAATGCGGCCAATATCACCGCCGCCGCCAAGGCCTGCGGTGAACGCAAGCCTCTTATCTATGGCGCCACCCAAAACAACAGCAAAGAGTTTGCCGCCGCCGCCAAAGAACTTGGTTGTCCTTTAGGGATCAAGGGCAGCAATCTTGACGATACCGTCGCCCTGACCGAGCAACTTGCCGGAGAGGGTCTCAAAGACATGGTGATTGATACCGGTGCGCGGACCATTCGGGCCGCCCTTGAAGACAATGTCGTTGCCAGACGGGCGGCAGTGAATAAAAAATATAAACCGCTGGGCTTTTCGACCATTACTTTTCCTTGTGAAATGACCACGGATCCGTTGATGGAGGCGATGATCGCTTCGGTTTTGATTGCCAAGTACGCCGGGATCATCATCCTGTCAGACTTGCAGGGAGATATCTTTTTCCCGTTATTGCTTGAAAGACTCAATATTTTCACCGATCCGCAGCGGCCGATGGTGGTCGAGGAAAACATCTATCCGATCAACGGACCGGACGAGAACTCGCCGGTTTTGATTACCTGCAACTTTTCTCTTACCTATTTTATTGTCTCCGGCGAGGTGGAAGGAAGCAAGGTGCCTTCCTGGCTGTTGATCAAAGACACCGAGGGTCTTTCCGTCCTCACGGCCTGGGCGGCCGGTAAATTCGGCGCTGACATGATTGCCCAGTTCATGAAAAAATCAGGCATTGAAGACAAGGTTAAACACCGCGATCTGATAATTCCAGGTTATCTGGCCTCGATGAAAGGGGAACTGGAGGAAGAGCTGCCGGGTTGGACCATTACCATTGGTCCCCGGGAAGGTGGTCATCTGCCATCATTCCTGAAGGAATGGAAGCCCGCTGCGGCCTGAGCATTTTCAAAAAGTCGTAAAGATATTTTGCGCGGTTATTATCCGGAATAAATTGTTTCGTATAATAACCGCGATGAAACTGTCCCTGCCGTAAATGCTTGGATTTAAGCGGAAAAGAGTCCAGCTTTAATTAAATCAGAAGACCAGAAATACATTTTATGAATATCACCATCAATGGGATGAATATAATTGCCCAATCAGGAATCACCATTCTTGAAGCGGCAACCCGTTCGCAAATTTACATTCCCACTCTTTGCCATGTTGCAGGCAAAACTGCTGACGCCCCCTGTGGACTCTGCGTGGTTGAAATTGAGGGCAGGGAAGGGTTGGTCCGCGCCTGCACCACCCAACTTGCAGAGGGGATGGCTGTTGTTACCGATTCCAGCACGATAAAAAAACACCGGATAGAACGACTGTCTTGTTTAGCGGAAACCCACTTCGGTGATTGCAAGGCCCCCTGTAATTTGACCTGTCCCGGGCAAATCAACGTCCAGGGTTATATTGCCCACGTCAGTAAGGGCGAATATGAAGAAGCATTGCGTCTGGTGATGGAAAGGAATCCTTTTCCCTTTTCAGTAGGCCGGGTATGCCCCCGTTTTTGTGAGACCAGATGTCGCCGGATTTTAGTCGACGAACCGGTGTCAATAAATCACTTGAAGCGTTTTGTCGCCGACTGGTGCATGACCCACAAAATCGATCTGAATATCAGTTGTGAACCAGCTACCGGCAAGCGGGTCGCCATTATCGGCGGCGGACCGTCCGGACTGACCGGCGCTTACTATCTGTCCCGCCGTGGTCATGATGTAACTGTCTTTGAATCAGAAGCAAAACTTGGCGGCATGCTGCGCTATGGCCTGCCGGAATACAAAATCCCCAAAGATGTGCTGGACTACGAGATTTCAGCCATTCTGCGCATGGGGATTTCCGTCCGTCTCAACCAGAAATGGGGTAAAAATTTCACTCTGCAAGATCTGAAAAATCAGGGTTTTGATGCGATCATGATCTCAATTGGGGTTCCGATTGATCAGCCCCTTGAGATACCAGGCGCCACTTTACCCAATGTAATTCCAGCCACTAAACTCCTGAAGAATCTTTCTTCCGGAAAACCAGGCAAATACGGGAACAGGGCGGCAGTGATCGGCGGCAATAATGTCGCAATGGAAACGGCTCGTTCCCTGATCAGGTCCGGAGTGGATGAGGTTACCATCATCTACCCGCGAGCCAAAACGGAAATGCCGGCCACTCAGCGTAACATCCGAGAAGCGGAGAAAGACGGGGTACGATTTTTGCTCGTATCCTCACCCGTCCAGATCATGAAAAACGACAGTGGTTGTCTGGATATGGACCTGGTTCGGATGAAACTTGGTGAACCTGACGAAAGAGATGTCCGCCATCCTGAGGCCATCCCCGGCTCCAACACCATTTTGCAAGTCGACACCGTTGTCTATTCCCAAGGTTTGATGGCCTGCGCCGATAAATTTGAGGGTGGGGAGCTGGAAAGAACTCTGGAGATAACCCCAAAGAATAATATAAAATCCAATCCCCGAACCTCGCTGACCAATCATCCAGGGATCTATGCCGCCGGAGACGTAACCAGCGGGCCGCGTTCCGTTATCCAGTCGGTTGTCGCGGCCAGACGCGCGGTGGAAAACATTCACGCCCAGATTATGGATGTTGCCAAAGAAGCAGGAGAAAGCCGTTTTAATTTTTCCCGTGGTCGCTCTTTTGATGATGTTGACACCAAGATCTTTAAAGGGGTCAAAACCAAGCTGCGCGAAAAAATGCCCGAGCGGGCGCCTGAAATCAGTACCCAGGATTTCGATGAAATTCGTCTGGGCTTTTCGGAAAAAATGGCCAAAACGGAAGCTGACCGTTGTCTTTCCTGTGGTTGCTCAGCCTATGATCGCTGCGATCTCAAGGAATTATCCATTGACTACGGCATAGATCCGAACAAAATCGGCTTACGTAAGGTTCCAATCTATGAAAAGGATAAAAGCCATCCGACGATCATTGTCGATCTAAACAAGTGTATCTTTTGCCAGCGTTGCGTCAACAGCTGTGAGTACGATGCCCTTGAATTATCGGCCACAAGCTTTGATCAGAAAGGACGTCCCGAAGGATTGAAGCTGGTTTTCAAAGATAATTGCGTTAACTGCGGTAACTGTGTCGACCATTGTTCAACCGGCACCCTGAACAAAAGAGACGCTATTGTGCCGGTAATCAACGAGGAAATGCGTGAAGTACGCAGTACCTGTCCTTATTGTGGAGCAGGTTGTCAGTTAATCCTCAAGGTCAAGGGCGACACCCTGATGGAGGTGACCTCTGACCCGAACCTGGCCCCTAATTACGGCGCTTTATGTGTGAAAGGCAGATACGGCCACAAGTTTGTCCAGCATAAGGATCGGCTGACCAAACCTCTGATCAGAAAGGGTGGCCAGCTGGTTGAGACCTCCTGGGACGAAGCCCTTAACGAAATTGCCAAACGTTTTTTCGATATAAAATCGATGTATGGGGCCGATGCCATCTCGGGATTCAGTTGTGCCCGTGCCACCAATGAAGAAAATTTTCTAATGCAGAAGTTTATGCGGACTGCGATCGGAACCAACAATATCGATCACTGCGCCCGCCTCTGACACGCTCCCACGGTGGCCAGTTTGGCCCTCACCTTTGGCAGCGGCGCCATGACCAACTCCATTGCGGATACGGAAAAAACCGACCTGTTTTTAATGATCGGTTCTAATCCTGACACCAGTCATCCAACCATCGGTCTTCGCGTCCATCAGGCCGTGGATCGGGGCGCTAAGCTTGTGGTCGTCGATCCACGCAAGACAAAACTGGCCGAGCGAGCCGATCTTTGGTTACGGATAAAACCGGGAACAGATGTTGCTTTACTTAACGGTTTGATGAGTATCATCATCGAAGAAGATCTCTGGGCCAAAAAGTTTGTTGAAGAGCGGACCGAAGATTTTACTGATCTGGTTAAACTGGCAAAGAAATATACCCCGGAAAAAGTTGCCGAAATTACCGGCCTTCCGGTTGACCAGCTTTTTCAGGCCGCCCGGATGTATGCAGCCGAAGGCCGACACGCCATATTTCACGGGATGGGGATCACCCATTATGTGACCGGCACTGACCGGGTAAAGAGTATTGCCAACCTTGCCATGCTCTGTGGCAAAGTAGGGGTTGAGGGTGGCGGCTGCAATCCACTGCGCGGCCAAAACAACGTGCAGGGTGCCTGTGACATGGGTGCTTTGTTTAATACTTTGCCTGGCTATGGCGGACTTGAAAACGACGAGTTGTTCGACCGCTACGAGAAGGTCTGGAAAATCAGACTTCCCAGGCGGCCGGGAAAACCGGCCACCGAGGTCTGGGAAAATGTCTTAAAAGGAGAGATCCGAGGGGTTTATGTCTTTGGCGAGGATCCGGCGGTGGCGGACCCCAATATCGCCCATGTCCACAAAGCGCTTGAAAAACTCGATTTTCTGGTCGTGCAGGACTTGTTTCTCACCGATACTGCAAAAGCGGCCGATGTCGTTTTGCCAGCTGCCTGTTTTGCCGAAAAAGACGGAACTTTTACTAATACGGAAAGACGGGTTCAAAGAATTCGGAAAGCGGTAAATCCTCCGGGAGACGCAAAGCCTGACTGGGAAATCTTTCGTGATCTATCCAAAAAGATGGGCTACGACATGAATTACAATTCGGCGGAAGATGTTTTTGAGGAAATCAGAAGTCTGCTTCCTCAATACGCCGGGATTACCTACGAAAGACTCGAAAAAGTTGGTCTGCAATGGCCGGTTCCAACCATTGATCATCCGGGAACGGCGGTATTACATACCGAAAAATTCACGCGCGGCAAAGGGCTTTTCATCCCGGAAGATTATATTCCACCGGTCGAACTCCCGAACGACGAGTATCCGATGGCTTTTACCACCGGACGCGACCTGGCCCGTTATAACTTCAGCAGCATGACCGGCAAGACCCCGGAGATTGACGTAATCAGTCCGGAATGTTTCGCCGAAGTCAACCCGATTGACGCCAAACGGTTAGGAATCACCGAAAAATGCTGGGTTCGCTTGACCTCAAAACGCGGCTCAGTTGAAATGCGGGCTACTATCACCGACCGTTCGCAGGAAGGAACAATTTTTTCAACATATAACCACCTGGAAGCATTAGTTAACTTTTTGACTCTGGATGCTCTGGACCGACTGTCCAGGTCACCGGAATACAAACTTTGTGCGATAAAGGTAGAAGTACTGGACGAAAAGGCCGCCTAGTTTTAAACCGGCGGTTGATTTGATATTTATTAACAAACCAAACTAAAACCTCTTGGAGTCTAATATGGGACAAAAAGATAAAAAAACAGGGGCCGTCATGGTCGTCGGTGGCGGAGTCGCCGGCATTCAGGCCGCTCTTGATCTCACCGATTTAGGCTATTACGTCTATCTGGTTGAGAAATCAGCTGCGGTTGGTGGGGCCATGGCCCAGCTCGACAAGACGTTCCCCACCAATGATTGCTCTCTCTGAATCCTGGCACCTAAGCTGGTAGAGGCCGGTCGGTCTCCAAATATAGAGATACTTTGCAATGCTGATTTACTATCAATCAAAGGTAAACCCGGGCAATTCACCGCCCAGCTCAACATGCGGCCCCGGTATATTGATCCGGACAAATGTACCGCCTGTGGCTTATGTAAAACCTATTGCCCCAAGCATCTGGTTGATTCATATAATGAAGGTCTGGACCTTACCCGTCCGATCCATATCGACTATCCGCAGGCAGTACCGGCCACCTATTATATTGATCCGGACTCCTGCCTGCATCTGACCCATGACACCTGTCAGATCTGTGTGCCGACCTGCCGCAGCAATGCGATTGATTTCACCCAGAAGGCCAAGAAAAAAACGCTGGAAATCGGTGCAATCATCATGTCTCCAGGCTTTGGCCGGGTGCCCGATGAGGCAATGACCAAATACAGCTACGGCAAGCATCCGGACGTTATGACCAGTATGGAATTTGAACGGCTCCTTTGTGCCTCCGGTCCTTTCCAGGGTGAGGTCAAATGTCTTTCAGACCGCCGTCATCCTAAAAAACTGGCCTTTATTCAATGCGTCGGTTCCAGAGATCTGGGCTGCAACAACGGCTATTGTTCCTCGGTCTGCTGTATGTACGCAATCAAGGAAGCATTGGTGGCCAAGGAACATGATCCCGAGTGCGAAATCACCATATATTATATTGATATGCGGACCCAGGGCAAAGATTTTGACGCGGCCCGAATCAAGGCTGAAAAGATGGGGATCAAGTTTGTTCGGGCCCGGGTGGCGGATGTAATGCCCTGGAACAATAAGCTCAAGCTTACCTACTCAACCATGGACGGCACCCATTCTTTTGAGCCGTTTGACATGGTTATCCTCTCGGTCGGACTTGATTCGCCGGCCAGTGCCAAAGATCTCAGCAAAATCGGCGGTTTCGAGCTTAATCATTACGATTTTTGCCGGACCACCACTTTTGAGCCACTGGTGACCAGTGCTCCCGGCATCTTTGTGGCCGGGGCCTTTCAGGGACCAAAAGATATCCCGGAAAGCGTTACTCAGTCTTCGGCTGCCGCCGGGATTGCCTCTGCGCTGATCAAAAAGCAACGGGGAAAAGGGGTAGTAATCAAGGAATATCCGTCCGAAGCAGGTCTGGGGGCGGATGAAGAACCAAGAATCGGTGTTTTTGTTTGTCATTGCGGGATCAATATCAGCGGTGTGGTCGATGTCCCCGGAGTTGACCAATATGTTGATGGCATGGAAGGAGTGGTCTACCACGCGGAAAGTCTCTACAGTTGCTCTCAGGATGCCCAGGAAATTCTTAAGGAAAAGATTAAAGAACACAACCTGAACCGGGTAGTGATCGCAGCCTGTTCGCCCAGAACCCATGAACCACTCTTTCAGGAGACCCTGAAAGATGCCGGTCTTAATCGTTGTCTTATTGAGATGGTCAATATCCGCGATCAATGTTCCTGGGTCCATGCCAATGAACCGGACAAAGCGACCAATAAGTCAAAAGACCTGATTCGAATGGGGATTGCCAAGGCAAGACATATTAAACCGCTGCCGGAACAAACTGTACCAGTAACCCCCAAGGCCATTGTGATTGGCGGTGGAGTTGCGGGCATGACGGCTGCTCTTAATATCGCGGAACAGGGTTTTCACTGCTCATTGATTGAAAAGTCAGACCAGCTGGGCGGCCATCTCCTGGAACAACGTTCCACTTTGCGCGGAGAAAGTACCACCGATTATCTTAAGAAGCTGATCGGTCAGGTAAAAGGAAACAAACTGATCGATCTTTTCCTGACCAGCGAACTATTGGCAACCGACGGGTTTGTCGGAAATTTTTCATCCGTCATTAAGGTGAACAAGGGAAAAGGTAGAAAACCTGTTGAACAGACCATCGATCACGGGGTGATAATCATTGCCACCGGAGGTAAAGAGCATCACCCCCAACAGGTGCTCGGCAAAAAACTTCCCAAATCAGACAAGATTATCACTCAGCAGGAGTTGGAAGTCAAACTTGATGGCAAGGGTAAAACCAGAGCGCCCAAATCAATAGTCATGATTCAATGCGCCGGTTCCCGAGGCGACGACCTGGCCTACTGTAGCAAGACCTGTTGTAACCAGGCAGTCAAAAACGCTCTCAAAATCAAGGAGATAAATCAGGCATCTCAAGTAATTGTTCTCTATCGTGATCTACGGACCTATGGTTTTGCTGAGGATGCCTACCGGGAAGCAAGAGAAAAAGGGGTTATTTTTATTCCATACAGCATGGATGAAAAACCTGTTATATCGGCCAAAGGAACCAAAGTTGAAGTTTCATTTGCTGATCCGATCCTGCAGGAAAAAGTCACTTTTTCTCCCGAGATGATCGCCCTTAGTGTGGGCATGGTGCCCAATGATACGGAAACCTTAAGTAAGCTGTTGAAGATTCCGGTCAACGAGAATCATTTTTTCTTGGAAGCACATGTTAAACTGCGGCCAGTTGAAATGCCGGTTTCCGGCGTATTTATCTGCGGTCTGGCCCATTCACCAAAACCGGTTGACGAGATCATTGTTCAGGCCCAGGCCGCAGCGGCCAAGGCGGCCATGCCGCTGGTCAAAGGCAAAGTTTCCGTTGATCCGATTGTTTCCAATGTTAACGAAGATCAATGTATCGGTTGCGGCCTTTGTGCGAGCCTCTGTCCATACAAGGCGATTGAAATAATTAAAGTAGACAAGACAAGAAAAGCCCGGACCGTTGTTGCAGCCTGTAAAGCCTGTGGAATCTGCGCTTCGCACTGTCCAACTCTGGCTATCACCATGGGCGGTTTTACTAATGAACAAATTTACGCCCAGATCACAGCTTTTGGCGAATCTGAGGAGGGGTAATTAATGAGTAAAGACGATTTCAATCCCAAAATACTGGGATTTCTTTGTAACTGGTGTTGTTACGCTGCGGCGGACGCAGCTGGGGTTTCCCGGTATCAGTATCCGCCCAATCTGCGGACAATCCGGGTTATGTGTACCGGCCGGATCGATCCGGTTTTTATCCTGCGTGGTTTTGCCGAAGGGGCGGCCGGTATTTTCTCAGGCGGCTGACAACTCGGCGAATGTCATTACCAGGTTGGTAATTATGATGCAATGGGAGTCAACGGTCTGATCCACAAAGTCTTAAGTGAAGTAGGGGTTAAACCGGAACGTTACAGTTTGAAATGGGCCTCTGCGGCTGAAGCGCCTCGCTTTGTGAAGCTTATCACAAATTTCACAAATCAGATTAAGGAGTTGGGTCCGCTTGGTGAAGCAGAAGGTCTGAAACCGGAAGAAATCAAAAAGCGGATCAATAAGGCTTTAGATCTGGTTACCGATCGCAAGTTACGGATGGGTTTTGGTAATGTAACCAAAGAATTACGTAAAGAAGGAAGCAAGGTTAATGATGAAATAATTGCCGCAGTCATTAACGAAAAACTGACCAAAACCATTAATGCCGGCCTTATAGGCTGAATTTTTTTAAGAAATATCAAAAAAATAGGTCTTGACCTTATAGCGCTAACCGGAGTTAAAATGTTAGTCAAGGTCAAGGCCTGTTTTTGTTTATGGTTCAATCAGGAAAAGAGGGATACGACTTGCCGACCATAATGATAATCGAAGACGATGACCTTGTCCTGGAAACCACCACGGAATTGCTTGAGATAAAAGGATATGAGATTCTGGGCGCGACCAGCGGCAAGGCGGCACTTGCCATATTAGGGGACCCGGGTCTGCCGAAAATCAAGCTGATCTTGCTCGATCTTTCCCTGCCCGATACCAATGGCATAGACCTGCTGCCTGATTTGCTGGCGATAGAGCCGCAATTAAAAATTATTATCTGTTCCGGGACAATACTGGATGAAGAAACAACCAATAAACTTGCCAGGCAGGGGGTCAAAGATTTTTTGCCCAAACCTTATAATTTCCAGAGACTGATTGATCTGGTCAAAGAGGCGCTTGCTGACTAATAAAAATTACTGATCATCACCGGCCAATTGTCCGCATGCGGCCGAGATATCTGCGCCCCGGCTGGATCTGATAAAAACCGAATATCCAGCGTCCCATAATATTTTCTGAAATCTTAAAATCGTCTCGCTTGAAGGCCTCTTGTAATTAAGGTTTGGATTTTCGTTGTATGGTAACAGGTTTATCTTGCAGCGGATATCCTTCAACTTTTCAGCCAGTTCATGGGCCTCGGCCGGTGAATCATTCAGGTCCTTGATCATAATATATTCCATCATGATCATCCGGCGGGGTGGCAACGGGAATTGCCGACAGGCATCAAGCAGTACCGCAACGGGATATTTCCGGTTAACCGGCATTAAACGGCTTCTCACCTCATCTCTGATCGAATGCAAGGAGATGGCCAGGTTGACGCTGGTTTTTTCGCCAAGTTCAATCATTTTGGGGACCAGTCCACAGGTTGATACCGTGATCCGGCGGCTGGAGAAATCAAGCCCGCGTTGATCCATCAGGATATCAATAGCGGTTACCAGATTATCGAAATTGGCCAGAGGTTCCCCCATCCCCATAAAAACCAGATTATTGATACAACCGCTGCGCCGAGCTGGCTCCTCACTGTTATGCCGATCGTGGCAGGCCGCTTTCATGACGGCTAAGACCTGATTAACGATCTCAGCCGGAGTCAGATTACGTTTAAATCCCATGGCGCCGGTCAAACAAAAATCACAACCCATGGCACATCCGGCCTGCGATGAAATACAAAGAGTATTTCTGTCTTCCTCCGGAATAAAAACCGACTCGATCATTAAGCCATCTTCCAGCCGGAAGCGGAATTTAACCGCCCCATCGGATGATTCTTCTGACTTGTCAGGGGACAAACTACTGAAGAAACTCCGCTCGGCCAGGGCCTCACGCGCTTTTTTCGAAAGATCGGTCATCTGATTAAAATCGTTAAACCCTGGTCGATACAACCAGGAGAAGATTTGCCGGGCCCGAAAAGGAGAAAAATCAAGTTCCCGGACAAAATTGGTCAGTTGGGAAATTGAAAAATTTTTCAGATCAACTTTTTTCATAAGATCCATTTCACGTGGCCAACTTATAAGGCCCGCATCCGCTCCGGTTTTAGTTGGACATCACCCTTGATCGCGCTGCCGATCAAGGCCAGAACATCCTGCTTGTCCCGAGATAATCGACAGTTGATCGGCAGATAATTAGAGGCGTGATTTGATTGAAACATAACCCGGTCCAGCATAATGTTGTCCACCAGACAATATAGTTCCCGTAACATCCCTTGCGGATCAACCATTGAGAAACGACCAGCCCTCTTGTCCTGATAAAGTATGGTGTTGGGCATGAGCATCAGGGTCAGGGCAGCGATCTGGTTTGGCGCCATCGCAGTCAACAATCGACCGGTCGCCTCGGCATGGGCCAAAGAACACTCAACCCCGGCAATACCAAGCAAAACGGTGACCGACAGAAAAAGACCGGCCTCCCGCACTTTTTGGCCGGCCAGCAGCAAGGCCTCGGCATCAGCGCCTTTCTTGATTAAAAGGAGGGTAGGGTCATGACCTGTTTCCAGACCCAGGTAAACCCGGTCCAGACCAAGTTCCTTTAACTCGGCAAGTTGGCTGCTTGTTTTCTGCCTGATGCTTTTGGCGTTGGCATAAAGACTGATCCGATTTACCCAGGGCAGTTTGCTCCGTATTCTGCTGAAAATCTCAAGCAATCGGGCCTGGGACAAAACAAGCACATCGCCGTCCGCCAGAAAAACCCGTTTTTGTCTGCGGCAATAACGGGCCGCAAAATCAAGATCGGCATCAACAATCGATTTATCCTTGATCCTGAATTTTTCATCTTTATATGCCCCGCAAAAGGTACACCTGTTATGGGAGCAGCCAACCGTAACCTGCAGAATAATACTGTCTGCTTCACTGGGCGGGCGGATTATATTACCTTCGTAATGCATTAATCTTTGCGGCCTTCAAATAACAGAGTGTTAAGCAGAAAGGCACAAAAACGCAAAGTGAATCAGAAGATCCGCCTTGCCTCTTTGTGCCTTTGTAATTTTTGAAAATATGACTAATTAATCAGCCGTTTTTCCGGGCAAACTCCTTCATGAAAACCACGAGTTTTTCAACTCCCTCACGAGGGAAGGCATTGTAAATGGATGCCCGCACGCCGCCGACCGAGCGATGACCCTTCAGGCCATCCAGGCCGAGAGCGGCACCTTCTTTGATAAACTGCGCTTCCAACTCCGGGGTCGGCAAATTAAAGGTGACGTTCATCAATGAGCGGGAAGAGACTTCGGCGTGTCCGCGATAAAAATCGGTGCTATCGATGGCCTCATAAAGAATGGCCGCTTTTTCCCGGTTCATCTTCGCCATGACCTCAAGTCCGCCTAAACCTTTAAGCCATTTAAGGACAAGGCCAATGACATAGATGGCGAAGCAGGGCGGGGTATTGAACATTGATCCCTTATCGGCATGGGTCTTGTATTTAAACATGGTCGGCACGGTGGCCGGAACCCGGTCTAAAAGATCATCCCTGATGATCACCACGGTACAACCGGCCGGCCCCATATTTTTTTGCGCGCCGGCAAA
Organism: Pseudomonadota bacterium; assembly: GCA_018823175.1. Taxonomy (GTDB): domain Bacteria; phylum Desulfobacterota; class Desulfobulbia; order Desulfobulbales; family JAHJIY01; genus JAHJIY01. The sequence continues at coordinate 80,306 of JAHJIY010000027.1, forward strand.
GATCAACCCAAAATTGGTGAAATCTATCTTGCGGGAAAGAATATCAGATGACATATCACAAACCAGCAACTTATCAGATTTTGGAAAATCATGAAACTGGGTGCCGTAAATCGTATTGTTTGAGACAAAGTATAGATATTCAGCCGCCGGATCAACCTGGTAGTCACCGGACGAGGGGACATGGTTGAAAACGCTTTTTTCACTGGAATAAGCCACCTGGACATTACCAAACAATTTGGCCTCTTTGATTGCCTTATTGGACCAAGTGCCGGTATTAAGGTAAGATGCGGTCTGGTCTCTGGCCAGAAGGTTCATGGGAACCATGGCAAACTGGGTCGAAGCTCCCCCCTGCAGGAATAAAACCTTAAAATTATCAGGCACAGAGAGCAGTTCACGGACCAGACTTTCAGCCTCATCGGTAACAGCCATAAATTCTTTGCTGCGGTGGCTCAGTTCAATCAGACCAATACCCTTGTTGTTGAAATTTACGATATCAAGGGCAGCCTGGGCCAGGACTTCCTGGGGCAGGGTAGCGGGACCGGGACTAAAATTATAAATTCTATCAGGCATATTATCCTCCAGATTATTACTAAAACATAAAACGCATACAAATAACCTATTGCCGAAGGTTTTGCAAAATTTATTTATTAATGTTGATCTATTCGCAATGAGACAGGTATGGGTATTTTGCAATAATAAAAAAATCATTTAATAATAAACAAATAAAAATCTGATTATCATCGAAATCCAGCTATTGTCCTGGCGAGACCTTGCAAGTCTTCGATGACTCTTTTTGTAACTGAAGATTAATGGTAATCAGAAATAAAAACAGATAAATAAACTCTTCTGCTGGACATAATGAGAAAATTATTCCGATAATATTAATGTCAGGATTCATATACCTGCAAACCAGTATTATTTAACATAAACCTGAGGCAAAGAAATGTTTGACCCTGCATCAATTACCATATTGATTGTCGATGATGATGTCTTTTTCAGTCAGGAAATAACCCGCCACATCATTGAAAACCAAGGCTATAAAACAATCTGTGCCGCAAGCGGAGAAGAATGCATAAGAAAAACCTTAAGCTCCAAACCTGACCTCATCCTCTTGGATATTAATCTGCCGGAGATTAACGGGATTGAAGTCTGCAAAAAACTTCGAAGTGAAGAGAATCTGAAGGATCTGCCGATCATATTTGTCACCGGAAATACCGAGGATGAGACTCTGCAAGCCGCTTTTGAAGCGGGCGGCACCGATTATATCAGCAAGCCGATTAATCGAATTGAAATACTGGCCAGAGTCAAAAATGCCTTATCGCAAAAAATTATGCAGCAAAACCTTCTGGAGAAAGAAAAATTGACCAGCGTTCTGGAACTGGCCGGTGCCGTGTGCCATGAACTAAATCAACCTTTGCACGCGATATCCGGTTACTCGGAATTACTTCTTCTGGATGTTGATGAATCTCATCCCAGATATAAGGCGATAAAAACAATAAACGATCAGGCTTTACGGATGGGTGAGATAACCGCCAAACTGATGAAAATAACCCGCTATGAAACAAGAAAATATTTGAGCAACACAAATATTATTGATATTGACAAATCTTGCGCCGATGACTGAGAATAATATTTCTCCAGACTATTTTAGGATCAGAACAGAGGTGTTGGGAAATAATCAATTCGGGTGTCGTAAAACAAGAAGCCAGAAAGCATTGTCCGTCGGGTGAGCGATATTAACTGAGACGACAATCATCACATTGCAGGGAGAAAATATATGGAAAGGAAGATTCTGGTTGTTGACGACGAAGTCGTGATCAGGGAGATGCTGAACAAGGCTTTTACCAAGATGGGATACAAGGTCGTCTTGGCGGCATCAGCCGAAGAGGCCTTGGAGATACTCCAACCAGACACCCAGGTTATGTTCCTCGATCTCAAACTTCCCGGCATGGACGGAATCGAATTATGCCGCCGGATCCGCCAAATACACCCGGTGGCCTGTATCTTCGCCATTACCGGTTACGCCTCCCTGTTTGAACTTTCGGACTGTCGGGAAGCAGGCTTTGACGATTATTTCACCAAACCGGTAAAGCTTGAAATGCTTTTCATCGCTGCCCAGACCGCATTTGAGAAAATAGAGCGCTGGAAAAAGAAATGATTGGCTTGGGAGACAAAACGCCATTACCAGTTAAAGAACTAAAATAAACCATGCGGAATGATTGAAGGGCAGGGCGGTCAACCGCTATCCGATCCGATGAGTTTGAGATATTTCATCTAAATTTGTGGTGCAAACATCTAAATCTTTTAATATCCCATCTTCAATACTGTATATCCAGCCATGCACCGCCAATTCCTGGCCTGATTTCCAGGCTCTTTGGACAATGGTGGTGTGACAGATATTTGCGACCTGTTCAACCACATTTAATTCACACAATAAGTCAATCCGGTCTTTTTCCTCGCTAAGTAAATCGATCCTGTCCTGATAAAAACGGTAGATGTCCTTGATATTGCGCAGCCAATTATCAATTAAGCCATGGTCGCGATTATCCATAGCCGCCTTGATGCCGCCGCAGCCATAATGACCGCAGACAATAATATGTTTCACTTTTAATATTTCAACGGCGTATTGAATTACCGACAGACAGTTGAGATCGGTATGGATGACAAGGTTGGCAATATTTCGATGCACAAATATCTCACCAGGCATCATATCAACAATCTCATTGGCCGGCACCCGACTATCCGAGCAGCCAACCCATAAAAACTCAGGATTTTGCTGTTTGGAAAGTTTTGTAAAAAAATCAGGGTCGAATTCTTTGATCTTACCGGCCCATTGTTTATTTTTTTCAAAAAGATTTTTTAAGACTCGCATAATTTGTAATTACAGAACTTTCCTCTCCGACTCAAAATATTGTTATCTGGCAGTAAGAAACATCGGACTTGCGACAAGCCGCAAACACTTGTCATTTCAAGTAAAAACAGTTGGCGGCCGACCGATTCTTTGATGTTTTGCACATTTATTCAAAATTATTACATTCACTATAACTACCTCAGGTATTTTTTCCATTAAATGTTCAAATAAATATCCGTTTCAAGCCTTCGCGTATCGTCAAACAATATGATGCGGCCGTCATCTGATTTCTATTGACGTGATTAATTCGGGAATGTATATCTAACCTCCTTGGACATTAATGGACAAAAGGTGACAAGAGTGGACAAAATTTTCATCGGAGTCAAGGAGATGGCCGCCAACATGGGCATTTCTGAGAAGACGATTTATCGAATGCTTAACGACAACCAGTTGCCGTTCGCGGTCAAGATTGGCGGCCAGTGGCGCTTTCGAATTGATGCGGTCGACGGTTGGCTGGCGGCTCGGGTCGGTGGCGAGGCAAGTGTTGGCGCCATCAACCCGGCGGTAACCGTAAGTGCGTCTCTAGCCAGCGGCGCAGTGCTCTACCGGATTCATGGCGAAAACCGGGATGAAACCATCGACGAACTACTCTCCACGCTACCCCAGACCGGTAGTCTGGATTTTACCGGTTTCAAGCTCCTGGTGCTGGCTCGCGAGGCACTGGCATCCTCGTCGCTCTGCGGCGTGGCTTGCATGATGCCGGGCCAGGATCAGCCCATTTATCCCGAAAAATCATTGATTATCCTGGCCTTTCTTGAAACACCCACGGATTTCAAGGCCCTGGACGGACAACGGACCGAGGTGGTTTTTCTGCTTCTGGCCGCTAATCCTCTGGAGCAAAGCATTCTTGATACCCGGCTGCGCCGCCTTCTGATGGAACCGGAATTCGTGGCCGCTTTACTGCTTCAGCCACCCCGGCGCGAAGTGTTGCAGCTGGTGCAAGAGACCGAGACACGCCTGCTGCCACCTCGCCTGCGATCCGAACGCAAGAAAATCCAAACCGCAACAGCTGTCGGTTGAAACCAGTGGACCTGTTATAACCACCATGCTGAATCTTTCTCCGCAAATTCTCTACCAGGGCGCCATCACAATCTTACTGATCGGGGCAATTCTTCCCCTGACGATTGAATTGACTCACCGTCATTCCACCAGCCTGGCCAATGGCCTGGGCGCCGGCGCGGCCCTGCTCGGCAGCGGGTTAGGTTTGGCCGGTGCTCTTTTACTCCTCTTTGGTCAGTCCTCTGTCGCCTGGCAGATGAGCTGGGCCTCGGCCGGGGTCAATCTCTGCCTGCGGTTCGACCCTCTGGCCGCATTTTTCCTGGCCCCGGTCTTTCTCCTGACCGGCAGCGGGGCGCTTTTTGCGACCGGCATCCTGGCGTCATCAAAGCAGCCGGGAAAATCCGGTCGGCACTGGCTCTATTACAATCTTCTGGCGGTCAGCATGGCGCTGGTGGTAGTTGCCGCCGACAGCCTCCTCTTCCTGTTCGCCTGGGAAGGGATGTCACTTTTCTCCTTTTTTATGGTGATCTACGATCAGGATGAAGAATCGACCCGGCGGGTTGGCTGGATCTATCTGGTCGCCACCCATCTGAGCGCCGCCTTTCTGTTCCTGCTATTTTTTCTGATCTATCGCCAAACCGGTTCCACCGAATTTAGTTCCTTCGCAACCCTTAAGGCGTTGCCGACTTCTACCGCCGTGCTCTTTTTCTGTTTGGCCTTGATCGGTTTTGGTTCCAAGGCCGGCCTTTTTCCAATGCACAGCTGGCTACCGGAGGCCCATGCCGCCGCCCCCAGTCATGTTCTGGCCTTGATGGGCGGGGTGATGCTCAAATTACCGGTCTATGCCTTTCTCCGTTTTCTCATCTGCTTGCCGGTACTGCCGGCCTGGTGCGGACTTCTGGTGACTGGTCTGGGACTGGCCGGGGCGCTGATTTGTATCGCCCTGGCCGCGCTGCAAGGCGATCTGAAACGCTCATTAGCCTATTCCTCCGGCGAGAACGTCGGCCTGATTTTTTTCGGTCTGGGGCTTTGGCTTTACTGCCGGGAAGGCCGATTTGACGTCCCGGCCACCCTGTTTCTGGTCGGGGCGCTCCTGCATGTCTGGAATCACGCCTTTTTTAAGTCTCTGCTTTTTTTCGGGGCCGGCGCCATAATCCATGCCACCGGGGCCAGAGAACTCTCCCGGATGGGCGGTCTTCTGCGCCGCATGCCGCGTACCGGGCTGTTATTGATAATCGGCGGCGGCGCCATTGCCGCCTTACCGCCCTTAAATGGTCTGATCAGCGAATGGTTGCTCTATCTTGGCCTTTTCCAGGCGGGGCAGACAAGTATTGGTGGGCAAGCCTTTATTTTCATGCTGTTGCTCGTTTTGCTGGTCATCGTCGGCACCCTGGTTTTGCTGGCGATGAGCCGAATTCTTGGCATTGCCTTAAGCGGCGAGCCCCGAAGTTTCGAAGCTCGGGAGGCCCATGAGGTCGGTCCGGCAATGTTCATCGCCATGGCCGTTTCCGCCGGCCTCTGCCTGACGGTGGGGATCGCCCCGGGCTTGGTCTTCCCGCTGATTCTCGGTCCTTTGGCCCTACTTTCTCCGGAACTTGCGACCGGCGCCCCGGAGATTCTGGCCACGCTACCCTTCGGAGCGGGCTGGAGCTGGACATGCCTGCTCGTTCTCTTATTTCTGGCAGTCTACGTCTGGTTCTATTATCGTCTTCCTCCAGGCGACAGTCGAAGGCGCAACACCTGGATCGGCGGATTACTACCGTCACCCAGAATGTCATACACGGCCGGAGGATATGGTCAACTAGCCCAGGAGAATCTATTGTGCAGCTGCCTGCGTCCTCCGATCATCTCAGTTCGTACACCAGTGTTCTTTCCCGGCCACTGGCAGTGGCGATGCAGGAACATTGACCCAATCATGGCCCTGATCCTTATGCCGCTCTTCAGTCAATTCAGCTCGATGGCCGGTTCCTGGCGGCGGTTGCAGGGAGGGCAGATGAACATTTACCTGGCCTATTTTTTTCTGACCACCATCCTGCTTCTTGGCTGGGCTTTTTCTTCCTGAGCGACCGAGGTAAATGAAATGATCTTTTCCATATTTTTTCACTTGCTCATTCTCTTTGGTCTGGCGCCGCTTCTGGCCGGCATCATTGCCCGGGTTAAAGCCAAAATCGGCGGTCGGCAAGGACAACCGCTGCTCCAGCTCTACTGGGATCTGGGCAAGCTCTTCCGTAAAAGAATGGTCATAAGCACCACCACCACCTGGGTCTTTCGGGCCGGACCGCTGGTCGGCTTTGTTGTCCCGGTAATGATCTCTCTACTGGTGCCTTTCGGGCCGGTCGCGGCACCGATCTCCTTTTCCGGCGACCTGGTCCTCTTCGCCTACCTCCTGGCCCTGGCCAGATTTTTTACGGTGCTGGCCGCCCTTGATACCGGTTCCAGCTTCGAGGGCATGGGCGCGGCCCGGGAGGCAACCTTCGCGATCTTAATCGAACCGACTATCTTTGTGGTTTTCATCGTTCTGGCCCGTTTGGCCGGTGATTTTTCCTTAAACGGCATGTTCGTGCCGGTCAAGGCCGGTTTTAATACCCCGGCCGGGATCGCCACGACCTTGGCGATCATCTGTCTGTTTATTGTAATGCTGGCGGAAAATTGTCGAATCCCCTTTGACGACCCCAACACCCATTTGGAACTGACCATGATCCACGAGGTCATGGTCCTCGACCACAGTGGTCCTGATCTGGCGCTGATTCTTTACGGCGCCGCCATGAAGTTGATGATTTCCGCGATCCTGATCGCCGATCTGCTTAGGCCGGTCACCGCTGATCCGCTTCTGGGCAGCCTGTCCTTCCTGGTCGTTTTAATAATACTCGCCATAATGGTGGGACTGGTAGAATCGGCCATGGCCCGCCTCCGGTTGATTCGTATCCCGCAGCTGCTGGTCGGGACGACCCTGCTTTCCTTTTTCGCGCTGATCATGCTGCTTAGGTGAATAGATGAACGATCCGGCTACCACCATACTTTTTACCGTAATTCTGCTGAATTTTTTTCTCCTCGGTACCAGCCGACTAGGGGCCTGCATTCGGGTCGTGGCCGCCCAGGGCGCGCTTATCTCCCTGCTGCCGCCCCTGGTTCATGGGGTTGGTGTTCACACCATGGTCCTGGCAACCGGTGCCCTGACCCTCAAGGGTTTGGTGATTCCCTGGCTGCTCTTTCGGGCCATCCGCCAGGTCAGGATCAGGCGCGAGATGGAACCGCGTATCGGCTATATCGCCACCTTGATGCTGGGGGCCTTGACTACGGCCGGCGCCTTTATCTTCGCCGATCGACTGCCGCTGTTGTCCGAGCATCATCATACCATGTTCATTCCGGCCTCTTTGGCGACTCTGGCCGTGGGCTTTCTTTTGTTGATCACCAGGCGTAAGGCCATCACCCAGGTTCTGGGCTATCTGGTCTTTGAAAACGGTATCTTCATCTTCGGCATCCTGCTGGCCGAGGCGATGCCGCTTATGGTCGAGGCCGGTGTCCTTCTGGATATGCTGGTCGCCGTCTTTGTTATGGGTATCGTCATGAATCATATTAATCGGGAATTTTCCTCCATTGACACCGAAAACCTCTGTCTGTTGAAAGAATAAATCATGCTACTGAACATCATCATCATTCTGCCCTTGTTGGCAGCCGCCATCGCCGCTCTGCTTCCCTCGGAGCGTTGGCGCCCCTGGCTGTTGCCGGCGGCAGCCATCCCACATCTGTTCCTGGTTTGGCGGATTATCACCCAGCCGGCAGCGCCAACTGACGCGGCGGCGATGCTCGCCCTGGACGCCCTGGGCAGCTTGATCCTGTTGGTGGTCAGTCTGCTGTTTACGATCAGTTCCATCTATGCCCTGGGCTATTTCAAGACCCATCCAACCTGGTCCAACCGGACCTTTATCGTTTGCTTGCTCCTGTTCCTCGGTGCCATGAGCTTTGCCGCGGCAGCCCGCCACCTGGGATTACTCTGGGTAGCGGTAGAAGCGACCACCGTGGTCAGCGCCCCGATGATCTATTTCAACCACAACCGTTTTTCCATCGAAGCGACCTGGAAATATCTGCTCTTCTGCTCGGTGGGCATCGCCCTGGCCATGCTCGGCATTCTCTTTCTGGCTTATGCCGGGCTGCATAGCGGCGTCGAGCCGATTCTTCAGCTGGATTTCCTGCTTCGCGAGGCCCCACATTTCTCCAAACCTTGGCTGCGGGCCGGTTTCGTTTTTCTGTTCGTGGGGTTTGGCACTAAAATGGGATTGGCGCCGCTCCACACCTGGAAGCCCGATGCCTATGGCGAGGCGCCCGGACTGGTCGGCGGTTTACTGGCCGGTGGTTTAACCTCGGTGGCCTTTCTGGCGGTCCTGCGGGCGGTGCAGATTGTCAATGCGGCTGGCGAGGCCCAGCTGGCCAGGCAATGTTTGCTGGCACTCGGGGTGTTATCGCTGGTCTTTGCGGCGGTTTTTGTTATCCGCCAGCGTGATATCAAGCGGATGCTGGCCTATTCCAGCGTCGAGCACATGGGAATCCTGGCCATCGGAGTGGCGGTGGGGGGGCTGGCCACCTACGGCGCCATGTTTCATGTCCTGAACAACGCCCTGACCAAGGGCGCTCTGTTCATGAGCGCCGGCAACATCCATCGATATTTCGGCAGTAAAAAAATGTGCGAGACCCAAGGGGCAATCAGTATCCTGCCCTGGTCGGCCGGCATCTTTCTAGCCGGTTTTCTGGCCGTTGCCGGATCGCCGCCTTTCGGGCCATTTTTAAGCGAATTCACTATTCTGCGCGGCATCTTCGGGGCCGGACAAACCGGCCTGGGACTTGCCTTCATCTTCCTGCTGACCGTGATCTTCATCGGCATGAGTCACACTGTAGTGAACGTCGTTCTGGGGCCGCCCATGGAAGAAACCGAGGAAGAAATCAACGATCGACACGTCTTGAAAGAAGGGGTGTTGACCGTTCTGGGGCCACTGTTTCTCATGGCTTTAGTGCTGGTTCTGGGGCTCTATGTGCCACCGCCTTTGCGGGACTTGTTTCATCAGGCGGCTGAATTATTGGAGGTGGGCCGATGAGTGCGACCTCGGTCTGCAAAAATGGCGGCATTCTGCCGTTAGCTACCATTCCCCGGCTCACCTCGGCCGAATTTGCGGCTTTAATCAAGACCCGGTTGACCGAGGGAGCGCGGCTGGCCGCTTGTCTGGCGGTGCCGGAAGGCGACGGTGATGCTTCATTCACTCTTTACGCGGTGCTGGCCGATGATCAGGGCGGCGATCTCCTGGTGGTCGCCCAAAAGCCGCAACGGCAGTTTGATTCACTGACCCCAACGATCTCCCATGTCCATCTCTTCGAAAGGGAAATCGGCGAACAATACGGGGTAAAATTTGCCGGGCATCCCTGGTTCAAACCAGTTCGTTTTCACGCCCCCTGGCCGGGCGGTAGTGACGGCTGGGACCGTGACCCTGAAATCCACCCTCTGGTCGGCGATATGGACTATTTTACGGTGGAGGGCGAGGAGATTCACGAGGTCGGGGTTGGCCCGGTCCACGCCGGGGTCATCGAACCAGGCCATTTCCGTTTCCAGTGCTACGGCGAGCAGGTCCTGCATCTGGAGATTTCACTTGGCTACCAGCATCGGGGCATTGAAAAGATGCTGTTGGGCGGGCCCTGGCCCCGGACCGCGATGCAGATCGAGACCATGGCCGGCGACACCACCATCGGCCACATGAGCGCTTACAGCATGGTCCTGGAAGGACTGGCCGGCATGGCCATCTCGCCTCGGGCCCGGGCCCTGCGCGCCATTGCCCTGGAGTTGGAGCGACTGGCCAATCATGTGGGAGATATCGGTGCCCTGGCCGCAGACATCGGTTTTCTGCCCACCTCCGCTTATTGCGGCAGACTGCGCGGCGACTATTTGAATTTAAGCGCCCAGCTTTGTGGCAGCCGTTTTGGACGTGGCCTGGTCCGGCCCGGCGGGGTACTCTTCGATGCCGACAAGGCCCTGTTGACTAAAATGCGCCAGACCCTCGAAGCGGTAGCCCGAAATACCCGCGGCGCCATCGAGCTCTTTTTTTCAACTCCCTCGGTTCTGGCCCGGCTTGAAGGGACCGGCCGGGTGACGGCCCGGGACGCCTATTATCTCGGCCTGGTCGGAGTGGCCGGCCGGGCCTGCGGGATTGACGCCGACGTTCGCCGATATCACGGCACCGGAAGCTATCTCCCGGACGAGATTCCGGCCATGATTGAGGAGGGGGGGGATGTCCTGGCCCGGGCCCAGGTGCGACGGCAAGAGATTGAACATTCGCTGGAGTTCCTCAATCTTCACTTAAGCGAGTTACCGGCCGGCGAACTGCGGCAAGTTCTTCCGCCCCTGGCACCTGGTTGTCTGGCGGTGGCCATGGTTGAGGGCTGGCGCGGCCCGGTCACCCATGTCGGACTGACCGATGCCGATGGCCGTTTTGTGCGCTACAAGGCGGTGGATCCTTCTTTTTTCAATTGGAGCGGATTGGCCCTGGCCCTGCGGGATGGACAGATCAGCGACTTCCCTCTCTGTAATAAAAGTTTTAATTTATCCTATTGTGGTTTCGACCTCTAGGAAGTGAACAAAAAACATGCTACGTATAATTCGTGAACGCTTTCGCCAAGGGTACCGGACGGCCCCATTTCCCAAGGTTGAGCCGGTATTGCCTGAACGCTTCCGGGGCCTGCCGGTCATTGACCCCAAAAAATGTCCAGCTGGCTGTACAGATTGCGAAGGGAGCTGTCCCTTCGGAGCAATCACTCGTCCAAACGGTCTACCCAGGATTGATCTGGGACGCTGTCTCTTTTGTGCCGACTGTCCGGCCTGCCCGTACGGGGCGATCACCTTTGGCAATGATTATCGGCTTGCCACCTGCCAACGGCAGGATTTGTTTTATGATGGCGCCGAGCACCTCCTTGCCCAAAAACTTAAAAAAAAGATGCTCTCGCTCTTCGGCCGTTCCCTAAAGCTGCGCCAGGTCTCGGCTGGAGGCTGCAATGCCTGTGAAGCGGATGTCAACGTCCTGTCCACCCTGGTCTTTGATCTGGGTCGCTTCGGCATCCAATTTGTGGCTTCCCCCCGACATGCTGACGGCCTGTTGGTCACCGGACCGGTCACCGAGAACATGCGTTTGGCCCTGCTGACCACCTATGAGGCGGTACCGGGACCAAAGATTGTTATTGCCTCCGGGGCATGCGCCATTAGCGGCGGGCCTTTCGTGGACAGCCCAGAGGTTCATAACGGACTGGAATCCATTCTGCCGATTGACCTGTATATTCCCGGTTGCCCACCCCATCCCTACACCATTCTGGATGGGCTTTTGCGTTTACTGGACCAACGGAAACAGACGCAAAAACGATGAGATCAAACATGCGGGCCTTGATCATGCAAAGCGAAACGCATTCCCCGCAGCTCGGAGTATCGCAGGCTCCCTTACCTGCTGCGGGGGTAGTGAGCGAATCTGATGAAAGCAACCTTCTATACGGAGATTCCCCATGGCTTGCCGTGGGGAGCTTCAATTATTTTTATCGGCGACAGTGAAATTTGACGACTTGCTGTCGATCAGGGCAACATAAAAATTTTCACCCCATGGAGGAGAGAAGGGGATCATGACTTTGCTTATCGCCGCCATACTGTTACTCTTGCTCTCGGGCGGCCTGGCCCTTCCGGGCCGCCGGGTCGGCGGTTTTTTCGCCAGGCTGGCGGTCCTGACCGGACTGGTCGGGGCGGTTCTGGGGTTCATCGCCACCGCCTTCTGTTTTACCCATTCGTCAACAGCCTTTTTAAGTCTTCCCTGGCCGACGATCGACGGTTTTTTCGTGATAAGACTTGATCCTCTGGCCGCAGTCTTTCTTTTTCCCCTCTTTTTGATTTCCGGGGCCGGCCAGCTTTACGGTCTGGGCTACCGCCACAGCCGGGCAGTCTGGATCAACTTCTTCTATCCGCTCCTGACGGCCGGCATGGTTCTGGTAATCATTGCCGGCAATGGTTTGCTCTTTCTGGTCGGCTGGGAAATCATGGCGCTGGCCGGCTACCTGCTGGTAGTCACCGAGCGGGATGATGAAGAGGCGCAGAAGGCGGGCTTTATCTATCTGGTCGCCACCCACACCGGCACCCTGGCCCTTTTCGGCATGTTCGCCCTGCTGGGCAGTTCAGCTTGCCTGCTACAATTGCCGGTGGTCGGCAGCCTGCCGGCGGCGGAGGGGACAACGATCTTTCTCCTGGCCCTCTTCGGTTTTGGCTGCAAGGCCGGTATCATGCCCCTGCACATCTGGCTACCCCGGGCCCATGCCGCAGCCCCCAGCCAGGTCTCGGCCCTGATGAGCGGCGTGATGATTAAAACCGGCATCTACGGGCTCCTGCGAATCATCTTTATGTTTAAAGATATCCCGGCCTGGTGGGGCTGGCTGCTTCTCGGGCTGGGCTTGATCTCCGGCCTCATGGGTATCACCCTGGCCATTGCTCAAACTGACTTGAAACGCCTTCTGGCTTACTCCAGCGTCGAAAATATCGGCATCATCCTGATCGGAATGGGAGGAGGGCTGCTGGGAGTCACCCACGGGTTTACCGGCCTGGCGCTGCTGGGGCTGGCCGGGGCCCTGTTCCATGTGATCAATCACGGGCTATTCAAGTCCTTGCTGTTTTTAAGTGGTGGGGCGGTGATCCGAGCCACCCATACCCGTGAAATATCAGCCTACGGCGGATTGTTAAGGCAAATGCCCCTGACCGGCCTGTTCTTCCTGGGCGGGGCCGTGGCCGTCTGCGGACTGCCGCCCTTAAACGGTTTTGTCAGTGAATGGCTTATTTACCTGGGTCTTTTGCGTGGGGGGCTGCCGACAATCGGGCTGCCGGGGTTGTTGATCGCGGTAATCGGACTGGCCCTGATCGGCGGTTTGGCGCTGCTTTGTTTCACTAAAGTTTTAGGTCTTAGTTTCTTAGGGGCGCCAAGACCGCAAAATCATGAGATAGCCGAGGCGCCGGGATTTATGCTGGCCGCCATGGCCCTGTTGCTGGCCGCCTGTGCCGGAGTCGGCCTGATACCTCAAGGTGTCTTGCCGCTCCTGTCGGCGGCAGTAGCTCAACTTAATCTGGCCTCGGGGTCCGGCACAGAACTTTCGGCCCTGGCCCCGGCCGGCTTAATCAGTCTCGGGGCGTTACTCCTTGTTTTGTTGGTGGCCTCGCTAATTGGTCTGAGACGTCTCCGGCCCCAACAGTCCCAGCCTGCCGAAACCTGGGGTTGCGGCTATGCCTCTTTGCTGCCGAGGGCTCGTTACACCTCTTCGTCTTACGCCGAAATGATTATGCAACTCTGCCGCTGGTCTTTACAAACCAGTCAGATCGGCGGAAAGATCACGGGTTTATTCCCGCTCCGGGCCACTTTTGCCAGCCGCACCCCGGACTTCGTGCTGGACCTGCTGATCCTGCCGCTGATTCCACCTCTGGCGGTGACGGCCACCATTTTGCGCCGCCAGGTCCAGCGTGGTGTTCTCGGCATCTATCTGCTTTATCTGGCCTTGGTTCTTGGTGGGCTATTAACTTTCGCCCTTTACTGATCTTGAGATGAAAAGTATTGTATCCTCAAATTCCTTTTCATTGAGTAAACTAAAACACCTCAACCTGCTATGGGTAAGGGTGATATCCGGCCAGGGGGTCCGCCTCATCCTCTATCACTCCGAACAGATTTTATCCGCTCGACAAGCAATTCCATATTTGTCGGCCATCCCGTCTCTGTTAAGTCTTACGGATAGCAGGAAAGAGCGATGACTATCTTTGTCGCCGCCATTTTTCTGTTACTGCTCTCGGCAATTTTTGCTCCCTTGAGCCGACACGGTTCAGTGTTCTGGGACCGTCTCTCCCTGTTTTCCGGTTTGGGCGGCACGGTATTGGGCCTTGTGGCCACGATTGTCTGTCTTGTCCGTCCCGAAAACTCAACCTTAAAGCTGGCGTGGCCGGCGATCAATGGCTTATTCGCCCTGCGGATCGACGGGCTGGCCGGGGTATTTCTGTTACCGGCCTTTATCATTGCCGGGGCCGGTCTATTATACGGCAGCGGTTATTGGCCCAACTCCGAAAAACCGGCCTCCAGCTCCTGGATTCGCTTTTTTTATCCGATTCTGACCGCCGCCATTACCCTGGTCATTGCCGCCGACAACGGCGTGGTCCTTCTGGTTTTCTGGGAGATCATGGCCCTGGCCGGTTATTTTCTGGTAATCACCGAGCGGCAGAAAGAGGAAAATTTCAGGGCCGGATATGTTTACCTCATCGCCACCCACGCCGGGACCTTGGCCCTCTTCGGACTATTTGCCTTACTCGGTGAAAAAAGCTGCCTGGTCAGCCTGCCCGGGGCGGGCACTTTGGCCGGCGGCAGCGCGACCCTTTTTTTTCTGACCCTGATCGGTTTCGGCTTCAAGGCCGGAATCATGCCGCTTCACATCTGGCTGCCCGGCGCTCATGCCGCAGCGCCCAGTCATGTCTCGGCCCTGATGAGCGGCGTGATGATCAAGACCGGAATCTACGGCATCCTGCGAGTAATCAGCCTTTTCCATGCCCCCCCCGCCTGGTGGGGCTGGACGGTGCTCTATCTTGGCATCCTGTCAGGGATCATGGGCGTGGTCTTCGCCATTGCCCAGCATGATATTAAAAAACTGCTCGCCTATCACAGCATTGAAAACATCGGCATCATTCTAATCGGAATCGGGACCGCGATGCTCGGCAAGAGCCATGGCCTGATGTCGATTGCCTTGCTCGGCCTGGCCGGTGCGCTTCTGCACGTGGTCAACCATGGGCTTTTCAAGGGACTGCTCTTTCTTTCGGCCGGATCGGTGGTCCAGGCCATGGGGAGCCGGGAGATGGCTGGTTACGGCGGCTTGCTGAAAACGATGCCGCTGACCGGGCTTTTTTTTCTGGGTGGGGCGGTGGCGATCTGCGGTCTGCCGCCGCTAAATGGTTTTATCAGTGAATGGTTTATCTTTCTGGGTCTTCTGCAGGGCGGCATTAATCAGGCCACGGAAATGAATTTTATTATTCTGGCAATTCCGGGGTTGGCGATGATCGGCGGCCTGGCGCTCCTCTGTTTCACTAAAGTTTTCGGGCTCTCATTTCTGGGGAGCAGTCGCACTGATCATGCCCCGGGTCGTGAAGCGCCAATTTCGATGCTGTGCGGGATGGGGCTGCTTCTCGCCTGTTGTTTCTGGATCGGCATCCTGCCCGCTACCACGAGGCCCTTGCTCTCCGGCGCTCTTTTACTATGGTCCGGTACGGCACTAGAGATAAATCATGTTTATGAGGTCCTGGCGCCCGTTCGTTCGATAACCTTGACGACCATGTTCTTTCTGGCTCTGCTACTGTTGATCTCGTTGCTTAGCCGGCAAAATAGGAGTTGGGATAAAAAGGTGTCAACCTGGGGTTGCGGCTATCAAGGCGTGATCCTCCGCGCCCAGTACACAACCTCGTCATTTGCGGAGATGATTAACTCGTTTTTCAATTGGGCGCTGAAGACCAGGGTGGTCGAAGAGAAAGTTGCGGGCGTTTTCCCGCAAGAGGCGGCCTTCAAAAGCCGCACCCCTGACGTGGTCCTTGATCTTTTTTTAGTGCCGTCCTACCGCAGATTCGCTGAGCTGGCCACCAAAATAAGACGCAGTGTCCATCAGGGGATAATCGGCATTTATCTGCTGTATTCCGCCCTCACTCTTTGTCTGTTACTGGCCATCGCGATTTTCCTTCCCTGATCACTCTTACCGTAAATCTATCTGCTGCACCTGTCCCGGAAAACCTTTCAAAACAGTTCGGCATTCAGCAAGAAATGGACATAGATACTGGCCGCATAGCCAAGGGCAATTACCGGCGTCCATTTCAGATGACCAAAAAAGGTGTACTTGCCCCGGGCCTGTCCCATTAAGGCTACCCCGGCGGCTGAACCGATGGAGAGCAGACTGCCGCCGACCCCGGCGGTAAGAGTCACCAGTAGCCACTGGCCCTGGGACATTTCCGGATTCATGGTCAGCACCGCAAACATCACCGGGATATTATCAACAATCGCGGAAAGAACGCCGACCATGATATTGGCCGAGGTGGCGCCCCAGCCAATGTACATGGTATGCGAGACCATAGTCAGATACCCAATAAAACCCAGGCCGCCAACACAGAGGATTACCCCGTAGAAGAACATCAGGGTGTCCCATTCAGCCCGGGCCACACTTTTGAAGATGTCGAATGGAACCGTGTCACCCAATTCCTCATTGATATCTGAACTCCGTTTCCTGGGCGCTTCGCCAATTTTCTTGTGAGTTTTCTTAAGATAAAAACCATATATTTTAAGGTAAGCGAGGCCGGTCATCATTCCCATCATCGGCGGCAGATGCAAGAAATTGTGGAAACTGACGGCGGTGCAGATGGTGAGCAGAAACAAGGCGATGACCACCACGGCGCCCCGTTTCATCTGAAGATTAATCTCACAAGTGGCAGGCTGTCCTTTGGGGACCGCCAGGCTCATGATCAGGGCCGGGACCAGCCAGTTAACCAACGAGGGGATGAACAGGGCGAAAAAACTCCAGAAATCGATGATCCCCTTCTGCCAGACCATCAGGGTGGTGATATCGCCAAATGGCGAGAAGGCGCCACCGGCATTGGCCGCGACCACAATATTGATACAAGCCAGACTGATAAATTTGCCATTATCCTTGCCGATCGCCATAACTACCGCACACATCAGCAGGGCGGTGGTAAGATTATCCGCCACCGGTGAAATGACAAAGGCCAGGGCGCCGGTGATCCAGAACAGTTTGCGCAGGGAGAAGCCGGCACAGACCAGGCGCACCCGCAGGGCCTCAAAGACCTGGCGTTCTTCCATGGCATTGATGTAGGTCATCGCCACCAGCAGAAAAAGAAGGAGTTCGGAGTATTCGAGGATATTATGGCGAACTGCAGTCGCGGCGGCATGGGGCAGCCCGTGGTTGACATAGACATAGGCAATCATCCCCCAGATCAGCCCGGCCGCCAGTAATACCGGCTTTGATTTACGCATGTGGGTGAATTCTTCAGACATGACCAGCAGATAGGCCACCACAAAGATAGCCAGGGCGGCAAAACCGACCGAATGGGCGGTGAGGTTCATGGTCTCGGTCGGGTCGCCGGAGGCCAAGGCCAGACTGGGGAATAATATCATTGTCAGGGGGAAAAAGAACAAACCGCGTGCTAAACAAATCAACGTAATACCCTCCATCAGTTTAAAATAATAGCCAATGTCGCCTTCCTAAACCATTATTCTAAAGGGGTATTTTCATAATAGCCAGAGATTGTTGAAAGATAATCAATATTTGCGCTTGAACCGGAAAAGTGAAGCACTCTCCCGGGCGAGGACATCTTTAAAGAAAATATACCGCGTTTACTTGTTTTTTGAACGCTCCGAGATTGTCCCGCCAGCTTTTTTCGCCGCTTCCTTAATTTTTACGATCAGCTCGCCGATATCAATCGGTTTCATTAGATAATCAAACAAACCGTGCTGCATGCCGGCAATGCCGCTGGCCGTTGAACCATGACCGGTAAGGATGATGACCTCAATGGCCGGATCGTGCTTTTTAATCAGGTCTAGTGCGGCAAGGCCGTCCAGACCGGGCATTTTCAGATCGAGCAGCACGACATCAGGCTTCCAGTTTTTTTGCAGCAGGGTCATAGCCTCTTCGCCGCCACCGACTGCTTTGGTTTCAAATTCCCGCAACACAAGACGTTCAGCCAGGGTCACGGCAAACTCCATTTCATCATCAATAATCAGTATTTTCGTCTTGCTCATCACTGACATTCTCCCGGTTTATTGCCTGTATGGGGAAATTAATTAAGAAAGTCGTACCTTGGCCGACCACACTGTCGACGGCAACCTGACCGCCCAACTTCTTGATCAGACCGTAAGTTATGGCCAGACCAAGGCCGGTGCCTTTATTGTCATCGCCGATCTTGGTCGTGAAAAATGGTTCGAAGATCTTTTTTCTTATTTCCGGGGTCATGCCCGGGCCGTTATCCTTAATGCTCACTTCAACCATTTCGTCGGTCAATAGCTGTGAAGCGATCTGAATCAGACCGCCATCATCAACAGCATCAATCGCATTATTAATGATATTTAAAAAAATCTGCTGCAATTGCCCGGGATCACTATGTAAAGCAGGCAAATCGTCTTGTAAGGCCAATTCAATCTTTATCTCCCGATACAGCGCCTCTTTATCAAGAAAGCCAAGCACCTCAGTAATCACCTCGTTGATCTGCACCGGCCCCAGGGTGACATCCATCCGCCGGGCAAATCCGAGCAACCGATGCGTGATGGTCCTGCTTCTTTGGACCGCTTTTAACAATGAATCAAGTTGGTCATTGAATTTTTCCCGATACTGGAAATCCGGTGAAAATCCAAGGATATCTTTCATTAACCCTGCCTTTTCATTGATGATCGCCAGAGGGTTGTTGATTTCATGGGCGACGCCGGCTGCCAGTCGACCGATTGAGGCAAGTTTGCTGGTGTGCTCGCTCTGCCCGAGAAAAGCTTCACGGGCCTCATCGGTCTCCCGGATCTTTCTGGCCAGCAGAGTGGCGGTCCGGATCACAATCACGCCGGCCACCAGAATACAGACCGTAAAGATAATCAACAATTTATTCTTGAAGGCCTGCCAGTTTTTACGCAGGGCATAACTCTGTTGTTCGAGCACCAGGATCCAGGGGGTGCCGCTGATATAGCCGACCGCCCGGAGAATCGGGGTTTCTTTCCGGTATTGTTCGGAAAGGGTAATGCCTTTTTTTCTGGGGGTATCGCGAGGCAGGACCTGGTTGCCGATTTCACCGTGATAGCGGGAAGAACTCTGCAATTGCCAGTCGCTGTTGACCAGAAAGATATCGTCGGAAATCTCGGAATCGATGGAGGCGAGAAAGCGGTCCAGGGTGTCGGCGTCAATACTGGCCCGCAAAACCCAGGACCCTTGGCCTTTTTCAACCTTCTTGCTGACCGCGACCACAAAGTGTGGGACATTGCGAAAGCCCATAAAAACATCACTGACATAGATATTTTTGGCCAGTGTCTTATTGTACCAGGGGCTGTCGGTATAATCCTTGCCGGACAGATTATATGGCCCGGTATATGCGGTCTGGATGCCGGCCGGGCTGATCACACTCAGGTCCACCAAACCTTTATGTCTTCTTTTTAATTTTGTGAAAACCTGATCGAGTGTCTCTTGGTGCGACAACTGATCAAAGCTGTAAACATCGGAGATGACAAGAATAGCGGCCTGCAATTTTTCAAGAAAGGCCTCGATCGCCTGGCCGGCGGTGGCGGCACTCCAACTGGAATTACTGAAAGTCTCTTCCTGCAGGAGTTGCCGATACTGAAAATAACTCAAGGTCGCGGTAATACAGACTGGAACAATGGTGATCAGCAGCATGATGACCACCAAACTGCGGCGCAGACAATAATATCTTTCCCGGACACAAAGATTATGGCCGGATTTCCCGCAGAAAAACATCACATCAGACCAGCGCGGCAAGAATCTTTTCATTTTTCTGACCCTCCATCGACCTCGCCGCGCACTATGGCGCCGGCCTGTAAATTGCCGGCAAGGGCAAGAGATAAGACATCTGCCGTTTTACCGATCACCCGATCAACCACCTTAATTTTTTTCCAAACCAGGTACTGATAATGTTCCTCTTCAATGCCGCCGCAAACGATCATATTCGCGTCTTCTTTCAAAATCAAACCGCACAGGTCATCGCCTGATGGCCCGGGCAGCAATACCGTCCGAGGTTCGCCTTTGGTCCTGCCGGAGATAACTGAATAAATAGTCACCTCAGTCGCCAGGTCAAAACGGGGCGCCACATATTCTGCTTTGCTGATAATAACAATTTTCATGGGTTGATCGTTATGCCAGATTATATTGATTTATTTTCCGCCACAAGGTGCTGCGCCCCCAGCCCAATTCCTTTGAGGCTTTACTCCGATTGCCCCCGGTCTTCGACAGGGCCGCCAGGATTTTCTTCTTTTCGATTTCACTCCAACTGGTGGCGACAGGTTGACCGGCTGCCGCCTGTTCTGAAAGAACAAGCGGGGAGAGACCATTAATCTGCCGTTCTTCAATCTGCTGCTCCGGCCGGATGGTTTCGGCAAGGGACTGGCTGGCTTTAACCGTTACCGAATGAATATAAGTCGGCAGATGCGCCACCTCAATCTTTGCACCAGGACAGATGTTGACCGCGTATTCGACAATATTTCGCAACTCGCGCACATTTCCCGGATAATAGTAATGATTTAATATTTCTGCCGCTTCCTGGCCGAACCCTTTTATTTTCTTGCCGAGATTACCGGCCAGCAACTGGACAAAATGGTCCCGCAACAGCCGGATATCTCCTTCCCGTTCTCTTAAGGGCGGCAGATGGGCCCTCAGCACATTCAAACGAAAGTACAGATCTTCCCTGAACTTGCCGTGATCGACTAATTCCTTCAGATTTCGATGAGTGCCGGTAATCAATCGGATATCGACTTTTACCTTTTTGGAACTGCCGACCGGATAAAACTCCCGGTCATCCAGAACGGTGAGCAGCTTTACCTGAAGAGGCAAGGGCAGGTCGCCGATCTCGGTAAGAAAAATGGTGCCACCCTGGGCCAACCGGAACAAGCCTGGTTTATCTGAATGGGCGCCGGTGAATGCGCCCCGGACATGTCCGAAGAGTTCAGATTCAAGTAAATTTTCCGGCAAGGCCCCGCAATTAACCTTGATAAACGAATAAGCGGCCCGCTTTGAGGCCTTGTGAATGGCTTCCGCCAGCAGGTCCTTGCCGGTGCCGGTTTCGCCGGTTACCAGCACGGTTGCATCGGTGTGGGCCAGCACCGGCAGAAGTTCAAAAATTTCCTGCATCCGGGGACTAAACCCCAGAATATCTTTCAGGGCCACCTGATTGTCGGCGCTCAGACCTTTTGCCCGGTGTAGGGAAATATCCTCTACAACCATCAGTAGCCCGGGTTGAGAGACGGACTGAATCGTAACCGGCGACACCGTGAGCCGGACCGGAATTTTCCGGCGATTTGCGGTGATCATGTCACCTTCAACCACAGCCATCTCGCCATTTGCCAATACTTCGTGCAACACCTTCTCTTGGTCGGCGAAATTTCCGCGCAGCACATAATCCTCCCGGATGCCGCGAACCTCTTCCGAGGCATAGCCGGTTATGACATTCAGGACTTGATTCATCTCCGTGATCCGCAGCTGATCATCAAGCAGGGCAATGCCGTGCGGCACGCCGTTTAAGATTTCCAGTATTTCCGGCCAACAAGTCATTGTTTCTGATTCTCCCTATACTTTACTGTTTCAGGATGTGCTTTGTGCTAAAACGTTTCCATTTGTTTCAATTTATCCTACCCCAGTGAAATCAAAAAATCAACTGCTAATTCAACTCAACACTAGGTATTACCAGTCCACTTACTAAAATATAGCTTCATGAAATAAACCAATCATCAATCGACTTACCACGCAACAGAACTTTTACCGAACGAAACAACGTGTCAATATGTTTCGTTATGTCTCGACAACTATTGCCTTCAAAGTAACTGCTAACGATAACATCTCGTTATTACTGGATTTATGTTCAATGGCACAGATGTTGCTCAAGTAAATGTCAACATTGAGGTTGAGACGAAAGTGAAGACCAAAAACAAAGGAGGTTCACCATGAGAAGGCATGCAAACACGACAAAAAGCTGGATGAATGCGATCACCTTTGCCGAGGCCGGAGAATGGGATACGGCCCGAGAAATGGTCCCTGAATCAGCAAACAATCGGGAGATCAGTTGGCTGCAGAAAATTTTTATGGCCGTCAGTTTTGCCGAGGCGGGGATGCCGGAGGAGGCCTTGCGAATCACGGAAAATCCGCAGATATCGAACCGGTTTTCCGATGATTTCATGGCTACTATCGGTTTGCGGGGCATCAGAATGACTTATGGTGTTCTGGCAATTGAATCCGGCCAATAATTTGGCTGATAATTCAACTGATTGATAATAATTAACTGCCCATAGCAGCCGCGCCAGATGGAATCAATAATATATCTCGCAACTTCCGACGAAAGTTTCGCCCTGACCCTCTGTCAAATTGTGGCGAAATGGGGATTCATCATTTTGCGCGACATTCCACCGGAAACTACGATCTTTGAGCAATCTCTCGGCCGGCGGATATCGGTAGTACTGCTTGATATCAGACAGCATGAACAGGCAGCCCTGCAACTCCTGCAGAACATAAAAGAGAAAATGCCGGAGATCGAGGCCATTCTCATCAACCGCTCGGAAAATGTCCGGGGGGCCATGACCGGCATGCAGGCGGGGGCCGAAGACGAGATCATCGCCCCTTTCGACACGGCTGAGTTAAAAAAGAAAATCATGGCGGCTTGCCGCCGTCATAAAAAACGGAGTCACAAAAAAGAAAGCCGCTCTCTTTTTGACCGATTCAGCGATTCGATGGCTGCCGCTACCTTTGCTCAGGCCGGCGAATTTGAAACGGCGGTCGATTTTTTAGATGGGCCGGAACCAGGCCGCAAACAAAAAAAGAAAAGTGATTAATCAGACAAAACCAACAGGCCGGGGACTGACTCGGGCCGGGCAGGAGGCAACAGATGGGCGACATTAAAATATTGCTGGTTGATGATGAGGAAGATTTTATCAGAACCCTTTCCGAACGTCTTGAATTACGGGATCTTGCCGGGCAGACCGCCCTGGACGGAGAGCAGGCTTTGCAGTTTGTCGGCGACAAGGAACCGGATGTCATGGTCCTTGATTTAAAAATGCCCGGGATTGACGGCATGGAGGTCCTGCGCCGGATCCGGCAGGTATATCCCCACATTCAGGTAATCATTCAGACCGGCCATGGCAACGATCTTGATGAAGCGGAAGCCAGACGACTTGGAGTCTTTGATTATCTAAAAAAACCGGTTGATATTGACCTGCTGGTTGAGCGGATCAAGGCCGCCTATCAGGTTAAAAGAAGTTCATTGCTGGATAGCGCATCCGCCGCAGCCTTTGCCGAAGCGGGAGAATATGACACGGCCAGGGAAATAATGAAAAATGAGATACCGTAATAAAAACAACGGGCATCAGAGTACGAAACAGCCGACCGTCTCGCCTCAAAAAATGGCTGACCCTGAAATCCTCGCCCCGAGTGATCGGACTGAAGATCAGACCATGATCAACGATAAGGAATTAAATATTCGAGAGCGGGTGAAGGATATCAGTCCGTGGCCTAAACAAGGGCCGGAGTGCTGGCCGACCCTGCGGGAAGTCAAATGCAAGCATATTAAAAATGTTCTGCTCCATGTGGAGGGCAACCGGACCAAAGCCGCTGAGATTCTGGGGATTGATCGCGTTTCTCTGTGGCGTCAGCTGAAAAATCTTGAAATTAGCTGGTCCGGATCGTCTGCAGCCGAACAGGAATTCCCGCCGGAAGCGGGTCGCGAATAGCGCCATGAAAATGTATACCGCCACGATCTCCGGAGACTTTTTGAAAATCAAGTCTCGCCCGGCGTATTACGCCAGACAAAAGCATCTTTTTGTCACGGTTGTCATTCTGGTTTCAGTTTTACCATTGCTGATCATCAGTTGGACTTCATCATATTATTATCAGGCTTCCTGGCTAAGAAAGACCTCGACTGAACTGAAAAGTCTGGCCGATAGCCGACGGGAGATCATCGATCTTTTCCTGGAAAACCAGGAAAACCTGCTGGCCGGTTTCGCCGAACTCTATGACCTGGATACCTTGAGTCGCAAAGCAAATCTTGAAATGATCTTCACCGCGATCAACCGAAGCGGGGTCATTACCGACCTCGGGGTCATTGATCGGCAGGGGAATCATATCGCCTATGTCGGTCCTTATCATCAGCAACTAACCGGTAAGAATTACGCCGGGAGCGAGTGGTTCAAGGAAGTTATCCGAAACGGCAGATATATCAGTGATGTCTTTAGCGGCTATCGGAATGTCCCCCATTTTGTGGTGGCGGTGACCAGTCCCGATAAAACCTGGCTGCTGCGGGCAACGATCAATTCAGAATTATTTAACGCCTTACTCGCCAGCGCCGAGGTCGGCCCCGGCGGCGATGCGTACATCGTTAACCAGAAGGGTGAAGCACAAACCCCAAGTCGCCTCGGTTCTCCGGAAATCCCCGGGTCGTTGATCGCCGAGTCGGCGCTACCGCACGAGCCCGTGGTTAAACAACAAGATGGATTTATTTATGTGACGACCGGCATGAAGGGCGGCGACTGGTTTCTGGTCCTGAAAACACAGATCAGAACATCTCTGGTTGAATATTACCGGGCCAGAAACCGGGATATTTTCATTATCGGCTGTTCAGCCTTGTTGATTTTATTTGTCGCCACTCTTCTGGTGCGCTCGATGGTCGGGAAGCTCGAAAAAGCCGACCAGCAAAGAATGGGTTTGAATGACCGGATCAGACAATCAGAAAAAATGGCCCTGATTGGCCGGCTGGCCGCCAGCGTGGCGCACGAGATCAATAATCCGTTACAGATTATCGGCGACCAGGCCGGTTGGCTTGGCGAACTTCTTGATGAGGAAAACCAGACCTCGCTCAACAATTTAGGCGAATACCGTCAGGCGATCCAAAAAATCAGGACCCATGTAAAACGGGCCAGTTCAATAACCCATAAGCTGCTGGGTTTTTCCCGGAGCAACGACAACACCAGAACCGCCACCGACCTTAACCGTCTGACGGATGACGCCATCTCGTTTCTGGAAAATGAGGCCAAAAACCACCAGATTACGATCAGACGCGATCTGCAACCGGACCTGCCGCAGGTCACAACCGATGCCGCCCAGCTACAACAGGTTTTCCTTAATATTTTAAACAACGCCATCGATGCGATCGGTCAGGACGGCGCCATTACCGTGAGCAGCAAGGCCAACGATCGGATCGTGATTGAATTTGCCGATTCAGGCCCGGGCCTGCCGGCCGGAGACCCGAAAAAGATCTTTGATCCTTTTTTTACGACTAAAAATCAGGGAAAAGGGACCGGCCTTGGTCTTTCAATTTCCTACAATATCATGCAGCGGCTTGGCGGCAACATCGAGGCTAGGAATGGTCGGCAGGGCGGCAGTGTTTTTTCGATCACCCTGCCGGTCACTTGATAAATAAATTTTACAGAATAAGAACCACCGGCGGCATTACGGTCGGCCTATAAACAAAGGACAGCCAATTAAAATGAAATCATTCCGTGTCCTGATAGTAGATGACGAGCAGGAGTTTGTCGTAACCCTGGTAAAAAGGCTGCAAAAAAGAGGTGTTTGCTGTGCCGGAACATTCTCCGGAATCGCGGCCCTGGAGTTGGTGAAGGAGCAGTATTTCGATGTGGTTCTGCTCGACATGAAGATGCCTGACCTGGATGGCAACAAGGTCTTACAGTGCATAAAAACCATCAAACCGGACCTGCCGGTCGTCATTCTCTCCGGGCATGCCTCAGTAGCCGACGGCAAGGCAGGGCTGGCAAACGGGGCCTATGACTACCTGATGAAACCGGTGGAATTTGATTCTCTTCTGGAAAAGCTGCTGGCCACCAGGGAAAAATCATCCAGGGGATCACCTGACCCTGAGGTGATTAATATTTTTTAATTCATTTTTTGTTAACAACCGTAGTCCTTATTAAAATCTGTTTTGAGCAGGGGGAAAGATATTATGCAATTTTTTAATCAATTGGGCCATTTCATGATAATGGGCGCCCGCGCCCACGCGAAATGGGAAATCGAAGTTTCACTGCGGATCATGGGAGACCGCAAGAGGCTGGCCATCCTTGGCCTGCTGCTGATCCCCATCATCCTGGGCGGCATCGCCTTTGCCGATGAAATAGCCGGGGCGCTGCCGATGGTCCTGGGCGGCAAGAAGGCCTATAGTCCGGCTTTTTACACCAACACTATCTTTTTTGCCTCCATCGGCGTCGGACTTGGCGCCGGTCTGATCACCGGCTGCATCGGCGCCGGTGGCGGCTTTATCATCGCCCCGGCCCTGATGAGCGCAGGGGTTAAGGGTATTCTGGCGGTGGGCACCGATCTTTTTCATATCTTTGCCAAGGCGATCATGGGCAGCGTGCTGCACCGAAAACTGGGCAACATCTCGGTGTCTCTGGCCGGTACCTTTCTGATCGGCTCGATCGGCGGCGCCACCCTCGGCGGCTATATCAACCGCACCCTTTATGAACTTAATCCGGTCTTAAGTGACGCCTTCATCACCTCGGTCTATGTCCTGATGCTTGGTTTTCTGGGGACTTATGCCCTCCTTGATTTTCTCAAATCCCGCAAGCCGGCCAAGGCCACATTCTCACCTGAAAGCAAGCAGGTCAAATCAAAAAAAGGCGAAGAATCCATGACCGGCCTTTCCCAGAAGCTGCAGGCAATGAACATCCCGCCCATGCTCCATTTTGACCAGGGCGTAGTGCCGGGCGGCCGCAAGATCTCGGCGATTTTTCTGGTGATCAGCGGCGCGATTGTCGGTCTGGCTGCAGCCATCATGGGAGTCGGCGGCGGCTTTCTGACCTTTCCGATCTTTGTCTACGGACTGGGAGTCTCCTCAGCCACTACAGTAGGCACCGATATCTTCCAGATCATCTTCACCGCCGGTTATGCCGGACTTGGCCAATACGCAATCTATGGTTTTATCTTCTACACCCTGGCCATCGGCATGCTGCTCGGTTCCCTGATCGGCATCCAGATCGGCTCATTGGTCACCAAGGTCGTTTCCGGGACCACCATCCGTGGTTTTTATGCGATGGCCGTACTGGCCGGGTTCATCAACCGGGTCTTTGCCTTGCCCGGTAAACTCGCCAAGATGGATGTCATTGCCATGTCGGACAAAACCGCCAAATTTCTTGAACAGATCGGGGTCTATCTGTTTTTCGTGGTCATTTTAATCTTCGCGGTCTGGGTCATCGCGACTTTCCTGAAAAACATCAAAGTATTGAAAGGCGAGGGGGTGCACGCATGATTGCGCATAAAAAAGAATTCACCGGCGGCCTGCTGCTGTTTATCGCTTTCTGGATCGTTTTTGTCATCGGCATGTCGCCGATCTTTGGCGACGGCAAGAATATCCTGAATTATATGGATAATCTCTACAACACCATTTCCAAAAAGTCGGCTTATTATATTCCGGCCGTCAAGGAAAAAACTGTTGCTTACCAGGGTAAAATGGTTTCCTTCACCGTTAAGGGGAAAAACCCGGAACAGGCCGCAAGCATGGCCAAACTGTTTACCGCAGGCCAGGCTAAAGTCAGTCTCAAAGACGAGATTGTTAAGGTTGAAGGTGATTTCGGCCTGATCCTTGATAATATCATCAATGACGCGGAAGTGATGTTTGCCAATGACGGCAAGATGATCAGGGCCAAATACGGCTTACCGGAAAAACAGGCCTTGTATGATCTGTGGAACGCCATGAAATCGGCGGAAAAGGACTTGAACAAGCAAAAGAAGTTCAAGGAAGCCAAGATCATCAACCAGGTCCAGACCAAGGCGGTGGAACCGGCCTATAATTACTACGGGATCGAGGCCGAAGATATCAAATCCAAACTGGGGATTGTGGTTGCCTCGTTGGCCGGATACGTCATTTACACCCTGTGGTTCGGATTCTCCATCCTCTTTATGTTTGAAGGGTGGGGTCTGAAGCTTGAACACTAAGACTATTTATTATTGATTTACAGACGTTGTTTTGACAACAGGGCCGGCGGTAAAATGCCGGGCCTGTTGTCTCTTCCAGGTTCCTGAAATGAATTGAACAATTCCCTGATAAATCGTAGAATTCAGTGAATTGACAGCAACTTTCTTCTATAGAGAGTTTGTCGCCTGCCGACCAGAGACCAGGATGATCCGATCTTATGAATATTCTGCCTGAATTTATTAAAAACATCTTTACCCGACCATTAAGATCGGAGGCGGAATATTCAACCCTGCGCGAGTCCTTCCGCAAACATTACAATAGTTTCCGAGCCCTGCTGACCGCCAACAACACCGCCCTGGAGCTGATGGCCGAACTGGAGCAGACCTTGCAAGCCGGGCAACCTTTCAGCATGGCCTTTGTCCGTGGCCACTGTACCGCTTTAACCGTCAATGTTTACAAGATGATTCAACAGCTGCAGGAACTGGCGGACGGCAGATATCTGCAACTTACCCCGGTTTTCAAGGAAATAGCCGCTAGACTGGAAACGACCCTGGCCCGGGAGCCGGAAACGGTAAAAGGGAAACACATCCTGTCCATGGCTGAGATTGACCGGCATGCCGCTGATCAGGTCGGCGAAAAAATGGCTAACCTGGGAGAGGTGCGTAACCAGGTCGGCCTGCATGTTCCGGACGGCTTTGTGATCACGGCGACCGCCACCCGATTTTTTATCGAGCACAATAAACTGAAAGATGAGATCAATCGGCGCCTGAAAACCCTTGATCATGATAATCTGGAAGAACTTTATACGACCAGCGCCGCCATCCAGCAACTGATCAGCAATGCCCCCTTGCCAAGGGAACTCGCGGCGCAGATCAGCCAACACTACCGGCTTCTGGCTAGCCGAACAGATGCGCCACCCCTTGTCTCCTTACGTTCCAGCGCGCTCGGGGAAGACCGCGACAATATCTCTTTTGCCGGCCAGTACCGGACCCAATTAAATGTCAGTGAAGAATTTATCGGACAAACCTATAAGGAAATTGTCGCCAGCAAATATAAAAGTCAGGCCTTGATTTATCGTTTGCAGCGGGGCTTCCGGCATCAGGATGTGACCATGTGTGTTGGTTGCCTGACCATGATTGACGGGATATGCAGCGGGGTTATCTATAGCCGCTCGCCCGATAATCCGCGCAGTTCATGGGTTTTGATCAGCGCCGCTCCCGGTCTCGCCGACCAGGTGGTGGACGGCACCGGCGCCACCGACTTTTTCCAGGTGGAGAGAAGCAGTCCCAATCTCATCCGAAAGAAAGAACTGCAAACCCGAATGATTGAGAATGATCATGCCCGGAACGCGAATCAAACTACCCTTAGCGATGAGCAGGCCGGAGAACTGACCCGGATCGCGGTGCGACTGGAAGAACATTTCGGCACTCCCCAGGATATCGAATGGTCGATAGAGCGAGACGGCAGGATCGTTATCCTGCAAAGCCGGCCGCTGGGCGGAACAACTCTGTCCGCTTTAGCGGCGCCGACCAATTTCCTGGCAGATCCTGGCCGATCAACGTTACTGACCGGCGGAGTTACCGCCAGTCGGGGTGTAGCCTGCGGCCCGGTATATATCGTCAAGTCAAATATCGACCTCTTGCAGTTTCCTAAAGGTGCGGTCCTGGTGGTCTGCCACCCCCTACCGGAATGGGCCACCCTGTTAAGTCGGGCGGTGGCGGTGATCAGTGAAACCGGCCAGGTGGCGGCGCATTTGGCCACGGTTGCCCGCGAATTAGGGATCCCGGCGATCTTTGCCATGACTGAGGCGACCGGTAAACTGGTTAATGGTCAATCGATCACGATCGATGCCACCGGCGGTTGCGTATATGAAGGGCGGGTCGAGGAGATTCTGGCCCAGGCGGCGCCGCCAAAAAATCTGATGGCGGGCAGTCCGCTCCATAATTTGCTCGCTGCGGCTTTAAAGATCATCGCGCCGCTTAACCTCACCAACCCGGCCTCGCCTTATTTCAGGGCCTCTTCCTGTGAAACTCTTCATGACCTGACTCGTTTTTGTCATGAAAAGGCGGTGACCGAAATGTTTTCTTTCGGTTCAAGACACGGTTTTTCGGAAAAGGATGGCAAACGGCTGGTCGGGGAATCGCCTTTTGACTGGTGGGTGATCAATCTCGATGACGGCTTTCGGGAAGGATTTGACCGCCGGGAAAAATTCATCAATATCAACGATATCGTCTCAACACCGATGCTGGCCATCTGGCAGGGCATGACCGCCGTTCCCTGGCAGGGACCGCCGCCGGTCAGCCTTAAAGGTTTCGGCTCTATCCTTTTTCAATCAACCATGAACCCCAATCTTGATCCGGCGGTCCGTTCCACCCTGACCGCCAGAAATTATTTTCTGGTCTCGAAAAACTTCTGTAATCTGAGCGTCCGGCTTGGCTACCATTTTTCTCTGGTCGAAGCGCATTTAAGCGACCTTCTGACCGAAAACTATGTCAGTTTTCAGTTTAAGGGGGGGGCTGCCGATGAAAACCGCCGCCTGCAAAGAGTATTTCTGCTCAAAGACATTCTGCAGCAATTTGATTTCCGGGTGGAACAAAAAGGCGATGCCCTGACCGCCCGAATCGAGAAAAAAACAGCCTCTTATCTCATGGCCCATTTAACCATTATCGGCTACCTGCTGATTCACACCCGCCAGATCGATATGGTCATGGATGATCAAGAGATGATCCAACATTACCGGAAAAAGATACTTGCCGATCTTAATGAGATTTTGGTCCGGTAAAATCTAATCTTTACGGAGAAC
The DNA here is from genome assembly GCA_018823175.1 of Pseudomonadota bacterium. Taxonomy (GTDB): domain Bacteria; phylum Desulfobacterota; class Desulfobulbia; order Desulfobulbales; family JAHJIY01; genus JAHJIY01. The sequence continues at coordinate 110,711 of JAHJIY010000027.1, forward strand.
TGATCATGGGTGAAAAAATTAAAATCCTGCTGGTTGATGACGAAGTTGATTTTCTGGAAACAACCAGTAAAAGGTTGTCTCGCCGCGGCTATCCGGTGCAAAGCGCGACGAATTGCGTCGAGGCCATGAAAATCATCGTTAGTGGCTGGCCCGAAGTGGTAGTTCTTGATGTTATGCTGCCCGACAAGGACGGGCTCCAATTTCTGCGGGAAATCAAACAACAATGGCCGGCCATAACAGTCATCCTGCTTACCGGACATGCCTCAATGCAGGTGGGCATACAAAGCCTTGATTACGGGGCAAGCGACTACTGCTTAAAACCAATCGAGCTTGATGAATTGATTGAAAAAATCACAATCGCCTATCATGAAAAATAAGTGAGCTCATCGAAATAATCACATTTTTTTATGTAATGAATAAGATGTCCGGTTGAGTTTTTTAGTTTATCTTGGATCAGTCATCTTTTAGGAAGGTCATATTGACCGAAAAACAATTATATATTATTGAAGCGACTTCAAAGTTTCGCGAACAGACAATCACCTAAAATTGCCAGAGATAGTCAGATGATAATGAAAAAACAAGAATATACCATCCGCCAGCGGATCATTACCCTGTATGTCGTGGTTTTCGGCTTCATCGCTATTCTTGCCAGCAGCTACTCCTGGCAGATCTACTCCCTGGAAAATAAACTGGTTGCCCTGGAAAACTTCCATGACTTCTTCGATAACGTGCTTGAACTGCGGCGTTATGAGAAAAACCTGCTTTTTGATGTCGGCTCCGACAACTTGAAAGATATCCTTTTTTATCTGGGGAATATCGAAGAAGAGGCTAATAAGCTGTATCCGGATATTGAACAGGTGGTCGGCAAAGAAAAATTTGCGAATTTCAGGAGTAATCTGGCCAGTTATAAAAGTATTTTTGAGCCGGGTCGATCTTTAGTAAAACTCGATGCTGAAGCTGTTCGTTATCATGGCAAGGCGATGGTCGATTTCAGTCGTGATCTCCTTACCCTCAAACAAGCCCGCATCAGAAAGGGTCTGAAATTAATTCTTTACAGCTTTATCGGTCTGACCGCCGGATTCTTCTTTTTTATCCTGCTGGTTTTTCAGCTCCAGGCTAAAAGTGTTATCGGCCGGCTCGCTTTTGTCCAACAGGCTACCAAGGATCTGCTCCAAGGCAAATTCATGCCGATCATTGATAATGCCATAAAAAATGATGAGGTATCCAACCTGATCCTGGCTTTTAATAAAATGGGGACCGAGATCGAGATCAAACAGGAACAGCTTGTCCAATCCAGAAAGCTGGCCGCAATCGGTACCTTTTCTTCCGGAATTGCCCATGAGCTCAACAATCCTTTAAATAATATTTCCCTCTCCGCCGATGCCCTGCATGTAGAATATGACGAACTGTCGGCCGAAGAGGCCAAGGAGATCATCAACGATATAATTCTGCAAACCGAACGGGCCAGCGAGGTAGTCAAGGACCTGCTCGATTTTTGTCGGGACAAAACGCCGACCTCTTCCCGGCTTAATATCAAAAACGTGATCAGGGCCACGATTAAACTGATTGCCAACCAGTTACGCTTGAACGCAATCTGGCTGGAAGATTACATTCCTGACAATCTGCCGCTGGTGGTCGGCGATCACCAGAAACTGCAACAAGTTTTTCTGAATTTGTTTGTCAACGCCATCCAAGTCATGCCGGAAGGCGGGTTGATTCATCTGGATGCCAAACTGGAACCGGAAGGATACTTACGGATAGATGTCAATGATACCGGAATCGGCATTCCCCCGGAGAAAATAGAAGACATTTTTGACCCTTTTTACACAACTAAACCGGTAGGGCAGGGGACAGGGCTGGGGCTGTCGATCGTTTACGGGATTGTCAAAAAACATGGCGGTTATATCGAGGTTAACAGCAAAATCAACATCGGCACCACTTTTTCAATCTTTCTGCCAATCAAGACCGAGAACGATCCCGAGGAAAAACCATGAAGATGATCCGGGTAGCGATAATTGATGATGAGGAGACCGCCGGCAGTATGATCAAAAGGATTCTCGACAAGGAAGGATTTGAAGTTGAAACCTTTCTGGCCGGCCAGCCTTTTCTGAACCGGATGCGCCAGAATCCTTTCCAGTTGGCTTTTATTGACCTGAATCTGCCGGATATTGACGGCATGGAGATCCTGCGTCTGCTCAAACAGACCGATGAGGAAACCGAGGCGATCATCATTACCGGCCATGCCTCCATTGAGTCGGCGATCGAGGCCACCCGTCAGGGGGCGTTCCACTACCTGACCAAGCCGAGCCGCCGCCACGACATTCTGCTTCTGGCCAATAGGGCCCGGGAGAAAATCGCCCTGCGCGAGGAAAACAAAAAGCTCAAACTGGCGATGGGCAAAGACAATCTGGTCGCCGGTTTTGTCGGATCAAGCCCGGCCATGCAAGAGGTCTTCGCCATGGTCAAAAAGGTGGCAATGGTCAATTGCAACGTCCTGCTCCAAGCGGAAACCGGCACCGGCAAACAACTGGTCGCCCGGGCCATTCATGCTCTCAGCCCCAGAAAAGACCAGCCCTTTGTCTACTTCAACTGCGGAGGGTTCACCGAAGAACTGATCTGCAGCGAGTTGTTCGGCCACGAAAAAGGATCTTTTACCGGGGCCTCATCAACCAAGATCGGGTTATTCGAATCGGCGGCCGGCGGCACGGTGCTTCTTGATGAAATTGGCGAAATGCCCCTGTCGATGCAGATCAAACTTCTCCATGTTCTCCAGGAGCGGGAGGTCTTGCGGGTTGGCGGCACCAAGCCTATTGAACTGGACATCAGAATCATCGCCGCCACCAACAAAGACCTGAAACAGGCCATCCTGAAAGGTAGCTTCCGCGACGATCTGTTTTACCGGTTAAATGTGGTTGGTCTCCACCTGCCGCGTCTGACCGAAAGGCGTGACGATATCCCTTTGCTCATCTCCCATTTTATCGAAAAATTCAATCTGGCCTTCAACAAGGAGATCAAACGAATCTCGCCCCACGCCATGGAACTGCTGATGTCCTACAATTTCCCCGGCAATGTCAGGGAACTGGAAAATATCATCCAGCGAGGGGTGGCCCTGGCCGAAAACGACGAATTGAAGGTCGTCGACCTACCGGCATCCTTGCGCGAACTTGCGATGCGCGGGTTTAACGGCGAAGGGATGCCGACCCTGGCCGAGATGGAAAAACACCATATCACCAAGGTTCTCAAACTTACCGGCTACAATAAGCCCCAGGCCGCCGCCATTCTCGACATTCCCCGCACCACCCTCTGGCGCCGGATGCGGACCTACAATCTGACCGATGAGAGTTAAAAATAACCGGCTCCCTTTTTTAATGATCGTCAACTCTGCTCCTGGCCGACCCATTCTTGTTTCATCTTGAAACAAGAATATTGATTTACAGTTTTTATCCCAGTCCCCACAATGGTTTAACACCCATCCCATCTTTTGTTCCATTCTGAAACAGAAACGTTATCCGGTTCAATTTGAAAAGAGCATTATTTTAGCCGGAATCAGCGAACAAACCCTTTACTGTTAAAGATCAGGAAAAATAATTGAAGCTCCCCGCGGCAAGCCACGGGGAATCTCCGTATGGAAGGATACTTTCATCAGATTCGCTCACTTACCCCGCAGCAAGCTGCGGGGAATGCGTTTCGCTTTGCATGTTCAATAGTAACCAGCCACATTCAACCACTCATTTGAAAGTTAGCGACCCTACTTCCTTTAAATTTCATCTGCTCGGTAACACCCCGAAATAAAAGAGTTTATCAAAAAACATTCGATATTTTTCCCCTTTGACAACGGCCTGGCATCACCATTGCAAAAGTAGCCGACCAAACGGGATCTGCCGGTTCCGTTAGCCTTTGTTGATCAGAAACTGAGTTTCAGGACTGAAAAACTTAAAACCAATTTAATACTAAACTGGAGGAGCAATAAAAATCATGTGGCATATGTATCTTCCCATCGCGGGAAACAGCGTAAATATTGTAACGATTTTCGGGATGGGGGGCTTTGTCGGTCTTCTGTCCGGAATTTTCGGAGTTGGGGGGGGCTTTCTCTTGACCCCTTTGCTGATTATGTTCGGTATCCCACCGACCGTGGCGGCAGCTTCCGACTCCAATCAGATTGTCGGCGCCTCAACTTCAGGCACCCTGGCCCATTGGCGCCTGGGTAATGTCGATTTCAAAATGGGCTTATTGCTGCTGATCGGCGGTATCATCGGCGGCACCCTGGGGGTTCAGGTGATCAAGGTCCTGCGGGCCATGGGCAATGCCGATTTCCTGATCAACATCACCTATGTTTTAATGTTGGGCGGGGTTGGCGCCTATATGTTTATTGAAGGCATTCAGAGCTTCAAGAACAAGGACAAGGTTGTCGATACCCAGAGCACCAAGAAAGAATCTGTTTATGCCAAGATGCTCAATAGTCTGCCTCTGCAGAGCAAGTTTGAAAAATCCCGGGTCGAAATCTCAATGATTCTGCCCCTGTTTTTTGGCACCCTGGTAGGTGTACTCGCTGCGATCATGGGTGTTGGTGGCGGTTTTATTATGGTACCGGTTATGGTTTACCTTTTGAGAATGCCGATGCATGTTGTGGTAGGCACCAGCCTTTTTCAAATTCTTTTTACCTGTATCAACGTTACGGTAATGCAAGCTTACAGCAATCATACCGTGGATTTTGTTCTGGCCTTGCTGCTGATGCTTGGCTCAGCAATCGGAGTTCAGATTGGATCTAAAATTGGCAAAAAACTCCATGGTGATCAGTTGAAAATTTTTCTTGCCGCCCTGGTTCTTTTGGTCTGTGTCAAGATGCTCGTTGGCCTGCTGATGGCACCCGACATCATGATCGCTCTGGCTGGAGGACATTGAGATGATTAAAAATATACTTATAACCATATCATTAGTTCTGACGGCTCTAATCTCTCTGCCCCAGACAGGTTCTGCTGCTGAGATTTCTTTGAATATCGCGCCAACGACCGTTGAGATTACCACCTTCTATAATGGCAGTACCATAGAGGTGAAGGGAGATGTCGCGGCCGATGCCGAGGTGCTGGTTCTGGTCAGCGGTAGTGGTGAAGAACTACATGTTAAGAAAAAGGGCAAAGTTGGCGGACTGTTCTGGATGAACGTTGGCGACATGACCTTTGAGAATGTCCCTCGCGTCTACATGATTTACACCGGCAAGGAGCTGGCTGATAAACTCGAGAACAAATCAATGGGTCTTGGTTTTAATGCCCTTGAGGGGGTAGTGGAAATCAAGCCGGAAAGTGAAGATAACAGCTTCTACTTTAAAGAATTTGTTCGTCTGAAGGAGAGTCAGGGACTGTACAGCAAAAGTGGTGAAGCTGTCACCTATGGTGCCACCAGTAACGGTGTCAGATCTTTTCAGGCTACTCTGACCATTCCGCCCCAGATGAAACAGGATTCATACACGGTTGCCGCATATGCCGTTAAAGACAACCATGTCCTGGCTAATTCCACCGCCAAGCTCGAATTGAAGATGGTCAGCTTTCCCGCCCAGTTGTCCCGTCTGGCCTTTAACCATTCCCTGATGTATGGGATAATGGCAGTAATTATTGCAATTCTTGCCGGCCTGATTATCAGTGCGATTTTCAAGAGCAAGGGTGACGGAGCCCATTAATATCTAGTTGTAACAAAAATAACCTGGGTGGTTCAGGGGCCAAATCCTGAACCACCCTCCCCGAACAGAAAAGGCAATAGAGTAGAGAAACAATGATGATGCAAAGATTTTCAGATTGGATAAAGCAGAGAATTCCGGGTTATACCCGGCGTAGTACCACTCTGCCGTTCTCGATGCTGTTCTCGAGATTCCAGGAGATCCTTGCCCTGAACAATCAGGTGCTGGAGACTATTGCCGGCGCCAATGACAAGTTGAGCGGAGACTACGTCTTTGACCAACATTATATCCACGTTACCTGTGGACAATTGATAGAAATGGTCCAGAAACTGATTAATAATCTGGACGTAATTGCCCCGGGCAAATACCCGGACCTGAATAGAAGCTTCCAGGAAATTGAGAGTGAAATAAGAGCGACTCTCGCCGGAAAGATGCATGGCCCCGAGTCTGAGTTTGTTATCCCCTATAAGATGATTACCAAAGATTTAAGTGAAACGGTTGGGGGTAAAAATGCGAATCTGGGTGAACTGAAAACCTATCTCGGCACCACCATTCCCAACGGATTTGCGATCAGCTGCAGCGCCTTCTGGGCCTTTATGGAATATAACGGCCTGGAACCCTATATTAAGAAAATTACCGATGCCTGGCTTGATGGCTCCCTGGAGCTTGAGCCGGCCTCGAAACAGATAACTGAAAAAATTCTGGCGGGCCGGTTGCCGGCTCGTCTGGAAAAAGAGCTGGCCAAAGCGATATCGAACCTGGCCGGCAACTCAAAAGAAAGAGATCTTTTCCTGGCGGTACGTAGTAGCGCCCTGGGTGAAGACAGTAAACTGACTTTTGCCGGTCAGTACCTGAGTCTGATTAATGAACCAGCTGCCAACCTGCGCAAAGCCTACATCATGGTTCTGGCCAGCGCCTACAGTAGCACCGCGATGGAATATCGGCGCCGCAAAGGATTCAAGGAGGTAGAAGTTGCGATGGCGGTTGCCTGCCAGAAGATGGCAAAACCGAAGGCCAGTGGGGTTATGTATACCCTTGACCCGCTCAACCCGGAAAAGGACACCATGTTATTGAGCGCCACCTGGGGTCTTGGTGGACCGGTAGTTTCCGGGCGCGCCACTGCGGATCATTTTGTGGTAGACCGGACTTCACCCCATCGTGGCCTGGAAGTGAAGGTGGTTCGGAAGGAATCAATGCTGACCGGACTTCCTCAAGGCGGTACGGGTCTTAGACCTGTAGAAGAAGAACTGCAGACCAGCCCTGCTCTTAATAATGGCCAGATCACCCGCCTGGCGGCAACCGGTCTGGCCATCGAAAAATACTTCAACCGACCGCAGGATATTGAATTCGCGGTTAGTGAAACGGGTGAAATCACCATCCTTCAGAGCCGGCAGCTCACGGTGCGACCCCATAAAACTCCCCATGCCGCTGAACTTGCCGACTTATCGGCCAGGTATCCGGTAATTTTCCGGGATCGGGGTGTCATCGCCCAGCGCGGCATTGCCAGTGGTCCGGTTTTTCTGGTCAGGAATGAAGATGATTTAAAGGATTTTCCGGTCGGCTCAATTCTGGTCACCAGGTTGGCTTCACCGCTTCTGGCCAAGGTGATAATGAAAGCCTCCGCAATTATTACCGACGTTGGTTCGGCCACCGGCCATCTGGCTACCATTGCCCGGGAATTTAGGGTTCCGGCCCTGTTTGATACCGGGATCGGCACGACGGAACTTAGCCAGGGCCGGGAGATCACCCTCGATGCTGAAGAAAATGTGATCTACCAGGGAGTGGTCAAAGAGTTGTGTTATTACAATCTGGTCGAGGATAGTATCGAGGAAACCTTTGAATATCGGCTGTTGCGCCGAGTTCTCAAAAAGATAGAACCACTGCGGCTGCTTGATCCCTCGGAGCAGAATTTTACCGCCCGGAATTGCCGAAGTCTCCACGACATTACCCGCTTCATCCATGAAAAAGCGGTGGATGCGCTTATTGATCTTAATTACTACCAACATCATGATCTTAAGACGATGGCCGGTAAATTAAAGTGGGACATTCCGCTTGATCTGGTCATGATCGATATCGGTGGCGGTCTCTGCAAACCGACCGCCCAACCGGCAGTGATTGTGCCGGAAGATATCTGTTCGGTGCCGATGCAGTCCTTGCTCAAGGGTTTGAAGCACCCCGGCGCCTGGGACAATGAACCGATGTCGGTTGATTTCGGCAGCTTCATGTCCAGTCTGACCAGAACCAGTCCGGCCGAACTTTCCAGTCCCCGCCAGATCGGCCAGAACCTGGCGGTGATCTCCAAAGAATATGCCAATGTAAGTTTACGCCTCGGTTATCACTTTACGATGATCGATTCATATATAAGCGCCAATCTCAATGACAATTACGCCTATTTCCGCTTTTTTGGCGGGGTCACCGATTTAAACCGTCGGTCGCGCCGGGCAAAGTTTCTCGGAGAGGTCCTGGCACACTACGATTTTCGGGTTGAACTGCATGGTGATCTTGTGGTGGCCCGACTAAAAAAACTCGACGAGCACAGCATGCGGCAGCGGCTGTATCTGCTCGGCCTTCTGGTCGGCTTTACCCGACAGCTGGATGTAAAAATGATCAGCGAAGGGCAGGTCGATGTGTATGTCAAAAAACTTAAAAACTTATTGGAGGAAAACCATGAGCAATAATAAACAAACCAACATCCTGATCCTCGACGACGAACCAATCGTCGGCAAACGACTAAAACCATCCCTGGAGAAAAAAGGCTACCTGGTGGAAACCTTTACTGAAAGTCTCGAGGCGTTAAAACGGATCAGGGAACATAATTTCGATATCGTAATTACCGATCTGAAGATGGAAGGAATCGACGGCATGCAATTTCTTTCCGAGGTTAAAGAACGATCACCCCGGACCGAGGTGATTGTTATCACCGGTTTTGCCACCATGGAAACCGCCAAGGAATCATTCCAGAAAGGGGTGTTCGATTTCCTGGCCAAACCTTTCAAACTTGGCGAAATCACTGAGGTCATCCGAAAGGCTGAGAGTAAACAACAGAACATATAATAATCCGTCACCGACGGTTCAGAGGAATTGAGGTAATAACCATGATTAAAACTCTCGTTGATTTAAATGAAAACCTGGCATCAAGTATTGCCCTCAGATACGCGTCCCATCTTAGTAAACTTGTCGAATTGCAGATGCAGATCATTCATGTGGAAGAAGTTGACCATGAGCAGCGGGCCGGTGGTTCAGGCTGGGTACGGAAAACCTGGGAAAGAGGGGTCAAGGACGCGGGTGCGGCCGCCATCAGCCGACTGCTGAAAACCGAAAAAGTTGATTGCACCTTCGCGGTCGCTCCGCGGATCGGGATCGGCGATCATGACTCTGAGATCCTGGAAGAGCTTATTGTCTCCGGTCATGAACTGTTCATCGAAGGAATTATCAGTACATCGAAGATTGGCGATTTTTACAAACTGATCACCAACAAACTCTTTAGCAAAGCACCATGTCCAATGTTGATCGTTAAAAACCTGATTATCAATAACAAAGTGACCCTGATCTGCGGCGATGGAGTTGATCACCAGAGCATGATCACCCAATTCAGCAAAATTTTTCGGGGCGCTAAACTGGACCTGGAACTGATCTATTACAAATTTCAGGAAAGTAAAGAGTTGCTTTTTCTGGACAAAAGTGAGGCCGGCAGTGTGTTGACCGAAGCAGAGACCATTCTTGCAGCGGCCGGACTGATGGTTGGCAACAGCACAGTGGTCTGCGGCTCGCCGGAACAGGGCGGGGATTATCTTGGCAATTGCGGGTTGGTCGTTTCGACCTTTCCGACCAGAAAAGGCCCTCGCATGGAGCTCCTGGCCAATTCCCCGGCGCCGCTCTTGCTTTGCAGATAAAATAAAATTTAGAACTAAGTTCGGGAGGACTTATCATGAGAATATTAGTTGCAATGGACACCAATAAATATAGCGCCGAAATCATTAGTGACGTAACTCAACTGGCGGCCAATACCTGGGCCGATATTACCTTGCTGGCCGTACAAGCCGGTGGCGGTAATGACCAACCCGACCCGGACCTGGTCAAGGCGCTCAGTCAAAATCAGCAAAACTTTTTCGGCCAATTCCAGGCAGGGGAACTGCCCCACGGGGAAGCTGATCCGCAAAGATTTAATAAGGTTACGGCCGGAACCTGGCAGACCAGCGGCACGGGCCGCAAAGAATTCACCCTGAAGATCAGGACCGGGGCGCCGATCAAGGAGATCCTGGCCGAGGCTACCGAACAACAATGCGACCTGATCATCCTCGGTTGCAGTAAGGACAACGGCTGTCAATGGGACACCGAAATCGACCTGCCACAGAAAATTGCCCGGGATGCAGGGTGCTCGGTGCTGGTAATCAAGGAGGGGCAGATCCCCAAAAAAATCACTTGCTGCCTTGACCAGAATCAGGTTAGTCAAGATTCTTTAGAGATGGTCAATCAGATCGTTAACCTGCATCAAGCAGATTTGAAAATTGTCGGTCTGACCGGTCCCAAGGGACTGCCGGGGAAAGGGGAGGTCGAAAAGAAAATGCAGGAGATCCTCCATTATTATTCGGCCCGCAAAGTCAACACCCTGATCAAGCTGGTTGACAACGAAGATCTGGAAGAATTTGTCGAGCGCGCCACCCGCGAGGGGATGATCGCCCTATGGATGGGCAAAAAATCTCTGCTGGGTAAAATATTTTCCAAAGACCTGGTCGGTAAACTGGTAGCTACCAGTAATTCTTCGGCTCTGATCTTAAGATAATTGCAACGAAGAATGAAATTTAATCACGGCTCTTAAAACCGATCGCCTGCCGGCTTAATCTGATTAAGGGCAGGCGGTTCGGGGTTAATTTTATGGAAAAGCAATGAGCAAAATCCGCAAACCCGCAAAGCTCGGGGAACTGCCGGCCACCGCGATCTGTGGGAACGATATCTCATCGTCGGTGCTCTACGTTTCAGCCCTGGCGATTATCGCCGCTGGCCAATATGCCTGGATTGCCCTGCTGATCGTCGCCGGTGTTCTGCACCTGTTTCGTAAGATCTATGGGGAAGTGGTAGGGGCGCTACCCTTGAATGGCGGGGCATACAATGCTCTGCTCAATACGACCAGCAAATCAATGGCCTCACTGGCCGCCACTCTGACTTTGCTCTCCTACATGGCAACTGCGGTAATTTCCGCTTCCGAGGCCATGCATTACCTGCATGGGATTATCCCGGCCCTGCCGGTGATTTTCGCCACCATCTTGCTGCTCGCCATCTTTCTAGGGATCAGTATTCTCGGGATTGGTGAATCGTCAATCGTGGCCCAGATTATCTTTATCTTTCATCTTCTGTCGCTGGTTTTACTGACCGGGGCAGTCATCATGTTTCTGTTTCACAACGGACTACAAATTTTCCATAGCAACAATCAATTGCCATCGCCACACGGCAGTATAAAAATGGCAATATTCTGGGGTTTTGCCGCAGCGATGCTGGGGATCTCCGGATTTGAGAGCTCGGCAAATTTCGTTGAAGAACAACAGGACGGAGTCTTCCCCAAAACCTTGCGCAATATGTGGATTGTGGTCAGTATCTTCAATCCACTGATGGCTTTTCTGGCCCTGACGATTATACCGATCCCGGAAGTAAGCCTGCATGAAACCAATCTACTCTCATATATGGGCCAAATATCCGGCGGCGACTGGCTGGCCTCCCTGATTTCCATTGATGCGGTGGTAGTCTTAAGTGGAGCGGTACTTACGGCCTATGTCGGGGTCACTGGTCTGCTTGAGCGGATGACCCTGGATCGGATCCTGCCGGGATATCTGCTGCGGAAAAACAACCGGGGCAGCTCATACCGGATCACCATTGTTTTCTTTCTGCTAAGTGTCTCTATTCTGCTGATCACCGGCGGAGCGGTAGAGGCCCTGGCCGGAGTTTACACCATCTCTTTTCTGCTGGTCATGGGCCTTTTTGGGATCGGCAATATCCTGCTCAAGGTCAAACGAGAAAAATTGCCCCGGCCGGAACGGGCCTCCTGGCTTGCGGTACTGGTTGCGATTTTAGCGGTGGCCTGCGCCCTGTGGGGTAACATCCTGAAAGAACCATTGCCGGGCGAACCTTCCAATGTGGCGATCTTTGCCGAATATTTTATTCCGGCCATGATTTTTGTCGCGATCATGCTTAACCGCATCGCCCTGATGGATATTCTGATGCGGTTTATTGAATATCTTTTTGTGCCGATCCTTAAACTGGTAACCATAACCAACGAAGGAATCCGGACAACCATCGATCGGATCCAGGCCCAGGAGTTTGTTTTTTTCACCAGGGGCGATAATCTGTCAAATCTGAATAAAGTTCTGCTCTATATTCAGGACAATGAACATACCCGCAAAATCAAGATTGTAACGGTCAATCAGAATGGTGATAACGAAATAGCTGAAAAACTTGATAAAGATATCGAGTTTCTTGATCGCGAGTATCCGGAAATAGATATCGAGTTTGTCAGTATCAAGGGTAAGTTCGGACCTGAACTGATCCAGAAGCTTTCAAAACAGTGGCATATTCCGGTCAACTTCATGTTCATCGGCTCGCCCGGCGATCATTTCCCCTATCGGGTTGAAGAACTTGGCGGAGTCAGGTTGATCATTTAGCTGCGGCTGTTCATCTGTCTAACGGAAAAATGAAATTCAGCAAACCCACTCAGAAATCATCAGCAAAAAATAAATAAAAGGGAACAGCGGTAAAACCGATGTTCCCTTAAACAAACTTATTACATTTTTTTATGTGCTATCAATGTCCTACTGCCAGCAAACCGCTGGCGGCCAGGGCCAGAATAACCACTTCGGCAACAGCCATAATGCCCATTGCCTTATCCCCACGTTTAAAAAGACCAGGCGCAATTACTGAATAACAAACGATGGTCACGCCGGACAGGATCGCAATCGGCAGAAAGTTCAGGAAATCCCCTTTACCGAGCAAAGGCATCCAGGCCCAGCCGGTGATCAGATGATCGCCATGCAGAAAATTTTCGTTAACCGCCACCAGATACTCATGGACCGGCTGCCCCCACATACTGGCCACCTTGTCGAGCGGCACCGCCGGGGTCATGATTCCGAAAACATAGAGCGCAAAGGTAACGAACATCATCACCAGGCCGATCAACATGCCTTTTTCCAGAATATTTGCGTAGAGCACCTGCTCCTGAGTCGCTTGTAAAGTTGGTTCATTTGTCATGATAGTATCCCTCCGGTATTACATGATGCCCATTGAGCTCAGGCCTTTGGTAACGGCTTTGACTCCGGCGAAAAGCAGGATGGCAATAACCATCCAGCGAATAAAAGTAGGTTTAGCGATCTTGAGTAACCGGACTCCGACAAAGGAGCCCAGCATGATGCCGATCAGCGAAGGAACAACCATCATCGGGATAACACAACCCTTATTCAGATAAATCCAGGCGGCGGAAGTGTCGGTGATTGAAAGGAGAAATTTACTGGTGGCGACACTTATTTTAAGCGGCGCTCCCATCATTAAATTCAGGACCGGGACATTGGCCCAGCCGGCGCCAAGACCGAACATGCCGGCCATGAAACCGATAATGATAAAGGTCAACAGACCGGGAATAGTGCGATGGATCTTCCAGTTAATAGTCTGGTTGGTTGCCTGATCGTGATATATCCCGCAGATTCTAAGGGCTGAAGAAAGGGCATCGGCATGAGGAACATCCGGTACTGCCGACTTTTTGGCAGTCAGCATGATCGCGACAATACCAAGGATAGTGCCGCCGAGAGAAAGCTGAACAATATGAGTCGGCAGGGCCAGACCAACCATTGCGCCGACTATAGCCATGGTGGAAGCGATCAGGGCAACCGGTAAGGCCAGACGCAAACTGGCCAGATTAGCCTTGAGCAAACCGGGACCGGCCGCAAGGGCGCCACAGAGAGCGACCAACAGACCGGTGCCGCGGACAAAGTCAAGATGAAACGGGAAGAACCCACTGATGATCGGCACGAACAATACGCCGCCACCAACGCCGCCAAGCACGGCGACAATGCCCATAAAAAAGGTTACAACCAGAAGAATCAACGGCCAGTGCCACCAGTCGCCTGAGGCGCTGATCGGCACCGGCGATTCGGCAGTCGCCTCACTGGCCCAGACCATAGCTGGGCAGAGCATAATTGTCAACATGAGTGACATGAGACCCCCCCAGGCTCTTCCCTTCATTTCTTCAAACATTTAATTCCTCCTCTTATAATTTTGTGAATCAACAAAAATACGGGACACCACCAAACGCAAACAATAAAACAACGCATTTACAACACGATAACTAAATAATCAGATATAAAATATTATTCACCAGACCAAACTGGGGATTTCTTAATGCTCCAAACAATGTTTGTCTAGTAATTTTTAAACTATTTGCAACAATTAAGTTTCAAATTGCAACGTTAGTACAGAAAAATGACCCCGGCAATATTTTTCAGTCGAGCAGATACTTCTTTAGTTTGCGCCAAAGAGAAACCCGATCAATCCCAAGTATTTCAGCTGCCTTGGTTTTATTTCCCTGAGTCTGCTCCAGAACCAACTCAATATAAGATCGCTCCTGTTCATCCAAAGACGGCAAGCCCCCCTTGTTCTGACGAAAGGTATGGACCGCCATCTCCGGCAAATGTTCAAACTCAATGGTTTCGCTACGGGTAAGAACGACGGCACGTTCAACAATATTCTCCAACTCACGGACATTACCGGGAAAATCATAGTCTTGTAGCTGTCGTATGGCATCGGCTGAAATATCGGTGACAATTTTCCCCATTCTTGAGCTGTATTTGTCGACAAAATGTCTGGTCAACAAGGGAATATCCTTGCGCCGATCAGCGAGGGGAGGGAGATGAATATTCATCACATTGATCCTGAAATAGAGATCCTGGCGGAAACTACCATCTTGCACCATTTTCAGAATATCCCGGTTGGTAGCAGCGACAAAACGAACATTAATCTTGATCGGCATGGTTGCCCCTAAAGGCTGAATCTCCTTTTCCTGTAAAGCCCGCAATAATTTCACCTGCATACCGAGTGACATCTCGGTGATTTCGTCCAGAAAAAGGGTGCCGCCACCGGCTGATTCAATCAGACCGATTTTTTTGCGGTCCGCACCGGTAAAAGATCCTTTTTCATGGCCGAAAAGTTCATTGGACAACAGTTCTTCGGTAAACACTCCGCAGTTCACCGCGACAAATGGTCCGGAAGATCGAAGGCTGTTTTCATGAACATAACGGGCCATGAGTTCTTTACCGGTCCCGGATTCTCCGGTAATCAAAATGCTTACCTCTCCCTGGGCAATATGTCTGGCAGTCCTTAAAAGGTCTCGCATCTGAGGATCGTCGGTAATAATCGACACCCCATGGACCTTGGCAAGTTTTTCTTTAAGCTGTCGATTTTCTCTTTTCAGTTCCTGCTTTTCTAAAGCCTCCTTCACTACTCGCCGGACTTCATCAAGTTTAAAAGGCTTGGCCAGATAATGATAGGCGCCGGCCTTCAGGGCGTCTATCGCCGAATCCACCGTGGCGTAACCGGTTATCATAATAACTTCAGTCTCGGGGTACATCAGTTGGGTCTTGGCAAGAACCGCCATCCCGTCAATTCCCGGCATCTTCAGATCGGTAAGAACCAGATCAAACTCATTGTCCTCAGCCAGATCCAGCAATTTAAGGGCCTGAGCGCCGCCTGAAGCGGTCTCAACTTCATAACCCTCCTTTTTAAGAACATGCTGGAGGTTGCGCACTGCAATCTTTTCATCATCAACTACAAGTATCCGGATTTTTTTCATTGATCAAACTCCAAAGGGGCTTCAACCTCGACAGGAATGGTTATGATGAATTTGGTTCCTGAAGTATTATCACTTTGCACGGTAATATCGCCGCCATGTTTATCGATAATCTCCCGGGTTATAGCCAAACCAAGTCCCGATCCTTCCCCCACATCTTTAGTTGTATAAAAGGGATCAAAAATATTCTTTTTTATCTCGGGGGGGATCCCCGGTCCGTTGTCAGCTACTTCCAGTCTGATTTTCTGGGTCTCCTGATCAAAATTACCCCGGATGACGATCTTGGCCCCCTCAACATCTTCAACCGCCTGGAAGGCGTTGAGCAGCAGATTGACCAGCGCCTGTTGCAGCCGCTGTTTGTCGGCCCGGAAAACTCCATCGGTATCAACATAAACCCTGGTTTCTACGTTGCTGGGAATCTCACCCCGGACCAGATCCATGGTCTGGTGTAAAATATCACTTACCCGCAGGTTCTCCGGATTAACCGACTTTTCTCTGGAAAACTCAAGCAGAGACCGGACAATACTTCTGGCCCGATCAGTCTGCTCGGTGATCTGCTCAAGCATCTCCAGAAGGAACTGGCGTGGCAATTCTTCTGATTCGCGCATTTCTTCCAGCAAAATCTGGGCCGAAGTTCCGGCGTTGGACAGCGGATTGTTCAATTCATGGGCGACCCCGGCGACAAGCGTACCAATCGCCGCAAGTTTTTCGCTTTTAATAACCAGTTTTTCCCGATGTTCGAGTTTTGCCAGCATCCCTTTAAACGCATTGAAAACCGTCTTTACTTCATCCAGATCCATATTCTTTTCAAGGATACAGTCCAGATTCTTTTCGCCGGCAGCAACCTGCTTGGTGCACTCGACAATCTGCCGCAAAGGTCTGACCGCAGAACGGGAAAGCTGCTTGCCCAGAACCAGGGCCACAAAAAAAGCACAGAGCAGGAAGATCAGGGCGCTGGCTTTCACCTTTCTGATCGTCTCATCAATTGACTGTCTGACGGAAATGTTTCGGGCTTCAGCCAGCTCAACCAGCAGTTTTCCCTTCTCCCTAATCTTGTCAAGCATCCGGTGTTTTTTACCAGTTGCCAGAAGCTCAAATTCGGCGTTCATTAAGTCGGCATAACTGACTAAAACCTGTTTAATATACTCCGGATCAGCCTTTATTCTGGTGTCGTCGTTGCCCCCGGGAACCACTTTGTCTAAAGCATTGAGCAGGTCACCAAGGGTGGTGCACAATTGGCGATTAGTTTCAAAATCACCCACCTTCTTGTAAAGAATCCAGTTCTTTTCGTAACGCCGGATTTCAAGGACCGTATCCAGGAGTTTGGAGTCCTTTTCCAAGGATCTGACCTGGGACTCCACCTGCGACAGATATATAGCGGTAATCACAAAGCCAATTGCCACCAGAGCAACGAGAATATAATAGCCCCACTTGATGCGGCGGGCGATACTTTTGGACCAGGGCCAATTCATCAGAACCTCCTCCTCACATAATCCGCTCAGTTAAGGCCAGATCTATGATTTTCTCAATTTCGTCAGTAACAATAATCTCAATATCTCTGGTCACATTTTCGGGGATATCATACAGATCAGCCTCGTTTCGTAAAGGCAGGATCACCCTGGTGATCCCGGCCCGCCGCGCCGCCAGAATTTTCCCCTTTACCCCTCCTACCGGCAAAATTCTGCCGCTCAAGGTCAATTCCCCGGTCATCGCCACGTCCCGCTTGACCGGTCGCCTGGTCAACAGGGAAATCAGGCTGACCGCAATAGTCAGGCCAGCAGAAGGACCATCTTTAGGAATGGCGCCGGCTGGAATATGAATATGGATGTCATGTCCCTCAAAAAAATCTTCAGGGATATTAAAAAAAGCCGCTTTACTGCGAACATAACTCAAAGCGGCCTGGGCGGATTCTTTCATAATCCCTCCCAGAGAACCGGTCATTATCAGTTGTTCCTTACCTTTCATGATGATCGCTTCAACAAAAATGATCTGCCCGCCAGATTCCGTCAAGGCCAACCCGGTGGAAACTCCGACCATCTCCCGCTCTTCCGCAACCTCGAAAAAATATCTCCGGGGCCCCAGCAGATGTTCAACCTCTGTCGGGGTAATACTGAAAGGATTTTTTGACTCACTATCCAAAACTTTCCTGGCCAGTTTCCGGCAGATCGCGGCAATCTGGCCCTGCAGTCCTCTCAACCCGGCTTCCCTGGTATAATCACGGATTATCTTCCGGAGCGCCGGTGGGGTTAATTCAGGGGGATTGTCCGTAAGCCCGGCCTCCTCGATCCCCCGGGGTACCAGAAAATTTTCGGCGATCTGCTCCTTTTCTTCTTCGGTATAACCCGAGAGATAAATGATTTCCATCCGGTCGAGAAGTGGGGCAGGGATGGGATCAGTCGTGTTGGCGGTGGCAATAAACATGACCTGTGAAAGGTCAAAAGGTACATCCAGATAATGATCAATAAAATGGGAATTCTGGGTATGATCAAGTACTTCCAATAAAGCCGAAGCGGGATCTCCTTTGAAATCCTGACCGATTTTATCGATTTCGTCGAGCATCACCAGTGGATTTTTTGAACCGGCCCGGCGAATTTCCTGGATGATCCTACCGGGCAGGGCCCCGACGTAGCTCCGCCGGTGGCCGCGAATTTCAGCCTCGTCTTTCATCCCGCCCAGCGAAATCCTGATAAATTTCCGGCCCAGACAGCGAGCGATTGATTTCTGTAAAGAAGTCTTGCCGGTGCCCGGCGGGCCGACAAAACAAAGAATAGGACCCTTGACCCCAAAACGCGTTTTTTTATTTTGCAGAGCCGTCCGGACCGTGGTCCTTAACTCTTCTAACTGGAGAGGCTTGGCAAGAAAATAATAGGAGCCCTTTTTCATGGCCTCAACAGTGGTTGGAGTTGTTGCATATCCAGAAACCATGATCACCTCAACGGTGTGATCAGCAGACTTGGCCTTTTCGAGAACTTCCATTCCATCGACCGCAGCCATTTTCAGATCAGTAACGATCAGATCAAAACGTTGCGTGTCAAGCAACTTTAACGCCTCAACTCCACCGGCGACAGTTGTTACATCATAACCGTCCTTGGTCAGGACATGTTCCATGTTACGTCTGGCCACCTTCTCATCATCAACCACTAATACCTTGTGTCGACCAGCCAGTTTAAGTTTCCTGACCGCAAGATATTCAAGAATTCGTTCTTTAATATTTTCCAGACCATAATGTTCTTCATTAAGAATATGCAAGGCATGGGCAAGATCCAGATTGTCTTCGGTCGTAAAGTTCCAGGGCAGACTGGTGAGATATTCAAGGTAATTGATCCCGATCGTATATTCTGTAGCGGAAGAACTGGTCTTGACCAGACGCTCGATCTCCTTGAGGGCAACTTTTTCAACCAGAGCTGGTAACTTGGCTACATCAACCGATTCACGTAAATCAGCGATCTCCAGGAGTCTCTCCCCATCCTCTCGGTCTTCATGCCCTTGCCAGTTACCAAACAATCCCATTTGTTTTGTCCCCAACCTCTCACTTATCCAAGTATAATTTTCTATTTACCTACCTGTATACACCACGGAAGATGCAATTTGCAACATTTAATTTGATAATTGCAACACCTCGTAAGTTATTGATTTTTTGGAAAAATATAAAATACGCACTCATCAGACGATACATTATGCAACAAAGAGCACTTCTCAACTTTTCAACACAATAAATATAATTAAACTAATAATATCATATAATTAACCTATAAATATTCTATTGGCACAGAGATTGCTATAAGAGAGATCAACAACGAATGAACAATTCATTAAACATTTTCAAAGGAGAAATAGACCATGAATACTTATTTCGAAAAAACTACGGCCTGGGACAGAATTATGATGGCAATAACCTTCGCCGAGGCAGGGGAAACAATTACAGCTTGTAGTTTTCTTGACCAGAAAAAGCCTGAAGCAAGAATAGCTAAGAGAGCTGAGAATCGTCCTGAAGTTAGAGTTTAAAGCAAAATTGGAACAAGCAGGGTTTTAGGACAAAAATATATCAAGGAGGAACAAGTCATGTTTCAAGAAAACAACAGATTAAACATGTGGGACAGAATCATGATGGCAATAACCTTCGCTGAGGCTGGCGAAGCGACGACGGCCATTGAAATGCTCAACCAGAAAAACAATGAGAAGAAAAAAGATTCCAGAATCCGTAAATCAGAGCAACGACCGGAATTAAGAGTTTAAGAACCAAGCATTATAATCAAGAAGGTAAGAAGCAGATGGAAAAGGTTTTACTTGCCATAGACGGGACTACTCCGGATCAGAAAGCTTTTAAATATGCCGTTGACCTCTGCATGAGGATAAAGGCGGACTTAAAGGTTCTTCAGGTTGTCAGCCCCCAGGATTTTGGCGGTTATATTAGCAAAATAAAAACCAAAGCGAATAAAGCCAAACGTTTTATAGAAGAATCAATGATGGCTGCGACATTTGCCGAAGCCGGTGAGCATGAAACAGCCAGCGCCATGATGGAAGAGGCCGAAAGGAACCTCAGAAAATTATTACCGGAATCCGCACGAGCTGGTGTCACCTGTGATCTGCTGGTGAGATCGGGCGATACCACCAAGGAAATCGTCAACTATGTGCGTGACAATAAGGATATCGTAATTGCAGTTTATGACGCCCCAAGAGGAAATGATCCAAAATCAAGTGCACGAAAAATAAAGAACGACCTTAAATCAATAACCAAGGGACTAACAATCCCTGTGGTGATGGTTCAGGCCGAAACTTAAAACAATAAACAATGTATTTAATATTTTTAAATTAACTTGATAATTTCAGGAGGAAGTAAAATGGGTTTTTTTGATATGTTCAGCAAAAACAAGAAAGATTCAAAAATCAAGGTTGATGAACGTAAGCAGAATGTCCTGCGAGATACCGCCGCGGCAGTAGCCTTTGCCGAAGCCGGCGAGCATGATACCGCCCGCAGCATGATCAACAAATCTGCGGGCAGCAAGACAATTCTAATAATCGGCCGGTCAGACAATTTTTCCAAATTACTGACTGAATATTCTCTCGACATGGCACAACGTTTGGGATTCGAGATCCTCGCTTTAAACATCAGCGACACCCCTCTCACTTTAGCCGCCGCCAAACGAGAAGAAGCAACCGAACTCTTCCGGAGCAGCAGCAACGAAAATGTTACTGCTTTACGGGAACAAGCAGCTGAAAAGGGAATTCCATTCGGTCATCTTGTCGAGATCGGTGACCAAGATACCATAGTTGAAAAACTGCATGCAGAATATCCCGGCATGCGCTATGTTCTGACCGAACCTGACCCGGAAGTTGCCAAAAGTTTAAATGGCAGGGTCGCCATTCCGGTGTTCGATCTAAGCAGCTACCATGGTGCCGCCGCTTAAAAACTGGACATTGCCATCTAAATATTTAAAGTTGCAAAGCATAAAACCATTCACCCTGGACCGGAAAATACCGGCCGGGGTGAATCATATTTAAGAGTGTAGCAATACCTTTTATAATTTTTTTTTACTAACTTGATCTATTATATCTATTAATTTTTTTCATTTTAGGAAGGGGGAGAAATGACGCCGGAGATTATGCTTGTTATGGGAGTGCTATTTGTGGCCATTCTTTTGTTTATATTTGAATGGGTGCGCGTGGATGTGGTCGGCATCATCATGATGGTAGGCCTACCGCTGCTTGGTTTGGTTACACCAAAGGAAGCAATCAGCGGGTTATCAAGTAATGCGGTAGTTTCAATCATCGCGGTTATTATTATCGGGGCTGGATTAGACAAGACCGGGGCCATGAATTCCCTGGCCAGGTTGATCCTCAAATTCGCCGGCAAAAGTGAAGCCAGAATCGTCACCCTGATCGCTTCAACCGTCGCTTTTATTTCAAGTTTCATGCAGAATATCGGAGCGGCGGCACTCTTCATGCCGGCAGCTCGAAGAATAGGCAGACAGACCGGCATCCCGGTTTCCCGGATCTTGATCCCGATGGGATACTGCGCCATTATCGGTGGGTGTATAACCCTGATCGGCTCAAGCCCTCTGATTCTTTTAAATGACGTAATGAAAATTACCAATCCGGACGTTGTACCTTTCGGACTTTTTTCAGTAACCCCCATCGGTTTAGCTCTTACTGTTGCTGCTCTGGCCTACTTTGTCGTGTTCGGTCGCTTTGTTCTGCCCAGCGCCAAAGGAGACGAAGCCGGCGGCTCAATGTCTGCAGTCCTCCAAAACACCTACCGCAACATGGGCACCTTGTTCGAACTCCATGTCCCGGAGGATTGGACCGGTCAGAAATCGCTGGCAGAACTTTCTATTCGCCCCCACTTCTTTACCACTGTGGTTGGCATCGCGCAAAACAAGACCAAACAAAAGATTTTTGCTCCCAAAAGAGACTCTGAAATTTATCCCGGGGATGATGTCGCCGTAGTCGGCACCAAAGAAATGGTTACGAAAATGGCAGAGAATCTCGGTTGGACCATCAAGGGGGATTTATCGGTTTTTGCCGAAGACCTCTCCCCAAACAACGCCGGAATCATCGAAGCGATCATTACCCCAAGATCAGAACTGGCTCGCAAGACCATGCGATCATTCGAATTCCGCAAACACTACCAGGTCAACCCCATGGCCATTTTCCGGGGAAACAAGGTGTTCGTTGCCGGTATTTCCGACATTCTTCTTCAGCCGGGAGATGCCTTGCTGCTCCAGGGTCGTTGGGAAAAATTTCATGTACTCAAAAAGAAACCGGATCTGGTGTTCACTGAAGAAGTGCAGGGTGAAATCATCAAAACCGAAAAACTCAAATATGCAGTTGGCTGGCTTGTTTTTTCATTAATCTTAATCCTGGGATTCCATGTTCAGTTGTCTATTGCCTTGCTTGGTGGGGCATTGGGTATGATTCTTACCGGCGTGTTATCCATTGACGAAGCATACGATTCGGTAGACTGGATGACGGTCTTTCTGTTGGCCGGTCTTATCCCTCTCGGCATTGCCTTTCAAAATACCGGCGCGGCCAATTACATTGCAACCACGATCATGGGAGCAATCGGTAACGTGCCGCCGATCATTCTACTTACCGTAATCGGTCTTTTAACCTCTTTCTTCACCCTGGTCGCTTCCAACGTCGGCGCCACCGTTTTAATGGTACCACTTGCCATGAATATGGCGGTCACCGCCGGAGCAGATCCAAGAATGGCAGCATTGGTCGTCGTAATTGCCTGCTCAAATACCTTTGTTTTGCCAACCCATCAGGTTAATGCCCTGATTATGCGCCCCGGCGGATATAAAACAATTGATTATTTCAGAGCAGGTTCAGGCATGACCATTCTGTATCTGATCGTGATGATGTCGATGATTTATTTCTTTTACGGCATATAATCTTTCAAATACGGCACCTAGGAGCCTGTCGGACTTTCACCTATTAGTCTAAGTCATACTGGGAGTTTTTGAGCTAACTTACTTGAATAATTAACAAAACATCAAAAAACAACTTACGTTCGAGGCACTATTTGTGTATATTTATACATGATATCAA
>JAHJIY010000028.1 GCA_018823175.1 Pseudomonadota bacterium
CCGTATTTTTGCTATTGTCTCCACAATTAACATCCTTGTTTTCCTCCATGATCTTTTTGACCATGGAGCGTTAACATTGTGGGGTCAATTTTCGACGCTGTTTTCTCTCATAAGGGGGTCATTATTCCACGCTGATTAACAAACGAGGATTGAACGAGAACACAAACGGATTGCTACGGCAGTATTTCCCCAAAGGATCTTGTTTTGAAGAGGTGAGCGAAGCCCAGGTGCAAGCGGCGGTCGAAAAGCTCAATCATAGACCTCGTAAAATCCTGGGATTTAAAACTCCATTCGAGGTATTTTGGGGAAAGACGATGCGCTACACCGCATTACCGCTGGAAGTTGCACTTCGAACTTGAATCTACGTTGCCGCGTTATTTAAGTCAGCTTCTCATACTTTCAACGGGAGAGAGACTCTCCACATATCCCATGGGCACGTTCTGCTGACAACTCAAACAAATCCTTTGAAGTTGAACCAACTGAATTGAAGCTCCCTGCAGCAGATAGCTAACAAGATGATCTTATCAGAACCAATCTTCAAGGCTCAAACCTTCAACCCTGCTGAATTCTTTGGTGTTGCTTGTGACCAGTATAGCGTTTGAACTCAAGGCTATTCCGGCAATGATATTGTCACAAGGGCCTATTGGGGTGCCTTTATTTTCCAGTTCCACTCTGATCCTGGCGGCAACTTCGGCCTCTTTCGAGGCAAAAGGCGAGACGACAATGCGTGAGATTAACGCTTCCAGTTGTTTTTTTCTCTTGTTCGGGTTGTTTGATTTTGCGATTCCAACCTCAAGCTCATACAGAGCGATAGAAGGTATTGCAATATCTTTTGGGGACTTTGCCAATAGGATATCTGCGACATTCCCCAGCCCTTTGAAAAAGTAAATAAGTGTGTTTGTGTCAAGAAGATACAATCTTAGAGTTCCTCCCTCGGTGAATCATGGCCAGGACTCGACCTTATCTCTTCGATTGTCGGGAAATCTTCTTTCCAGCAGCCGGCCAAACTTACTACCTCTTGAGGCCATTCCGTAGCCACTTTCTCTTCTATAATTCCCGCAATCCATTTACTAACGGACAGGTGGCTGGATTGGGCAGCTTTTTTCAATTTATGTTCAGTCTCATTGTCGAGATATATAGTCACTTGACCCATAATCGCACCTCATTAAGGTTTGCTACCCTGTATAATTGCAATTATAATTGTGACGAGAAAATCTGTCAAGATGAGGAGTGCTTGACAGCTGTTCCCATTGTGCGTAGATTAGAATCATGGAGGTGGATAATATGTCGAAAACACGTCTGAATGTAAGTCTCGATCAAGATATTGCCGATTTTGCCAAGGTGTTTGCTGCCGAAAACAGGACTTCTGTGGCAGAAATTATCACCCAATACCTGCTGGCCTTAAAGCGTAGGGTAGAAGGTGAGAATGTTGAAAAAATCCTCGCTCACCCAGCCTTTGAAAAGGCTATGCTGGACACCCAACATAAATTGCAAACTGGATCAACTGTGTGGCATTCTTATGACGAGGTCTTTGGA
Organism: Pseudomonadota bacterium; assembly: GCA_018823175.1. Classification (GTDB taxonomy): domain Bacteria; phylum Desulfobacterota; class Desulfobulbia; order Desulfobulbales; family JAHJIY01; genus JAHJIY01. The sequence goes on from JAHJIY010000028.1 coordinate 1,537, forward strand.
GAATGATAACTCCACTGTTCGAAGCGGCTTTTCTTAAGGCAGTACAAAAGCATTCTTCAATCAAAAAACAGCTTAAGAAAAAAGTAGATATGATCCTTGAAAATCCTATTGCCTTTGGAGAACCGCTCAAAGGCAACTTGCAGGGATTCTATTCATGCCCTGTAAAACGTAATTTCATCATTATTTATCTATATTGCGATGTGTGTCGCAAGAAAGGAGATGAAACGGTAGTTGCCTGCTCTGACTGTGAAAACACACCGGACCAGACAGTTAAATTCGTCCTTCTCGGCCCCCATGATGACACATACGCATGAACCCTGACCAACATAGCCATACCGTGCGGGACAGCCTTTTTAAATGAAAGATTTGAACGATCTTGGATAGAGGAATTTCTCCCACCTGAATGATGAGATGAATATGATTGATCATGAGGCAAAAAGCATGTAACCGATAAGAAAATCGCTCGGTTCCTTCCCTTCTTGCAGCAACAAGAGAAAACGCGTACGATCTGCTTGATCAAAGAAGATGTCTTCTCCTGCGTTTCCCCTGATCAGAACATGATAGATGCCTCCTGGAACATGGAGTCGAGGTTTGCGTGCCATGTTTTCAAATTACTGAAAATAACGCAATAATGCAAGCCTGGCACCTTTCCTGGCACCTTTCCTTTGGGGACATCCAAGAACGCCGTACTCACCCAAATATGGATCGCGCTCTGCGTTTACCTCCTGCTGGCCTTCCTGAAATTCAAGGCCAAACTAGGTGTTTCTATGCAACAAATGCTGCGTCTACTTCAGTTGAATTTGTTTGAAAGACGCAATTTAATCGAACTTTTTAAGCCGCCTCCACCGCAGGTTGTTGACTATACGCAGTTTTCGTTGTTGGCAAAACTATGAGACAGCAGTGTCTTCATTTTACATTTTTACTTCTTAATTGCCCCTCACCGGCCACACGTAGGCGTTGACCAGTTTGCCGGAACCGAGCCAGTAACCGAAGTTCATCTGCACCCGCCAGGAGTGCTCCAGGTGATTGGCCCGGGTGATGGATGACCTGTAGTTGTAGCCCTGGACATTTTCTACCCCTTGCGTATTCAGCCAGGCTGCGGAATCGGCTTTCTCCTTGTTGGGCAGGAGGCCAAGCTCAACGATATTCGGCAGTCGCCAGTTGGTGGCGCCAGAGAGTCCGCCCTTGGCGTTCATCTCGGACTCGTAGTTCAAGGCGTCAAAGGCTCCTATTAATATTACCATTACTGCTTCAGGCAAGAGAAAGTCTTACTTTTTGCTGTCTATCAGCTCTGAAAAAAGCTCATATACATCTCGTCGATGTCCGATCGTGTAAATCAGGACTTCTTTCCCTTCTTCATTAACCTGATATATGACCCTGTATCTTCTAAATCTGTAACTTAAGAAACCGAATAATTCTTCCTGCAACTCCTTTCCTGCATAAGGTTCTCTGGAAATTTCCTTTATTGCTGCCCTGAGACTTTTTTTAATATCAGGATGAAAATTCGCGACTTTGTCTGCAACAGTCCTTGTAAATCTGACTGCATATGACATTAAAGAACCTCGTCAGCATCAACGATTCGACCATGTTTTATATCCGAGACAGAATCCCTGAACTGAGACATTGCCTCCTGGTCAGCAAGAATTTCGATAGTTTCAAGAAGTCCTTCAAACCTCTTCATGCTGATTATCACTGCTTCCGGAATCCCGTTCTTAGTTATTGCAAAGGTATCGTCTCTGTCATGTATGGAACGGACCATATCCAGAAGTTTCGATTTGGCCTGGGTTATTGGAATATAGTTTTCAACCGTCTGCATGACAAACCTCCTTGATGGTCATTTATACAACCACAATAACGACCATTGCAAATCAAGTCAAATCAAACATGTCCCATTAATTCTATTCTTTCTTAAAGAATTGACCACTCCATTAATACTATGGCGCCATGGGATTACACCACCGCAAGTTTACAGCCCAAGGCCTCAACCACCTTTTTCACGGTGTCAAATTTTGGGGAGCTGCCGCTGGTCAAGGCCTTGTAGAGGTTCTGGCGGCTCAAGTGGGCTTTCTGGGCAAGCTGGCTCATGCCTTGTGCCTTGGCGACATGGCCGATGGCCTCCATGATGATCCCGGTATCGCCTAAGTCAATAAATCAACAACGTCCCCTAAACGCTGTCAAGTGCTCTCATTTGACTTGTGCCAAATCAAATGCTAAAATCAGTACAGAAATCAACACAAGGAGAAAGCCATGCGAAGCGTAGCAGCCCAAGAGATAAAAAGACGTGGAATTTCAATTATTGACAATATTATAAAAGAGGGTCCCGTACATATTATCAAAAACAACCACCCACAATATGTCGTTCTTACAGAAGAACGCTTCCAGGAACTCTCGGAAGCTGAGAGCGAGGCATTTCTTGCCAGGGTCAAAGAATCTTTGGAAGATTTAAAGGCAGGGAAAACTACTACTTTTAAGGATGCTGATAGTCTTCTTAAGGCAATAGAAGAAGATGAGTGAAAAATTTTCTATCACAGTAACCGACTATTTCATCCGTCGGTCACGAAAATTCTTCAAAAAACATCCTGACCTCAAATCAAAATTTGGAAAAATTGCTGAAGACATCGAGCCTGTAAAAAATTTTGTGTAAATGGCCTCTGCCGGTTACAAAAAGTAACCAAAGGAGGAACCAATGACCATACCCAACGACCTGCTCGATGCCCTGATGAAGGATTACAAGAATCCAGAAGATCTCATCGGAGAA
>JAHJIY010000001.1 GCA_018823175.1 Pseudomonadota bacterium
GCCTGTCCATAAATGGTCTTTTCGCCCGATCTCTGCGTTATGCGAAAAAAATAATCCTCGGAATATCAAATATATGCCTGCGGTTATTTTTTTCGCATGCCTTGATCTCGAACAAAAATCCTCATTTCTGGACAGACACTATCTGATCTCAAATCCTTCATGAATATGCAAAACAAAAATAGTCAGCTCTCCACATCTCATTGCCGGCAACACGAAATCTTGCACGGTTGGCAATCTCCCGTGATGATCTTCAATCAAGCGGGTAATCAAAAAACTTTTAATTCCCACCGAAAACCAACGGTAGGATCTGATCCATACTCTTTACCGGAACAAACTTCATCTTGTCCCGCAGATCCTTAGGAATCTCTTCCAGATCTTTTTTGTTCTGCTCAGGGATGATTACGGTGGTAATATTGGCCCGTAAAGCAGCCAAAGCCTTCTCTTTTAGCCCACCGATCGGCAGGACCCGCCCTCTCAAGGTTATCTCGCCGGTCATCGCAATATTTTGTTTAACCTTTTGCTTGGACAACGCCGAATAAAGGGCGGTGGCCATCGTAACCCCTGCCGATGGCCCGTCCTTGGGAATGGCGCCGGCCGGCACATGGACATGGATATCTATCTCATCAAAATACGATGGTTTAAGCTTTAATTTTTTAGCCCTTGACCGGCAAAAAGTCAAAGCGGCCTGAGCCGATTCCTTCATGACTTCACCTAATTGTCCGGTCAAAGTCAAATGCCCTTTCCCCTTAAGGACAGAAACCTCGATATAGAGCACCTCCCCGCCGACCTCGGTCCAGGCAAGACCTGTCGCCAGACCTGGCTGGTCAATAATCTCCCCTTCCATCTCAGGGATAATCTTGGGCGGTCCCAGATACTGACCGACAGTTTTTTCAGAAATTGTAAATGGCCCCCTGCTTCCTTCAGCAATCCGCCGGGCCACCTTGCGACAGACTTTACCAATTTCCCTTTCCAGATTCCGCAAACCGGACTCTCGGGTGTATTGAGAGATTATCTTAATGATGGTCTTATCATCTATTTTCAGATGTTTTTGGCTGATGCCATTTTCCTTCAACTGCCGCGGCAATAAATAACGATTGGCAATAACCAGCTTCTCTTCAAGCATATATCCAGACAGCCGGATAATCTCCATACGGTCCAGAAGCGGGGTCGGAATGGTATCAGTCATATTGGCCGTGGTGATAAACATTACCTTGGACAAATCAAAAGGTAAATTCAGGTAATGATCTGAAAAATCAAAATTCTGTTCCGGGTCCAAGACCTCGAGCAGAGCCGAAGAAGGATCTCCCCGATAATCTGAGCCGATCTTGTCAATCTCATCCATCATGAAAACCGGATTATTGGACGCCACGGTTTTCAAACCCTGAATAATCCGGCCCGGCATGGAACCAATATAGGTCCGGCGATGCCCGCGGATTTCAGCCTCATCCCTCATTCCTCCCAACGACAAACGATGGAATTTTCTGTTCATCGCCCGGGCAATTGACTGGCCAAGCGAAGTTTTACCGACGCCAGGAGGACCAACAAAACATAAAATAGGACCCTTGGTCGATTTATTCAATTTCCGGACCGCCAGATATTCAAGGATCCGCTCTTTAACCTTCTCAAGCCCGTAATGATCGGTATCCAGCACCTCTTTGGCCACCTTGAGATCAATCCGGTCACGAGTACCTTTCCGCCACGGGATATCAAGCATCCAATCAAGATAAGTACGAACCGTAGTCGCTTCCGAGGCATCAGGGTGCATCATTTCAAGTCTTTTAAGCTGTTTTAACGCCTCTTTCTTGGCCGCCGGCGGCATCCGTAATTTATCAAGTTTTTCCCGTAGTTCCTCAATCTCCTGCGATTTATCGTCAATATCACCGAGTTCCTTTTTCAGGGCATGCAATTGTTCCCGCAGATAATACTCCCGCTGGGTCCGCCCCATCTCTTCCTTGGCCTCGGACTGAATTTTGGCCTGCATGGTCGATACTTCCAACTCTTTATGCAGGTAATCGGCAACCTTCTTCAGGCGCATAACCGGATTAAGGATTTCCAAAACAGCCTGGGACTCGGCAGTCTTCAACTGCAGATTGGAAACAACCAGGTCCGCCAACCGGCCCGGTTCCTCAATATTATTGAGGATAACCATCAAATCAGAAGACATGATCCCCTTCAGGGAAAGAATCTTCTCGGTCTGGTCCCTGACATTACGCATCAGGGCCTCAATTTCCACCGTAATAATCTCCACTTCCTCGTCATGCAGCACATCGACTTCGGCAATATAAAACGGCTCGGTCTGCACCAATTCTTTTATCTTCGCCTTATTCATGGCCTGCACCAAAACTTTCAAGCGGCCATCCGGCAATTTCAGGGTCCGCATGATCATACAGATCATCCCGGTATTATAAAAGTCATCCGGCCCAGGTTCTTCGGTGGCAACATCTTTCTGGGTGACCAGCATCAAAAGCTTGTCCCTGGTCAAGGCCTCATTAACCGCGCCCACCGAGGCGGGACGACCTACAAACAAGGGAATGATCATATAATTAAAAACCACCACATCCCGCACCGCCATCATCGGTAACTGAGAAGGGATATCCTGATCTTCAAGATCCGAAAAATCAGCCAGACTGGAACTAATTGAGTCACTAAAATCCACAAGGACCTCCTTGGTTGGGATCTATATTCAACCGTAAAAAAACAATACGTTGAAAAATATACTTTGCACAAAAAATCAATTTAAAAAGCCTAATAACTTCAATATGAAGGAAAATCACCTGAAAAGTCAAAATAATGATTATTTCACGCCAGCAAATTAAGCACTGACCAAATCTAAGTCAAGCTGACAAGCACTGTTTAGCCTTACGAGACGCCATTATAAAAATCTTAAAAAAGAGTGGGTGTTTTTCGGCCCCAGCAAATATAATTAAAAAACTGTGATCCGAAATTTTACAGCTACCAAACACTACTTTCTTTAAACACGATAACCCTTGCGCCTTATACCTTCACATGACATGATAAAAAACATGCTTACCGCAAAATCATTCTTTGATCTTTCAGACTTTTCACACTGCCGAATTTTTCCGAAAGAGGGATACGTCTGGGAAGCGCTGAAATCCCTGAAAGATTACATGATCGCCCAGGATTACCCGGATCTGGCATCTTTACCGATTGGCAAACCACTACCCAAAACCATGATCTGTTTCGAGGGGAATTTTATCGATGCAGACAAGATGGAAATTGAATACGGCGATGCAACCAAGGGCCACTTAAAAGTCTACAAAAAAGGACAGCAGCTTGCCGGAGCCAGCGTTATCATGGCCGGGGCGGTATTACTCGGCAACCAGATAAATTTAGGCACCGGCGTTCTGATTGAACCAGGCGCGTATATCAACTCTCCGGCCATTATCGGTGATCAAACTGAAGTCAGACAGGGTGCCTACCTAAGAGGTAATTGCCTGATAGGCAAGAAATGCGTGGTCGGCCATGTCACCGAGGTAAAACACTCCATCTTTCTGGACGGAGCCAAGGCCGGACACTTCGCCTATCTGGGAGACAGCATCCTCGGCAACCAGGTAAACCTGGGGGCAGGCACCAAAATGGCTAACCTGAAATTTATCAGCGGTAACATCCGGATAAAAACCGATAACGGTCAACTAGACACCGGCTTAAGAAAAATGGGGGCCATACTCGGCGATCACGTCCAGACCGGATGCAATTCCGTCACCAACCCCGGCACCCTGCTTGGCAAAAAATCTTTCGTGCTGCCCAACACCACCGCCCCCTCAGGATACCATGGCGCCAATTCCATCATCCGTTAAATGAGCTATCCGGGAAGATTTTGAGTCCAATAATTAGACATCCCGATAAAAAGTTCAACAATAAGCCCAAGGGTCAAAAATATTCGACTCTTATTTATCCAGGGTAGCCGTTCGCCCGACATTTTATGCATAATGGAATCAATAATGATAATCGCGCCGATCAAAAACGGCGCTACTTGCAGGAGATGAATTGCGGTTTCCACCAATGACTCGGCCCACCGATCCGGGAAATAACGAAAGCTGCAAAGAAGATAGAATAAAACCAGCAACACAAAGGAGATTATTTCTTTAAATTTCTTCATCGCAATAGCTTAAACCAAATTAAAGGACTCTTTTACTAAACCAAAAAAGAATTTCACATCAGCCAAATTAACAGATATATACTTTTGACACAGCCGCCAATACTTGATGGCAAAAACCTAAATCTAGCCTATTTTTCTCATAATTTAAATCATGAATACATCAACTGTCCTATATTTCCCGGAAACCACCATCATCCGAAAAGACCTGTGTTCCCTGCTCTGTTTTTTCGAAAGAGTTTCATCCTACCAGCCGGCGGAAAACGATCCCGCGCTCTCCTCTGATATCTTTTGCGAAAAAGGACTTTGCCAGAGCTATGCCCCGGCCCCGCTGGGCGAGGCCCTGCCTCGATTCCAACAATTGATCAAGGACCTGAGCGTCCATCATGATGAATACTATGGAGGTTATCTCTCTTCCCTGTCCGCTGGCAAAAATTATGATATTGATGAAACCTCGGTCCGGGGTCTAATCGACCAACTGCACCAAACCGACCAAAAAACCAAGGAACTTGGCAAGCAAGAAGATCGCGCCGAAAAAAAATTATGGTCGGCCCGAATATTTTTAAAGCTTGCCGGAATCCTGCAAAAAAATGAAGAAGAAATAAAACAAGAACTGATTAACGCGGCCAGCCGCAATAGTGATTTACTCCATGACTTACAGGGCGAGGCGGACTTTGCCGACAGCAGGGAACTGGCAGCCTTGCTCCCTTTGCCGGACATATCAGCTCCCGGCCCCAAAATCAACCAGGAGCAACTCCTCTTCGCCTGGAGACAACTATTTTTACGGGACACCTTAAACTACCAGTTTTTAACGACCGGCAATCAGGAAGCGGCAGAAATTATCTTTGAAATTTACGAGAATCACTTTCAGACAAAACCAGTTGAATTGATCGCAATCTCCCTTCCAGCCTTCACCCAATCGGAGATGGAGATTGACAATCTATGCCTGGACAAGATAAACACCATCAAAAAAGAATTTACCGCAAACAGGCAAAATATTAGCACTATTCTTACCGACCTGTTGACAACTGAACCAAATGAAAAGATATTAAAAAAACTTGCGGCGGAAGAAACGGCATGGAACTCTAAATTCGCCGCACAGCAAGAAAAAATCGGTTTATATTTCTATCTGCTGGCGGACACCTCCCTGGAAGAACTCATGCAACAACTGACCAGATCAGGAGAAGATAACAAGAAGGAGAACGGAAAAACCAAACACACCATAATCGCCGTACTGAAACAGATGAACTTTACGTTGTAGACCTAATGCCTCACAATATTGAGCAAAATCGTTTAATCAATATAATTAAAGTTGACTGTAAAAAATGTGGCATATATTATCATTGCTACCATAATAACCGTCAAACAGTCTGAAATATCGCTTTTGTGGCGCTGCTTTAATCTTGAATGAAATACTTAGGAGATAAAGGAATGAACTGGACAAAAACCATTCGTAAAATTGTAACTCAAACGACCTTTACCCTCGCGCTTTTACTACTGGCGGCCTGCGCCGGACAACCGCTTAAAATCGAACCGGTTGCTGTTTCCGACAGCCCAACCGCCGCCATCACCACCCTTGAGACCAATTTGGCCGCCGGCGTCCAGGAGCAGCTTAATGTTCTTTCTCCCGACTGGTTTGCAAAAGCCGAACGCTCTCTGGCCGCTGCCCAAAATACCGTCAAACAAGGCGGCGAATTAACAGAACTTGGCGAGATCGTCTCCCGGGGACATGCCGAACTCAAACAGGCCCAGGAAATTGCCCGAACCGCCCGAGTCGCCATTGCTGAAGCGATCAAGGCCAGGGATATGGCCCGAACCGCCGGGGCTACCAGTTTTACCGAGGAATACACCGAAATCGAGGAAGATTTTCTCAAGCTGACCAGAAAGATTGAAGACAACAATCTCGGCTATGCCCAAAAAAACCAGAAGAAGGTGGCTGAAAGCTTCCATGCCATCGAAATCAAGGCGATCAAAAAACACACCCTCGGCGAAGTACGCGACCTGATCGCTGAAGCCGAAAAAGTCGGCGCCTCCAAGATGGCCAACGGCATGCTCAAAGATGTTCAGGCCGAGCTGATGGACGTTGATGCATTTATCTCGGCCAATCCTTACGCCAAAGAAGAAATGCTCACCCGGGCCGCCACCTCCCGGTTCAATGCGGCTCGCCTGGTCGAGATTGTCAAACAGGGCAACGCCTTCGCGGAAATGAAGCCGCTTCAGATCAGTCTGTGGGTAGAGAACATGCTGAAAGATGCGGTCGATAAACTTGGCGCGGCGGACATGCGGGACCGTAGCTTTGAAACACAGGAAGCCAATGTTCTTGAGTCCATCGCCTCTCTGGTCGTCGACCGGAACTTTCTTGATGAGCAGTCAAAAATCCAGAAAGCTGAAATAGCCGAACTCAAGGAAAAACATCCGGCGGAATTGGCCCAGTTGAAGACGCAGCACGACGAAACGGTTTCTCAGCTTAAAACGCAATACGAGGCCGACCGAACAGCCCTGCAAAACCGTTATGACACGGAAATTTCTGCTCTGGTCAAGCATGTGGCCTCCCTGGAAGGAAAGAGTCGGGCCGAATCAGAAAAACTTGAGAAGCTGATGGTCGAAAAACGGGCCGAACGTGAACGCCTTGAGGCCGAAAAACGGGCCGACCGTGAGCGTCTCGAAGCGGAAAAACAGTCGGAACAGACACGTCTTGAAGCAGAGCGCCGGAGCGCTGAAGAAAAACTAGAAGCGGAAAGAAGTTTTGCCAAGAAATATCAGGATGCCAGTGGCTTATTCAGCCAGGATGAGGCTGAATGCTACAAACAGGGACAACAAATGGTTATCCGGCTGCGATCGATGAATTTCCCGGTCGGTCAGTCTGTAATCATGCCGGCCAACTACACCTTGCTCAGCAAAATGCAAAGAGCGGTCCGCATTTTTGGTGAACCGACCATGGTTATCGAGGGGCACACCGACAGCACTGGTTCTCCCGAAGCCAACAATCTCCTCTCACAACAAAGAGCCGAGGCGGTTCGTCAGTATCTTCTGGCCAACGGCGTAGTCAGAAGCGATCAGGTCGTCGCCGCTGGTTTCGGCGCCAAAAGGCCCCTCTCTCCCAACACCACAGCGGAAGGCAGAGCCGTCAACCGACGGATTGATGTCGTAATTACCCCTGTACAAAATACGACCCCCTGAAAACCGCATAAAATCAAAACTTTAAAAATCCATACCCCGGAAACATCGGGGTATGGATTTTTAAGATCCAGAATCCCCCCGCGCCACGAACAAAACAGGAAGTAATGAGTAAATTGTAACAATGCAAGAACAGGTTACTATCTACTCGTTATTTGCCGCCATCACATAAACCTCCCCGGAACAGTGCAGTAAAAGACTGTTCATCCCGTTAAATCGTCTCCCGTCGCAAGCTGATTTTCACGTGAGATGATCGGTATCTTCCAGAGTCACAATCCGGTATTTCATCGATTTCAGCTAAACTCTTCTGCTTCCCACCTTAGTTCGCCAGATTTTCTGACATATCCCTCCCTGGCAATAATGACTGGCTAAAAAAAAGTTGCTTTGTCTTCCCATGTTTCCGCATGATATAAATTATACAAGGTTGTTTGGCTAAACAAACCTCAACCATTGAATTTCCCCGCAAGAAGAGAACGCCCCAACATGAAATGTCCGTGGGAGTGTTTCGATTTTCATCTTTAATTTGGCAGGAAATTTTTATGATTCCAAGCTCAATAATACCCGCCCGGCTAAAATACATCATAATTCTGACCGGATTTCTTATCGCGGTATACCTTTGGTCCTGTCCCGTAGCAGCCGCCGCCGAAAACAATCTTCAGACACAGTTTACCCAAGGCAAGCATCTATTTGAATCCGGCGAATACGAAGCGGCCTTTCCGATCTTTTTTGCGCTTTTCGTAAATAACCCGGGAGATCCGGAAATTAATTTTTACCTGGGCCGCACCGCCTTTGAAAAAAAAGATTACGAATCCGCCATCATGGCCTTTGAGCGAATTCTCATCATGCAGCCCGATACGAGCCGGGTAAAACTTGAAATCGCCAGATGTCATCTCAAATTGGGAGCAAACGAGACTGCCAAAAAAATATTTAACGAAATCCTCAAGAGTAACCCACCGACGGTGGTCGCCGAAAATATAAATCATTTTCTTTCCGCCATTGAGGCTTCAGAGAAAAAACACCATTTCAGCGGCCTGATTACGCTGGCCACCGGAGATGACGATAATGTGGCAGCGGCGCCTGCCGATTCCACCATTCAGCTCAGAGATTTGACCGTCACGGCGGAAAAGGCCCAAAGGGATATTGTTTACAGCAATACGACTCTTTTTAACTACCAATATAAAAATATTACGGATCTGCTTTCCTGGAAAGCATCATTAGTCACCTATAATGCCCATTACGACACAAACGATGACCTCGATCTCAACTACATAGGACTGACGACCGGTCCATCTCTGCAAAAAAACAACTTGGGCCTGGAGCTGCTGGGAAATGCCAACCATCTCCGGCAGGATGACGAGGACTATCTCACCTCGTACGGGGCAGGAGCAACCTTTTCCTATCAATTCAATCCCGGTTACCTGTCGAGCCTTACGATTAAATGGGAGAATAGAGACTATGATCTCCTCGACGACCGGGACAGCGACAATTTTGCGCTCAGCAACAGCCATATCCTGATCTTAGGACAAAGCACGATCAGCCTTACCCTGTCGGGGGAGGAAGAAAAAGCCGCAAGTGATCAAAACAGTTTCCAAAGATACCAGGCCGCTCTGACATATTCATACAAACTGCCATCCGATCTAACATTCTCCGCCTGGTACCAGTTTCAAGCCAGTAATTATCAAGCGGAAAATTCTTTTGAAAACGAAAAACGGGCCGACAAGTTTCAGTCCGGGACCACCGGGTTTTCAAAACCGCTCTGGCAGTCTGGTGATTCAATCTCCAGCCTTGCGGCCTATGTGAATTATACCTACACGGATTCCAGCTCCAATATCACTCTCTATGACTACCAGAAAACCTCGCTCAACCTTGGGCTGACCCTTGTTTTTTAATAATATGCGCCGGAGACAGCACCATGAAACCAGTTAGCCAAACCATCCCGACCTTGCATGATAATCCAAGATTACCATCAGGCGCTAAAGTCATACCCCTGCTCCTGCTTAGCCTGCTTTTCTTGGCGGCCAGACCGCAAACCATGCTCGCTGCCGCCCCCCCGATCGCAACTATTGTTGCGGTCAGAGGCGAGGTCACGGCGACAGGTACTGACAACATTTCCCGGCTACTGGCCCTGAAGAGCGATGTTTTCAAGGAAGATACAATCAAAACCGGCGAACGCGGCCGCATCCAGATGATGTTCACCGATAATTCCCTCATCAGCCTCGGAAAAAATAGTGAGTTGAAAATAGCCGAATATGAATGGGATGAAAAAATCCGGGACGGGGCCATGAAAACCCAAGTGAAGGAGGGCGTCTTTCGGGTCATGGGCGGCGCCATAACCAAGGCAGCGCCCAAAAAATTTACCACGGAAACACCGGCCGCAACCATTGGAATCAGGGGATCGATGTACGCCGGCAAGGTTGAAGGCGATTCTCTGACCGTTATTTTTCAGGGCGGCAAGGGCATCGAAATCATCAACGAATTTGGGACGGTGGTCATCACTAAAGTTGGTTTTGGCACCTATGTTCATGGTTTGTTAGAGCCACCCAAACCGCCCATCAAGTTCACCGCCTCGGAGATCACTAATTTCAACATCGATTTATCAAATGAACATAGCGAACAAAAAGAAGAACGAAACAACCTCCCCGATCAGGAAAAAGAAAGAAAGGAACCACCCCCGGTTAACGGTGAAGAAAGAGACCGGCCGATCGCGGCAAAAGAAGGAGAAAAAGTTGAGGAGTCATGGGTTGATCAAGGGGAAGAATGGAATGCAATGTGGGATGAACCGGACAAATTCAACCAGGAAAATGACCGGCAACAACTCCCGCCCCCTGAACCCGGCCGTTTTAAAGATGAACAGTTTTTCAATCCCAATGACAACCTTGAACCCTGGCGAGGATATTTTTCCGCCGTCTCAGGCGACCGAGATATTTACACCGGTAATTTCGGCTTCATGGTCAATCGGAGTAATGGCGAACTCTACGGCGTAATCCCCATCTTATTGAGGGCCGGCAATGACAATCCCCTCGAGTTTAATTTCGGACCGGGTCATGCCGAAGATAATGATTTTTCAGTTGAACTTTTCGCCAATAACGGACCGGGGAACGGCATTTTCGTTACCGCGCCCCAAAGTGAACAGATTATCCCCCATCTCTTATGGGGATATTGGGGCGGTGATTATATTGACCCAATATCTGGCCAGGTAAAATTTTCAAGTGATCTTTCCTTCTGGATCGCCGGCAATAAAACTCCGGCTGATCGAGTTAACGAGTTAATTGCCACAAATATCCACGGCAAATATGAAGGCCCCGCGATCGGAGTTGTCCAAGGGGCGGACGGTCAGTTTTCTATCCTCCAAAACGGCTCATCACACTTAAATATAAATTTTGGCGACCATACTGTTTTTGGCGAAATATTGTTTGATGAAATTGGTCTGAATATTTCCGGCCAGGATATCTTCGGATTACTCGATACCCAAGCCGCCGGCGACCACCCACCTGAACCGGGATCATTCAGCGCCAATATTATCGAAATCAACAACACCAATACCAGTGACGAAGAGATCATTGAAATCGGACAGGTCAGCGGTATGATTTACGGGCCTAACGGCAGTTCAATCGGCGGCAATTTTGTGGCGGAAAATGATAACAACCAATATCTTGGCATTTTTGGCGGCAACTTTGAAGACCTGCAAAATATGGGTTTTTCAAAACTAAGCGGCAAATTCACCAGCGCCCATATTCCCTTTGCTGATCAAACCTCCGTTACCGGCAGGGCATGGCATGGCGAGGTAAATGCCATGTTGTTTCAGAATTTTGCCGAGGCTGAATTTGCCGAGGCAAACGGCCCCCTGTTCAATTTTAATTTTTTCATTCCCGAATCTACCGACCAAACTGAATACCGGGAGATAATCTCCGAACCATTTCAAAATGAGATCATCATTCCCGGCCAGGAAGAGGCCTCCCTGGTGAACATGAATGTCATGTATTCCAATCTGGGTGAATTTTTTATCATCAAGGGGACCAGCGATATCTTCCAGAATAGCGGCGACACCGTGCCTGATTCGACCTTCACCGGAATGGGCTTTGCCGGATTACCATCGCTAAGTATCACCGCCTCCGGCATTGAACGCTACAAAGGTTCCGCCGTTACCACCATCGACAACGCCAATTACTTTACAAAGTATGATCTGCAATTATCGGTTAACTGGCAAACCGGCAAGGTGATCGGCTTCTTTGCGCCGCCTGATTTTAACGAGGGGTCTAATGGGGAGCTAAACCCGGCGGAGATGTTTTTCATCGGGAACGTAAACGGGACGGAAATAACCAATGTGGAGATTTTCGGGTTGCACACCGATGAAACATGGCCGGAGACTACAACCAATTCCCCCGGCGCTTTGCCCTCTACGAGTGAATGGGTAGACGGCACCGCCACCGACGGCCAATTTTACGGCTCGGTCCATCAAGGGCTCGGATTCAGCGCCGAGGGAACAAACATCCTTTTTAGCAACAACGGCGGCTCGGAAAACTGGCAAATGGTCGGCGCCGGCTTCCGAGGCCTGGGATCAGAACCGGCTCCCGATCCCGGGAATAGCCGATGGGAAGGATTTATCGCCGGGAGCAGTCAAATTATTTCTCCCCAGGAACCGGGATCAGCTACCGACCGGTATCGACTTCTGGGCAATGAAAACCCGGAGGATTTCTCCTTTATCGTCAACCGCGAGGCTGGGCAACTTGATGCCGGGCAGATGTCGGTTGCCAGTATCAATTCCGCTGACAACTTTTCTGTTGATCTGGATATCGGCCCCGCTGCACTGTCCGCCTATGTGGACGACCAAACCATGGTCGCCGTCCTGGCCGGCGATTCGGTTTCGGCCCGTGGATTCATCGCGACCGACCCAAATTTTCTCCCGGCAAATCCCCCGGAAGCAACCGACCAGATCAACCTCCCGGACTATGTCGCCTGGGGATATTGGGGCGTGGCCTATACCGATAATAATGGCACCAACTACAGCACAATATCCGGGAGTTCCTTCTGGGTGGCCGGGGAAAGAACTCCCCAGGATAAAATTCAGGATTTAGTCGCAACGGGAATCACCGCGACCTATGATGGGATTGCCCTGGGCGCGGAATTATCCCCCGATGGCGTTACGTCCCAGCTCCCGATTGGCCAGACGAACCTGACCGCAGATTTTGGCAATAACACGATCAGCGGAAGTATCAATTTCCCCGGCCACGTCAATCTGGATCTTGCCCCTGCCACCATCTCAACCCTTGGTAGTTTTAATGGAACATTAAGTAACACCAATGGCACTAGCGGCCAGGCAAATGGCGCTTTTTTCGGCCCTAACGCCAATACGGCGGCCGGCAATTTCAACGCGACCGCCACCAATAACACCGCTTACACCGGGGTATTCGGGGCCGGGAGAAATTAATAAATTTTCTTTCAGCTGTCAGCCCTTACTTTCAGCTAAAAAGACCAGAAGATTGATCCATTAGCTTAATGCCGGTGACTACGAGGCCTTTTTTGAAGGTAGCAAATTTACCGATCACAAAAAATCTTCTCCAACTGACCCCGTTTAAAATCGGTTGTCTGACGGTCTTGGCCTCTCTGCTGTTTTATATGGCAATTGATCCCAAACAGACATTTCTTGCCGCCCTGGATAATCAAATCATCAATGCCATGTTCACTTGGCGAGGGCCCGTTGCAACCTCCGGCCAGGTTGTCATTGTCGACATTGATGAAAAAAGTCTAAAGCAACTCGGACAGTGGCCCTGGCCGAGAAATACGGTGGCCGAATTAATGAACCGGATTTCGGCAGCTGGGGCAAAGGTCGTTGGTTTTGATATCGTTTTTGCCGAAAAAGACCGGACCTCACCCCTGCAATTTTTGCGCGAGCTTGAAAAAATAAACAAGGGGAAAATCCTCTCCCCGGAGATCATAGCTCATGCCAAGCTCGACTATGATACCATGTTGGGTGAAGCGGTCGCGCAAACCAATACCGTTTTAGGCTATATCTTCCAGACGAAAAATGACGGCCTTAAATCAACCCATGAAACTCCTTTTCCCTCCGCCGATATTCGAATCAGCCCCCAAACTTTTTCCTACAAAGACATTTCACTGCGCGCGGCCTACCGCGCCATATTAAATATTACCGAAATTTCGCAAGGGGAATCCGAAGGTTTTTTAAATGTCTTTCCCGATGACTCGGGCACGGCCCGGAAAGTGCCGTTATTCATGAAAATGGACGGCATCGCCTACCCTTCATTAGCCCTGGAAATGGTCCGTCTTGGCCTGCAGAAAAAAGACATCACCCTCCTGATCTCAAAACAGAAGGAACAAAACCGCCAGGCCCTGCTTGGGATTGCGCTGGCCGGCCACCTGATTCCAACCGATGACTTCGGGCAAGCGACCCTGAATTTCAGAGGACCGGTTTTCTCTTTTGACTATTTATCGGCCGCTGATGTGCTAAAGGGCGATTTTAAAGAAAAAATCAAAAACAAATATGTGCTGATCGGCACCTCCTCGGCCGGGCTGTATGATCTGATGGCCACCCCCTTTTCCAATATTTTTCCGGGCGTGGAAATACAGGCGACCCTGATTGACAATATTCTGCAAAGTGATCTGTTACATTATGATCCCTTTACCGAACGAGGGGTTACCCTGACGGTCATTCTGGTTTTTGGCCTTCTGTTAAGCGGCATCCTGGCTTTTTGGGGACCGATCACCGGCGGACTCTGTGCCATTGCCGTCACCATGCTGCTGATCACCGGCCATTACCACCTGTTTTTTTTGAGAAATGAAAGCATCGGCCTTTCTTATCCTCTCTTAACGCTACTGGCCATTTTCCCGATGGTCACCCTCGGCAACTATTTTTTTGAGGGAAAGGAAAAGCAGTTCATCAAAAATGCCTTTGGCCATTATCTTTCGCCCAAAATAATCAATGAACTGGTTAAACACCACGAACGCCTTTCGCTAAAAGGAGAAAACAAAACCCTGACTATTTTCTTTTCCGACATCCGTGATTTCACCACCATCTCGGAACAGCTTGACTCCAAAGCGTTGGCCCTTCTGTTAAATGAATATCTATCCGCCATGAGTAATATCATCATGGACCATAAGGGGCTGGTCGACAAGTATATCGGCGATGCGATCATGGCTATCTGGGGCTCGCCGCACGCTGACCCAGACCATGCGGCACATGCGGTGAGAGCCTCCTTGATTATGATCGACTCCCTGCATGATCTGCAAAAAAAATGGGCCGGCCAAGGCCTGCCTTATATCAACATCGGAGTCGGGTTGAATACCGGCATGGTCAGTGTCGGAAATTTCGGCAGCAAACGGCGCTTCGATTATACGGTGATCGGCGACAACGTTAATGTTGCCTCACGCCTAGAGGGAATTAACAAAATGTATGGCACCAATATTCTGATCTCAGAATTCACCAGAAAAGAACTTGGAAATCAGTTTTTCTGTCGGGAAATCGACCAGGTAAAGGTTAAGGGGAAAAAACAGATCGTTAAAATTTACGAACCACTGCTGGAAGGTACTCCAGGTGAGTCACTCAAAGAAAAAGTCGCACAGTTCGAAGAAGCCCTCGACCATTATCGAAATCAACGATTTCTACTTGCCCATGAGGCGATAAGCTCTCTGCAGCGGGAAAATCCCTCCACACTTTATGAACTATATTTAAGACGAATTGCTGAATACCAGACCACGCCACCGCCTAAGGATTGGGATGGCACCTTTATATTTAGAAGAAAATAAACTAATCCAGACCATAACCGGCAATAATCATTTAATAAACTTCTTGATAATAAACCCCTGGAGAGGGATCGGTGGAACTGGAAACCCGGAAGTTGATCCGGCCGACCTCCCGCCCTTCGGTGGTCTCGACCAAGGCCCGCCAAATACCATCCTGATAGTTCTTTTTATAGGCATAACCCCTGAATCCTTCGTCCCGGCCACCGACAATAGTCATCGGTATTTTATCGGTATTCTGCCAACGACCGTGCTGGTCTTTGATCTGAAAATTGTAAAAAAGCTTATCTTTAAATCCACCCGGCGCAAAGACCCGGCTGAAAAGATAAATAACGTCACCCTCCTTGGCCACAAAATCCTGGTCACCCTGGAACCAGAACTTCCAGGGCGGAGTCTGCTTAAAAAGAATAAACCCGTCGGTCGTTTTTTCGATATTATGGTAGATGCCGATCTGCTTCAAACTCAGCGGCACCGGGGGGATGACCCGGACGGCATACAGAAAGGTAAAGATGATAATCACTGAGGCCGAAGGCACCAGCAGCTTTGCCCTGATCTGCAAAATTTCCACCCCCAGAAGCCACAAAAGCACCCCCAGAAGCAGGATAATTATCACGGTACAAAACTGGCTGCCCATAAAGATCAAGCTGCTGATCCTGCCGATCAACACCGGCAGCAGATAAATAAAAAAACTGGCCAGACTGATGGTGAACAGGACCACTTTCAAGGTCGGTCCCTTCTGTTTGAAAAATTTGATCTCGTTGATCACCAGCAGAACGGAGAGCATGACGAGCATCAGAAAGGTATTGATCAACGACCCGCTCTTGAAATAGAAAATCACAAAGGCATTAAGTAACGCCCCCAACAGGAAATGGACGATATCATTTTGGTAAGCGAAGAAAAGACCCACGAGCCATTTTGGCTCATCACTGGGCTTTACCTCAAGAAACTGCACGATCAGGGTACCCATGATCAAAAGCAGGTACAGACCGTGGCTGAGAATATTCAGGATATTGTCAATCCGCCCGAGGGTCAGGACATCGAACACGAAGCCACCGCAGAAGAAAACTGCCGGTGCGTAACGGCTGATCTGATCTTTAGTTAAGGGTAGATTGATGACCGGACCTCGTCGCCAGTTTTTATTAAGATACGAAAAGGCCATTTTAAACACCGCTCCCTCTTAAAGGCCGAAGACATCTCGAAATCGCCGGCCCAAATTATACAAAATTTCAACGCAATTGCACCCTGATCATCTTTTTCCCAACTATTGTACCGCACCTTCCATTGCCCTTTCAGTTTTTGATATTTTGCTTTTCGAGGTCGGGCAGTAGAAGTTCAACCCATAACCTGTATTCCGATAATTTGAGGCTGTCATATATTTATCATATTATACACAATATCATAACATTATGTGTTTTCAGAGGCCATTGTTCAAGATAAATGGCCGGAGTTTCAAACTCCTTTATAGTTAAAAAAAATGACCACGAAACCATACCCACCAGAGATCTTGACAAACGATCATCAATTCAACAAGTTAGGACAAACACCCCGCTTTCGAATACACTTACACAAGCAGATCATTTTTTGAGTTGAGTATTTACATAAAAGGAAGTAATCATTTATAATAATATCATACGTTAAGCAATGACCTCCCAGAGGGGGACCAGATAGAGAGCCGCAGGAACAAACACAACTAAGGAGAAAGACATGGCATTGGAAACACATTTAGCAGAACTAAAGGAAATAAAGGGTTACAAGGCTGCCGCAATAATGAATTTCACCGGAGAGATCCTGGCCTACGACTCTATTGACAAAAACATCAACCTTGATGTCGTAGGGGCCACATTTAACGACATTTTCCGTAGCGCCCACGATGCCTCGCAGAAAATCGGTCTGGAGGCCTGTAAAGAAACAACCATCAATACGCCCAAAGGTATTATTGTCATGCGCTGCTCAGGAGTTGATGCCAAAGTTCATTTTCATCTGATCGCCATTCTAGTAGCAGACGGCAACCAGGCCTTGATGAAAATGAAAATTGAACAGATCGTTCCGGCCATCATGAAGGAACTTTCCTAAAAAACTATCTCCACAAAATACATCTGCTGAAACCAGCTTTACTCAAAGATTCACCGGTTTCAGCAGATGAGATTTATTGTGTAAAGTTAATTAAAGAATTTTTTGAAATATTTTTCCACAAAAGAGAAGGTAAATGTCTGCTGGAAAATACAAAAACCCCATAATTTATGAAGACCTCATAAATGCTGCGGAAAAACGTCTCCAACCGTTACTGCATGAACTGAAAGAAATCAATGGTTATCGAGCGGCATGCATTATGACCTCTACCGGAGAATTGCTTTCGGTTGACTCTGTTAACAAAAAAATAAACCTTAGCGTGGTCGGACCGATTTTTAATGACATTTTTCAAGACGCCCATGAAGCATCAAAAAAAATAGGTCTGGGGTCATGTTTCGAAACCTCGATCAAGACCCCCAGAGGAATTATTATCATCCGCTGCTCAGGGGTCGAATCCGAAATTCATTTCCATACCCTCACCATTATGGTATCAGACGGGAATTATGCCTTAATGAAAATGAAACTTGAAGGTTTAATCCCAAGAATCATGCAGACCCTGCTCGAAGAATAATATTCAATAGCGGATGTTTTTGTTCGCTAAGATATTGCCTAACATTACCTATCTCCTAAGCCAAAAGGCCATTAGATGAATGTAGTTGGAGAAATCACCCACTATCTAGGTGATGATTATGCCTTTATCAAGTTCTCGGAAAGCCTGCATGCCTTTTCCATCGACATGATAATGGTCCCGGCCGATTATCGAAAGCAAGGAATCGGCACCATGTTGATTAAACACATTTTAATCTTAGCTGATCAATTTGATAAAGAAATTAATGTTTCCGCCCGTCCTATCGGACCCTGCACTGATGAAAAAATTGAAGCCCTGGTCACTTATTATGAAAAATTCGGCTTCCAGGTTATCGACCGGGGGCTTACCGTTGCTTACATGAAGAGAAAAAGCTTCAGATCAGCCGCCGGGGAATGAACAAAACACAGCTCCTTTCCCCAAAAACCGCCGCTTTGTTACTTTAATATATTATCCGGACTTTCTTATAATTTCCTGACAGTCAAACATTATCCACTCTCCACACTGCATAGCCCTTTGGTACAATCAAAGCTGTGGAATAAATTTCGCTTTGTATGTTCAAAAAAATATATATTGAGATCACCAACCGCTGCAACCTCGCCTGCAGTTTCTGTCAACCAAGCTGCCGCCCCCAGGCTTTCATGCCGTCGGCAACTTTTACAGAAATACTGCGTCGCATCTGCGGTCACACCAAACATATCTCCCTGCATGTCCTCGGCGAGGCGTTGCTCCATCCAGATCTTGAGCTTTTTCTGGCCATGAGCCTGGAATATGGCCTGCGGGTCAATCTCTCCACCAACGGGGTCATGCTGGCCCGCAACCAGACGATACTGCTGCGGCAACCGGCACTGCGGCAGATCAATATTTCCCTGCACAGTTTTGAACAATCAGGACCAGAATCCGCCCTGGACTCTTACCTGGCCGAGATTTTTACCTTTATTGCAGCGGCGGTCCCAGCCTCTCCCCTTTTCATTAACTTACGAATGTGGAACCTGGGACAGACATCCCTACCCGACGAACAAGACCTTAACCACCGGATCCTCAATCGACTGGAAAATCATTTTGGCCTACTCATCCCGTTTCCCGAGGTTCTCACCACCAAACGCGGCATCACTCTGGCCCCGCAGATTTTTTTGAGCCGGGAGCCCCGCTTCACCTGGCCCCATGCCCCGGCGCCTGATCTGGGCCCTACCGGCTATTGCCGGGGACTAAATGATCATATCGCCATTCTGGTCGATGGGACAGTAGTGCCATGCTGCCTGGACGCCGAGGCCGACATTGCCCTGGGCAACATCCTGCACGAAACTCTGCCGGAAATACTTGCCGGCACCCGCGCCACTATTATCAGAGAAGGATTTGCCCGGCAGCAGGTCCTGGATCCGGTCTGCCGGCGGTGCACTTACCGGCAGCGATTCCAACGCGACATCAAAAGGTTATTTGTTTGACAGGCCTACCGCGTTGATGAAAAATATCATCGACCCACGTAGTTTTGGAGGCATTTCATTGAATTGAACACCAAGGGCATAGGTTTGTTGACGGTCGATCTCCGTTTCACTGCACCAGGTAATCTTTCCCATAATCGACACATCAATAGATTCATCCGGCAGGCTGACCCGCAGCTTGGTTTTCCGGCCAAGAATATCATTAATCGGAATATCCCGGTATCTCGGATCAACAACAATACGGGCGCCGCCCAGAGAAATATCTCTCGAGAAGCCTTTGACCGTGAGCGGATGACGACCCGGCACCGGATCAATGATATCGAGACTTAAGTTTATTGACAGGTGCCGACGCGAGGTTTTCCGGAAGAATTTCGCCGGTTTTTCCGCATCCGGAAGCAGCTGGTATTTGACCAGTTTATTAATGCCGATTTTCAGGTCCGGTTGTTCCTTGCATAGAGCAAGAAAACCCTCCTTGCTGATCTTCAGTAATTCGACATCACTCGTGGCCCTGACCAGATAGGGTGCCGGTCTTTTTACCTCACAAGGAAAGTAGTCGCCGAAATGATCGTTTGCCTTCAGAAACTGAATCACGTTATCTTCTTCCCCTTCTTTTTCAACGGGGGATTTAACCAGTTCGCCCGAGATCACAAAAAAGAAAGAATCTTCCGGGTCACCAGAGGGCTGGACGATTTCATCGGCCTTGACCTTAATCTTCTCCAGATGGGATAAGGTCGACCGTAACTCCTGGTAAGACATTTTAGCAAAGCATTCGGCAATGACCGAATTATGAGAGTCTTTCCGGCGAAGCTGCGAGTGCAGACAGCGAAAGTCGTATGGAGCAGGTTTGACAATTCCCCAGAGTTCAAACAAGGCGGCAATCGCATGCAGAGTTTCACCTTCTGCCATAAAAAACTCATAAGCTTTACGATATCTTTTGCTGGCGCTCACGAAGGAACGCTCCTTTTTAAGGAAATCGGCAAACAATCTGTTGACGAACGGGTTGTCGGGATATTCGACCAGAAGTTTCCGGTACTCTCCCTCCCGATTTATGGTTATCGCCCCCCTGATCAGACTTTCAATTATGCTGATGGCCGATTGTTCTTTAAACATGTTTTATCTAGAGTTCAGGTTGCCGGTTTTATCGGACCAGATTAAGTATCCGACGATCCTTTTAATTAATCCAAAACCTGGTTGTTTCCTGTCTTAAATTGCCCATTTCATGGCCCCCCCGAGGCAACATGATATTCGGACTAATCACTGCTATAAAACTGCCATATCTAAAAACAAACCAGGGCACAGAATTTCTTGATGCCCTGGCAATTAAAATTTAAACCAATCTCAACAGAAATTATTTATAGGGATTTATCGTCATCACCGGACAAGGAGCCAGTTTGACGACCTTTTCCGCCACACTGCCGAAGAGGACCTTTTCCACCCCCTTGTAACCATGGGTTCCCATCACAATCAGATCTATTTTTTCCTGCCCGGCAAACTGCACAATCTCTTCGGCCACATCGCCGCTTAACACCGCAGACTTATAAAGCCCGGATCCTTTCATGTTTTCTTCGATAAAGTTTTCCATTTTCTTTTCGGCGCTTTGCACCATTTCCTCCTCAAATTGAGCCAGAGGCATATGAGGCACAAAAAATCCGGAATAATTATCAAAACTCTGAACTACAAAAGCCACCACCATCTCCGCCTCAAACTTCTTGGCCACATAAATGGCCGATTTTACAAGCTTCTGCGAATTTTCTGAAAAATCAACCGGCACCAAAATTTTTTTGATTTCCTTCATGTTCACTCTCCTTTGTCAAATGACTAATTCCGCATTTGATGTTTTTGCATAAATGGAATAGACAAGTAGTGATGCGATCACGGCAAAATGCTATATTCCTTCCTACCTTTACGCTATCAAAACATTTTCTGAGTTGTCAAGCCGATTAATCCCCGCTTTTCGGGAGAACCATTTCGATGTACGATCCGGATTTTCATCCCCGGCCAAAGATTGCCATGCGCGACATCTTCGGCCCGCAAGGCATTATCGCCGAAACCCTTGCCGGCTATGAATGCCGCCAGGGACAAATGCTAATGGCCGAAGCTATTGCCAAAGTACTGGACGAGGACCACCGAGGCCTCGGCGCCAAGCACGGTGAAATGCTACTGGTTGAGGCCGGCACCGGCATCGGCAAAACCCTGGCTTATCTGGTGCCCGCCGCCTTCAGCGGGCGCAAAGTAATAATTTCCACCGGCACCTTGAATCTACAGGACCAGATTCTGCACAAAGAAATACCCTTTATTCAGAAACATATCGATCCCAGCTTGACCGCGCTTTGCGTCAAAGGACGACAGAACTATCTTTGTCTGCACCGTTGGTACCAATTGACCGCCAGCCCCCAAATTAAATTGTTCGCCGCACCGCAAGAAATTGACATCATCAATCGGTGGCTCGATGAAACCACCACCGGCGACCGGGCAGAACTGGAATGGCTGCCCGATGAATCACCGCTCTGGCGTTCAATCACCTCAACCACCAGCCAGTGTTTAGGCATCCACTGCCCGGAATTGGCCTCCTGCTTTATTACCAAATTACGAAAAGAAGCGGCCCAGGCCCGCCTGTTAATCGTCAATCATCATCTTTTTTTCTCAGACCTGGCCCTGCGCCGCTTTGGCAACGCCGAAGTCCTGCCCCGTTACGAATCAGTCATTTTTGACGAGGCCCATCACATAGAGAATATCGCCACCCGCTACTTCGGGACCTCCTTCAGCCATTACCAGATACTGGACCTGACCCAGGACATCGAAACCCTGGCCCTCAATAATCTGCCCAAATCAGATCAGGATAAAACCATCCAGTTATCCCGAGCTCTGGCGACCCAAGCGGATCTTTTTGCCGCCTCATTCCCGACTGAAACCGGACGTTTTCCCTTACGGGAGATTATTGACCGGATGCCGTCGTGGTCGACTGCAGTAGAGACCCTGGCCGGACGCCTCAACGGTCTGGCGGTACATCTGGAGAAACTTTTATTGACCGGCGATTTATGGAGCGCCATGCTGCGCCGCTGCGAAGAATTAATCTCTAATCTGACCACCATTTCCGAGCAACACGACAGCTCATATGTCTACTGGCTGGAACGACGGGAAAGAACGGTTCTGCTTTCCGCCTCGCCCATCGAGATCGCCCCGGATCTGCAGAAATTTTTCTATGAGCAGGTGGCCAGCGCCGTTTTCACTTCCGCCACCATGACCACCAACAACAAATTCAGCTATGTCCGGGACCGCCTGGGCCTGCCGCCCGACACCGAGACCCTGGCCTTGCCGACCCCCTTTAATTATCAGGAAAGAACCATGCTCTATGTGCCGCCCGACCATTTCCCCTTGCCCGCCAGTCCGCATTACCCGGAGGCAGTGCAAAAAGAAATGGCCCAGATAATCCTGGCGGCCAGCGGTCGAACTTTAGCGTTATTCACCAGTGTAAAGGCGATGAAAAACTGTTATGATTACCTCGCTACCATCCTTCCTTATCCTGTTTTGGTGCAGGGAGACGCGCCCAAATCGGTTCTTTTGGCCGAATTTAAAAGAAAAACACACTCCGTTTTGATGGCGGTAGCCAGTTTCTGGGAAGGAGTCGATGTCCCGGGTGAGGCCTTAAGTTGCGTAATTATCGACAAACTGCCCTTTGAGGTGCCGAGCGATCCGATTATAATGGCCCGGATAAAAAAAATTGAGGAAGACGGCGGCAAGCCTTTTTTTGACTTTCAGGTGCCCCGCGCCGTGCTGACCTTGCGACAGGGAATCGGTCGACTGATGCGGACCTCTTCCGATCATGGTCTGCTGGCCATTATGGATGTCCGGCTCTTTGCCAAAAGCTACGGCCGGACCTTTTTAACAAGTCTGCCACCAAGTCCGGTCACCCGCAGCCTTGATGATGTCCGGGCATTTTTTAAAAACTAACCATGGCATGTCCTTAGCCTGCCTTCGAATATTGACCGCACCTCTGAAGAAAACAAGATTCAGATAAATATCAACCAATCCGACGACATATGGACCAGCAAGAATTACTAGCCGAACTCAAATCAAACGTCACCCAGATTGACCAGGTAATGCGCGATGATCTGTCGATTATTGACAGTCCTCAACTCAGCAAGATACTTAATCATGCGATATTTAACGGCGGCAAGAGAGTACGGCCATTACTGGCTATTCTGGCGGCCGACCTTTGTGCATCCCAAAAAAAACAGAATCGCGATCAATTATACAAACTGGCGATCACCCTTGAATATCTGCATGCCGCAAGCCTCCTGCATGACGATGTGATCGACAATGCCACGCAAAGGCGTGGGCAGCCATCGGCCAACAAGGTCTGGGGCAGCACCTCGGTCATTCTGGCCGGTGATTATCTGCACACCCGGGCCATGACTATTGCCGGTACCGAGGGCGGCCCGAAATGTCTGGCCGTTATCGGTCGGGCCACCGCCGCCATGGTTGAGGCTGAATTCCTGCAAATGAAGACCGTTGACCAACGCAATACCTCAACCGATAACTATTTTGCCGTGTTAAATGGTAAAACCGCCGCCCTGATCAAGGCCGCCTGTGAAATCGGCGTCCTGTTTGCCGGAGGCAACAAAAACAAGCTCAAAAAACTCAGTACCTACGGCGCCAACCTGGGGCTGGCCTTTCAGATCATCGATGACTTGCTTGATTATTTGGGCGACCCGGCCCAGACCGGTAAAGCAGTAGGCAATGACCTGAGCGAAGGGAAATTAACCCTGCCCCTGATTCACACTCTTGAGCAGATCGACGGCCCGGATCATGCTCGGCTCTTAAAATTACTGGCGGGAGAAGCAGAACTCCAGACCAAACATTTTGAACAGGTTCGTGCCCTGATCGCCCACCACCAGGGATTTGACTATGCCCGCCGGCAGGCCGAACAACTCATTGATTCCGCAGTCAGCCAGCTTGACACCTTTCCTGACAGCCGCCCCAAAGAAATCATGACCGGCCTGGCCCAATATGTATTGGAAAGAAAAAAATAGTCATGCCTAAACCGCCGGCCCCAAGAAAAAAATCTGCCAAAAGAAAGAAAAAATCCACCGACCTCCTTTTACCCATCGCGATCTGGGCTTTTCTGGTCATTACCCTGGCGGCGTTGTTTTATTTTATCTTTCTGCGCCCACATACAAGTCCAAACCTTAAAAAAACCGCAGGTTCAATTCACCGGGAGACACCACTTCATTTTGAGGAACCGGATACCTCGGTTGCCATAATAGAACCACCCAAAAAAATAGCTGTCCCGCCAAAGACCAATACCATCCAGAAAAAAGACGCCCCCCGGCCGGAATTACCGTTGATCGCCATTGTGATCGACGACATGGGATTTAGAAAAAAATTCGGGGCCCAATTCATCAATCTTGACCTCAATCTGTCGTTCGCTTTTTTACCCTACGGCCCCTATTCAGCCAGCCAGGCCAATGACGCAGGTTTAGCAGGCCGGGATGTCCTTTTACATCTGCCAATGGAACCGACCTCCACCCAGTGGGATCCAGGACCCGGCGCTCTTTTACTGTCAATGAGTAAAAAAGATATCCATGACCGGGTTAAAAGGGATCTTGCTGCCATCCCCATGGCCATCGGCATCAATAATCATATGGGTTCCCGCTTCACCCAAAATCGCGAGGCCATGCATGATTTTCTTGAAATCGTCCAGCAGAAGGACCTTTTTTTCCTGGACAGCATGACCTCTCACAACAGTGTCGGCTATTATGTGGCCCAGAAAATGGGGATTAAAAGTGGCAAACGTAATGTTTTTCTGGACAACGAGCGTGATAAAACCAAAATAAAACAACAACTTCAAACCCTACTTAAACTTGCCGAAAAAAAAGGTTGGGCCATCGGCATCGGTCACCCCTATGAAGAGACCCTGGCCGCGATAACAGATTACCGATCCACCCTGCAGGATCAAGCCAAAATAGTTAATATCCATAAATTGATGCATTAATCCCTGGAAATCCTCCCCTTTTTCCAAAGCTCCCCGTTCCACAAGCCACAGAGTAAAAAAATTCACCTCCATCAAAGATCAGCCCACAAGTCAAGTTACAGATAAGATCCCGAAATGTTAACTTAATTTGTTACTGCAATAATTTTGTTTACTTGCTAAACATTTAATTAATTAGTAAAAAACTGTTACAGGAGTTCATGATGGAAAAAATAATCACCCTGACTACGGATTTTGGTTTGACCGACGAATATGTCGGGGTGATGAAAGGGGTGATTTTAGCCAGAGCGCCCGGCGCAAAAATCATTGATCTCACCCACGGCATCAGCTACCAGGATATCAGACAGGCGGCTTATGTTATTCATTCCGCCTGCGGCTATTTCCCAGCCGGCACAATCCACATTATCGTAGTTGATCCCTGGGTCGGAAGCAGTAGGCGAATTGTCCTGCTTTCGTTTAAAGGACAACTGTTCCTGGCGCCGGACAACGGGGTCCTTACTCTGCTCCTGCAACAAAAAGAATTGGATGCGGCTTACGAGGTCACCTGTGAGGAGTTGTATCTCAAACCGGTCAGCCACACTTTTCACGGGCGTGATATATTTTCACCGGTGGCGGCCGCTTTAATTAACGGAATGACGCCGGAAGATGTCGGGCCGAGTATTGACCCGAACAAATTGACGGTTCTCACCCTGCCGATCGTCGAAGTCAACCAGGCCCGCGGCAAGATCAAAGGTTCAGTCGTCAGAATTGATCATTTCGGTAACCTGATGACCAATATTCACCGGGACACCTGCCATGAATTATTCAGTGAAGATGAGAAAGACTCTGTTTTAGTGGTGATCAAAGGTCAAATCATCCACGGCCTACAAAGCTCCTACAGTAGTGTCGGCACCGGTTCCTTGCTGGCAATTTTCAGCAGCCGCGATTACTTAGAAATTGCCCTGAACCTGGGA
This sequence comes from Pseudomonadota bacterium, assembly GCA_018823175.1. Classification (GTDB taxonomy): domain Bacteria; phylum Desulfobacterota; class Desulfobulbia; order Desulfobulbales; family JAHJIY01; genus JAHJIY01. The sequence continues at coordinate 26,093 of JAHJIY010000001.1, forward strand.
AACGCCTCTGAACAACTTAACGCCAATATCGGCGAGGAAGTTACGATATCCTTTGATAAACCAATTTTGTCCCTTTACAAAGGTACGGTTTAGTATTAAATTAAATCATTAAATAGAAAGGAGCACAAGTGGACGATAATCAGGTCAATACGATAGCGGCATTACTTAAAACCATGTCACACCCGATACGGTTAAAGATTCTTTGTCTGCTACAGGAAAAGGAAATGACGGTTGGGGACATTCGCGAAGAGGTTCAGACCACTAACGCCAATGTCTCGCAACATCTGTCAATCCTCCGAAATCAAGGAATTATCTCCTTCAGGAAAGAATCTAATTTCATCTATAATAAAATAGCTGACCAACGGGTTCTTGAGCTGATGACCAGTATGCGCAAATTATATTGCAACAGTTAGGGCTTCAGGAATTTCCACCACCTGCCCGCCGCACATAGCTTGCCATTTTTTTCTTGACCGGATTATAGGCCTGTTACCACTCCGATTTAATTTTACTGCGTGCCATGAAAGTACCCAAGGGGTTTGCCCCAAAGACCTATATTAACTGACGGAGAAGAAAATGAAAGGTTCCGCCCTGACCCAACTTTCAATCAAAAACCCTAAACTTGTCACCACCATTCTGGTGCTACTGACCCTGGCCCTGGCGGCCCTGATCATCATGGTCAAGGTTGACACCGACCCGGAAAATATGTTGTCGGCTACCGAACCGGTCCGCCTGTTTCATCACCAGGTCAAAAAAGAGTTTACCCTGCACGACATGGTGGTACTCGGGGTGGTCAACGAAAAACACCCCAACGGCGTGTTCAACCCCGCCACCTTGAACCATGTCCATGAACTGACCGAGTTTGTCAAAACCTTGCACGACCCCAACCACCCGGAGATGCGGGTCGTAACCGAAAACCTTATTTCCCCCGGCACAGTCGACACCATCGAACAAGCAGGTCTAGGGCAGGTCAGTTTTGACTGGCTGATGAAGACCCCGCCGACCACCGAGCAGGAAGCCCTGAAAATCCGCGATAATGCCATGGGTAACCCCTTACTCAAAGGCACCCTGATTTCCGAAGATGAAAAAGCAATCGGAATCTACATCCCGATCAGCAGCAAGGATTTTGCCGCCCAGGTCCGCAAGCGTCTGCTGAAAAAAATTGAATCATTCAGTGATCAAAACGGCGACCAGTTTTATATCACCGGCCTGCCGGTAGCCGAAGACACCTTCGGCCAGGAGATGTTTATCCAGATGGCGATCTCCGCCCCCCTGGCGATGCTGGCAATTTTCCTGCTGATGCTCCTGTTTTTCAAACAACTCAAACTGATTATCGCGCCGATGATCATCGCCATGATGTCGGTCTTCTGTACCATGGGACTTTTAATCGGCACCGGCAATACCCTGCATATCATGAGTTCGATGATCCCCATCTTTCTGATGCCGATTGCGGTAGTCGACAGTATCCATATCCTGAGTGAATTTTTCGATTCCTATCCGGCGATCAAAGACCGCCGTAAAACCATTGAACATGTAATGGGCCAGTTATTCACCCCCATGCTCTACACCTCCCTGACCTCGGCGGCCGGTTTTGCCTCTCTGGCCCTCACCCCGATCCCGCCGGTCCAGGCCTTCGGAATCTTTGTGGCGATCGGCATCATGCTGGCCTGGCTTTTCACCATCCTTTTCGTGCCGGCCTATGTCATGCTGATGAGCGAAAAAAGTCTGGAAGGATTCGGCGTTTCCGCCGTCAATAAAGACAACCAACCCAGCTCCGCCCTTTCCCGCTTCCTGAAATGGATGGGCGGTTTTACCTATAAGCGTTCCAAACTTATTATGGTCTTCACCCTGCTGACCTTGCTCGTGGCAGGCTACGGGATCAACAAGATCGTAATCAACGATAACCCGATAAAATGGTTTACCCCCAGTCATCCGATCCGGGTGGCCGACCGGGTGCTCAACCATCATTTTGCCGGCACCTATGAAGCTTATCTGGTGTTGACCGGCGCCGAGCCTGATCTCGACCAAGACGGGGTCGCCGCTTTACTTAACAAGGAAATAACCGGACCGGAAATTACCCCAACAATTGCCCAGGAGGCGATGACTCTGCTCTCTGCCGCCAAGGCAGAAAGTAAAAGCGCCGACGAACTCCTGACCAAGGTGGCAATAAAGTGGGAAGAACAGATGGACGCCGCCCCGGATGAGACTTACAATAGCTGGGTAAATATCGTCGATCTGGTCGACAAGATCAGAAACCGCGACCAGATCTTCAAACAACCGATCGTTCTCAACTACCTTGCCTCTCTACAAAAGTATCTACTGGACGGCGGCATTGTCGGCAAATCAAACTCAGTCACCGATGTGGTTAAAAAAGTGCACCAGGAACTCTTTGCCGGAGAAAGTGAATACTATCGAGTGCCAGACTCGATTGGCGCAGTCAGTGAGTGTCTGATTTCCTTCCAAAACAGCCATAAACCAGATGACCTGTTTCATTTCGTCACCCCCGATTACACAAAGGCCAATATCTGGCTGCAACTGAGAAACGGTGACAATCAGGGAATGGAGGCGGTAGTCAAATCAGTTGAAAAATTCATGGCCGACAACCCGCCGCCGGTTGCCTTAAATCACCAGTGGGCCGGGCTAACCTACCTCAACATTGTCTGGCAGGACAAGATGGTCTCCGGGATGCGCGAGGCCTTTCTCGGCAGTTTCGTGATAGTTTTCGTAATGATGGTCATTCTTTTTCGTTCCGTGCTTTGGGGCATGCTGGCCATGGTGCCACTGTCGGTAACGATCGCCATTATCTACGGAATCATCGGCCTGATCGGCAAGGAATACGATATGCCGGTGGCAGTCCTTTCCTCCCTGACCTTAGGACTGGCCGTTGATTTTGCCATCCATTTTCTGGAACGATCACGGATGACCTTCAAAAAGACCGGCTCCTGGAAAGCTGCAAGCAAAGAGATGTTTGAAGAACCGGCCCGGGCGATTACCAAAAACGTAATCGTGATTGCGGTGGGCTTTACCCCGCTGCTCGCCGCCCCGCTGGTCCCCTATAAAACGGTGGGCGTATTCCTGGCCAGCATCATGGCGATTTCCGGCATCGGCACCATGATTATTCTGCCGGCGATGATTACGATTATGCAGAAATGGTTATTTAAAAAAAACCGCCTGAACATAGGTAAGGAGTAAAATTATGAACAAAATATTTATTTTAACCAGCGCGGTCCTGGCCTTTATCGCCGGGACCACCAATGCGATCGCCGCCCCGGCGGTTGACGAAATAATCAACCGGGCCAACCTGGCGGCCTATTACGGCGGAGACGATGGCCGGGCCGAGGTCGTAATGACGATCACCGATTCCCAGAATCGGGCCAGAGTGCGAGAGTTTATCATCCTGCGCCTCGACCAAAAAGACGGCGGCGAGCAGAAATTCTATGTCTACTTCACCAAACCGACTGATTTCAAACGAACCGTCTTCATGGTCCACAAACATATGGACCGGGATGACGACCGCTGGATGTATCTGCCCAAACTTGCCCTGGTTAAAAGGATTGCCGGGTCCGACAAACGGACCAGTTTTGTCGGGGCCCACTTTTTCTACGAGGATGTTTCCGGCCGTTCAGTGGATGAAGACACCCATGAACTAATCGAGGAAACCGCTGACCGTTATGTCGTTAAAAATACCCCGAAAAACCCGGCCGATGTCGAATTTTCCTCCTACACCGTCTGGATCGACAAGAAAAATTTCATGCCGATGAAGGCCGAATATCTTGACAAAGAAGGCCGCCGATCCCGGGTAGTCGAAGCCCTGGAAGTAAAAGATATCCAGGGTTTTCCCACCGTCACCAAATCACGGGTGCAGGACCTGGTCTCCGGCGGGGAAACCATCAGTGAATTTAAAAATATTAAATACAATATTGGTCTGCAGGATAATATCTTCACTGAACGATACCTGAAAAAACCACCCAAAGAAGTGAGAAACTAATTAATTTTCCATCATGAAATCCAGATCTATGCAGAAAGCAATAATTAACACAAAAAGAACCGGCGGGATAATGGCCGCGCTGCTCATCACATTATCTGCCGTCTCAGGTTGGGCCGAGGAAGATCAATCATGGCGCGAGCGGTTAAGCGCCAACTATCAAACCGAGGTAACCGGCTTTACCGAAATCCGCTCCGGCTGGCGGCTAGCCGACGATCCCCATGAAGATGACGACTCGATCAACGAAATGCGGCTGCAGCTTGATTTAAACAAGGAATTTACCCGGGCAACCCTGAAATTAAAAGGCGACCTGGTCGGGGATCTGGTTGACGAAGAAACCCGGGCCGAACTTAGGGAGTTTAACCTGCAATTTTCTCCTCTGGAGATAATGGATGTAAAGTTAGGCCGCCAGGTCAACACCTGGGGCACCGGGGATCTCTTATTCATCAACGACCTGTTCCCCAAGGACTGGGAGTCATTTTTCATCGGCCGCGATGATGAATACCTCAAAGGCCCTTCCTGCGCAGTCAAGAGCAGCCTGTTTTTTGGGATTTTCGACCTTGACCTGGTTTACATGCCGCGGGTTGCCCCCTCGGTCTATATCGACGGCTCGCGTATTTCCTACTGGAACAGCATGCTGGGCCGGACGGCCGGTCAGGATTTCGTCTTTGCCGATCAGCAACGCGACAACTTTGGCTCGGACTTTGAATTTGCCAGCCGGCTGGCCAAGTCAATCGGCAGCACCGAGGTCGCCCTGTACGGTTATTATGGCTTCTGGAAAACCCCGGAAGGGATGATCCCCGCCACAAACCTCCTTTATTATCCCCGCCTGGCGGTTTACGGCGCCAGCCTGCGCGCCCCGATGCTTGGCGGCATCGGCAATCTCGAACTTGGTTTTTATGATTCACTGGAAGATCGCGACGGCGCAGACCCCTTGATCCGCAACAGTGAATGGCGGTTGCTCACCGGTTTTGAACATGAGCTGGCTCGCAATCTTACCGGCGGCATCCAGTATTATCTTGAATACATGCAGGACTACAATGCCTATGAATTAACAGCTGGGCCGACCCCAAAAGACGAGTACCGACACCTGCTCACCATGCGACTGACCAAACTAATGATGAACCAGAACCTGCGGCTCTCACTGTTTGTTTATTATTCACCCTCGGACCAGGACAGCTATCTGCGCCCGAAATTTAATTATAAAATCACCGACCGCTGGACGGTGGACGGTGGCTTTAATCTGTTTTTCGGAGCAGAGCCCCACACCTTCTTCGGACAATTTGAAGACAACAACAATGCCTACGCAGGACTGCGCTGGAACTTCTAACTACATCGCAACTTTTTCAGGGAGATTAAACAACATGATCATTACAGACTGGATTCACACCATCGCCGGAATTTTTATCCTGGGCAGCCTGGCTTTAGGAACCTGGGTAAATCCATACTGGTATTTATTCACCGCCTTTGTCGGGGCCAATCTCTTCCAGTTCGGCATAACCAAATTCTGCCCAATGGGACTTATCCTCAAAAAACTGGGCGTCCCCGAAAGCAGATAACAGAATAGATTATCAGACAGCAGCACCTTACAATTTAATAATTTATCTTAAGGCGGATCAGGGAAAACTGTTCCGCCTTTCTTTTAACGATCAGCCGAAAGATCTATGCGAAAGGTGCGAAAGCGAAAGAAGGTCGGACCTCATAGGATTCATAAGATTACTAACGATCTTCATAATAGCCGAACAAAGTTTCTACTTCCCGGAAATTGATGAAACTGGTCGATGACCAGGATTATTTTCATGGAGTATGTGAAAATGATTCTCCTCGACGAAACCTAGCAGATGAAAGCCCTGGCAGGCAATGTCTGCTCCAGAAAAGTTCTGGTTCTGACCACCGATGACAATCTGTATGATGCCATGAACGTCTTCTCTCGTAACGGTATTTAGGAGATTGCAATAGTTGAGACCACGGATGATCACTGAATTGGGATACTAAAAAGGAAGGAGTGTCATCGCGCGATATAACAGGTAAACCCTGAGCCGGGAATCAGCGAGAAGATGTCTGAGGTCCAGATGAAATAAAAGTGAAAACTTACCTTTGATCTGACACTCCTCAAAAAATAATCTGTCCGCTGTTCAATCTGAAAAATATAAAAAAATCCCGAAGACGATAAACGGTCCCGGGATTTTTTTATTGTTGAGTTTAAAGCAGCTTATGGTGATCAAAGATCAGGCGGAGACGATTGCCTTCATCCCCTGCATTGCCGCCCGTAACTCCTGACCGACCTCTTCGATTAGATGAGAGCGAATCTCACCATTTACCATGACCAGAGTCTGATTATCAACTCCGTTGTCTTGAAGAACTAGCCCTTTGCCGATTACATCGGTATTAACCCCAGCCATGAAATCCTTCAGCAGCGGAATGCAGGCATGGGCAAAAAGGTAACAGCCGTATTCGGCAGTGTCGGAGATAACCCGGTTCATTTCATAGAGCTTCTTGCGGGCGATGGTGTTGGCAATCAGAGGAGTCTCATGTAATGACTCATAGTAAGCTGATTCCGCTTCGATTCCGGACAGAACCATAGTTTCGAAAGCCAGTTCAACCCCTGCTTTTACCATGGCTACCATCAGGATTGCCTTGTCGAAATATTCCTGCTCAGAAATTTCACCGGCAGCTTCGGTCTTTTCAAAAACTGTCTGACCGGTCTCTTCCCGCCAGGTAAGCAGATTGATATCATCATTTGCCCAGTCTGCCATCATGGTTTTAGAGAAATCACCGGAGAGAATATCTTCCATGTGTTTTTCGAATAATGGCTGCATGATCTCTTTCAGATCCTCAGCCAGATCATAGGCAATCAATTTGGCCGGGTTTGAAAGACGATCCATCATATTGGTAATACCACCATGCTTTAATGCTTCAGTAATGGTCTCCCAACCGTACTGGATCAGCTTGACTGCGTAAGGAGCATCGATCCCGTTTTCGGTCATCTTGTCAAAGCATAGCAGAGCGCCGGCCTGCAACATGCCGCAGAGAATAGTCTGTTCGCCCATCAAATCAGATTTAACCTCGGCCACGAATGATGATTCAAGAACCCCGGCCCGGTCGCCGCCTTGGGCTGAACAAAGTGCCTTGGCGATCTCCAGGCCATCGCCATTAGGATCATTCTCACCGTGGACGGCAATCAGGGTAGGAACTCCGAAACCACGAACGTACTCGGCCCGGACTTCTGAACCAGGACATTTGGGCGCCACCATAATGACGGTCAGATCTGAACGAATCTGAGCGCCCTCTTCAACGATATTGAAACCATGGGCGTAAGAGAATACGGCTCCCTGCTTCATCATTGGCACAACAGTCTCAACTACGTTTGTGTGCTGTTTGTCTGGCGCCAGGTTCATGACGATATCGGCGGTTGGCAGCAGTTCCTCATAAGTCCCAACGGTGAAACCGTTTCCGGTAGCATTTTTATACGACTCACGCTTTTCGGTGATCGCTGCAGCCCGTAAAGTGTAAGATACGTCGAGACCACTGTCACGCATATTAAGGCCCTGGTTAAGGCCCTGGGCACCACAACCCACGATGACAATCTTCTTGCTTTTAGCGTATTCGCAACCATTGGCGAATTCACTGGCATCCATAAAACGGCAGGAGCCGAGCTCCTGGAGCTGACGACCGAAGGGTAATGAGTTGAAATAGTTCTTAGACATGATTTTCTCCTAATATCTATGTTTGTAAAGCTGAGTTGAGACAGCTAGTCTGCTCAAATGAAACTTATGCTCTTTGGATGAAAAAATGAAATTTTAATTAGTTAAGCTTAGGTTATTTTTCGTGTTGCGTAAATTGATTTGTTTGGTACGCTGTATTGCGATACACGCAATTTAAAGTGTTGCCATAAATTCAAACTAATGCTGGTGTAAATTGTATGGATATCCGTGAGCTGGAAATATTTTTAACCCTGGCTGACATGCTCCATTTCAGTCGGGCCAGTCAGGTCTGCAATATAAGCCCTTCTGCCTTGACCAGAACTATCCAGAGACTGGAAGAGCAGATCGAGCAACCGCTTTTTTTAAGGGACAAGCGGAAGGTCTCTCTTTCGGCAGCGGGGGAACAGTTCCGTATTTATGCGCGGCAGACCATGCAGGAGTGGCAGAGTTTTCGGGCCACAATTAAAAATGAGCAAACAGTGGCGGGCAGCCTTTCAATATATGCATCGATAACTGCCGTTTATAGTTTGCTGCCCCATTTGCTCGAATCCTTTCGGAGCACCTATCCGGAGGTGCAACTGGATTTACGGACCGGAGCGGCTGAACAATCGGTAATGCAGGTTAAGAACGGTGAGATTGATTTGGCGGTTGCAGCCTTGCCTGATCGGAATCGGGCCCAGATCGAATTCCTACCGATTACCACCACTCCTCTGGTCTTTATTGCCCCTGTTGGGGCGGTAGTGGTTACATCTTCCGGGGAGCTTGACCTGAACAATACGCCGCTGGTTCTTCCCCAAACCGGCTTGTCGCGGAGACGGTTGGATAAATGGATGAAGAAAAATCATATTACCCCAAACATAACTTCCGAGGTATCCGGAAACGAAGCGATCATTCCGATGGTTACTCTTGGTTGCGGCATTGGGATTGTCCCGCAATTGGTTCTGGATCGGAGTCCATTCAGAGACAAGGTCGTAATTCTCGAAAATTCCCCACAGTTAGAGCCATATGTAGTAGGCCTTTGTTCGACCAAGCGCAATCTGCAACGGGCAAATGTTAAGGCCTTCTGGGAGTTGGCTATAAAGCAATCAATGTAAAGTTGCTGATCTAAGCCACCAAGACAAGACAGACCAGTAATTGAGATATGTTTTCAGAATCGTGCAATAACGCAAGCCCTTTTACCAAACCTTACTTTCGCTCGACATTTTCATGATCCACTCAAGTCCTGGAATCAAGCTGGGATGTCAATCCCCTTGTTACCTGATTTTGATTCCTCTATTAAATTTAATATTTCCTGGCCCAGCGGCCTGAAATTATTAACCGCCTCTTCTTTGCTTTGGCTCCAGATCATCCGCCCAAGAACTTTTACCTGACCGATTTCGGCGATGGTTCGCATATTATCCCGAACCAGAGTCTCGTCCTCGGCCGGGCCGCTGTCGGATAAAATCACGCCCAGAAGTTCCAATTCCCGGTGGCGCATGGCCTCCAAAATCAACAGGGTATGATTGAGCGTCCCCAGCCCGCTTCGCGCCACTAAGATTGCCGGCATTTTAAAGCGCCGCAACAGATCAGCCAGTAACAGGTCCCGACGCAGAGGCACCAGCAGGCCACCGACCCCCTCGACAATTAAAAACTCATAGCGCTCGAGCAACTCTTTATAACAGGAAACCAGAAACTCCGGCTCAACCTGCTTGGCCTCAAGTTCTGCCGCCAAATGGGGAGAGGCCGGGAATTCAAACTTATAAGGGACTTGCAACAAGGACAAATCCGCGGTCAAGGACAGACCGGCAAAATCAAGACAATGTTTGAGATCAGCGGCCTGCCCCGCATCACCAGTACTCACCCACTTCTGATAACCGGCCTCAAGGCCCTGCTGCCGCATGAAATTAAGCAGGAGACCAGCGATAAAGGTCTTGCCGACCGAAGTATCGGTGGCGGTAATAAATATTGAGTTAATTTCTGCCAAACCGGTCAAAAAATCCTCCGCATCGAAAACTGCTGGTGCCGGCCCTGAATAGATATAACCACCGAACTATAACTGTTCAGCAGCGCTTCACAGGGAGGTAAGCAGGCTATCAGCTCTACATCTGTCTGCCAGAAAGCCTGATCTTCTTCATATGGAGTGCTGCTGAATAGTTACTCCACATCTAATAAAATAAACCTGGTAGGTCGTCCGGCAGCCGCCGAACTCCCGGACAAACCATTTTTCAAGCCGGGCCAGGCGGGAACGACTGAAAACCGGGGTCACCGATTGCCAACCGGCGGTGCCGGTCTTCTTGATTTGCCTTAGCAAGGCAAATAGTGAATCATATTGCCGGACAGTCGACCACTGATCAATCTCAATATCAATGAAATCTTTGGCCAGGATCTCCCGGAACTGATCCATATCCAGAAAAGAAGAAGAAGGCAGACAAAAATCATCACCGAAAATCTCTTTCATCCCCAGCCCCAGCTCAAACAAGGTCTGCGGCCCGAAGACCGAACCGACAAACATGCCACCCGGCCCCAGCAGACGGCTGACCCCGTGAAAAGAGGCCTCCAGATCATCAAACCATTGCATGGTGGCGTTGGCGGTGATCAGCTCAAACCGACCCTTATCACGACGCAAGAAATCCTCCGCATCCTGACAGCGCAAGGTGATCCGTTGCGGCTCCGAAATCTTATCCTTAGCCAGCGCGATCATTTCCTCGGAAAAATCCAGGGCCATAATCTGCGCCCCGCTATATTTATCGGCCAGCTGCACGGTATAGTTACCCGTCCCGCAACCAATTTCCAGAATAGTTTTCGGCGCAAAATTTTCCGGCATTCTCGTGATCAATTCAGCCGTCAGTTTTTTCTGAATTTTAGCGGATTGATCATAGGTTGCGGCGGCCCGGGAAAATTTCCGGCGAATTACCTCTTTTCGTTGGTTTACACCAGTCGAAAAATTATGGTCGATAAAAATCGGATGGCCGCCGCGTTTAACCACCTTGACCCGGGCGCCCGCCATGGTAAACATCTGGCTAACCGGGGCGATAATATCACGCCCCCCATGGATAATATGAACCTCCAGCCCGGCCGCAAGCGGCCCGGCGGGATTACTGGTCTGCAGATAATCAAGCCCGCGAGCCAGAAGATCCGCATTCATTTCCGCCAGATACCGTCGCTCAAACCGGTCCTGAAATATTTTATACTCCTCTTTATAGCCGGCAAAACATTTGCGATAAAAAGCCTGCATAAAAGATGACCCACCACCGGCCAAATCTTGCCGGATCTGATCGAGTTCCGCAATCGGCCATACATTGCGCATCGACAATAGATAGAGGACGGCAAGCCGCTCAGGATAACGTTTGGCAAAATCAAAGGCCAGATTAGCCCCCATCGACCAGCCGACCAGCCCGATCCGCTCGATCTTTTCCTGGTCTAAATATTCAACCAGATCAGCAAGCAAGGTCGCCGGATTAAGTTGGACGGACGGGCTAATCCACCCTTCCGGGAATTTGGCCAAGCCCATAATCCTGCCATCAAAACCCCAGCCCGGCAAAAAAACCAGGGGCGGCCCCAATCGAGATTGCCGACCGCTTTTCCGGCTATGAAAAAAAAGTGAATTTTCCACAACGACAATCTGGTTACTCGACCGTAACACTCTTTGCCAGGTTCCGGGGCTGATCGACATCACACCCTCGAGCATTGGCAATATGATAGGAAAGAAGCTGCAGAGGAATTGCGTAGAGTAGGGGATTGAGCTCATCGTTGATTACCGGCAGGAAAATCACCTCGTCGGTAATCGCCTGCAACCGGCCATCCCCCTCGTTGCCGACCAGAATCAACCGGCCATGCCGGGCCTTGACCTCCTCCACATTGGAAATGACTTTCTCGTAGACACTGTCTTTAGGCACCAAGGCCAGGACCGGCATCTCACGATCAATCAAGGCAATGGGCCCATGCTTTAACTCGCCGGCGGCATAACCCTCGGCATGGATATAGGATATTTCCTTAAGCTTTAAGGCCCCTTCCAGAGCAATGGGGAAATTCATCCCCCGCCCAAGATAGAGAAAATCACGGCAGCCGACAAACTCATTGGCCATGAAGGCGATCTCTTCATGCAACCGAGGCAACTCTTTTTCAAGCAGAGTTGGAATCTCGATCAGGGCCTGGACCAGTTCACAGCTCTTGCCGCTATCGATCGTCTTGCGCGCCTGCGCCAGATAAAGGGTGAGTAAAAAGAGGGCGGCTAACTGACAGGTGAAAGCCTTGGTTGAGGCCACCCCGATCTCTAACCCGGCGTGGGTATAGATCGTACCATGCGCCTCGCGGGTTATGGTGCTGCCCACCACATTACAGATCGCAATGACCTTGGCCCCCAGTTCTTTGGCCAACTTAAGACCGGCCAGGGTATCGGCCGTCTCGCCGGACTGCGAAATAGGAATCACCAGGACGCTTTGGTCAAGCAACAAACGGCGATAACGAAACTCAGAGGCGATATCAACCTCGACTGGAATCCCGGCCCACTTTTCCAGCCAGTATTTTGCGACCAGCGCGGCATGCCAGGAGGTCCCGCAGGCGACCAGAGAAATCCGCTTGATCTCAAGCAACCCAGCCCGGCTTAATTCCAGTTCCGGCAGATTGACCTGGCCGGTTTCAGGGTCAAGTCTGCCCCGAATGGTATTTAATATCGCCTGGGGCTGCTCAAAAATCTCCTTAAGCATGAAATGTTTGTATCCGGTTTTTTCCGCCGCGCCGGCCGTCCAGTTAATAGTCTGCATTTCCTTTTCAACCGGCTGGCCGCTGGCGATATCCAGCACTTGCCAGTTTCCGGTTTTAAGGACCGCCATCTCGTGATCATCAAGAAAAACTACATTTCTGGTATAAGGCAGCAAGGCCGGAATATCTGAGGCCATTAAACAGCCACCGGTCTCTTTTATCCCCAGAACCAAAGGACTTTGATGACGGGCCGCGATCAGCGTATCGGGTTGCCCGGCCCACAAAACACCAAGGGCGTAAGAACCTTCCACTTCCTGCAAGGCGGCGCGAACCGCCTGCACCAGGTCATCGGTTAGATGATCCTCAATCAGGTGGGCCAGAACCTCGGTATCGGTATCGGAAGTGAAGATGTGACCCTTGGTCATCAACTCCTGCTTTAAGGAATGGAAGTTTTCAATGATCCCGTTATGGACTACCACCAGTTCTCCGGAGCAATCGCTATGGGGGTGGGCATTAACTTCAGAGGGTGCGCCATGGGTGGCCCAGCGGGTATGACCCAGGCCGATATGACTATTGACCGTAAAACCCTCCATCAGCTCTTCAAGGTTGACCAGCTTTCCTTCACAACGATGTTTTTTCAACCGGGGCCGCTGCGGAGCGCTGTCATCTTTGATAAAAACATCTTCCGGGCTATCGTCGCAGATATAAACCAGCCCGGCGGAGTCATAGCCCCGATATTCAAGTTTTTTCAGCCCTTCAAGTATAATGGGCACCACCTTTCTGGTCCCTACATAACCAACAATGCCGCACATAGATTTATCCTTTATCTGCCAAAAAGTCCGCTTTTGAACTTATCGCCTGCTCAGTATATTTTTCCGATAGAAACGACGGTCAAACAACAAACAAAACAGCCGGCCAACATCTCAGGCGGCAAAAGTCTGCCGGGCCCGCGCCACGATCCCGGGCAATAATGCAAGGAAACGGTCCGCCTCCTGCCGGGTATTACAACTGCTCAAACTGATCCGCAGGGAGCCATGCAGATAATCTTCCGGCACCCGCATGGCGGCCAGGACATGTGATGGATCAAGGTCGCCGCTGTGGCAGGCCGAATGACCAGAAACCGCAACCCCCCTGGCATCGAGTTCCTGGATCATCCCGGCCGAGGAACAATACTTGAAACTGACATTCAGGGTATTGGCCAAACGCGGCAAGGTGCCGCCATTAATAATCACATCCGGGATCTGTTTGACGATCTCCTGCTGTAGAAAATCACGTAAGGCCCCTATTTTTGAATATTCGGTCAGACCCTGTTTGGCAAGCTCGCAGGCCTTGCCAAAGCCGGCAATTGACGGCATATTTTCCGTGCCCGCCCGCCGGCCCTGCTCCTGACCAGCCCCCATGATCAATGGTTTGACCGGCACGTTACGCCTGGCATACAAGGCGCCAACCCCTTTTGGCCCATGCAGTTTATGGCCGGCCACCGAAAAATAATCAACCCCCAGCGCTTCCAGGTCAAGACTCTCCTTACCGACCATCTGCACCCCGTCGCAATGCAGCAAAACATTTTTGCCCTGACAGATCCCGCTGATCTCGGCCAGCGGCCAGAGCACCCCGGTTTCATTATTGGCGCCCATCAGGGAGACTAAAGCCGTATCCGGCCTAAGCGCCGCCGACAACCGGTCAAGATCAAGCCCGCCGGCCGAATCAACCGGCAGCAACTCTATCTCGTACCCGTATCCGGCCAAAAACCGCAAAGGTTCCAGCACCGAGGCATGCTCCACCTGCGAGGATATTATATGCTTTTTAGCCGGATCAGCTGAAACAGCGCTCCAGATCGCGATATTATTCGCCTCACTGCCGCCGCTGGTGAAAACGATGCGGGCGGCGCGGGTCTTGAACAGACCGGCGACCTGTTCCCGGGCCAGATCAAGACCGTTTTTCGCCTCCTCCCCAACCCGATGCGCGCTTGACGGATTACCAAAAACATCCCCCAGATAAGGCAATATCGCCTCGCGAACCTCGGACCGCACCGGAGTGGTGGCATTATTATCAAAATATATTCTGGACATGCTTTTAATCAGATCTCCAACATCCGGTTCAGGGAAAGTTTGGCCCGTTCGGCGGTGTCATGATCGACCGTGATCCGATTAACAATCCGGCCCTCGGCCAGATGGTCGAGCACCCACAGCAGATAACCCGGTTTAATCCGGTACATGGTCGAACAAAGGCATTGAAAAGGAGAAAGTGAGTGGATGGATTTATCTGGATACTGTTTGCTTAAACGGTTGACCAGATTTATTTCAGTGCCGACCGCCCAACTGCTGCCGGCCGGGGACTTGGCGATACTATTGATAATCGTCTCGGTGGAGCCATAGACATCGGCCTTGCTCACCACCTCATGTCGGCACTCAGGATGAACGATTATTTTAATCTTAGGATCCTTCTGCCGCCACATATCAACCTGGTCTGCGGTAAACTGCATGTGAACCGTGCAATAGCCGTCCCAGAGGATAACCCGGGCCTTGCGCAACTGCTCGACCGTATTGCCCCCCAGATACCGATCCCGTTTCCAGAGAACAACTTCATCTTCCGGAATACCCAAGGCATAAGCGGAATTACGCCCCAGATGCTCATCAGGAAAAAAGAAAACCTTGTCCCCTTTGGCCAGCGCCCAGGTCAAAACCCGCTCGGCATTGGAAGAAGTGCAGACCGAACCGCCGTTTTCCCCGACAAAAGCCTTGATCTTAGCCGATGAATTGACATAGGTTACCGGCACAATTGAAGCGCCGGCAACTACGCCGGTTAAATCCTGCCAACTGTCCTCGACCTCATCAATGACCGCCATATCAGCCATTGGACAACCAGCCCGCAGATCGGGCAGAATAACGGTCTGGTTGTCCAAGGTAAGAATATCGGCCGACTCGGCCATAAAGTGAACGCCGCAAAACACAATAAAAGGACTTTTCTCCCTGGAAGCCGCCGAGGCAAGCTTTAAAGAATCACCAACCAGATCGGCAAACTGAAAAATTGCCTCCTGCTGATAGTGATGGCCAAGGATCAAAAGTTTATCGCCCAGCTCATTTTTGCGCTGGGCGATTTTTTTAATGATTACTTCTTCTTTTTCTTCAAGATAGGCCGGACCCAGGTCCGCCTGTTGCATTGAAACCATATCGATTTATTTACTTAATTTTACCCAAGCGGCACATGGCCCCTTGTCTCCGTCAGATTCCCCGAAGGAGACCAAATCTCCCTCGTTTAAGCTGTCCATGCCAGTGTCCTTCAAGGCGTTCTCGTGAAAATATATATCCCGGCCATCGCCCGTAACAATAAATCCGTATGACTCAAAAGGAGAAAGGCTTTTAATTACCCCGGAACCATTAATCGGTCCGCCGGCCCCTTCTACCGCCTTGGAAGTCTGCCGCCGCTTGCGCTGAAGTTCTTTGAGTTGCAGGCCCAACTTGTCAAAGGCTTTAACCAATAAAGGCTTTACCGCCTCTCCCTTCATTTTAACTACTACCGTATCATTGGGAACTGTGGCGACCATTCTCAGCTCATAGCCTCCTTCCCGGTGAGACGAGGTTGCTTCAATCGTGATTTTGAGGCTAAGCACAAGTCCTGGATGATGCCGCCCCAGGCGATCCCTTTCCTCCTCAATCTTGGTTTGCCACGATTTACGAATTTCAAGATTACGTCCGTCAACCTGAAGTTCCATGCACTACCTCCATGTAAGTTAATAATAACAGCCCCCGGCAATCAATAATCCCTGTCGTCTAACGACTGGCACAATTAAGAACCGGCGCCTCTGGAGAGTAACTCTTAACTTTATAGTAACATAAAAAAATTGAGGAATATAGCCCATTGATCACGATAAATGCAAGAAAACCTTTGTTCACATAACAACTTGGAATAACTAAGTTTATTCCACGACAACAACCGAGGCGATCAGCAAAAGAAGGGGAGGGCCAAATCTAAGTGCTTTTCATAAAACAATCAATTAATGTAGATAAAGTCATTCAACATAAACTCTGTTGCAGGATCAGCTCCCTCAACTTGCTTGATAAAGAGCCAAGATTACAATCCAACATCCCCTTAAGGTGAACGAAATGAGCGATAACTGCATTTTCTGCAAAATTATCAACGGCCAGATCCCGGCCAACAAATTATACGAAGATGATGAGCTATTAGCCTTTTGGGACATCAGCCCCCAGGCCCCTAAACACTTTCTGCTGATCCCCAAAAAACATATCTCCGGGCCGGGAGCCATTAAAGAGGAAGACGAGCAATTGATCGGGCGCCTCACCAGAAAGGCGGGCGACCTGGCGCGAGAAAACGGGGTCAGCAGTTTCCGGCTTGTTTTCAACGAAGGACCAGAAGCCGGCCAAACCGTCTTCCATATCCATATGCATGTCCTGGGCGGCCGGGCCATGAGTTGGCCTCCGGGTTGATCATGCCTCCCGTCATCTCATTGATCGGCAAGCCCGACTGCGGCAAAACCACCTTGCTTGAAAAACTGATCCCGGAACTAAAGAGCAGAGGATATCGGGTCGGCACCATCAAGCACCATGTCCATGAATTTACCATGGACCACGAGGGCAAAGACACCTGGCGTCACAAAAAAGCAGGGGCCGGAGTGGTGGCACTCTCTTCCCCCACCGGCCTCGGCGTGATCCGCGACACCGACCATGACTCGCAAGTTGCCGAATTAACGGCCCGCTATTTTTATGACGTGGATCTGGTAATCACCGAAGGTTACAAGCATCTTAACCTGCCAAAAATTGAGGTCTTTCGCAGCGCCATCCACCAGACCCCCCTGGCAAACCGGGACCAAACCTGGATCGCCATGGTCAGCGATATAAAAATCGATGCCGCCCTACCCCATTTTTTGCCAGCCGATGTAATCGGAGTGGCCGATTTTCTGATTGATCATTTCATCCTGGCCCAATTAAAACCGGAAGCGACCCTGCTGGTCGATGGCCAGGTCATCCCTTTAAACTCCTTTGTCGAGACCTTCATCCGACAATCGGTCCTTGGCATGATCTCCTCTCTGAAAGGCTGCCGAGACCCCAAAGAAATCACAATCACGATCCGTAATGACCAAACCGGAAAAAATTAATCGCGTCAACAGCGTGCTGCTGGCCGGTGGAGCCAGCCGGCGGTTCGGAGTCAATAAAGCCCTGGCCCATCTGGATGGGGAACCGATGATAAAATCGATTGCCCAAACCCTGGCTAAAATTTTTGATCAATACCTGCTGGTCACCAATACCCCGCAAACATACGAATTTCTGAACTGGCCGATGACCGGCGACCTCTTTGCCGGCGCCGGCCCGCTGGCCGGGATTCACGCCGCCCTGCACTATTTCAAAACCCCGGCAATTTTCGTCACCGGCTGCGACATGCCGCTGCTTAATGAAAAACTCATTCGTTATCTCTGCAACATTTCCGGGGACTGGGACGTGATCATGCCACATCCACTTGCGGGGCCGGAGCCACTCCATGCCGTTTACCGGCGGACGGCGCTACCGGTAATTGAACAGGCGCTAAAACAAGGGGAACGGAAAATAAACCGCGTTCTGCTAAACTTGCGGGTCAGGACTCTAGACGAAGATGAATTGCTCAAAGTGGCCGCCGATCTTTCATCCTTTCACAATATCAACTACCCGGCCGATCTTGCGACTTTACCGAAAAAAAGAAAAAAACATCAGACTGATCTTTCTCTGACCGAGGCCCAAAAACTTGTCATTAACTTTACCAAAACGGGCCGGACCGAGACCTTGTCCTTTTCCGAAACACTCAACCGGGTCGCCGCCGAGTCAATCAGATCAAAAATCCCGATTCCGGCTTTTACTCACTCAACCATGGACGGCTTTGCGGTCAGGACCCGTGACCTTGGTGAAAATATTTCCCGGCAAAATCCGCAGAAATTGGAAATTATCGATGAAATAGCCGCAGGCCGTACCGACCTTCCAATCCTGCCCTCCAAAAAATCTATCCGGATCATGACCGGTGGGGCGATCCCACCCGGGGCCGACCAGGTCATCCCCTTTGAAAAATGTCTTGAGGCCGACCACCATATTCTGGTCAGGCAGACCGGTCGCGCCGGTAATCATTTGAGAAAAACCGGAGCAACATTAAAAAAAGGCCGGGTCATCATCAAGAAAGGAGAGTTGATCACCCCGGACCATTTGGCCATCATGGCCTCGTCCGGGGTCAACCAGGCTTTATTATATCAACAACCCCGGGTCGCCCTGCTTTGTACCGGTAGCGAACTGGTCAACCCGGAGATGACCCTAAAAACAGGTCAGGTAGTCAGCAGTAACCGCTTCCTGCTCACCGGCCTGATTCAACAGGAAAACTGCCTGCCGATCGACCTCGGCATTGAGATCGACAAAACCCAGATGATAGTCAAAAAGATAAAAAACGCCCTCAACAAAAATGTACAGATGATTTTGACCACCGGTGGGATGGGACCGGGGAAGTTTGATTTAATGGCGGAGGTCTTCACGGAACTCAAGATCGAGATGATCTATCAGTCGATAAATGTCAAACCAGGTCGGACAACCATGTGCGGCTCACTGGGACAGACCATTTTTTTTGCCCTGCCGGGACCGCCGCCGGCCGTCCGGATCCTGTTCACGGAGTTGGTGCGGCCGGCCCTGCGCCGGATTCTGGGTCACAAAAAATTATGGCAGGAAAGCTATCGAGCCAGATTGAGCGAACCGCTCACCATCCGTAAAAAAGGGATTTTAAATCTGAAAGGAGGCATAATGCACCGGGAAAAAACCACCATCCTGGTCAGGGCCGCCCACGGGGCGGAAGCCATTAACTGTATCATAGCTGTTCCGCCGCACCGTTGTCAGGTAAAGGCCGGCGAGATGGTTACTGTTCACCCGGCATAATCTCTAAATAATCCGGTCTTCCCCGGTGAACCAACACCTCATTTTTCCCGCTGCATCTGGCCGCTGGTCTCGGAACCATGGGGATCATGACACTTCAAGCAATCAAGCTTTCCGTCTGAATGGACAGAACCGGTGCCTTTGACATGACAGGCCTGGCACATCTCCTGACTCTTCTTGAACGGTTTAAATTTCCCGCCCTTGTCCGCCGTGCAGGCTGGCCCGGCAGACTCATGGCACATAGCGCAGCCATTCACCCCGGCCGCCTCGGCCGCGACCGGTCCATGCACATATCTGGATTCAAGAAGGGTTTTGTGACAACTACCATTAAGACACCCCCCGGCAAAAGCCGGCAAGACCGAGACAAAAAACAACAGAGCGAAAAACAGTAAAACAGATTTACATTTCATCAATAATTCTCCAGTGTTACCACACAGACCAGGACTGAACTCTGCTCGATTCCCCCTTGAGGTCTATCGCTTCTCCACTTCTCACAACAAACAAATTAAACAGATAATCAACAATTTACATGCATCAAAGACCAGATTACCAATTTTCCTGACCATCGAAACTCTTAGCATTTTTCTTACCCTAAATCAATCGCTCTTTAAGCCGCAGCAATTTCTTGCCGGAAGAAAATTTCCATACAAAATTGTTCATGATTATTTGATCAGATCAAAGCTAATCGATCGGATCTCGGCATTTACAAATGATCGATTTTTTTACCAAAACTACTCAGGCAAGACCTTGAAAGTCGGATATCCTTGATTTCTGAACGGGGGCGTGATAAAAAAAACGACATCAAAATAATTAAAATTACTTGGGTTTTCCCATTCAAAATCTTCATCCCGTAAGGATAAAATATGCTCGAACTTCGTTTTATAAGAGAAAATCTTGATCTGGTAAAAGAAAAAACCAACTTCCGTGGTCCGGGAAAATCCAGAATTAATGACTTCGCCGCCATCGACCTGCAACGCCGTGAACTTTTAAGCGAAGTAGAAGCTTTACGTAACAAAAGAAAAATCGTCTCCCAGGAGATAGCGCAGCTTAAAAAGAGCGGCGAAAGCGCAGACAATCTGGTTGCTGAAATGCGTCAAGTCGGGGATCGGATCAAGGAAATAGAAGGAAAACTTAATGAGATAGAGACCGAACTCAACGATATCGTGATGGGCATTCCCAACCTCTGTCACGACTCAGTGCCCTTAGGCAACAATGACTGCGAAAATCAGGAACTAAAAAAATGGGGCGCAATTCCGGAATTTTCTTTTGAGCCCAAATCCCACTGGGAACTCGGTGAAACCCTGGGAATCCTCGACTTTGAACGGGCCGCCAAAATTTCCGGCGCCCGTTTTGTTCTGCTCAAGGGATTTGCCTCCCGCCTGGAGCGGGCCCTGATCAATTTCATGCTGGACCTTCATACCCAGAAACACGGGTACACCGAGGTCTTGCCGCCCTTTCTGGTCAACACCGAAACCATGACCGCCACCGGCCAGCTCCCGAAGTTCGCCGCCGATCTCTTCAAGACCTCCGTCTCCGACCATGATTTATGGCTGATCCCTACGGCGGAAGTGCCGGTGACCAACATTCACCGGGACGAGACCCTGGCCGAAAAGGAACTGCCGATCAAGTATTGCGCTTACACCCCCTGTTTTCGTTCGGAGGCCGGCTCATACGGCAAGGACACCCGTGGCCTGATCCGGCAACATCAATTCGACAAAGTTGAACTGGTCAAATTCACCACCCCTGAGACCTCAGTCCAGGAACTCGACCAACTTCTGGCCGATGCCGAAGAAGTCTTGCAACTCCTGAAACTTCCCTACCGGGTGGTCACCCTATGCAGCGGTGATTTAGGTTTTTCGGCCAACAAGACTTACGATATCGAGGTCTGGCTACCGGCCCAGAATAAATATCGAGAGATTTCATCTTGCAGTAATTTCGGAGAATTTCAGGCAAGAAGAGGCGGTATCCGTTACCGGCCCAAAGAGAGCCAAAAAAGCGCCCTGGTCCACACCTTAAACGGCAGCGGTCTAGCCGTGGGCCGGACCCTGGCCGCCATCTTTGAAAATTACCAGCAGGCCGACGGCACGATTGCAGTACCGGAAATTCTAAGCCCATACTTTGAAAATCGGTTTTAGACCATTTCAAAAAAGGTCGAACCAAAAGGGCCTGATATTAATGATATTTTCGGAAAAAGAGCTAAACAAAAATTCGAGGTACCCATTATTCTCTCTTTGACCAGGGCCTTATAATGGGTGATCCGATTGAAGTTGAACCAGATATCAGAAATTACCACTTTTTTCGTCATTATCCCGTTTGCATTTAAGACGACACACTTCAAACTTTAATCTTCCGGTCGGCAGCCTTCGCACACCTTGGGCAGCCGACCGGGTTTTATCTCCACAATTTACTATCTGAACAAGGCGTTAATGTCGGCGCCGCTCCGTTCTTTCTGATTGTTCACACCATTGCAGTCATCATTCTTAGCATTTCCATCCATGGAAATATCAGGATCATAAACGACCAGCAATTTATAGTTGGGCGGAAACTCTCCCTCTGATGGAGAAGACGCATTCCACTGCCGAGTATAAGAAACCGTGACCGTCTGCCCCGCAGTCAAGTTTTGAAATGACTGGCTGGCAACAAGCCTTCCCGCTCCGCCCAGTGGCGCCTCATAAAGCTGGGCCATCTGCTGATTTGCCCCGGACTCATAAGAAGCGGTTCCCACATTTTTCACCGTTCCCATGATCTCCACCGTGCCCGCGAATTGTGAGCCCCGGTTGACGATCCGGAAATCAATGGCATAAGCGGCAGGATCAGGGCAGGATCGCACCCTGATATTTTTAATCGGCTTCACAGTGGCCCTTTGCAAATCCTTGTTTGTTGTTCTGCCTTTGAGCTTACTTGAATCAACAACCGGCCCCGCAAATGATGTGCCTACGAAAAAAAAGACCAACAGGAAAAGCAAACTTGACAACTTTTTCATAACCATTCCTCCTTTAATAAAAATATGCTTCTTTCTTACCGGTCGATTCGACCAACAATTTACTGCATCAAATTATAACAAATTACATTCAAACTATGCGAGCAATGGACACAATCAAGGATTAAACCGATTCCGGATTTTCCTCTGCCCATTGATTTGTAAATATAAGTGGTGGTAGGGAAGAAAAAGGTTCAAAAATAAATCATGGGAGGCAAAAATAATTTAGACGAGATGACTTCTCCCTGCCGGTCTCGAGAACATCTTGGATTTCTGGGCAAAACCCCTGTTTGCCATATGTGATTTAGGCCTAAGTATAATCCCGCAGTTTTTCATCTGAATGCTTTTTAATGGATAAAGTCTTGCGCAAAAATCCGTAACAGGATTATTCTTTGACCCTTTTCAGACCAAATCAAATTTTCTACAAACTAAAAATCACCATAACCTTCACGCCATGGCCAATTCAATCAACCGGTCCAGCAAGGCCCCGAATGAAAGACCGAATGCCGCCGCGGCCTGAGGGAGCAGGCTGGTCGGGGTCATGCCGGGAATGGTGTTGGTCTCCAGAACATAAAGATCATCGCCGGACACAATCATGTCCGTCCGACTGTAGCCCCTAAGCTTCAAGGCCCGATGAGCTCTGATTCCCCACTCCTGGGCCTGGGCCGCGATCGTCTGATCGAGCTCGGCCGGACATACCTCTCTGCTCGCGCCGGGCTGATACTTGGCCTCGTAATTAAAAAACTGATAGTTTGCTCCCGGGATTATTTCAACCAATGGCAGAGCGGTGAGTTCATCGTTGCCGATTATCCCGACCGTTATCTCACGACCTTTGATAAATTTTTCGACCATGACCTCCCGGTCATAATTAAAGGCCTGCCTTAGACCGGAGATCAGATCTTCCCGATTCCGCGGGATACTCATCCCCAGGCTCGACCCCTGCCTGATCGGCTTGACAACCACCGGTAATCCCAATTCTTCAATTATCCGCTCCGGGTTAGCGCAATCAGCCATTGTTGCCATCACCCAATCAGCGACCTGCAACCCGGCGTTGCGATACATCAGCTTGGCCACATGTTTATCCATCGCCATGGCGCTACCCAGAACATCCGCACCCTGATATGGAATCTCCAGCAACTCCAGAAAACCCTGGACCGTGCCGTCCTCACCCCAACGACCATGTAACAAAATAAAGGCCACATCAATCCGCTCCGCGTCCCTGATCAGAGCAGGCAGATCAGTAGCCGGGTCGTAACGCTTCACCTCATATTTCTCTGGATTAAGGGCCTTTTCTACCTCCGCCGCGCCCTGGAGCGACACCTCGCGCTCACCGGATTTGCCTCCGGCCAGCAAAGCCAAACGAATTTTTTGCATGGATAAAATTCCTCTATCGAAATATTTCTTTTCCCCAAACTCTCTTTTAAGTTAGTGTCAGTCAATAAATGGTATTCATGGAAAATACGGTCAACCATTAGCCGTTAGCCTTTGCTACAGGAACCATAAACCAAACACATTAAGCTGATAACTAACGCCCCGGAGGAGATAAGCGAAAACTTCGAGTGCCCTTGGGGTAAAACCAGCAGAAAACTGGCCGCCTTAAATCTCCGTTATTTCCGAATCGCAACAAATCAAGAGATCATATTATGGATAAGCAGACCATAAATCAACTGCAAAAAATTGTCGGCCCTGATCAGCTGACCACAACCACCGAAGAGCTGCTCTGTTACTCTTACGATGGTACAGCCCGAGAATATCTGCCGGAAGCTGTGGCCTTTCCGGGCTCGACCGCCGAAGTAAGCGCCATAATGCGTCTGGCCTCCCAAGTCCTGTTGCCCGTAGTAGTGCGTGGCGCCGGCAGCGGCATGACCGGCGGCGCCCTGCCGCTCAAAGGCGGACTGGTTATGGCCATGAGCCGGATGCATAAAATTATTGAAATCGATACAGACAATCATGTTGCGGTGGTGGAACCTGGGGTCATTACCGGTCAGTTCCAAGATGAGGTCAGACGACTGGGCCTTTATTATCCGCCCGATCCGGCCAGCCTGAAATTCTGTACCCTGGGCGGCAATATAGCGGAATGTGCCGGCGGCCCGAGCGCCGTTAAATACGGGGTAACCAGGGACTACGTTCTCGGTCTGGAGGCAGTGCTGCCCGATGGCCGCATCATCAATACCGGGGTGCGAACCGCCAAAGGGGTGGTCGGTTACGATCTCACCCGACTGCTGACCGGATCAGAGGGTACCCTGGCGATTATTACCAAAATTATTTTAAAACTCCTGCCAATGCCGACAAACCGCGCCACATTTCTGGTAGTGAGTAATTCAATAAAACAGGCCACCGCGCTGGTCTCCCGGATCTTATCGCAGCACACCCCCTGCACCCTGGAATACATGGACCGGACCGCCCTGAAAATTGTCGAATCCGAACTGCCCTTTGCGCTTCCCCCTGCGGCCGAATCATTACTGATCATCGAGGTTGACGGAAATCAGGAGACCGTGACCAGTCAGGCAAAAAATCTCCATATTTTTCTGAAAAATGAACCGGATCTGTTATCCGTTCGCCAGGCGCAGGACGAAGCGGAAAGAGCTGCGCTCTGGAGTGCGCGTCGGGCCATCTCCCCCTCGGCCTTTAAACTGAAACCGCACAAAATAAGCGAAGACGTGGTCGTCCCCCGCAGCAAAATTGCGGAACTGGTCACCTTTACCGAGACACTTGCCGCTGAGCAGCAGACGACCATCTTCACCTTCGGCCACGCCGGGGACGGCAATATCCACGTCAACATCATGCTGGACAAAAACAACTCCGAAGAACTGGCCCGTGGACTGATCGCCAAAAAGAAATTATTCACCCAAGTCCTCAACCTGGGCGGCACTCTGTCGGGAGAACATGGCATCGGCATCACCAAGTCTGAATATCTGGCCATGGAGTTGGATGAAAACAGCCTGGAATTGATGAAAGGATTAAAAAATCTTTTCGATCCGCTAAACATCCTTAACCCTGGAAAGATCTTTCCCCCAGACCAAACTTCCCAAAAAAACATTTGACAGACATCAGTCAAATCATATATATAGAAAGATTCAATTTCAGGGCAAATAATATTTTTTAATATAATGTTTTAATCAGGAGAAAACATGATAAGCGTTGAGGTCAGAGGAGATATTGAGCATGCTATCCGCCTGCTGAAGAAAAAATTACAGCTCGACGGCATCAAAAAAGAGCTGAAAAGACGTGAATATTACGAAAAACCAAGTGCCAAGCGTCGCCGCAAACAAGCTGAGTCCAAAAGAAAAATCCGTAAACTTGTACACCGGATGAAAACCGAATAGTTAATCGTCCTTACCGGCTGGGATGAATTTAAAGCTGAGTTGAGCAGCTTGTCTGCTCAAACGAAACTTATGCCCTTGTGGTATAAAGCTGAGTTGAACAGCTTGTCTGCTCAAACGAAACTTATGCCCTTGTGGTATAAAGCTGAGTTGAACAGCTTGTCTGCTCAAACGAAACTTATGCCCTTGTGGTATAAGTTGAGGAAGATCATATCCAC
>JAHJIY010000029.1 GCA_018823175.1 Pseudomonadota bacterium
AGATTGTCATTCATGCACGGAATATACAAAATATTATGTGCAGTAATTTCTTGAGTGAGGAATAGGAAAGGAGGGAAAAAGAATAGAAAAAGACGGAATTGGGAAGGCCAACTTCACATAATTTGGAACTTCACATTACATGTTTTATGTGGAGCTCCACATAAATAATGGTTTGATGTCACCGTATAATTAAGAATGGTCAGTCCATAGCGTCGTTTAGCTTCGAAAAGCCATTGGATAAATCTCCGCCGGTCCTTAACCAGATTAAGAAGGAAGTCTCTTTTGTGGCATCGATGCGTGAGATGCCATATTTGTCCGGGGATATAGTGTCGTTTTGCTCTAGCCATGAGTTATATATAACTCTATATTTGCGGGTTTGGCCTAAAAAACGTCAATATAGGCCCCAAAAAGGCCTATTTCTAGCTATGATTGCCAATCATTTCAGACAGTTATCGTGGCCCGACCCCAGCGCTATTTCAGACAGTTATCGTGGCCCGACCCCAGCGCTAGCCCAGCGCTACCAGGCCGCTACTCGCATTCACATCTCCCCCGATCAAGTAGGCTTTAGGTGGTTGTTCCGATAGGCCGATAGGTTGAGATGGTTCTGCCGGAACAGGCGCTGGCTGAGGGTGGGTTTTTGTTGGTTGCGACTCGAAAAAGAGGGAAACCGCATGGGCGGCCTGGGCGCATTGTTGTGGGGATTGTTTTTTAGATTTCAGTTTTTCGATGAACAGACGAACCTGCGCGGATTGGTCAGAAGGAGGAGAATATTTTTTACAAAAATCGAGAAAATATCGGAGCCATTTCCCGTAGTAAACCCTGGAAGGCTCATGGATTGCACGCTTTTCCAGAACTATGTTGAATCGGTCTGAAACATTTTCCGGGATTGGTAACATGTTCCTGATTTCACTCTTCGGTATAAAACTCACCGGAAATGATTAGCGGTTGGATTAGTTATATTTTTCTAACCCTTACCTGATGGTAAGTCAATTAATAACTTGGGAGCGTGAAGCATGCGTATTACCGGTAGTGTAGAGCACTGATTCGAATAGTTATCTCCGGCCCTTGCAATGACGACTCGCCGCACGCGGCTACTACATGTACCAAAAAATTATGGGGACACCATGGAATGGCGCTAGTTCAAGCATTGGCAGCGACATATTTGCTGCGATGCGGAATCACCCAGACAACAACCAATTTTATTATTGCCCGCGAGACGAGAGGTAGTATTAAACAAAAAAGTTGTACAGGGTTGTACTAAAAGAACAAAAAAGAAAAAGGGCGTGAAAGCAATCAAGCCTTCACGCCCTTAATAATTACTGGTGCCCGGGACGAGAATCGAACTCGTACAGTCACAAGGACCGAGGGATTTTAAGTCCCTTGCGTCTACCAGTTCCGCCACCCAGGCGATCACAATATATACTAATAAAACAGAGCTTTTATATCATTCTAATTCACAAAAAGCAACTTCCGATTTTTTATATCAACGACTAAAATATCCTGTTTTAACAGAGGGATTTCAGGATATTTTTTTGCCGCCATTTAACCATGACAAAAATGGATTAATATCCCATACGCCATAGGCCAAACCTCATCTTGCCGGACACAAATGAGTTGACAGCGACACCTGCTTTCAGTATGAAAGGTGCTCAGTAAATTGTTCCGAAAAACAACATCTAAGGACATGAAATAAACTTAAAGACAGATCTCCCGACCATACCATTCCGACCGGCCGAGAACCATTGCGCCTTAACAATCAAGGCTGGTTCGGACACCATAAACCAAACTGACAAAAAATCCCCATGCAGACCGCCATCAAGGCCCTGATCACCTCATTGCTGCTATACGTTATCTTGCGGAACATTGATCTGCCAAGTGTTTCCGCAACCATCAAGGGAACGGAAATTTCCTGGTTGGCGGTCGCCTATCTTCTGCAAACGGCAAGTACCGGCGTGGCGGCATTCCGCTGGAACCTGATCATGGAACGTCTTGATTTTAGCGAATCTCGCCTGTTTTACCTGAAGAGCTATTTTCAGGGGGTCTTCTTTAACCAGGTTATGCCCGGCAGCATCGGCGGCGACGCCTTCAGGGTGATTGACCTCGGAGCCAAAGGATACAGCAAGATCGAAAGTTTCTATGGGGTAATGATCGACCGGGGTGTAGGTTTGGCCAGCCTGATCCTGCTGACCCTGCTCGCCTCTTTTCTGGGAGACGAATTATTCCCCGCCTGGTTGATCCAATTAATCCGTCTGGTCTCAGTCATCGGACTGGCCGGCTTTATCCTGGTCATGTTTCTTCACCGGTTAAAAGTTCTGTCAAGGGTCAGGATTTTTCGTCCGATGGTCAGAATATCCGAACACATGTCCACCGTCTACCGGCAGCCGATAACCATCATCTTTCATGCCATCCTGTCGCTGGCAGCCCATCTTCTGGGCCTGCTTACCTTCTGGGCCCTGGCTAAGGCGATCAACATGGAGGTCAACTTTACCATTTTGCTGATCGCCATTCCGCCAAGTCTGCTCCTGACCATTGTTCCCATCTCTCTTGCCGGCTGGGGGGTCCGGGAAGGGGCGATGGTCGGCATCTTGATGCTGGCCGGCCTGGTCAAGGCAGAAATTCTTTCACTTTCCGTTCTTTTTGGATTATTACTAATCGCGACCAGCATACCAGGGGCATACCTCTGGGTCCGGCACAAAAAATCATTAGCCACCAAGGAGCCAAAGTGAAAGTAGACACGATGCGCGATATCGACTTCTATGCCGGAGTCCCCTTGTGTTTCCTGCTGACCATTTTCTTCAAGCTGATTTCCCTGCTGACCGGCCGCAAGACTTATAATAAGCCGCAAAACGTCCTACTGATCGAACTCTCTGAAATGGGCAGCGCCATCCTGGTCGATCCGGCCATGCGCAAACTACAGTCCGAACTTGGCGCCGAGCTTCATTTCCTGATCTTCAAGAAAAACAAACCAAGCCTTAATCTGCTGAAAACCGTCAAGGAAGAAAACATCTTCACGATCCGGGAAGATGGCCTGATTCCCCTGGTGCTCGACACCTTGCGGTTCCTGCTCTGGGCCAGGAATAAAAAGATAGATACGGTTATCGACCTGGAACTTTTCTCCAGATTCACCGCCTTGTTGACCGGTTTATCCGGGGCAACCAACCGGGCCGGGTTCCATGCTTTTTATAATGAAGGATTGTATCGGGGCAACCTCCTCACCCATAAGATTGCCTATAACCCACATCTTCATATCAGCAAAAACTTTATTGCAATAGTCAATGCCCTGGCAAGTGACAAACAGGAACGGCCTTTCTCGAAAACCCTGATAACCGATGACGAGATAACTCTTTGTAAGGCCGAAATCCCCCCGGCGGCAAAGGAAGAAATTTACCAAAAGATCAAGGCGCTCTCTCCTGACTTCTCGCCAGCCCGGACCAAAATCATCCTGGTCAACACTAACGCCAGCGATCTACTGCCTCAAAGACGCTGGGACCGGAATAATTACATTACGGTGGTCAACCGGATCCTGTCCCACGACCAGAAACTTCTTGTCCTGTTGACCGGCTCCCCGGCCGAAAAAGAATGGGTCCAGGTCGTGGCCGATGCGGTCAATGATCCACGCTGCATAAATTTTGCCGGCGGGGTCAAATTCGCCGAATTGACCACCCTTTACTCAGTAAGCGCCATGATGCTGACCAACGATTCCGGCCCGGCCCATTTCGCCTCAGTCACCGAAATGCACACCTTTGTCATCTTCGGCCCTGAGACCCCTGCCCTTTATGGCTCACTGGGCAACTCCACCGCGATCTATTCAGGCCTGGCCTGTTCGCCCTGTGTCAGCGCCGCCAATCACCGAAAAACCCCTTGTTCAGACAATGTCTGCCTGCAGGTTATCAGTCCGGAGCAGGTATTTACTACCATCCTGCCCCTTCTGGAGTCGCTCGATGCTCAAGGAGCATAAATATTTCATCTTCTTTCTGGCCGCCCTGACCGGCGCCCGCCTGCTGATTATCCCGACTTCCCTGCTGGGGGTTGATGAGGCCCATTACGCCCTTTACGGTCTGAACCTTGATTTAAGTTATTTCGACCATCCCCCCCTGGTCGGCTGGCTGCATGGTGTATTCCTGCTGTTTCTTGAGCCGAGCGAAACGACCTTCCGTTTACCGGCGGTAATTCTTGCCGCCCTGACCTCTGTTCTGGTCTATATTTTCATTTTAAAAATCTCTGATCATGACCGCCGGGTCGCCCTGTATTCGGCAATCGCGGTCAACGCCTCATTTATCATCAACGCCCTGGGGTTGGGACTGGCGCCGGACAGCATCCTCTTTCCCTTGACCATTCTGGTGATCATGGCGACCGTCAAGCTGGAGAAAGCCAACACGGTCGGTAACTGGTTTGTCCTCGGACTGCTTCTGGGGTTAAGCGGCCTGGCCAAATATACCGCCGTCCTCTTCCTGCCGCCGATCCTGATCTATCTGCTGCTTAAAAAAAGATACGACCTGCTGCTGACCCCGAAACTGCTGGTCGGGGCGCTCACCGCCCTGATCCTGATCCTGCCGGTGATTATCTGGAACATTGAGCATGACTTTGCCAGCTTCAAATATCAGACCGCCCATGTGACCGGCAGTTCCGCCATCAACCTTGGATATTTTTTCAGCGCCCTGGCCACCCAGTTCGGGGCCTACAGCCCTTTTCTGTTCGGCATCGCCTATTACGGTTTCTGGCGCAGCCTGCGCTCGAAAAACGACTATATATTTCTCTCCTTTCTGTTCAGCGCGACGGTCCTGATCTTTTTTGGCTACTCCTCACTCTACAAGCAGGCCCTGCCCCACTGGACCGGCAGTTTCTATCTCTTGAATATTGCCCTGGGCACCTACTATCTATGGCCAGATCAGCGCCGGATCAGCCGGATTATCCTCCATGGCGGCATCTGGCTTTCGGTGGCGATCACCGCCTTTCTGTATCTGGAGATCGGCTTTAAAATGATTCCTTTCCCGGACTACAAATCACCCTTCCGTGACATCTACGGGTTTGACCGGATAATGGCCGTGGCCAACCAGCAACTGACCGATCCGCAGACCCAGGGAATCGCAATATGCAACTGGACCCTGGCCAGCCGGGCGATCTATTACAACCACCAATACCCAAGCACCGTTT
Source organism: Pseudomonadota bacterium (assembly GCA_018823175.1). GTDB lineage: Bacteria > Desulfobacterota > Desulfobulbia > Desulfobulbales > JAHJIY01 > JAHJIY01. The sequence continues at coordinate 5,155 of JAHJIY010000029.1, forward strand.
ATCTAATTGACCGGCGCCAGGACCAGTTTGATTACTGGCAGAAATCATCACCACAGGGCAAGGATCTACTGTTTATCAATACCCGCTTCAATCGGGCCGACATCGAAAGCAGAATGGTTTGCGCTCAGGTTGAAAAAGGAGATTCGCTGGATCTGAAGTTAAACGGCAGGATGGTCAACAAGGTGGATTATGTCTGGTGTCGGAATTTCCAGGGGATCAAGGAGTAGATTGGATCGTTCAGGTAAAAAAAGTGACAAGTAACGAGTAAACAGTGACGAGTTCCCCTCTTGTTACTCGTCACTACCATGATTCAGTGTTCCCGCTCGCGGGGATGATGTTACAAGCAGCAAGATATACTTATGAAATACCCTGGTTGTGATCAGGATCAACCAGGATCCGATCCATCAGTCGATAGAAAATAAACGTGCCGAAAGCCCCCCCCAGAAAAGCAAGAAACCAGCGCCACTCCAGAGTAGTTACAAAATACCTGATTCCCACCGCCGCCGAGGTGATCCCCGCGACAAACATGAAAAAACTCAAACCCCACAGCAACTCGCCGTTGGCGGTATAAATTCTGAATTTTCCAGTCCTCTGCTCCGGCACCCGGAGGACTCGGAAATAAATCCAGCCCAGCAGGAGCAGGCCGATCACAATCGACCACAGGACATCGCTGGGATAATGGGAGCCGGAGCAGACCCGGCCAAAACCCATTAACATCGCCCAGCTTATCGCCAGCAGAAATCTACCGACCACCAGCCGAATTCGATTGGTCGGCATCAGGATATAAACCAATACGACCAGGGCCACCGCCGTATTGGTATGGCCGGAGGGAAAACTGCCATTAGAAAAAGCGGCGGCCGGCGACTGACTCCCAACCTCCCACATTCGGGAAAACTCCTGGGCCAGCCCGTCCTTGATCCGACCAAGGTCACCGGGTCGAGCCCGAGCAAAAAAGGTCTTCATGCCCCGGTTGACCGCAGTCATGGCGAGAGCGGCCGCGGTAATATATCCGGCGCTCTGATAGAATGAGGAAAATTGATATTTTCGGCGCATGGGCGGCGCCACCGCGCAGATCAGATAAAAAATCACGTAGGGTAGCAACAACAGATAGGAAAGGTCCTGGCCGCCGAAAATACCGTCCTCCGGCAGGGTCCGGGCCATGAACCGGGCAAAATCATGAAGAAATGGATCAGCCGCCGCCCTTTGTCGCCAGTAAAGGGAAAGAGACAGGTCGTTGTCCCATAGATAGATGGAACCAATCACTGCCCCCAGGGCAATAATCCCCCAGAATGAAAAATTGAACCGCCGGGTCTGGAAAAAAAATTTCGGGGCCATCAATCACTTCTTCCTGAAAATCTTTCTAAACACACCCTTAAAAGGCAAGCCGATTATAGTCTGTTCCTCGCGGTTGGCCCGAAAAATTAAAAAGACGGTCAAAACGGCAAAAAGCAGGTTGGGAAACCACAAGGCCGGCAACACCGGCACGATCAATTTGGCGCTTAAGGATTCCGCCGCGCTGGTTAAAATATAATAGGAGATAAAAACAGCAAGGGTCAGCCGCACCCCGATGCCGGGTCGCTCGGTGTTGGCCAGCAGACCAAAAGGGAAAGCCAACAGACTGAGCAAGAAACATCCAACCGGTAAGGTAATCCTTTTATAAAACTCGGCCATGAACAGGGCGCCGGTTTTGCTCCCGATTCCGTGTTCCTCGGCCTTGGCCTTCAGTTCCGGCAAGGTCATATTGCTGCGGCTGACTTTTAAACCGGAGATCTTGTCGATTTCCAACGGAATATTAAGGGTATATTTTTGAAAGGTGATCGTCTGATCAAGCTCATCAATCACCCGGTGAATCGAGCCGTCCCGCAGAGTGAGCTGCATCATGGTGCCAAGCGGCACCAGAAAACCCTGCCTGGCCATAATCACCACCGGAGTATCCCCTTCTCGCGAGTCGGAAAGATATACCCCGCCAAGTTCATTGGTCTTGGGATCAAGGGTTTCGGTATAGAGAACTATATCACCCAGATTCTCGCTGAATTCACCGGCAACTATCCCCTTTTCGATCTTTTCCCGGGCCAGCTTCAAAAAAATATCGTTCATCGCATTAGATCCGGCCGGCACCAGATGAGAGGCATTGAAAAAAGACAATAAGGCCATCGATAAGGCAACGACAATTACCGGCGGCAGCATGAAGTTCACCGTAACCCCGCTGGCCTTTAAGGCCAGAATTTCCGTGTCGTTTGACAGTCTGGTAAAACAGAGAGTAACGCCCAGCATCGCGGCAAATGGAAAAGAAAACCATAGTAATTTCGGCAACATAAAGATACAGATCCGCAGAAAATCAGCGAAACCGACATGAAACTGCAGAATGATATTCAGGAACGGAACCAGTTTCCCCAAAAATAAAATGCCGGTAAGGACGATCAGGGTGGCGACCAGCGGCGCCGCCATTTCGGCAAAGAGATATGTATAGAGCAGAAACGGCATGATAAGATTATTGCCTCATTGCGATTAACAAAATTGAGCGTTTCAAACCTATTCTTATACCACAAGGGCATAAGTTTCGTTTGAACCGACTAGCGGTTCAACTCAGCTTTAAATCACCGGCATTTATCCGGCTCCGGCCGGACCACCTTGCCTTTGGCCGTATGCAGATCAAGGACCGGCCATGAAGCAAGCGCTTGATCGCAGGACAGGGTGATATCCCCTTCATTTACCCGGACCGTCAACTTTTCAAGGCCCTGCCCCGCCACGGTTGCCGACAGATTAGCTTCCAGCTCGGTAAACCATCCTGTTGTTTCAAGGGTATAATTTATTACCGGTTCCGGGCTTTCAAAAATGTCGCCTCTTGCCTCAATTTTGTTATTGGGCAGACCGAATCCCTGGACCAGACCGTTAACCGACAAAAAAGGCTTGCCGCCGCCGGTGAGAACAATTGAGACATCGGCCTGATCGACGCTCAGATTAATGGTCCGCTTTTCCTGCAATGACGGGCGGTCTTCCGCCTGAAAGGCAAGTTCCTGATAAAATGAATTCTTGACCAGGACCAGCAGCAAGGTGAATAACCCCAACAAACCATATCCCCACAATTCCAGACTGCCGTAACGGGAGACCGATTTGTCGTGCAGATCCGGGAAGTCCTCCCGTTGTGGAATGCGAAAAACAAAATAGTAAAGGATGAGCGAGACCAAAAAGGGCAGAAAAAACGACCAGACTATATCAGATAGAAAATGGGCGCCCGCCGCCAGACGGGCAACGCCCAGCATGCCGCCCAGAGCCAACCCTCCGGCCAGAGACAACACTGCATTTAGACGGCGTTTTCGCCGCCAGACAAACCAGAAAGCGGTATAACCAAAGCCCGCCGCCGCGTGGCCGCTGGGAAAAGACTCTCCATGGCCGCTAATCCCCATGGCCAGGGGTGGTAAGTATTGACTCTTACCGTTGTACTCGACAATCTGCCGCGGTCGGGGCCGGCCCCAATATTCCTTGAAAACATTATTAACAACAATGCCCGGCCCGAGAACCATACTGCAGATCACAAAAAGGGCGTAAAGACGTATCCGCTTCAGGCGCGGCAGAAATCGGGCCAGGACCAGGACGGCAAGGCTTGCCGCACAAATAATCCCGACCAGCCAGCTATCTGATTTTTTCAGAAACAGCCATGGTTGCAGATGCTGATAAGGCCAGGACACGCCACCGATTTTGTCGGGTTTAAAAAACCAGTTGGAAACAACCAGATCAAGATCGGTAAGCCAGCAGAGGACGGTAATAATCGCAACAAAAAATAAGGGGACCAGAAGATCTGGCAACCAATAACGGCGATAAATCGCGTCAAACGGCGAGATCTCGCCGGGCTTACCCGGTTGTTGAATATGTTCCGTTATCGGGGCCATTGTAATAACTCCCGGCCAAAATACACCGAATAACGGCGACTCCCGGCTGGCCCAACAGGAACGGTCAACTCAGTCAACGGAATAATTTCACGAAATGCTTTGGCCAGATCGGGGTGCGGTTGATGACCATCACGCAAAACAATAATACTGTCCCAACCGATTTTTTCAGATGGATCCGGCCACAAATCATATTGTGACCGAATATATCCTCCCCGATCATTCCACTGGTATGTTCTGGGCTGATTATCGACATAAAAAGCCATGGCGCTGACCGGCTGGCGTTTGTCGGCCAGGAGAAACACCCGCTCCGGATGAGGTGATTTTGCCAGCAGTGTGCTGATTTCATGACCAAAGAACCGCCAGCCCTTCAAGCGGGCGGTCGGATCATAGGGGCCGCCGGCCAGGGTGGAAAAAGAGAAGAAAAAGGTCAGGGCATAGGTCAGGACAACCAGGCCCAGGCCGCTGTAAACAGCCGCCGGAAATAAACGCCGTAAACCAGGCAGTCGATCACCAAAAACCGGGACACCGCAAACCCAGGCCGCAACAAGCACCAGTCCGGCCGGATAAAAGACCGCCGGCCAGTTGGCGTTTATCCCCTGTCTTAGCGACAAAAGAGCAATACCGCCCAGGGGCATGGCACTAAAAATCAGCAGAAATTTCAGCCGTCGGTCAAGAGATGGAAATTGTTTCAAAAGAAGAAAAGAGAGCGCGATCAACATCACAACCGGCAATGGAGAAAGCAATAATAACTGGCCGCCGGTAAAATCAAAAAATGTCCGCAAAAATGAAAAAGTCGTCCGGCTGCTTTCAAAATGATGGGCCGTGTGCTGAAAAGTGATCCAGTCATTCTGCCAGTTCCACCAGATCGGCGGCAACAAAAAAGAGAGCGCCAGAACAAATCCCAAATAGGGCCATCCCGTTTTCAAGGATGGCCGGTCATATTTGCTGACCGCTAAAAACAAAAAGATCAGCGGCATGAAAACAAGCATCATCTGCTTGCTTAAAATCCCTACTCCGCAGGCAACCGCGGTCAACAACCACCAGAGAGGACGACGGGAAGTATCGTTGACCGCCCGCCATGAGGTATAAAGCGCCACCGACCAGCAGCAGACCAGAGGGGCATCGATGGTCATAATGAAATTGACCGCGCAGGCAGCCGGCGATAAAGCGGCCAGAACAACGGACCAGAAAGCGGTCCGCCGGTCAAACATCCGGCCGGCCAGACCATAGAGGGCAACCAGGGCAAAAAAACCAAAAATTACCGCCGGTAAACGGACCGTAAATGCGGTGGCGCCCAGAATGGTGGTGGTTGTCCAGTTGATCCAGGCAATAAAAGGGGGTTTACTGTAATAGCCCAGGGCGGGCATGCGGCCCCAATCCCAATAATAGGCCTCGTCCGGGATCAAATCCAGGGGGTTAATCGCTAAGTAAAGCAGCCGCCAGCCAGTGAGCAGCGCCAGAAATACCAGGAATGCAAGACGCCAGTTTTGAGAGGTGCCATCTTGCGACCTTAAGGCGTCGGAAGGACGAGGAATCATGGCTGATCTGGCGACCCCTCGGTTTTGAGTTTACGTTCCCGGGCAATCAAATAGAGGTTGCGCGAATAAACAAAGGCCCCGGCGCTTTGCCCCAGAATAAAGACCGGATCCTGCCGCCAGATGGCGTAGGCCAGCAGAAGCAAACCACCGCCCATGCTTAAAAACCAGAAGCTGACCGGGATAACTGAACGGCCGGCTTTTTCACTAGCCACCCACTGAACCAAAAAACGACCGCTGAAAAGGGCTTGCGCTATAAAACCAAGAGATATCCAAAAGGTTTCAGATGTAATCATGAAGGAACTCTATATAAAAATAAGATTAATTATTGGCTTCGGTTCAAGGAAAATATCTCCATTGATTCGACGTCAGACAAATTGATCAACTCGGGTTGTACAAACCAAGGAGCTGCTTAAGACTCTTTTTTGATCTCGTAATGAAAGGCCCTCTTCTTGAACCAGCGCACCCCCAAGAGATCGTAAAGACCAACCCAGAGCCGATTATTGATTGAATACTTCGTTTGACCGAGAAGACGAGGACGATGGTTGACCGGGACTTCATCAAAACGAAAACCATGCAGGGCGACCAGGGTCGGGAGAAAACGGTGCATTCCGGCAAAAGGCGGCATGAGCTCGACACATTCGCGTTTAAAACAACGGGTTGAACAGCCAACATCGGACACGGTCTTACCGGTCAACATATTGCGGGCCCCATTGCCGATCCGGGAGGCGATCTTCCGTAAAATACTATCGGACCGGATCTGGCGATATCCATTGACCATATCGGCGCCACCCTTCTCCAGTTGCTCGACCAAACGAGGCAGATCAGCCGGATCATTTTGTCCATCACCATCAAGGGTGGCGATCACCGCCCCACGACTTTCCTTAAAACCAGCCCACAGGGCGGCCGACTGGCCGGCGTTTTTCTGAAAGGAGATAAAACGATGATGCGGATCGGCCAAAGCCAGTTGCCGAAGTTGATCCCGGCTCTGGTCTTTAGAGCAGTCATCTACCCAGATACATTCCCAGGCCCAGTCATGGGTGCCAAATGCCTCACTGACTTCCCGGCCCAGAGAAGGAATAGATTCTTCCTCATTCATCACGGGAATGACTATGGATACAAAAACAGATTGATTTTTCAAAGGAATCTTATGTGGGTTTAATTGGATATTTATCTACGGAAAACGCAGTAACTTCAAACAGGTACTACATAACCAGAAACCTTCAGGATGTCAATCAAGGTTTGTCGGTCCGGCGAAAACCTCTCAACCGATATAATTATCAAACTAACTTATTAATTTGTCGCAGCGATGATGGTTTCAGTTTGTTTTGAATGGAACAATCAAACTTTGCCCTGACCGCCCTCGCCTGAAAATCTCAGCCGGGGTTGACCGGATCCTGATGAATAATGATATCGGCATCAGGGAATATATTGCGGATCCCGGCCTCAACTTCTTTGGCCGCCTTATGGGCCGTACCCAGGGAAAGATTATCCGCCATTTCCAGATGAAGCTGTATCAACTTGACCTGTCCGGCCTGTCTGGTCCTGATATCATGAACGCCCAGGACATTTTTATGGCGCAAGGCAATAATGGTGATAGTTTCTTCGGTTTCAGGGGGCAACTGCCGATCCATCAGAAGATGGATCGATTCATAGCCAATTTTCCAGGCATTATAAAAAATAACCAGGGAGAGACCAATGGCAAAAACAGGATCAAATCCCGGCCATCCATATCCGGCAATAATTAAGGCGGTTATGGTGCCAAGATTAGTAAAAAGATCAGTGGCATAATGCAGAGAATCCGCCTTGATCGCGGTAGAACCGGTCTTTTTGACCACATAACGCTGATAAATCAGAAGAAGCAAAGTAAGAAAAATAGCAAAAATCATGACCGCAACCCCGGAAGGCACACTTTCCAGAGGCCTGGGGTTGGCCAGACGCTGAACGCCGTTAACCATCAGAAACACGGCGGAAGAAGCGATAAATAAAGATTGCCCCAAGCCGGCAAGATACTCGGCCTTGCCGTGACCAAACTTGTGATCATCATCGGCCGACTTCAGAGAATAACGGATCGCCAGAAGATTGACCACGGAAGCCGCTACATCCATCAAGGAATCAACCAGGGAAGCCAGAACACTGAGCGAACCGGTCAGCAACCAGGCCGCGATTTTAACCCCGACCAGCACGGTAGCCACGCTGACCGAGGCGTAAGTGGCCCGGCGCAACAGGGAAGCAGTTCTTGGTTCGACCTGATTTCCATGCATAATAGTTAAACCATTTGCGGAAAACATCTTCCTGAAAAAGGAATTATTTCCCGCATCATCAATGACTCAAATAAAGAGTTCGGGTTGTTAAGGATCGATACGCATCAGACAAGAGATGCTCCGAGCGGGCACCATGCAGCTAGCCCAAAAGATATAACAATACCCTGGGAGCATCGCAACGATTTCATTCTTTTTCGGCAAAATATTGAACTTGATAGGTCTTGACTTCGAGATTCCCACTGCGCCAGGCATCACCCGACAATCCAGCCTTCAGGCAGAGGTGTGAAAGAAAGTTCTCAGGCTCGGGCAATTGGTCCCAGACCTGAGGTAAAAAGGTGGCGCCGCGCCCCCCCTGATTAATAATTACTCCATCCGTGCCGGGCCGTAATTTACGGATCAGGTCTTCTCCATCCTCATAAGCAAGAATGATGGCCTCGGTCAGGATGCTGATTTCAAGATCAACCTTGGCAAGTTCTTCCAGGGTAAGCGGAGAAAATCGATGATCATTAAAAGCGGCATTTACTGCATTTCGCCGCACCCCGTCAACGATTGTTTCCGTACCGGAAAGATTGCCGATACAGCCACGCAGTTGACGATCAAGATGAATGGTGACAAAGACCCCGCGTTTTTCCTGGAATACCTCATTGGAAAATTCATCATCCGGGGAGGCTGATCGATCCGCCCCAAAACTCTTCAAAATAGTACGCCGGGCCAACCGCAACAACTCACGACCATGTTCGGTGGTTAACTTTTGAACCGGATCTTTCTTCTCAGCCATAATCATACCTAAAGTTATTTTAGATGAAAGAGAAAGGTAACATATCAACATGCCCACTTTTGATCATCAAGCAGACCACGGACAAAAAAAATCCCCGGTTAAAAACCAGGGATTTTATAAAGAGATATCATTCTATTGATCAGCCGCAACCGCCTGAACCGCAGGAACCACTGCTGCATCCGCCGCCCCCCCCGCCAATCGGACGGGTAGAGGAAATAGCAAAACCGGAACGTGGGCCGTTGTCCATAAAATCAATTTTGATATCACCGCAAGTCGCCATCAACTCATTATCGACCAGAAAGGTAACATCATCCTGCTCATGTTTCATATCGTTTTCTTTTGACTCATCCAGAGCCAATCCCAAAGAGGGGCCAGCTCAGCCTCCTTGCATCAAGGCCACCCGCAGGGCAGAATCAACATTGTTCTGCTCCATATAGGCCTTAAGATTTTCAATAGCCAGATCACTAACTTCCAACATGATAAAACCTCCTGAAATAAATTAAAAACATAAAAAGCCTGTCTTCTGCCAATATGAAAAAAAAGACAGACGACTTAATTTCAATGTAAGATCAACCTACATACATAAGGTACAAATTAAATACTATTGTCGATATAGTCAATAGCTATTGGTTTTTTATCGCCTTCAAAAATCAACTTTATTCCATTTTCGCAAGAACCTTACAGGAAAAATCGGTTAGCAGATAAAACATCGTTTCCCCACAATTGCCCTGATTAACATCACTGTATAAATATAATTTCTGCTTTTCGCGAATATGATCCGAATGATTCCTTGCGATGACCGAATAAAATCCATAATGTTTTTTGATCTTAATTCACAAACTTCAGGACATCCGCACCTTTGATATGATAAAATTTAAAACACTATTTAGAGAGGCAGGCCAGACAATAGGCGACCAAACATAAATTACAAGGTACGAATATGAAAAAAATAGTCATTTCCACCGGCGGCGGTGATGCACCAGGACTCAATGCGGTAATTTACGCGGTAGTAAAGGCTGCCCATTCAAGGGATTGGGAAGTTTACGGCAGCCGTAGCGGTTACAAGGGGCTGCTCGACACCGATGAATTGATCCGCCTCACCCCGGACATCGTAGCCGACATTACCCCGACCGGCGGCACCATTCTTGGCTCAACCAACAAAGGCAATCCTTTTGCCATGCCGGTGGAAAATCTGGCCGGTGACATCCAGATCCGTGATGTATCGGACCGGGTGATGAAAAACTTTACCCGGATGGGATTTTTCTGCCATATCGCGATCGGCGGTGACGGCAGCCTCGAAATCGCCCATCGTTTCGCCACCGAAAAAGGTATGCCGGTAATCGGCGTGCCCAAAACCATTGATAATGATCTAAAGGCCACGCTCCTTACCTTTGGCTTCGATACCGCCGTCTCAACCGCCACCGAGGCTCTCGACAAACTGCACTCAACCGCCAAATCACATGATCGGGTCATGGTCGTGGAAGTCATGGGGCGTGATTCCGGCTGGATCGCCCTTAACTCGGGGATCTCCGGCGGGGCAGACATCATTCTTATCCCGGAAATCCCCTTTGACGTCAATATTATCTGCCAAAAAATATCAGAAAACGAGTTATACGGTAAACATTATGCCATTGTCGTGGTGGCCGAAGGCGCTTCAGCGATCAACACCGAACGCATCTGCAAGGACAAAAGCGAAATCGGGCGGCAGGATGTATTATTAGGAGGCATTGGCGAGTGGGTCGCCAAACAGATCAAGGAATGCGCCGGCAAAGACACCCGATCGCTGGTCCTTGGTCATCTGCAAAGAGGCGGTTCCCCCACCACCTTTGACCGACTTCTCGCCTTACGTTTCGGCGCAGCGGCAGTAAGAATGGCCGAAAACAAGTCCTTCGACAAGATGATTGCCCTGGACGGATCAGAGATGAAGGCCGTAAATCTGGCGGATGCGATAAAAGGCCGCAAAAAAGTGCCGCTCGACAGTGACAAAATTCTGACCGCCCGGGACATCGGCATATGTTTTGGTGATGCTGTCGAGTGATTTCAGGCCAGAACAGGTCAATGATTTACAAAAAACAGACCGCTATTTGAGAGCCGCTTTCAGCTTTGACCGAAAGGTCTCGGCCGTAAACGGCTTAATAATATATTGCGAAACTTTTGCCTGCATGGCGGCCACAATGTCTTCTTTTTCATCAGAAGAGGTGACCATGACAAAGGGAATGTGTTTTAACCGATCATTGGCCCGGACTTTTTCCAACAGTTGCAAGCCGTCAATCCTCGGCATCCGCAGGTCGGAAACAATCAGGTCAATCTCCTCCCTTTTTAAAATTGTAATTGCTTCCTCGCCGTCTTTAGCCTCAATGACATTAGTCAGGTTTATATCTTTCAAATAGCTTCTGATAAGTTTCCGGATTGAACCCTCATCATCAACAACGAGCACAATCGTCTCTTTTTTTTCTGCCATTGAAAAAATAGTCCTATACTCAATCCAAATTAAAAATACCAAACCAGCGTCACTAAAATATACATTATCCAGCAAATGACAACAGCAGTTAATTTTAAATAATCTACGTATTATCCCTGTATCCCACTCATAAAGCTACAAAATATTAACTATCAACTCTTGACTTTTCAAAAGAACAATATATATTTAAAAATTAGTAATAATTACCAAATGATAATTTCTAAAGGTGCAAAATGAACAAATTAGACAAAAATGAATTCCGGCTGACCAATCAGAGAAAAGTAATTCTTGAGGAACTGAAGAAGGTAAAAAGCCATCCTACCGCTACTGAGATTTACGACATGGTCCGTAAAAAGATGCCCCGGATCAGTTTAGGCACCGTTTACCGGAATCTGGAGTTGCTCTCAAATAATTCTATAATCCAGAAGCTTGATTTTGGTGAAGCCCAGAAGAGATTTGACGGCAACCCCACCACCCATTATCACATTAACTGTAAAGGCTGCGGTCGGGTTGACGATGTCGATATGCCTCTCAACCAGGAACTTGACGAACTAGCCGAAAATGCCACTAGCTACAAGGTTTCCAGTCATCATGTGGAGTTCAGCGGTTTTTGTGTCAGCTGCCAGAACTAAATAGAATCTTGTCTGCCCCAAATTAACCAACATCATCAGACCGACTGAACATTGAAATAACTGGGGGAAAGTTCGGCTTTGCCGAATCACCTTATTATTTCATACTATCGATATTTTCCATGTATTCCTCCCACTCCAGAGGAAGCATGGTTTTTTTCTTGTTATTGCAGCTCTTGCAGGTCGGCACCAGATTGGCTTTCGTACTCTTGCCGCCCCTGCTCAGCGGCACAATATGGTCCATGGTCAACTCGCCACCCCCAACCTGCTGCCCGCAATAATAACAGCAGCCCTGGCCGATTTTACTCTTCCACCAGTTACTTCGGCGCAAATCCCTCGCCTTGGCCCTTTCCCGCTTGACCACATTATCGTCAATACCGTCCAGATCAAATCCATCCCAACTCATTTGATAATCTCCCCCAACAACAACTTGCGCACCGCACCAATCAGATAAAGGGAACCGGCCACACAGATCAGGTCCCGACCCGAAGCAAGAGCCTGGGCTTTGGCCAGGGCCGCGACCACCGAGTTCTCCAGCAGGGCCTTTGATTTGAACTCTGCCGGCAGGATCTTATAGAGTATGTCGGCATCGGCCGCCCTCTCCCCCTCCGGCCGGGTAAAGATAATCTGATCACATAAAGGCGCGACCATAGCCAGAGATGACAAAATATCCTTGTCCGTCATACTGCCCCAGACCATAATCAGTCGGTCAAATTCAAATTCTTCAGCCAGGGCCAGGGCCAGACTTTTTACGCCGCCCGGATTATGGGCCCCATCAAGCAGATAGTGACGGACGTCTTCATCTTCTGATTCCAGGCAGAAAACCACCGCCCCCGCCTGGTCCAGGCAAAAATATTCCAGCCGGCCGGGCCATTTCACGGTGGGCAGCACTTCTCGAACCAGTTCAGGAGAAACTTTAAACCCATTGTTGTTTGCCAACAAATCCAGAACGGCCAAGGCCAGAGCAGAGTTATCAATCTGATGCCGCCCGGGGAGCAGACAAGAAAGGTGATCAATATTGCGATCCTGCCCGAAAATACCTCGATACGACCAGGATCGATCGGCGCTTACTTCAACCTTGAAATCCCGGCCCAACAGATAAAAAGGTGAATTAAGTTCCCGGCATTTTTCCGCAACCACCAATAACGAATCATCATTGGTCACCGCTGAAACCACCGGTACCCGCGGCTTGATGATCCCGGCCTTCTCGAAGGCCACTTCTTTCAAGGTATTACCCAGATAGGCCTCATGGTCCATCGAGACATTGGTAATAACGCTGACCTCCGGGGTTATGACATTGGTGGCGTCAAGACGCCCGCCCAGTCCGACCTCCAGGATGACAAGATCGACCTGTTGCTCGGCAAACCACAACAGGGCCAGCGCAGTGGTGAATTCAAAATAGGTGATCTGACGTCCAGCCAGCACCTCAACAATCCGGCTGGCCAGTTCGGCAAATTTTTCTTCGGAGATGAATGAATCGTTAAGCCGGAACCTCTCCCGCACCGAACTTAAATGAGGCGAGGTATAAAGCCCCACCCGATAACCGGCCCTGACCAATAATGAAAGCAAGGTTACCGAAACCGAGCCCTTGCCGTTGGTCCCGGCCACATGCACGAATTTAAGATTCCGCTGGGGATGGCCGACACTGTCGAGAAAGCCATTCATACTGTCAAGCCCCAGTTTGATCTTGAAAAACTGCAGATTATCAAGAAAGGTCCAGGCCTCTTGATAATTCATCATTTTAATCTCTCCAGCTTGGCGTAATCAAGATGCAGAGTCTTCCGGCCATGTCTGGGGAAAAAGACTTCAACTGTGCGCGGACCGATAACCTTTTCAACCTTGCCCTCGCCAAAAAAAGGATGGCGGACCCCGGTCCCGGCCAAAAAGGAAGAGGGATCAGACGATTTGGCGCCCCTGTCGGCAATTATCGGCCGGGCAGTAAAATCCTGTCGCACCATGCTTCCCGGCAGCACCGTGGTTTTAACCATACCGGCCGGGATCTCGGCCAGAAATGGGGAAATGCCGCCGATCGTCATCTTCCGGTCCTGCGACATGATCTCCCGGGGGAAGGTAAAAAAGAGGCGGTTGCGAGCCCTGGTCGCGGCCACATAGAGCAGACGCCTTTCCTCCTCGCGTTCTTCCGGCAAAAAGGCCTGACTGGACGGGAATTTACCCTCGGTCAGATGGATCACAAATACCGTGTCCCACTCCAGCCCCTTGGCCGAATGAATGGTGGACAAGATCAATTTATCGCTGTTTGCCAGGGCGGAAGCGCTCTCCGCCGCCGGTTGCGGTGGATCAAGGGCGGTATCATCAATAAAGGACTGCAGATTATCATAGCCGGAGATAATTTCCCGCAACTGATCAAGATCGCGGCTGCGGCGGGGATAATCGTCATGGTAGATCCGCTCAAAAATCCCCTGATAATAGTCAAGCGCCGTTTCATAATAACCCGATGGCGTGAGCTCATTTTCCCTTAAGGTTTTTAGCAGATCCACCAGTTTATTAAAACCTGCGGCCCAACTCTTGGCGGCGGGATAGGCTTCGAGGACCGCAAAAGGATCAGTGCTGTCCTTGATCTTAGCCAGAATATTCTGCACCGTCTTGGGCCCGACCTTATCGAGCAGCAGCAGCATCCGGTTCCAGGCCAGGTTGTCATATGGATTGGAGATTACCCGCAGATAAGAGAGCACGTCCTTGATGTGGGCGGATTCGGTCAGTTTCAAGCCGCCCCGCTTGTCAAAATCGATCCGGTGATTGGTCAGCTCCAGTTCCAGTTTGTAAGAATGAAAGCCGGAACGAAAAAGAACGGCAATCTCGGCAAGTGGCACCCCGGATTGATTGATCTCGATGATCTTGTCGGTAATAAAGCGGGCCTGCTCGGTCTCATTGCGGGCCCCGAAAACCACGGGTTTTGCGCCACCAGCGATATTACTGAACAACTTTTTGCTGTATTTCTCGGTCGCCTGTTCGATAATGCTGTTGGTGACCGTCAGAATCTCCTGACTGCTGCGGTAATTCTCCTCCAGGGTGATTACGCGGGTGCCGGGAAAGATCTGGGGGAACTCCATGATGTTTCTGAAATCAGCCCCCCGGAAACTGTAAATCGACTGGGAATCATCCCCCACCACCATGACGTTATTATGACCATGGGCCATAAGCCGAACGATATCGGCCTGCACCGGATTGGTGTCCTGATACTCATCGACCAGGATATTGGTAAACCGGGCCGCCACCTCGTCACGCACCGCCGGGAAATCATGCAGCACGGTTTTCAGGTTGACCAGCAGATCGTCATAATCCATCAGACCGTGTTCAAACTTAAACTTCTGGTAATGGTTCCGAATTCTTTCCAGGTCGGGCAGATATTCATAAAGATGGAGATACTGCTGCTCAAGGAGTTCGGCAAAGGGCATCGCCTTATTAACCGCCTTGCCGATTATATTAATGATCACCCTCTTGGTCGGAAATCGCTTACCGGCGCCGCCAAGTTCCAGTGACGATTTGATCAGATTAATGATCCCCTCGGAATCGGATTGATCAAGAATGGTGAAATTGGAACTGTACCCCAGATGATGACCGTGCCGTCTGAGCAACAGATTAGCCACTGCGTGAAAGGTCCCGCCCAGGACCCGCTGGGAATAATCGTTCATCAACTGCCCGGCCCGATGCAGCATCTCCTGGGCCGACTTGCGAGTAAAGGTCAATAACAGGATGTTTTCCGGCGCCACACCCCGCTCAAGCAGGTAGGCCATCCGGTAGACCAAAGTCCTGGTTTTACCGCTGCCCGCCCCGGCAATAACCAAGACCGGGCCGTCTCCGGCGGTGACCGCCTCATACTGGGCCTGATTGAGATTTTCCCTGCTGACCAGCTTCTTGGGGGGATTGATGGGCGCTTGGCCCTGCGAAAAAAGAGATTGTTGCATGGGGGACGAATTTACCACAGAGAGATGATCACCGCAACGGCTTGCAGTAAGAAGAAAGCCATCCGGTCATTTTTGATTTGACCCTTTGGCCATGGCCATGTAAATTATTTGACCGTTGTTCCAAAATTAAATTATCCTGAATCCAGAGGGAGCATTCACATATCATGTCAGCAATAAACTTCAAAGATATATTTACCGGCGAAACCATGGAAAAACTCTTTCCCGGAAGCCGGGCCAATGAGTTTTTTGACGCCCTCTACGGAGACATCGAAGAAGGGGTGTACGATATCAGTCTTGAATTTGAAAGCCACTCGCCAGCCGACAACACCCTGCTCTTCAACCTTAATCTCACCGAGCGCCCGGGCAAATGTCTGGCCTGCAACCTTACTTACGGCCTGCCGCAAGTCTTCTCCCGCCACCCGATCATCAACCTCCAAGGGGTGGTTAACGAAATAGACCAACTACTGGCCGGCAAAGCCAGTTGCGGAGAATGGTCTCTGGGCAACACCCGGCCGACCTCCAAAAAACTATCCATTATTCCGCTGGTGATTAATCTCAAGTAGTCGATCAAAAAACCTTCCCACATCCTCCGGTCGATGCGCATCAGACCCGGCGACCAGCGGGAGACCCATGGCCTGAGCCTGTCGGATAAAGTTCAGGGCAGGAAAAGGCCCACCCCTGATCAGATAGCCGGAGGTATTGATCTCCAGAGCCATTTCACGGGCAACCATTGCCTCAAAAAGCTCGCCGACCAGGACCAGATGTTGCTGATCAAATGCAATTGCCGGGTGATAACGCATAACCGCGTCCAGATGGCACAAGACATTCCCCGGCAGAAACTCCACCGCCTCACGCAGAGTACGTAAATACCGGGACACCACCTTGTCGACCCCCTGCCCGGCGAGGGCGTCCAGACTGTAGGGTTTGCGGCTCACCACATTATAATGTCGGCCCTCAATCTCCATATAATGATATGAAATGCCTACCCTGTCCCATTTATAGCCGGTCAGAAAATCCCGGATCTCTTCTCGCCGCTCAGGATTATAGCCGACCTCAACCCCCAACCCTACCTCAATGTCACCCCGATATTTCTGCTGAAGTCGCCGCCCTTCCTGAAAATATTTTTCAAAATCATCCCCGGTCAACCAGGTTGACTCCGGGTAATTGATCCCGACCTCCAGATGCTCCAGAAAGATTACCTTGGAAAGACCCCGCGCCATGGCGTAGACCACATATTCCTCCATGGTGCCAATGGCGTGGTGACAGAAAGTGGTATGAACATGACCATCTATTTTTAAATCAATCATCTTGAAAAATTAGTATTTTAATCTTAAGAAATCAAGGAATCAGATTTTATAAGCAGGTAATCAGAAAAAAATATGGAAAATTACTGGACAAATCTGCCCGCGAACCAGCAACAGACAAGGGAATTTACAACATTTACGGTCCCGAACAATCTAGTCATTGATCAGGTTCAACAGTCGGCGAAAGTTTTGCCCTTTAAAATATAGAATTAGTAGAGTATAATCCCGCCCCAATCCACTTTACATAATCAGCGCCGGTCTGCCGGACATGACAGGCGACGCTGTACTTATACCACAAGGGCATAAGTTTCGTTTGAGCTGACGAGCAGCTCAACTCAGCTTTATCACAAGGAGCGTTTGATGAACAAGTCTCTTAGATGGAAAGTAATACTATTGCTTTTTATGGTTGCCTTTTCGGTCAGTACCGTGCTGCCGTCATTTAAGGATGTGCCGGACTGGTGGCAGACTTACATGGCACCCAAAGGTTTGCGGCAAGGTCTTGACCTGCAGGGCGGTATGCATCTGGTTCTGAAAGTGAACCTGAAAAAAGCCATCGAGAACACCCTGGACTTTGCGGCCAATGATCTGAAACAGGAACTGACCGTGAAAAAAATCACGGTGGTTCGCACCCCTTCCGCTGATCCGCAAAAAATAGTTTTCACCCTGCCCAACACCGGGGTAATCGACACCGTAAAAGAACTGGTCGCCGGGGACTTCCCGAATCTCGATATCAAAGTAGACAGCCAGGAAGGCTCTTTTCCAAAGATCACAATCAATCTCAAGAGCGACACCATTGACTTCATCAACAAAAACGCGGTCAACCAATCTCTGGAGATCATCAGAAACCGCATCGACCAATTCGGGGTGGCCGAACCGGTAATCATCCGCCAGGGCGAAGATGAAATCGTAGTCCAGCTCCCCGGCGTCAAGGACCCGAAACGGGCCCTTGATCTGATCGGCCAAACCGCCCAGTTGGAGTTTAAACTTTTATATGAATTAGGCGGGGTTGACATTAATTCCATGATCGCCCAGGCCAAGGCATCAGGAGAATGGAAAGACGGGGAGAGTCGAAAGAAACTGAACAGAATCCTGGAAAAACAGTTACCGGCCAACACCGAGATCTACTTTGAAAAACAGGTTGAACGCCAGACCGGAATCGAGACCATCATCCCGCTCCTGATCAAAAGCCCGATCATGATGACCGGCGACATGGTCAAGGACTCTCAGGTCCGGGTGGGCGGCACCTTTAACGAACCTTATGTCAGCCTTGATCTGACCGGACGAGGTAGCCGGGTTTTTGCCAAGGTTACCGAAGAAAACGTCAACAAACGTTTTGCGATTATTCTCGACGAAGTAGTCAGATCCGCCCCGGTAATCCGGGAAAGGATCCTGGGCGGCAGCGCCCAGATCTCCGGCAGTTTCACCTACGAGGAGGCATCTGACCTGGCCATCGTCTTAAGGGTCGGCGCCCTGCCCGCTCCGGTTTCAATCATTCAAAACATGACCGTCGGCGCTTCACTGGGACATGACTCAATCACTAAAGGTTTAATGTCCGGTCTGTTCGGCACCCTGCTGGTCCTGCTCTTTATGGCGTTTTACTATCGCCTGTCCGGGATGATCGCCAATTTCGGTCTGATTTTTAACATTATGCTGCTTTTTGCCGGCCTGGCCTGCATGAACGCAACACTCACCCTGCCGGGTATTGCCGGTATTATTCTGTCGATCGGTATGGCGGTGGACTCAAACGTTCTGATCTTTGAGCGAATGCGGGAGGAATTTGCCCTGGGCAAAACCGTTAAATCGGGGATTGATGGCGGCTACGAAAAGGCCTTCTCGACCATTGTCGACTCCCAGGTAACCACCCTGATCACCGCCCTGGCCCTTTTCCTGTTCGGCACCGGACCAATCAAGGGCTTTGCCGTCACCCTGTCTTTAGGCGTTACCTTCAACCTTTTCACCACCCTGTTCGGCACCCGGTTAGTCTATGACATCCTGCACAGCAAACGGATGCTCAAGCCCTTACACTTCCTGGAGTTCTTCAAAAAACCAAGTCTCGACTACATGAGCATCCGCAAGGCAACCTTTACCGTATCCGGCATTATGGTCCTGATCGGCCTGGTCGCCTTTGTCCAGATCATGCGGGGCCAGGCCAACCTTGGCGTTGACTTTTCAGGCGGCACCATCGTCCAGTTCAAGGCCTCCCAGCCCTTCAGTCTGGGGGAAGTGCGCGAAGTCCTCAGTAAAAACGGCATGGAGGGCGCGATCCCCCAGCTGGTCGAGAATGAAAATCGGGTAATCATCAAGGTCAAAAAATCAGAAGAGGCGGTCGGCCATATCAGCGAAGAAATATCGGCCCTGCTGACCACTAATCTGCCGACCAAAGAATTCGTCATGGAAAGCCAGTCCGAGATCGGCTCCTCGGTGAGTGAATCTTTACG
This sequence comes from Pseudomonadota bacterium, assembly GCA_018823175.1. Lineage (GTDB taxonomy): Bacteria > Desulfobacterota > Desulfobulbia > Desulfobulbales > JAHJIY01 > JAHJIY01. The sequence continues at coordinate 24,380 of JAHJIY010000029.1, forward strand.
CGACAAGGCGTTGGAAGCAATTTTTATTTCGCTGCTCGGCGTTATCTGTTATCTGGCCGTACGGTTTGATATCCGTTTCGGAGTGGCCGCCGCCATTGCCACCTTCCATGATGTCGTGGTGGTCCTGGGCCTCTGCTACATCTTAAATATTGAAATAACCCTGTTGATTGTGACCGCCCTTCTGACTCTGGCCGGTTACTCGTTAAACGACTCGGTCATCATTTTTGACCGGATCAGGGAGAACATGAAAAAATTTGGCCCGTCCACCTCTCTGCCCGACATTATCAATATGAGCACCAACGATGTCTTGAGCCGGACCGTGGTCACCTCATCAACCACAGTTTTAGTATTGGCTGCGCTGTATTTCATGGGCGGGACGGTGATTCACGACTTTTCCTTTGTCCTGCTTGTCGGCATTATCGTCGGGACATATTCATCAATATTCATTGCCAGCCCGGTGCTTCATCTCTGGCAGCGTAAAACGAATGCCTGATTGAGATGAGAGGCGCTTTACCAGATTACGTAAAAAAACTGGGAGACAGTGAGCCATTCAACTTCAAGTGTAATCCAGAAGTAGAATGTTTCACCGATTGCTGCCGCCAGCTCGATCTGGCCCTGACCCCTTATGACGTTCTTCGCTTAAAGGCGATCCTCGGCATAAGTTCAGCCCAATTCCTTGATCAATATGGCATTATAGACCAAGACGAAGGCGACGCCTTCCCCCAGGTCTATCTGACCATGATCGATGACGGCCGGGCCAGCTGTCCCTTTGTCACCGTAAATGGTTGCACGGTTTATGAGGGACGCCCCGGCGCCTGCCGCACCTATCCCCTGGGACGAGGCTCCTATCAAAAAACAAACGGCCAGCAGGAAGACTTCCACGTCCTGCTGACCGAACCTCACTGTAAAGGGTTTACCGACGCCAACCAACTGACGATCAGCAAATGGATCAAAGATCAGGGCATATCACCTTATAACATGATGAATGATCTGGTGATGACCGTCCTGCATCATGATAAAATCAGGCACGGCTTTAAGCCCACCACAGATCAGATTGCCGATTACCTTCTGGCCCTTTATAATCTTGACGAATTCCGTTTAAAAATTGCCGGCTCCGCCAGTGAAGTTGCGAAAATGAACGACACTGAATTGCTGACTTTCGCCATAAAATGGTTACACCATGAACTCTTTGGTCAATGAACCAGTAAACACGGCCCCGATTACGCCTTCAGCCAATCCGGAGATTAGCACCTCCCGCCGGGAAACTGAATTGACTGAAAAGCTGCGGAGAATCGCCCGGGATTACTGCGAAAGTGAGGGCGGTTGCCACGGGATCGATCATGCCGAACGGGTCCATGAAATGGCGCTTTACATCGGTCAAGCCATGGGGGCTGACCCGGTAATCTTAAGCGCCGCCGCCTGGTTGCATGATATCGGCCGCCGGGACGAAACCAGGGAACGCGGCAAGATCTGCCACGCAGCACGCGGGGCCGAACTGGCCGCCGGCATCCTCTCCGGCCTTGACTTTAAACCGGAGACCATCGCCGAGATAACCCACTGTATCGGCACCCACCGTTACCGGAACGGCAACCTGCCGATAACGCTGGAGGCCAAAATACTTTTCGATGCCGACAAGCTTGATACCATCGGCGCCATCGGTATTGGCCGGGCCTTTCTTTTCGCCGGTCAGGTCGGGGCCAGGCTGCATAATAAAAAAAGTATTATCGACCACACAAAACCTTATTCCACCGAGGACACAGCCTATCGCGAGTTCAAGGTCAAGATGAGTAAAATAAAGGACTTGATGCTGACCCCCCTTGGCCGAAAAATGGCCCAGGACCGGCATGAGTTTATGGTCCTTTTTTTCAAACGTCTGGAAATGGAGATCAACGGAGAATAGTTCCATGGTAAAAAAAGTAAAAGCCATTGTCATTACCGGCTATGGCACCAATTGTGAAACCGAAATGGCCCATGCCTGCCGTCTGGGCGGCGCCGATCAGGTCGACATCGTCCACATGAGTGAGTTAATCCACGGCGAATATCAGCTGGCAGATTACCATTTCCTTAACCTGGCCGGAGGTTTTCTCGATGGCGACGATCTAGGAGCGGGCCAGGCCGGAGCCCATCGTTTCAAATACGCCACGATCAAAGGAACCGGCGAGAGACTCCAGGACCAGTTGCTGAAATTCATCAAGGACGGCAAACTGATTCTGGGTGTCTGTAACGGCTTTCAGTTAATGGTCAAAACCGGTCTACTGCCGGGCTTTGACCATAATTACGACAACCGCCAGATCAGCCTGACCTATAACGACTCCAGCCGGTTCGAAGACCGTTGGGTCTCACTGCAGGTCGACCCGGACAGTCCCTGTGTATTCACCAAAAGCATCACTAACCTGTATTTCCCGGTCCGACACGGGGAAGGCAAATTTGTCACCATGGACGATGCCATCCTTCACCGACTACAAGAAGACAAACTGATCACCATGCGCTACGCCGACCCGAAAACCGGAGAGCCCACCGCCGAATATCCTTATAACCCCAATGGTTCCCCGGACGCCATTGCCGGGATCTGTGACCCCAGCGGCCGTCTTTTCGGACTGATGCCACACCCGGAGGCTTTCCTGCACCGGACCAACCATCCCCGCTGGACCAGGGAAGAGTTACCGGAAGAGGGTCAGGGCGTTGCCCTTTTTCGAAATGCGGTTGATTTTATCCGGGAAAATATTTTGTGAGTCAGGACAATAAACCCCGATTAATCTCATTTATTAACGAACTGAGAAAATCCATCCTTTTTCTGGGCGGGGCCATAGTCATTGTCACCATCGTCTTTTATACCCTGTCGCCGCAAATTCTCGATTTTTTCCAGAAGCACCTCGACCAGCAACTGGCTTTCTTCACGGTGGCCGAACCTTTTCTGGCCCATGCCAAACTTGCCCTGTTTTCCGCCCTGTTCGTCCTGATGCCGGGGCTGGCCTACTGTTTATGGAAGGCGCTGGCCAAGGCTTTCAGCTTAAGTACCGGCCAATTTGTCTGGTTTGTCCTTTTCACCTGTTTACTGTTTTATAGCGGCGCCTTTTTCTGCTATGCGATCACCCTGCCATTTGGAGTTAAATTTCTGCTTGATTTTCAATCGGCCCAACTTAAACCGATTATCTCCATCGACAAATTCGTTTCATTCGTGGCAATCTTTATCCTGGCCTTCGGCACCATATTCGAATTGCCGATCTTCATGATTTTCTCGTCCCGGGTCGGTCTGATCCCCAGAAAATCGTTTGAGAAAAACCGACGTTACGCGGTGCTGGCAATCAGCATCATCGCAGCCCTCCTCACCCCGACCCCGGACGTGGTGAATATGCTCTTGATGGGAGTGCCATTATATCTATTGTACGAGATGGGAATTTTAGTTCTGAAGATGATGAAGGTGTGAGAAGACAGTGAATAGTAAATAGTGACGAGTGAATAGTGAATAGTGACGAGTGAATAGTGACGAGTGAATAGTGAAAGACAGTTTATTACTTGTCACTTTTCACTCGTTATTTTAAAACTCTCTTAAGACATATCCCTTGCTTTGCAACAAGGCCGCCGTTACTCCTAAAACCTCACCTACCCCGCATGATGGGCTTCTTGCCTTCAAAAAAATCCCGGTAATCGGTTGCGACTCGGCTATCGCCAGAACCTGTTGCGCCCCTTTTATAAACTGACCACTCACCTCAATCCCGTCCCGGTTGACCACCCGGGCCCGGCCGGCCAGGACTGCCGCCCCGTCACCACCAACCAGATCAGCGGCCCTCCGCGGGGTGGGCAGACCGCCCAACTGTTCCGGACAGACCGGAATCCATATCTTGCCGGCCAGGGCTTTCATGCACTGAACATTTTCTTTAACCCTGCCATCATAACGGGTACAGAGTCCAACCAGACAACTGCTGACCAGATAAATATCACCCCCGACATTCTTCTTTTCGCTCATTACCAATCTCCCTGAAATCGGTTTCAATATAAATTTTTATATGATATTAAATTGTATTTATCCTACATAATTTGCAGTTGACCGAGACACCTTAGTGATTATTTTTCATGTTTAATCAGTCTACCCCACCAAATAAAAAATCTGTTTTCATGATCAGCGCCATCGTAACCATGATCGTTGTCCTGTGGATATTTTTTTCACCAATGGGCCTGCTGAAATATTACCAGATCAGAAAAGAATTAAATGAAGTCCAGGCCGCCAATCAGGAACTTAGCGAAAGCAACGAAAAACTCCGGGCTGAAATAGACAAACTAAAAAATGACCCCGCCTTCCTGGAAGAATTGGCCAGAAAAGAATACGGCTTGATCAAAAAAAACGAGATCATCTTTCAGTTCACCAACAAACAGAAAAGATAATAGTAATAAACCATTTTGCTATCGCCGCAAATCAATCCAACCAGCTTTTCCCCCACCCCCCCAAAAAAAAAATTGACTCCCGGTCCTGACCTGATGCTAAAATAAACTTTAGGCGATTAAAGGGAATTAACATTTCAATATAAACTTCCCGCAAAAAGTTGAACCGACCTGAAAATCAGATGAACTGAGGGAGAAAGAACATGTTCAAAAACCTGAAATTGAACACAAAAATTATCGGCGGGTTTGGCTGCGTCCTGTTTCTAATGCTGATTGTAATCGGGGTCTATCAGTATGCCGGCACCGCAACCACTGCAGAATTCAACCATCTGATCAATACCAACGTGAAAATCATGACCCATGCAGGGGAGATTGATGTGTTCATGCTGCAGGCCAGAAGAGCGGAAAAAGATTTCATCCTGCGCCAAGACCTCAAATACCTCGACCAAAATCGGGAAGCAGTCGCCAACTTGCTGGAAAACGCCAACAAAGTAGTCGAACTCGCCGACCTAGAAGGAGACACCGAACAGCTGGCGATGACTAATGAGATCATAAAATATGCCAAAGAATACCTGAGCAAATTCGAAACACTGGTCAAACTAGACCAGAAGATCGGCCTGGACGAAAACTCCGGCCTGCGGGCCGGATTCAGAGACGCCGCCCATGACCTGGCCCAGGCCATGCCGGATCATGATATCGACAATCTCTATATTGCCCATTTATTGATGCGCCGCTACGAAAAGGACTATCTGCGCACCAAGAGCGATAAATACAAACAGGAATTCCAAAAGAGTATCAGCAGCTACCGGACCGACCTGGAGACCAGCAGTTGCGATCCGGTGGCCAAAAAAGTCCAGCAAAAGGCCATCGCCGATTATACTGAAGCAGCAAACAATTTGATAAACTCAACAAATCAGAAAGAAACCGACAAATATTACCAGATCGTCCGTGACAAGGCTCATGATATCGAAAAATCCATCCTTTCGGTCCGGGTGCCCGATACCAAGGCCATGCTCCTGGATATCCGCAAACAGGAAAAAGACTACATGCTGCGCAAGGATGAAAAATATGTCGATGCAACCCATGCCGCCATCAACAAACTCAAAAATGCCTTTGTCATGGCAAAGGTGCTGCCGGAACACATCGCGGCCACCAACCAGGAACTTGGCGCTTACCAAAAAGCCTTTGACACAATGGTCGAGGCCGACCGCGAAATCGTCAAGACCACCGAGGAGATGCGACAGGCGGTCCATAATATCGAACCGCTGGTCGAAAAGCTCCATGCAAATGCAATGACCCGAACCGAAGAGGTTACGGTTGAAACCACCAACAGTTCTGCTAAGCTGAGCAGACTGGCCCTGACCGTCGGCGGCCTTACCATTCTGATCGCCATGATTCTGGCCTTTCTCATCGCCCGCAGTATCACCAAGCCAATCAATCTGACCGTCCAGGGGTTGACCGCCGGGGCCGAGCAGGTAGCCGCCGCCTCGGGCCAGGTATCATCCGCCAGCCAGACCCTGGCCGAAGGGGCCTCGGAACAGGCCGCCGCCCTGGAAGAGACCTCCTCCTCAATGGAAGAGATGTCCTCAATGACCAAACAGAATGCCGACAACGCCACCCAGGCCGACCACCTGATGCGGGAGGCCAACACGATCATCAATGAGGCCAACCTGGCGATGGATGAAATGACCTCTTCGATGAATGAGATATCCGATGCCAGTAAAGAGACTTCGAAAATCATCAAAACCATTGACGAAATCGCCTTCCAAACCAATCTGCTGGCCTTAAACGCGGCGGTGGAAGCGGCCCGGGCCGGAGAGGCGGGCGCCGGTTTCGCGGTAGTGGCCGATGAGGTACGGAACTTGGCAATGCGAGCAACCGAGGCGGCCAAAAATACCGCCGAGCTGATTGAAGGGACCTTAACCAAGGTTAATAGCGGTTCAAAAATCGTTAACAAAACCAATGAGGCATTTAGTAAAGTTGCGGAAAGCAGCGTCAAGGTCAGCGGCCTGATCGACGAAATAGCCACCGCCTCCCAGGAACAATCCAAGGGCTTTTCGCAGATCAACCAGGCCATTACTCAAATGGACACCGTGACCCAGAGCAATTCGGCCAGCGCCGAGGAATCGGCCGCCGCTTCCGAGGAACTCAATGCCCAGGCCGAACAGATGATGGAGGTAGTCAGGGGACTGAAGAGCATCGTTGACGGCGGCGCAGCAACAACTCAGCCCTCCGGGCATGCCGCAATGCGATATGTCGCAGCTCAGCCGCGCAGCAGGAAAAAAGAACTGGCCGCGCCGACGACGAGGAAAAGAATAGAAAAATCTGAAGATCCGGACAAGATAATCCCCATGGACGATGATGCAGGTTTTGAAGATTTTTAAACCCGGGATTAAGATAGATTGCTACGGCCTTCGGCCTCGCAATGACGGAACATATAAGTCTCTGCGAGCAAAGCGAAGCAGTCTCAAACCACCGAACTACTTCCCGTCCCCATGAGCGAAAACAACAAAATATAATAGTGACGAGTTAAAAACTCGTCACTATTTACTTGTCACTATTTACTCGTCACTATTTACTTGTCACTATTTACTCGTCACTATTTACTTGTCACTATTTACTCGTCACTATTTACTCGTCACTATTTACTCGTCACTATTTACTCGTCACTATTTACTCGTCACTATTTACTCGTCACTATTTACTCGTCACTATTTACTCGTCACTATTTAC
>JAHJIY010000030.1 GCA_018823175.1 Pseudomonadota bacterium
CCGGTTTTCAACCTTGGTGAACAAGTCGGCGAACATTTTTTCAAGCAGGGCCATGGTCCCGGCCTGAGGATTAACGGCCACCCGGTATTGACCGTTTTGAAGATTGCTGATGTTGAAATCGGTCCGGCCACTGGGGCCACTGATTGCCTGGGCCAACATATTATTCTGTTCGTCAAACAGAACCAGGGGCATCCCGATTACCGGGTTGAGTGATTCCCCGCTCCTGGCCCAGACCCAAGCCGTGACTTTGCCGCCCTGTCCGGTGTTACAGATGATCTGCGATCCGCCCCGGCAGGTATCAATGATCAGTGAGGAACGGATCGTGCCGATCTCGGCACCCAGTTTTTTTTGGGCTATCTGCAATTGGCCAACGCGGGCCTTGTAGTATTTATCGCCCGCTTCAAAGCGTTTGATTTCAGAATAGAGGAGGTTCCATTCCTGTTGAATAAGATTAAGCGCCTGAATCACATCACCGGAACTCATCGCTTTCCGGGCCTTGGCGAGGGTGGCTTCGGTTCGTTGCAGGTTATTCTGCAAGCCATTTTCGGCCGCCGCGACCTGGTCTAATAAAACCTGTTGGACATGATCATACTCATCCACCGGGATCGTCACCAGAACCCAGTATTTATACACCTGGCCCCGGCTCTTTTTGTTATAGGTCGCTTTGTATTTTTCCCAATACCATTGTTTGGCTTTGATCCGGCTGACTTGGGCTTCGGCGGTTTCAGTTGATTTTGTCCGTTGTGCTACGGTTGCGTCAAAGATATCGCTTGATTTACCGTAGAGGGTGGAGATGATCTCATCGACGATTGAAACGTCAACCCCGGTGTAATTGGCATACTCCGTCCGGGCATGACGCATGGCATCCTCACGGGCAGCCCTTTCCGAGGCGTGATGTTCGGAGAGGCCCACCAGAAAATGAAGATCGTTTTCGTCATCAGGGGTGATATCGATCCAGTCAGGTCGTGCCGTCAGGCTTGCATCTATTTTGTCATAGATGGTGGGTATCTGGCCGGGATCCATGTCGGGGGCGGATTGCGAAGAAGCACAACCTGATAAGATCGCGACCACCAGGCTCAAGCCGGTCGCAAATCTAAAAATGGTTTTTGTGGACACTGAATTGATCGCCATTTTCCCTTAATCAGTCTGAAGATTTATGATAAAAATTTTGAATTATTAACTTTCTTTTAAAGGAAATAAATAAAGTGTATATCATATCAATGATGTTACGCCAACAATGAATTTCTGGTATTTTAAAATTTAAAAAAGAATAAATTGCGTAAAGCATTATTCTGTATTTTGGTATTCATTTGCATGTTAGTTAGATTATCAATTTATATATTTAACAGTTGAAAGCAACTACTCACCCTGTGAAAATTATTAATGGGAAATTTATAAAAAAAGTTATGCGACTCAAAATAAATCAAACTTCAGTATCTATTCTTTTCATTTTTCTGGCAAGCATCTTTATCCATGCATGCCCATCCTATTCAGCAACTGGCCCAAAGCCTGTTTTACGCATAGAACAGGGTGGGCACATGGCGACGGTCAACGATGTAATTTTCACCAAAGATAACCGGTATATTGTTTCAGTTGCCAGTGATAAGACCATCAGAATTTGGGACACTGTTGAAAAAGAGCTTGCCCGCACCATCCGCTTAGAGATTGGCCCAGGCAATAACGGAAAAATATTCGCCCTGGCCCTTTCTCCGGATAATAAAGTCTTGGCGGTTGGCGGCTTTCTTGCCCCTAAACCTGCCAGTATTCTTCTCCTTGATTTTGAAAGTGGTGAGGTTATTTCCCAACTGAACGGCCATAATAATACGATTAATGATCTGGCCTTTTCACCGGACGGCCTGAAGCTGGTCTCGGCCAGTGCGGATAAAACTGCAATCATCTGGGACCTTATCTCCGGCACCCCACAACATATACTTCGTGGACATCAGGAATACATCAATACCGCAGCATTTTCTCCTCAAGGGACAAAGGTAGTAACCGGTTCCAGTGATCAGACCCTTAAATTATGGGACGTTGAGTTTGGCAATGCCATTGCAACCATGAAAGGCCATCAAGGTAAGATCCAAGCCGTTGTCTTTACTCCAAATGATGAAATTATCAGCGGTGACAGTGGAGGTAATATCCTTCGCTGGAACCCCCAGGGTGAGCTTGTAAAAAAACTCGCCAGCCAGGAAACTGCGGTAAGCAGTCTCTCCATTTCTCCGGACGGTAAAAAAATACTCACTGGCCACGGGTGCTGCGACGGGACCAAGCCGAGTTATGTTATCAACACCGACTCAGGAGAAAAACTTATTACCTTCAGCCAGCATCTGAACAGTGTCAGGGCCACGGCTATTTCTCCCAATGGTCGCTTTGCCGCTACGGCTGGCGGCAACGACAACGAGATCCTGTTCTGGGACATCAATAATGGCACTATCCTCAATACTTTTGTGGGACGGGGCCGAGCGATATGGTCGATCTCTTTTTCAAAAGACGGTAATTCCATCGCCTGGGGAACACAATGGGCAAGAGATAACGTCTTCTCGTACGGAAATCTTGAACAGGAATTTTTTCTATTTAATGAAGAGGGAGACTTGAACCCCAGGCCCGGGGGGAAAGTAGATCTATCTAACAACCAGAAATTCTGCCAACCGGTCAAAAGCGTCGGGGACATTTCAGTTCATACTAAAGACAGCAATGTAGACTCGATACTATCAATCGCCAGAAATAATAACATAACCCAAAGTATTATCAGGGATCATTCATCAGGATTGGACCATCGAAGCGTTACCATGGCGCCTGACGGTAAAACTGTGATTAGCGGTGGGGCCTGGGGAGAGATAACATCATACAACACCGAAACCGGAGCCATCGTCAACGATTTCATCGGACATACCGCTACAGTGTGGGCCTTGGCGGTCTCCCCGGATAACCGTTACCTGATTTCCGGCTCAACCGATCAGACGATCAAATTATGGAACCTGCACACCGGTAAAAATCTGTTAACGATATTTTGTGATGATTCAAATCAGTGGGTCACCTGGACCCCGGAGGGATATTATGATGCCTCTGTTAAAGGCTCTGATTATATTGGCTGGCATATTAACCAGGGTTTAGAAAAAAATGCTCTTTTTTATCCCGCCTCCAAATTCAGCAAACAGTTCTTCTTGCCGGAACTTGTCGCCAGTTATGTTAAGGCACAAGGTGATATCGCCTCATCTTTTGAATTAATTAACACGGATAAAAGTCCTCATAAAAAACTGACCGCTACCGACTCACAATCTCTGCTTACTATCTTTCCTCCCTTGGTCCGTTTTACCAGTCATTCCGATACCGAGATCACTGCAACTGGCAATTCAATAATTATTACCGCCGAAGCAATTTCACAGAACAACGAACCAATTACTGATATCTGGTTTACCCTTAACGGCAAACGAGTTAATAAAACCAGAAGTATCGGCATGAAAGAAAAAAAGTTGGAATCACCAAACTTCACCCTGGGACAAGACAAAAAAGTGTCATTAACGGCTGAAATTTTTCTGGCCGAAAATTTTAATAAAATCGGTCTTGTTGCCGCCAATCGATATAGTCAGTCAGAACCCCTAATTATAAATGTTGAATCTGCCCCCCAGGTTAAAATAACCGCCGGGGAACCAAACATCTACAAACCTGATCTATACCTCCTCGCCATCGGTATTTCAGAATACCAAAACAATAATTTTAATCTGGATGTTGCCCATAAGGATGCCCTTGGGGTCTCGGCCGCGATTGGTGCAAAAGCAACTCAACTTTTTAGTAAGGTAAACAAACGGGTAATCGTTAATACTGATGCTACCCGCGATAATATCCTGGCCGGACTGGACTGGATCCAAAGAGAATCTACCCAGAAAGATGTCTCTATCATCTTCATCGCCGGTCATGGCGTCAGAGACACTACCAATAATTTCTATTTTCTACCCCACGATGGTGATCCGGAAAAACTTCGCCAAACTTCTATTAAGTGGGATGATTTCCAGGATGTTCTCACAAATCTTCCCTCGAAGGTAATTTTCTTTGTAGACACTTGTCATAGTGGAAGTATCACTGGGAAAAGACGTGGTTTGAATTTTTCGCCGGCCGCAGATATAACAAACGCCCTCAGGGAAATTATTAATACCGAAACCGGCATTATCGTCATGACATCTTCCAGCGGCAATGAAGTCAGTCAGGAGAAACCTGAATGGGGGCATGGAGCCTTTTCCAAGGCACTGATTGAGGGCATAGAAGGAATGGCTAATTATGACAATAATAGAACAGTCGATATTAAGGAGCTTGATCTTTACATGACGAAAAGGGTTAAGGAATTGACCGCCGGTTCTCAGCATCCAACAACGGAAATACCTAAAACATTACCAAATTTCCCATTATTTGTTGTTGATTAAAAACAGGGTCAAAAATTTATATGATGAAGTTGTATATAGTCGGTTCCGGCCCTGCTCAGGAACCTCCTGATGAATTAATGTTGAAAATCATTGCGTTTAATTGATTGTATCGTTCGTAGTGCTGTGGGGGGCGGAAAAGACTGTTACTGTCACTATATCTGGTACTCGCTTGCCTCATCTTTATGCTTTTATCACTTAAGAATTGATCCGCTGTTTTAAATACACTGGATAATGGTGTTTTTAGATATAATTGTAGTTTCAATAACCTAACGAGGGGGAATTATGAAAAAATGTAAGCAAGTTAAATGGTGGATCTTTTTGCTCCTGCTGAGTGTTCTGCCATCTCAGGCATTGGCTGGTAGTGTTGAGGTTTATGGCGGCATGTCCGATGTCGGTATCGGGGGTGGTCTCGATTATAATTTTTACGAGGGAGAAAAGTTTAATTTTTTTGTTGGCTTGGACTATAGCACTAATAAACCTGATTATATTACTATTACAATTCCTCAATACTCAAATTCTATAATTCAAGGGAAGTTTGAGATGGACAGGGAGGCAACGGCAACTATGCTGACCCTTGGCACCCAGTATGTTTTTAATAAGGATGGGAAGATCCGGCCCTTTATCAGCCTGGCGATTGGTTACCTTAGTATGTCTGTTGAGATCAGCGGACCTGGGCAAGTATCTGATGTTAATTATAGTGACACTGTGCTTACTGCTGAAACCGATAATACTGGTGGAGTGGGAGGTATAGCGACCTTCGGGGTCGAATGGGTCTTATCCGAGAGTTTCGGAGTAGGATTAACCGGGCGATACCGACGGTTGGTCGAGGAAGATTGGGAGGTAACCGTAAACAGTAACACGGCCGGAGTTACTGAAACATATACGGTAGACTATATTGATGGGGCGGACATCCTTTCAGGAGATATCTCTCTCCGCTATTATTTCTAAATATTATAAAACGAGAATACTATGCGACAGAAAATAATTAATATCGGGTTCATGTTTGTGGTTTTTATGGCCTTGATTTTTGCTTCGTTCACAGATATTGGAAGCGCCTCAACGTCAGTAGAAAAACAAACTGTCTCCTTACTCTCTCCCATCGGAGCCAGAGTTGCGATCGCACCGGTACAGATCATTGAGAACTCGGCAATTGTTATCCTGAAAAACAATCAAGAATACAATCTGGCCAAAGACCTCATTCCAGCAGCCGTCAAAACGATTAGGGCCGACATAAATCAAAAAAATGTCTTTTCTGATGTTGTTGTATTAGACCAGGCTGAGCTTCCTCTGACCTTCAGACCTGTTGATATCATCCAGGCTGGGCGGGAGGCTGGGGCAGATCTTGTCTTATATTCAACGATCTCTGAGTTTCAGAACAAAACAAAATATGGTTTCAGTCAAAAGCTTATAGGTTCTTTGACTTTGGAACTTATTCTCTTTGAAACCGCCAGCGGTGCCAGGATTTGGCACAAAAGAGTTGCTGTTGAACAGCAAATAAAAGTCCGGGTGTCCGGCCAGACAAATGATCAGTTAAAAGTCAGTTATCTCCAGTTGGCTGCCGACGTAATTGTTGGCCAGGCGATGAGCGAGTTATCAGCTAATCTGCACCGAGATCTTGCTGACTACAAGCCTCCTGCTCTGGCGGAAACAATCGTTGCATCTCAAAACTTTGTTACCGATGTTGATCGCATCCCTGATGTGAAGGTGGCGCCGGATTTTAATAAATATGCCATTGTTATCGGGATTGAAGAGTATCGTGATCTCCCCAAGGCAGAATACACGGTGCGGGATGCCAAAATAATGAAGGAGTATCTGGTCAAACTTATGGGCTACCCTGAAGAAAACATCGTCACCCTGCTTAATAATCGGGCGACCAAGGGTGATATCGAAGGCTATCTCAACACCTGGTTGAAAAACAATGTGGATTCGTCTTCCAAAGTCATGGTCTATTATGCTGGCCACGGCGCTCCTAATCCGGCCACCGGCAAGGCCTTTCTCATCCCTTATGATGGGGACCCGGCCTTTCCCGAGACATCCGGTATTCCGCTGGACGATATCTATGCCAGCCTTTGCCGGCTGGATACCAGGGAGACGGTCCTGATTATGGATGCCTGTTTTTCCGGGGCCGGCGGTAGATCAGTCATGGCCAAGGGTGGCAGGCCGGTAGCTATCTCGGTTGAGAACCCGGTTCTCCAAAAAAATAATTTTATGGTCATGTCGGCCGCCAAAGGTACCCAGGTCAGCAATAGTTATCCCGAAAAAAGGCATGGTCTTTTTACCTATTTTCTGCTCAAAGGATTGCAGGGCGCGGCTGACATTAATGGCAATCAAATAGTCTCGATGAATGAACTTTATCGATATGTGACCCCTAAAGTCATGAAAGAGGCCCGTGTCAACAATAAGTCCCAAACCCCTCAACTTACACCAGACCCGGAAAGCTCGATACTATTAACGGACATTGACCTTTCACATGTCAATTAAACTATAAAAAGCTAAATTAGAAATATATAAGGTGATGTCATGAAAAACCAAATAATACTCAAACGGTCATTTTTTATGTTGTTTACCATTGCATTGTCTATGACCATCGTGTCGTGTTCAGAAAACACGCCCCAATTAGATACAACACAGCCCACCAGTCAATCATACCATACGGGTTATGTGCCCGAGGCCCCGACTGTTTATACGGCCTACAATAAAGGTCTGGACTACGGCACGGCAGAAGATTATTTAATTGAACCCGGCCCTAAAGCTTATCTGATGCTAGATGATTCTTACTCTACTGATTATTTTTATATGTATTGCTCGAGCTCTTCTGGAGTGGAATATACTTACTGTCTTGATAATTCTTTGTCCGGTTATGGTTCGGCGTTTACTTCAAATTGTTCTGACAGACTTTATACAATGAAGTTGGGTCTGGATGGATTAAATTTGGTAAATCTTCTTGAATCAACTTGGATGAAAAAAATTACGGATGATTTTTCGCCCGGAGATACGGTCAGTTGTGAAATGGCCGCTGTTCTGGCGGATGGGACAACCTCAGCGCGATCGCCGGCGGTTCAATTTCAAATGCCTGATGACTCTCCGTTTGTTATTGGCTCTGGAACCATTCAAAGAGTGGCGGAAGGTAGTATTGATTATTTTGATTCTTCAAATACTGCGTATATTTCTCTTGTTTTGAATCCAAGACCGTCACAATCAGGGAGTATTGATTACGCAACATCAGATGGTACTGCTACCGCTGGCTCTGACTACACCGCTACTACCGGCACGTTGACATGGTTTGCGGGAGACCAGAATTTGAGTAATATATCGATCCCAATTATTGCTGACAGTGCAATTGAAACTACCGAACACTTTAATATTACTTTGAGCAATCCGGTTAATGCTAGCCTGGCCAACTCCACCATTACAGTTGAGATTATTGATGACGACTCTTTAACGGGAGTTCCTCCAGTGCATAATGATATGTTTATCCCCGAACTGCAATCGTATGATGATGGTGTTTCTAGTCACACTAATATTGGTTCTACCTGGTATTATGGGCACTCCATCCGGTATACAACCGCAGATGGCACGGCTACCGCCGGCGTTGACTACACAGCCCTCGATTCCATAACTACTGGTGGTCAGATTCCCATCACCATTCTGGCAGATCCAAACTTTGATCGAGAGACCGGATCTTATAGCATGGAAGGACCGGAAACCATCACCCTGACGGTAACGGATACGGTGACCAATGCTGCAAGCACTGCCACGCTGACAATTCTGGATGCGATCTTGGAGGAGTATCCATTTATTTATTTTACCTCAAAATCACAAACCGTCAGCGAAGGCTCTCTGTGTACCATAACTTTGGCAATTTCAGAGCTGGTTGGTTATGATATAACCATTCCGTATACCCTCTCCGGCACGGCCACCAACGGGGTGGATTACAGAGCTATGAGTATGACGCCCATTGTCTTGCCGGCCAACACCAGTAGTGTGGATATAACTTTTACCCCAACCGCTGATTATATTGCTGAAGGTAATGAAAATATGATCATGACCCTGGGAACCCCTGATTTTGCCTTCTCAATCAGTGATATTCATACTGTTACGATTACAGATTAAAATCAGAAGAGATTAATATATTTCAAAACCCCCGGCAGATCATGAATTGCCGGGGGTCTTTTTTTGTGAAAAGTTCTTAAAAAAACAACTCCATATTAATGCAAGACAAAGTATAATTAGACTATGTTTTTCAAAACTGATTCAAAAATGGGGATCAAATATGATTAAAACTATTCTTGCTGTTGGTATTGTTCTTGGTTTTAGCGTCTTATCATCCTTCTCCTCTAACTTTGAAATCTCAATGCAGGCGATGGCGGCTAACGAATCTTTTGGTCAAGATGTTCACGACTTCATGCAAGACGGTGATAACGATTTCAAGGAATTCGATGAAGATGCCAAAAAGGAAGTTCAGTCTTTTATTGAAGAGGCGGATCGTGATTTTGCCGAATTTTTAAAAGATGACTGGCAGGAGTTTATCTTTGAGCAGCCGACCAGATTGATTGAGAAACCAAAGCCGGTGGTCAAGCCGTTCTACAAACCGGCTCCCCAGGGAGCGAAGATGCCGCCGACGCCGATCCCGATAATTGTTGATATTCCGGTGTTTTCCTCTCCTAAACCGGTTTTACCTCCTGCGCCGGTAAAATCGGTACAAAAAACGATGATCCCGTCGGTTGATCTGCCCGGCGAGCCAACCCCCTCGGCCAAGGCGGACCAGGTTATTGATCAGCCTTTTGATGTTCCGATAGAAAAACCATCGGTGACCGAGCCGGTGGTTATTGCCAAACCGCAACCGACCCCGGTTAAAACTCCTGCTCCGGTTCCTGTTCCAGAGGTTCCGGCCCCAGTCGCCGTTATAGCACCAGTGGTCCCGCCGGTGGTGCCGGTGGCATCGGTTGAGGATCTGGCGCCCGATAAGTCGCTGGATTCCACCCCTTCGGCGCTTGCCGAGGCGGCCGGGACCGAACTTTTAATCAATTTCTTCGGTTCCGATCTTGTTCTGCGCTATGATCCCCGGCTTGACCAGTCAATCCCGACCCCGATTGATAATAACCGGATCAGCGCCTACTGGGAAAAGATGGCTGCCGCCGATTTCAAGATGTTGATCCGGCAGACGGGTGAGTACAAAAAACAACTGCAGATGAATGACTGGGGCTACTTTCTGTTTTTGAATATGCTGGCGGAAAAAGTTGTCTCCAGTGGTCGGGAAAGTGATCGGAACCTTTTTGTCTGGTTTATGATGACCAAATCAGGCTATGAAACGAAAATCGGCTACATGAAAGATAAAATCCAATTACTGGTCCCCTCAGACGGCGGTCTGTACGGCCTGTATTTCTTCAAGATTAAAGGTCATCGTTATTATGCGATTACGACCACCCCCAGAAAAGAGGGGTTGGGCAAAATTTTTACCTATCAGGGTAAATACCCTGGGGCCGATACGTCGATGAATTTTGCCCTGCGCCAGTACCCTGCGTTGTCCGGCAAAACCAGGGTTAGAGAACTCTCTTTCAATTATGAAGGGCGGGAGTATACGGTCAAGGCCCAAATCAACGAGAATTCCATCTCTTATTTTCAGTATTATCCGCAGAACGAAGCAAATATCTATGCCATGGCCCCGATGCCCAGCTGGATGGAAGATTCATTGCTCAGCCAACTGCGCCCCATGCTGAAGGGCCGGCCGGAACGTGATGCCGTTAACTTCCTGTTGCGTTTCAGCCAGAAGGTATTTGAGTATAAAACCGACAAGGATCAGTTCGACCGGGAGAAATTCATGTTCCCGGAGGAGACGGTCTTTTATCCCTATTCAGATTGCGAAGACCGGGCCATTTTCTTTTCTTATCTGGTCAAAAATCTGCTCGGGCTTAAGGTCGTTCTGCTCAACTACCCGAACCATATGGCAACCGCCGTTAAGCTCAGCCAGCCGGAAGGGGAGCAGATCATTGTGAATGGTACAAGATTTACGATCTGTGATCCCACCTATATCAATGCCGATATCGGCAAGTCGATGCCGCAGAATGAGGGGGTGACCCCTGAGGTGTTTTTTCTCTAGGATTTGTATGACTCAGGATCGGTGATCCCGAGTCCGCTTTGATCGGTCTCGGGATCGCCTGTTGTTAACAATTGATTATTGGCCATAGGATGGCGAGACCATAGGTCTTGGGTGGTTTGATTTTTAAGGTCTTAGCGGCCGAATCTGTCATCCTAGAAAGTATCGAGGAGTTTGAAGTCTTCTTCCATGCTGGGCGGGATCTGGATGTCTCTGGCCTCATTGCCAAGAATTGATACCGCGTTGCCGCTTTCCATATTGAATTGCCGGACTATTTCGTAATTACCGGCCTGCATATCTTTCTTGTCCTGCTCAAACTGCTTTTTCATTTGTTCGGTTGTGGTCTCAAAATCTTTCTTCAATTGCTGCTCGAGCATCTGCATCTCATCCTTCAGAGAAGAGAGGTGTTTTTTGAATTCACCCGACAGGGAACCGATTTCCAACAGACCTTCTTTGAGGAAAATTGCTACGCCCTGATCATCGGCGACAACCCCGAATCGGGTCCCCTTGACTCCCATGGTGACCGTTTTCGAGCTAATGGTCACCCCCTTGGCCCGGCCCTGTTTTTTTATTTCAAACAATACGGTGCCTTGCTCAACATCATTTCGGTCAATGGCGATAACCTTCATGATACTGTCTGGCTTGATGACGGCTTTGGAGCCGTCAATCATCCGGATAAAGGCATAACTGTCCTGTTTGGTCTTGATCGAATCACCGACCATAAAAGTTGAGCCGGGGGTAATTCCCTTGCCTCGGACCGTATCTTTGGCATAAAGAAGGACGTTACCCTCAATCTTGACGATTTCACCTGCGGTCTCGGTGGCCCGGGCGGATTGATTGAAGACAGCGATGAAGGCCAGCATGATAAAGGCGGATATGATTTTATACATTCAGGCAGTCCAGTTAAGGTTAAAGTTAAGTGCGAGACGCACTGAAAAATAATTGATAATTTACCCCTGCGATCGTTGGGCTGGTTTGACCAGTTGAATCAGCAGATGTCCGGATCTATTTCTAGCATATTCCCGGCTTGCTTGTAAAGTCTGGTTCATGGTTGAGGATAATTCTGGTTAATGTTACTGGTTTTTTGTAATAATTTTCTTCTGGTAAAAATAATTCTGGCGGGAGATGCCGGTTTGGTTCAGCATGGTAGTTGCGGAATAGGGAAGGGCGATGCCCTCCCTCCATGATTTGCACCATTGTTGCCTCAACTGAAAAAATATAATGGCCTGCTTATGAAAAATAATAAAATCCTGATTCGTTGTCTTTGCCTTGCCCTGGTCGGCGTCATCACTTTCTGGTTCTATTATCGCCAGATCGATGTGGTGCAGAAATTCAGTCTGCTGACCGAGGATATCAAATATCTGGTTCGTTCAGGTCTTGGCAAGGTACCGGAAGCCGACCCATCAACCATGATCGTTGCCATTGACGAACATTCGGTTAATGAACTCGGGCGTTGGCCCTGGGACAGAAAGGTGATGGCCGAGCTGATCGGTAAATTATCCGGGGCCAGCATTGTCTGTCTGGATATTGTGTTCAGTGAGCCGACCAATCCCGCCTCTGATCGATTACTGGCCAAGGTATTTGCGGACAATGGCAACGTCATCACCGGGTTTTTTTTCCGACCGACCGCCAGTCAGAAGATGAGCGCCGGGCAGCTTGATATTCTCCATGATTCGGCCTATTCCAACTTCACCCTGCTTGATGAGGTCGCAGGGGTCAAAGAGTTCCCTGCGGCTGAACTTAATATTCCCGAAATTGACCAGGCGGCCCTGGCCCACGCCTTTTTCAGCACCGAGCCGGACCTGGACGGACTTTATCGGCGTTACCCGTTAGTTTTTACCTATCGCGGTTATCTTTATCCGCCGCTGGCGATCCAGATGGTCCGCTTTCATCGAAACCGACAGGCGGCGCTTACCCTCGATCGGGACGGGATCTGTAATTTTGAGATGGGAGAGATCCGCCTGCAGGAGAATTATTTCGGACTCAATTTCTATGATCCTGCGCAGTCCACGATGATTTCTGCGGTTGATGTGCTTAGGGGCAAGGTCGGGCCGGAACGTTTCAAGGATGCTCTGGTTTTGATCGGCATCACCGAGTCCGGGGTTTTCGACCTGCGACCAACTCCGGTCGACCCTGTTATTCCCGGAGTATGGATTCATTATACGGCCCTGAACAATCTGCTCAACAATGAGATGCTGCATGGCGCGCCGGGCCTGGATTATCTGCTGATTGCTCTCGCTCTGGCTTTTATTTTTCTGGCCAGCCGGATCAGATTGTTTACCTTGAGGTTTTTGTGTTATTTCGGGGTGTTGGGGGCTATTCTGGTTCTGGCAAATTATCTCCATATCGTCCATAACCTGTGGGTCCATGAATTCTATCCGTTGGCCGGGGTCTTTCTTTTGGCCGCAAGCCTTGAGGCAACCGCTTTCTTTTTTACCGAGCGGCGGGCCAGCACCCTGAAAAAGGCTTTTTCCTCTTATGTTTCTCCAGCCCTGGTCGGCGAGATCATGGCAAATCCGGACCATCTGGTCTTGGGGGGTACCGAACGGGAAATCTCAATCCTTTTTTCGGATATCAGGGGGTTCACTTCCCTTTCAGAACAAGTAACTCCCGGGCAGTTAGTTGAGATGCTCACCGCAGTTCATAACCCGATGACCAACATCATCCTGAAAAATATGGGACTGCTTGATAAATATATCGGTGACGCGATGATGGCATTGTTCAATGCCCCCCTTGATCTTGAAAATCATGCGGGATGTGCGGTTCGCTCCGCCCTGGAAATGTTGGATCAGCTTCATGAAATCAACCGGAGTTTTGCCGATCAGGGGTTGCCCGAGATCGATGTCGGGGTGGGGGTAAATACCGGTAAATGTATTGTCGGTAACATGGGGTCAAAGGTTCGTTTTGATTACACCGCTATCGGTGATGCGGTTAACCTTGCCTCCCGGCTGGAGGGACTGTGTAAAACCTATCACTGTCGGGTGATTATCAGCGAATTTACCGCTAATTGTCTGGACGAAGAGTTACTGCTTCGTCGCCTGGACCGGGTCAGAGTCAAAGGCAAACAGGAATCGGTGGCAATTTTTGAACCGATGAGAAGAAACGAAAAAAATGAGGTGCTCTGCCGGCATTTTGTGAATGCGATGGATCTTTACTCGGCCGGTAATTTCGCCGAGGCAAAAGCAGCCTTCACTCAATTGGAAACGGAATATAATGATCCGGTTTCATCCGTATTCAGTGGCCGTTGTCGCGATTTCCAACAAGCGCCGCCGGAAGTAGACTGGGACGGGGTTCATACCTTGACTGATAAATAAAAACAGAAAGGACTTGAATGATTTAATAATGAAGGGGCCTTTTTAATTACCAGACGGGGATTGAGGGCGGTATTTTTTTGGAAGAAAAGATCTTGTCGGTTGGGCCGCGATAGGGTAAATAATTTTTGGCTTGGAGTTCTCTGTTAAGATTTCCCTTTAGATCGAAGCAAGTCTCAGGCTAAGGCCCCGTTATCTGCAAATTGATAAATGAACCGCAGATAACGGGGCATTTTTATATAACAGCTGTTGTTTTCAAGGTCTCCTTATCTTAGATAGGTATTGACCTGTAAATTCTAATTTGCTAATAAACAGTTAATTTGAGCTTCTCTGTTTGTATCCCCTCAGAGAATCTCGAACCAGGCCCCGTTATCTGTAAATCGATAAATGTACCACAGATAGCGGGGCTCTTTTTTTGCTACCGACTGAACCGTCATTAATTGCGTGGTAATTATGGGGACCATTTTGTTAATGATAAGAAAGGCTTGGTTTAACATCATTTTGATCCCTGAGATTAATGATATTTGGCTTGCTTAAAGCTGTCTTCAACTGTCCGGGGATATCTCAATTTCGCCAATTGGTAGTTCCGGCAAATTGTTGAGGGCCTGCACGAAATCGGTCAGATTGAAAGCCTCCTTTTTTTTGAGAATGTCGAAGACCTCAATCGCCACAACACTACCGATAAGACATCTGGCATCCTCATCGGAATGGCCTTCCTGGATGAGACGGTTGTAAGTTCGTTTGGTCTCGGGGGGATCATTTTCTCTGATCTGATTTGCCACGACCTCAAGAATCATGGCTTTAATGCGAGGATTACCTTTCTGGTCAGTCATTTTAATTTCATCCTCCAGGCTGAACGATTTATTATTATGATTCAGTCTTTCTGATCGACGAATGTTGTCAGATTTTATCCGACGGATCTTCTTCCTGTTCCTGTAAAACTACCACGGTTTCCGGATCTCGACTGGAAATCTGTCGGGCTGTTTTGGTCGGGACCACTTCATAGCCGGTGCCAAATTTTACAATGGCGGCCTGACCGTAACTTAGCTGGTCGGCTATTTCAGCTGGCACATAGATTTTCTTTATTTTGTTTTTTTCGACAAAATTATATGCCTCACCTCGCTCATCTTTCGGCAGACGATTCTGCTCGATCATCTGTCTTACTTGAGCCAGCCGCTCCCGTTGCTGTTTTTCCTCATTGTGCTGTCGGTTCAGTTCCTTGTTGCGCTCTTTTTGGGCGGCAATTTCCTGTTCTATTTTGCTGGTAGCCTCGGTGGAGATGCTGTTTTTGTCCTGTTTTTTACTGATCCGGTGTTCGTGCGCAATTTTTTTGACCTGCTTTTTGTTGACCAACCCGGCTTTTAGAAACTTGTCCTGAAAAGGATTCCCCATGTGTAACTCCTGACCTGATCATTGAGCTTTTTTCTTCTTCGATACCATTTAACTACCCACCCCTTTAGTCATAGTCAAGTCTTAACCTCAACTTTTTAACGGACCAATAACCGGGAGTTGTTTTTTAGTAGTGACGAGTGACGAATGATGAGTGACGAGTAAATAGAGACAAGTTATTCTCTCTTTTATTTCCATTTTCCTGTTTCGTTGTTTTCGCTGGTGGGGATGGTAATTGTTAAAATTGAAGTTTTCTGCGAGGCGGCAACCCGCAGAAAGTCTTGGGGAACCCTTGTGGTATCAGACATAAATGGCGCAATATCGGGCGATGTTCAAAATTCGTAATCTACGATAAGCCGCGGCGCCGTGATGGAAACAGTTGGTCGGTCATCGAATCCGACCAGGCCGGTATTTACTGCAAAATCAAGGATGAAACGGAGCTGTAAATCAGAAAGTTCAAGTCTTTGCGCTTCCTGCATTAGGGATGTGATGTCGATTGCGACGATAGCTCCCTCATCCGAGGAAAAGAAATTTGTGGTTTTAGTCAGCAGGGGCAGAGAATCGAAATCGCCAATTCGCAGTCCGGATAGAGAATAGGGAACCAGGTCGATGATGGTGGGGATGATCGGGGCGAAACTTACCTCAGTGACAAATACTTCCAGGGTGGCGGATAAAATTATTGCGTTGGATGGTACAACGTCAGAACCGGTTGAGCCATCTAGGGGGAAGTCAAGAAAGGCCCGGTATTCCAGCAGGTTGGGGTCTTGGGTGTCGATGCCGAAATACAGGGTGTTCGGGCCGTTGGTGATGGCGAAGACCTGACGGACCGGGTCAAAGGCGATATCACCGTCCGAGGATTGGTCGCTAAAGATATCGGCGACATAAACAGGCCCGTCATGATGACTGCCGCCGTTACAGCCGGTGATGGTCAGTAACAGGATCGTCAAAAGGGCCAGACTGTATAGTTTTTTCATAGAAATCATATCCGCTGAGATCATTTTTAAAATATTATCCTCTTTAAATAATACTATTTTTTCCCCTCGTTTCGCAAAAAAAATACTCCTATGGTGATCGTGGTCTCCGGTTTATTTGTTTTTATCATGAGATTTAATTCAAAATCATCGCCCTCGGTCAGCCCAACTTGCACATCAGGATTTTGGCACCGTGTTCCTGGAAGCTGATCTGTGCCTTATTTGGGGCCATAGTCTCCATTACAATCCCATAGCCAAAGGTGGGGTGTTTGATCAGGTTACCCTCGGTTAAAGTGACGTCCATGGCGTAAGGGATGGCGGAGTCTAAATTTTGATCTTTGATCAGGGCCTCGAAATTAACTCGCCCTCGGACGACCTTTTTGCGTGGGGTAGCGTTTCTTTCCGCCTTGGTCTTGTCGGCGTTGCTCACGGTCAGGGCGCCGTCCCGCCGCCGCATGATGGAGGAGGTCTTTTTCTTTTCCGCCACCGGTGGTCGGTAATTGTGACTGCCGCCGCAACTATTGCATTGGACCTTGGCGATGGTTTCGCCGGTCATCGCAACGATGATATGGTTGGTTACGACCTTGCATTTCAGGCAGCGGGACTCAATCTGGTCGCCGGCTGTTTTTATTTTTTCAATGGGCATTGTTTGTTTTCCTGTTTCTCTGGTTAATTTTGTCGGTTAGAGGGTTAAATGCCGGAGGTAATCCCCGGAATCAGAGGTGTGCAAAAAATGTGATTCTCTCATAAATTCAGATCTGCCGTTTGGCCATTGTCTTGTGTAAATGGTAAATAAAAACGGATAAGGTTAATTCGAAAGCTCAATGCCACGCCGTTCCAGAAGGCTGCCTTCAACAAGATATAGTGAGATGAGCGCCTGCCGATAATTTACCACGGACTCGACTTCGTCGATAGCGCTGGTCAGTAGATCTCGCTGGGCCTGGGCGACCAGCAGGGCGGTGGTGGCACCTACCTCAAAACGTTCTTTTTCCGCTTTCAGCGTTTCTTCCTGCAGAATACGGGTTGCTTTGGTCGCGGCGATCAGTTGTCTGGTCCGTTCGGCCTCGTTTGCCGCAAGTCTTACGTCAAGATCGACGATCTGTTCAAGATTTTTTAAGGCCTCGGTGGTCTGTTGCCAGGTGGCCCGGGCGACCAGGTCACGACCTTCGGCCTGTCGGTTGCCGATAAAATGGCTTAACCGGATGCCGACGGAATAATCATGGGTGTTTTCATCCATCTTGCGAAAGGAATCGGAAAATGATTCGCCGTAACCGGTTTTGCCCAGGGAAATAAAAAGGTCCAGTTTCGGCAAGAGACCGTTTCGGGTGGTGATTGTTTCCAGGCGGTCTTGCTGCTGGCGCAGGCGGGCTTCATTGAGGTCCGGGCGAGATTGTCTGGCCAGTTGCAGACGGTCATGCAGGTCGGTAATCGGTTGCGGGTCGATGGCGGTCTGGCTGGTGGCATTGATCGGAATATCAAGTTGTCCGTCGCCTGCGGGGTTGGTCAACCGTAGAAGCCGGAGTCGCTTTTCTTCCAGTTGGCTGCGGGCATCGATTAAGGCCTGTTGGCGTCTGGCCACTTCGGCCTGGGCTGCCGCCGCTTCGATCTTCGGCAGGATGCCGACCTCGATCCGCTGTCGTATTTCGTCAAGCTGCTGCAAGGCAATGGCCTGTGAATTTTCAAAGATTTCGATCTTCTGCCGGGCCAGGACGTAATTCCAATATGCTGTTTCAGTATCGGCCAGCAGCGCCTCAGTCATGCCGCGCAGTTCATGAATGGTAGCGGTGGTGTTGAGTCGGGCCTGGCGGACTTTGACCAGATTCACCGCCGGGCCGAAGCCGCGGAGCAGAGACTGGGTGATGCTCAGCCCCAGGCGGGCCGTCTCGGCCCGGGGCTCGCGGTCTGCGTCAATGAGCTCGTGCTCGACTGCGGCCTCAACCGTGGTGCCGAAAGTCAATTTTTTTCTTAGCCCGATGACGGCATTATTACCATCTTCTTCAACTTCTGTCAGCGTGCCGTTCTGGTCCGGCTCATTTCTTTTCTCGCGGGTAAACTCAAGCTCGGCAAAGAACTCCGGATCATAGACCCCGCGTTCGATCTTTTCAAAGGCGCCGGCCATCAAAGGGTTGATTTGCCCGACCCGGAGGTCCTGGTTGTTTTGCAGCGCCAGGACCATGGCCTGTTCGACTGAAAGATCAAGGGGTTTGTCGGTCCCTTTTTCGAAGCGTCTGGCGGCTGGCTGTTGTGCTGCCGGGTCTTTCGGGCCAAGGATTAGTTTGAGCTGCGCCAATTCGTGGTTCGAAAGAATGTTATCCTCGCAAGGGGGCAGCTGTTCCGGGAGGGCGCAACCGCAGAGTAGTAAGATCAATATTGCAAAAAGTTTGTTTGTGATCCGTTTATTCATTAGTGACTTTTTTCGACTCCGGATGAAAAAGGGAATAAACCGCCGGGACCAGGACCAGGGTAATCAGGGTCGAGCCGGTGAGCCCGCCGATTACTGCCCGGGCCAGGGGAGCCTGCGCATCTGCCCCTTCCCCAATCCCCAGGGCCAGCGGCAACAGGGCGAGAATAGTGGTCAGGGTGGTCATCATAATTGGCCGTAGTCGTCGCCGACCGGCCTCGGCCACCGCCTCCCGGACCGGCATGCCGCCGGTTACCAGTTGCCCGGCCTGGTCGACCAGCAGAATAGCATTGTTGACCACGATGCCGCCCAGCATGATACAGCCGATATAAGATTGTAAATTAAGCGTCGTCTTGGTCAAAAACAGAATGAGCAGAACGCCGATTGCGGCCAGGGGGACGGAAACCATGACCACCAGCGGATCGCGCAGGGATTCATACTGGCAGGCCAGGACCATGTAAACCAGGATCAGGGCCAGGAGCAGAGAGCCGATCAGTTCCCTGAAGGCCTTCTGTTGTTCCTCGAATTTGCCGGATACTTGCAGGTCATAACCGGTCGGCCGGGAGATTTGGTCGAGTATGATTTGAGTCTCTGCGGCAATTGAGCCGAGGTCGCGGCCCGCGACATTTGCCTGCACTGTCACCAGGCGTTGCTGGTCCTTGCGGTCGATCAGAATGGGTCCGCGGCCCGCCTCGGTGGTTACCAGATTGCGGAGCGCCACCTGTTCTCCCCTGGAAGTAGTCAGAGTCAGATTGAGAATTTCGTCCAGTGCTCGCTGTTCCGCGTCTTTAAGCTGGACGAAAATCCGGTAGGAGTTTCCCTCCGATCGATATTCTCCGGCCTTGGAGCCGGCTACCGCGGTTTCGATGATCTTGGCCACGTCCCGGATGCTCAGGCCCATATCTGCTATTTTGGCCCGGTCAATGCTTATTTCCTGCTGGGGAATGCCGGCCAGCAGATTACTGGTTTCGACATCGGTAATGCCGGGGACGGAGGCAATTTCTTTTGCGACCCGCTCGGCCAGGAGTTCCAGCTTCTGGAGGTCAAATCCTCGAATCTCCACGGTCAACCCCTCGTCGCCGCCCAGAAGTCGTTCCAGCAGGAACTGGCCCTGGGGAGCACGGGTGCGGATTTTCATGCCGGGAATTTTACCGGCCATTCGCTTACGAAGATCTTCGGCAATTTCCACATTTGATCTTGTCCGTTCCGCCCTCGGCATCAGCGACAGGGTGATCTCGCCCCGCGAGATGGCGTTGGCCCGCCATCCCGTGGAGCCGACCGTAACGACCGACGACACCGCCTCCGGCACTGCCTCGGCGACAATCTTTTCCATCATGCGGCTTTGCCGGTCTACCAGGTCAAGGCGGGTGCCGATTTCCATCTCGCCGGTGACCCGGACCTCTCCCTCATCACTGGGCGGCAGGAACTCGGTGCCGATAAAGGGCAACAAAAGCAGACTTACGCCCAGGGCGGCGGTGGCGGCAAATACCGTGCGCCATCGATTATTCAGAACCAGATTGAGCAGTTCATGGTATCGATCATTGAGTTTTCGAGTTGAATTCTCCGAAGCGGAGGCTAGTTTCTCAAGCCATCGGTTGCGTTTTTTTTCTTCCTGGCCCGGCAGTTTTATCAGTTTGGAGGCAAGCATCGGCATCAGGCTGAGCGCCACCAGCAGTGAACAGCTCAGCGAAAAAATGATTACATAAGCCAGTTCCTGAAACAGAATGCCGGAGACGCCGCGGACAAAGATCAAGGGCAGAAAAATTACCAGGGTGGTAATGGTGCTGGCGATAATCGCCGGGCCGACTTCAATTGCGCCCTGGACTGCCGCCTCCTCGGCGGATTCACCTGCCTCGTCGCGGCGGCGGAAGATATTTTCCAGGACGACGATGGAGTTGTCGACCATCATCCCGACCCCGAGGGCCAGACCGCCAAGGGTCATGAGGTTTAAGGTGAAACCGCCGAAATAGATCAGGGCGAAGGTGGCGATGACCGAGATCGGGATGGCCAGGGAAATGACCAGGGTGCTACGGATATTGCGCAGGAAAAAAAGCAAGACCAGAAGGGCCAGGCCGCCGCCGTAGAATATCGACTTTACGACGTTGGCGATTGACCGTTCAATGAAATTGCCTTGATTGACCACCGGCACGATCCTGATCTGCGGGAAAGATTCGTTGGCCGCGTCGATTTCGGCCAGGATCTGTTTGGCAACCTCTACCGTATTGGCATCGGCCTGCTTGCGGATCGCCACCCGAATGCCGCGCTTGCCGTTAACCCGGATTACGCGGGTAAGTTTTTCGTAGGTGTCTTTGATGGTCGCGATCTGGCGCAGGGAGACGGTGGCGCCGTTTTTTTCCATAATCACCGTGTCGCGGATCTGGTCAAGATTGATGAATTGAGCCGGCGCCCGCAGGGTGACTTCGAAGCGGCCCTGTTCGATCTTGCCGGCCGGCAGGTCAAGGTTGGCGTTGCGAATCGCCTGCAGGACCTGGTCCATTGGAATCCCCAGAGCGTTGACCCGGTCCGGGTCCAGTTCGATCCGGACTTCCCGGTTGAATCCACCCCAGACATCGACCTGGGCCACCCCGGGAATGCGGGCGAACCGATAGCGGATCTGGTCTTCGATCAGCTGGGTCAGCTCCACCGGGTCAAGATCGCTTGAGATGCCGAGCACCACCACCGGATAGCTGCCGATATCGTATTTTCTGACCCTGGGCCGGACGATATCTTCGGGTAGTTCGTTGATCTCGTCCTCAATCTTGGACATGACGTCGAGGGCGGCGGTGTCGATATTGGTGCCCCAGACAAAATTTACTCGGATACTGCTGTTGCCCTCGGATGATTGCGAGGTTATTTCCTCAATGCTTGGGACGGTGGCAATAATCTCCTCGAGGATCTGGGTGATCAGCCGTTCCATAACTTCCGGGCTGGCCCCTTCATAACTGGTTCTGATCGTCAGGGTCGGCAGTTCGATGTTGGGGAGCAGGTCGATTCGCAGACGATTGAGGGCCACCGTACCGATGATGACGATGATCAGGGTGACCATGGTGGTGAACACCGGTCGCCTGACGCTGAACTTGGGGAGGTTCATTGCCGGTCTGCCTTTATTGCCGGAGCAGCACCGGGTTGTTCGTCACCGGCGATGTTGATCGGCGAGCCATCGTCGACCAGCTGGTGGCCCAGAGAGACTACCCGGCCGGTGAGTCCTTGGCCTTCCACCTGGACTCGGTCTCCTTCCCGAATGCCCACCACAACCGGCCGCCAGGAGACGGTTTTCTTGTCTTCATTGACGATAAAAACGCCGGTCTGATCGTTTCTGAGAACCAGGGCCTGTTCCGGAATAATGACGGCCTCGGCCTGGCTGGCCAGTTCAACCGTGGCTCGGATGAACATCCCCGGCTTCAGCCGATGCTGCGGATTATCGATGGTCAGTTCAACCCTGGCCTGGCGGGTTGCCTGCTGAAAAACGGGAGAGATCCGGTCAATCCGTCCCTTAAATATTTCGCCGGGATAGGCGTCGGTCGTCAATCTGGCGGTCTGCCCGGTTTGCATCTGGGCATAATCCTGTTCGGTGACGAAAATAAGACCGGTGATCGGGTCGAGTTCAACGATCAGGATCAGCGGGGTGTTGGCCGAAACCGTCTGTCCTTCGTCGACATACCGCTCGGCCACGAACCGTTTTTTATCACCATCGGCCCAGTTGGCTGAGACTTTGGTATAACCGAGCCGGATATTGGCGGTTTCCAGCAGGGCCTCGGCCCTGGTCACCTGGGCGGTGGCAACCGCAAATTGAGCCTTTTTGGCTGACTGGTTCATCATTATTTCATCATACTGGGCTTCGGAGGCGACTCCTCGCTTCTGTAGGGTTTTGACCCGCTCAAATTCGCGGTTGGCTACTTCCAGGCCACTCTCCGCTTCAATCATGTTGGCTCTGGCCACCGCCAGATCAGCTTTGGCCTGGGCCACGGTCTGCACATATTCATCATTGTCAAGTTCGGCGACAACCTGGTTGTTTTCCACTGGGTCGGCCAGATTAACGGTCAAACTTACGATCCGACCCCCGACTTTCGGGGCGACCACAAACTCGGCCCGGGCCTCCAGGGATCCGTTGAAGGTTCTTTGTAAAGAGATCGGGCCGCGTTGAATCGAGGTGACTTCAACCGGGGCTGACTTTCCTTGCTTGGCTGTTTCACCTTGTGGCCCCTGCTTTTGCAGGATGCTATACAGAAGCCAGAGGCAGCCGGCAGCTCCGATCATCAGGACCAGGAAAATTTTTCTAAAAAAAATTGTCGACACGACGAATTGCCCTCTTTCTGGATGTTGGCGACTGGTCTAGACCGCAAGCGAAGATTATTCTGATTATGACCCCAGGTATATTCTAAATCATGCCCTATAATATGTCGAAAAGCGTATTTTGGCCATGTTAAAAATGTAGAGAAATATATCCCGATTCTTGTTCGGGAATATAAGCTCTTTTATATCCTCGGTGGTAAACAGAGGATATATCTTCTCCTTGTGTCGGGCGCTTAAATTGGTTAGGATGTCTGGATATGGAAAAATCGGCAGTGGTTACTTTTTTAATGATAAAGCGGTTCCCAATTCCGGGGAATTAAAGGAAGTTAATGGTATATGCCCAGATTGAAATACTCAAGCGAAAGTGGTCAACCGCCAAAAGAAAACGGGGGAATTGTCGAAAGTTTTTTCCGTCTGCCATGGTGGTTCAGTTTTCTTTTGGCCACATTTTGCTATGTTATATTTTTATATATAGTTCCTGCTTTTTTAGATGGCAAAGAATTGCCGGTGGATTTTACGATATCCTCAATTAAAATAGCCCCGATTCTGGCTGTATTTTTTATGCTTTTGGGGTCCATGGTTTGGTTTCGCGATAAAAAGGCGAGAAAAAATCAGAATAAACAAAAGCCGGTAAAAGATGATTGTTAATCTTGCATCTTGCTTGCGGTGAACAGAATAAGCACCTCAAGGTTGGCCGAACCGGGGAACATGTCAAGGGGGATAATGCGGGTTACCTGATAGCCGCACTGTTTCCATTGCTTGATGGAGGAAGTGGTCTGGTCGACCCCGCAGTGGATAAGGAGCACCTGACGCGGATTTCTCAGGGCCAGTTCGGCAATCACATTGTCCTGGGGACCATGGCGGGGCGGGTCAAGAATAATTGATTCAGGGGCATGGTGAGCAGGGAAGGGGATCTCTTCTACATTGCGCTCGGTGATTCGGTGGGCCAGGAATCGGGCTTTTCCGGAGCCGGGGTTGAATCTTTTGTTTGCGATGGCGGCCCGGATCGAAGGACCTTCAACATCGACTCCTAATACCTGCTTGTAACCAGGAGCCAGGAAGTGGCTGAACAGGCCGTATCCGCAATACAGATCAAGCAGATACTCGCCGGATTTGGGCGCAAGCAGTTCTTTTGTCACTGCAAGCAACTTCGGCACCATTGCCTCATTGTCCTTGGAAAATGAGGTGGGGTGATAAGAATAGCGGCATTGATGGTAAGAAACCACCAGGTCTGATTTGCCGAACAGTTTTTTAAACTGCATGAGGTCAGAGGGCTGGCGGTCCTCAAGATAATAATCAGACTCGTCTGGGGCCATGTAGATATAAGCGGCCGTAATTTTTGATGATAATTTCTGCAGATGTTCGGTAATAATTTTCAGCTTGCGGACCAGGGGACCATTTAAGGCGTCCACGTTAAAGATCACGCAATGTTCCTTGTAACTGCCGCGGATAATCAAGTAGTTGAGATGACCGGCCACCAGCTTGAAGGCCGGTTCGCTGATTTTTTTCTGGAGGAATGCGAAAATCCGGCCATGTTCCTGAGGTTCCAGGGGTGATTCCTCACATAATTTTTCCTGGGCGCGAAGCTTCCGGTCTTTCAACAGCAGGTAGAGGGTGTTGCCTCGCAGGATTGTTTTGCGTTTCGAGGTGGTCTTGTAGTGGCGCGGTTTGGGTGAGGAAATGATTGGCTCCGGTTGGCCCGGGAGCTGAAAATGTTTCCAGAACTGAGCAAGGGCCTGATCCTTGATTCGTAGTTCCTCCGGGTAATCAAGATGGGCCAGCGGTGAACTCTGCACATTTGCCAAGTCCTGTGGCCGGGTTGCTTTGGCAATGAGCGGCTTGAGCAGACCGGCAAAGGTTACCTCGGTTGGCCTGGTGTCGGCTGCCGGTTTGTCCTTTACTGGCCGGGTGACCTTGCCGGGTCTTGATTCTTTTGCCGGCTGGCGGGCAGGGCGTAAAGGTTCGCTTTTTGCCGGTTGGCTTTGAGTATTATCACGATTGGGTCTGGTTTGTTTCCTGGCCAAAATGTGTTCACCGTATCCGGCCGGGCCGGATTATTGTCATGGTCACGGGCAGGGCTTTCTCCCTGTGACAGTATGAATTTATTAAAACCGATCAGCTTTTCGTTAGAGCCTTTAGCACTTATTTCCCCGTTTTTCCAGCAACAAAACAAAGGGTAGTATAAAAAGATGATCGTTTCCTTTAAGGGTTTTCACCCCAAACGTTTATCTCTAAATCATTCTACGTATTGTTTCAGGTGGGCGTCCATCGAAATATTTGTAGTCAGCAAGGCAAATGATGGGTTAAAAGAACAGGCAATTATTCCGCACTTTATGGAAATTGTCTGATTTTTAGGCCTGCCGAGGGTGCGACAATATGTCACATTGTGCCACATTGTGTCACCGGTTATTAATAGGATATTGTTTAGGTACAACATATTCATGTCTTTGTGATTCTCGAAAACGGCGGGATCACCAAGCTATAATTCATCCGGATAAAGAAATCTCTTATGCCTTCTTCTCAGTCTGCAAATGTCCTTATACCTTATGGTCTGATCAGGGCCGGTCTTGCCTTGCTGTTACTTCTGTCGGTAGTCTGGCCGGCCTCCGTTGTTTTTAGCGGATCGGGCAAGGTGCCGGATGTCGCCCATCCCATCGTCACCCCGCATGTTTATACCAAGCATGGTCGTTGCGAGAACTGTGGGATGAAACTTAATATGTGGGCAAGGACCCGGTACTCCTTCGACCTTTTGTCTCGTGAGCACCATGTTTGTTCGATCCAGTGTGTGGCGGTAGTTGCCAGGCAAAGCCAGGAAGCGCCGCAAAATGTCAAGGTTGCCGTCTATCTGGAACCGGAGACCATGATTGCCGCCGACCAGGCTTTTTATCTGGTTGGGTCCACCGCTAGGGGGACGATGAGCGCGGTCTCCAAAATAGCTTTTGCCTCGAAAGAGAAGGCCGAAAACTTTGGCGCGGAATATGGCGGCACAGTCATGACCTTTACCCAGGTTCTGGCGAAGGTCGAGGCGGAACTCTGATTTTTTAAGGTAATTCAGTTTGTAATTTCCCTGTTGATTCTTATTTAGAAAATTTCGAGGAGGAACCTAAATTATGGATGTACGATCTACTTCAAGACTTATTCTGCTCTCTCTTGTCCTGGCCGGTTTGCTGTTGGCCGGATGTGGCGGGAGTGGTTCCAGCTCCAGTGTGGTACCCGAGACGACAACCAGCGTTACCGGCACGGTGACCGCTGGGGCGGTTGACGGAGGCAGTTTGAGTGTTCTGGATCTTACCGGCAATGTGGTGGCCGGTCCGGTGCAGACCAGCCAGGGTAGTTACTCGGTCGATATCCCGGATGACCGTCTGGGCGAAGATCTGGTTATGGAATGCACCGGCGGGACCTTTATCGATGAGGCGACCGGCGAGCCGACCAGCGCCGGGACGATGAGCGCCTATCTTGCCATGAACACCTTGACCCTGGGGAGCGAAATTCATCTAACCCCGGGCTCTACTGTGGTGCGGGGGATGATCCGGGCCGGACTCAGTCAGACCGAGGCCGAGGCCGCATTTGCCGGGGCTTTTGGTTTTACCCCCGATCTTGCGATTGAACCGAACCTGCAAGGCGACGGCACCGACGAGCAGAATCTTGCCGGTCTGCGGACCGGGGCCTTCAGCCGGTTGACTGCCGATCTTGGGTATGCCCCGGCGGACCAGTTTGACCTGCTGGCCGCGATCAGCGAAGACTTGGCGGATGGGGATCTGGACGGCGAGGGTGCAACCATCATGGAATTGACCGGCGATACCGCTAATCACTTTGCCGGCTGTCTGATCGAACAGGGAAAAGGGATGGGCATGGCCGCTGATCAACTGGGCTCCTTGCCCTTTGCCACGGTTGCCGAGACTGAGAGCTATCAAATCGAATATCTGGCCGGGATGATGGGGGCCATGCAGGGCAAGACCGTGTTTTCACTTAAGGTCACCGACTTGGTAACCGCTGCACCGGTGACCGGCGCCACCCTGAATCTCAAGGCGACCATGACCATGGCCACCATGAGCCATGGCACCCCGGTCGATAGTGTCACCGAGATGGGTGACGGGGTTTATCAATGCACGGTTTATTATCTGATGGCTTCCATGATGAACGGCGTCTCGGCCGGCTACTGGAGTTTGCAGGCCACGGTCAACGATGAAGCCGCCACCTTTTATCCCAACGTGACGATGGCGATGGGCGATACCACCCGGGCCACCCTGAAGGATGCCAATGACAAGATTGCCGGGATGATGGGGCAGCCCGCTTCGGTCCGGTCCTATTATCTGTTTAAAAACAGTCTAAGCGGCGAGACCGGTAACCATATCTTGAAATTGTTCCTTGCCACCCGGGAATCGTTAATGAATCATCCGGCCCTTTTTACGGGACAGGTTTTGACTGACGAAAATGGTCAGAGCTGGACGGTTACCACCATGAACGTGCAGTTGTCGACTGATGGAGGTAATAACTGGACAGAGATGGTCGATGACGGCAATGGTTCCTGGGTCGGAGCCGCCATTTCCGATCTGGTTGAGGGCGAAAGCGCCACGATTCTGGTCCGGCTGCTTGTTAACGGGGTGGAGAAAACCGGCAACGGCGAGGCGGGCGGCGACCCGGCCTCCTTCACCATGACCCCTTAAGATGAAGATGTCCTTCCAAAATATTACGGCCCTGATTCTGGCGGGGATTTTTGTTGCTATTCCCTCCCAGGCGTGGGCCGGCTCCTGTTGCGGCGGCGGTGGTGGCTCCACCCTGATCGTGCCGAAAGCGGGTCGCGCGGCTGTTTCTTTAAATACGGCGATCGAGAAGTATGATGGCTATTATGATAAGCAGAGTTCGTGGCATGCCGATCCTCCCGGCTCTGATCTGGCCCAGTACCGGGTCGAATTAGGAATCGCCCAACGTCTGGGGACGGACTGGCAGGGTTCGGTTAGTCTGCCTTACGTCTGGAACAATAATAGCTATGCGGCTGTTGATTCATCGACCAATGGTCTGGGTGATATGACGCTGGGAGTGACTTACGAAACATTCAAGGCACCGACCTGTGTCACCCGAATCAGCCGACTGCAGGACCTGAAACCGACGGTCTATCTGGGAGGTGGTCTGTTGATCCCGACTGGTGTTTCGCCCTATGATGAGGTGGAAAACAGTTTCGACATCACCGGTCGTGGTTTTTATCGGGCCGACCTAAATTTGATGGTCGAGAAGACCGTCTTCCCCTGGAGTGTAATCCTCTCCGGCGGGGTCGGGTATCATTTCAGCCGCGAGATCAACCGGGAATACGGGACCTATGTCCAGCCGTACAGCAAGCAACTGGGGCGCACGGTTAACGGTTCACTTGCCCTCGGATACACCTGGGATCTGCCCTGGCAGATGACCAGCGGCATGACCCTGATTGTCACCGCCAGTTTAAGTGATCGTTGGGAGGCTGAGGCGGAGATTGATGGGGTGCGGGATGAGGCCAGCGGCCTGCGCAAAAGGGCCGTGGGACTGAGTTCGACCCTGCTGTCTTTTGGTAATGACTGGGCCTTGAATCTTGGCTGGCAGACCAGCAGACCGGCCAGCGGCTGGGGGAGTAATACTCCGGCCACCGATGTTTTTTCCTTGGGGGTTCGTCATGATTTTTATTAAGCAACGGACCGGATTTTTTTTATTGCTCCTCACGCTGGTCATCGCCGGTTGCGGCGGCGGCACCGAAGATGATCTGTTCCCATCAGATAAAGATAAGCGTAGTGAGGTCACGGTCGGGGAGGTCGGCGGCAGTCCGGGCAATCTTGCCCCGGACTTTTCGGTGACGACCACGGATAATGAGGTCTTTATTCTGGCCGACCATCTCCGGGGCATGGCCGAGGAATCGGAAGCCACGGTGATCTACTTCACCATGTGGTGCCCGGTTTGCGCCGTGCACATGGACCTTATCCAGTTTGAGGTCATGGCTCGGTTTAGTGAGCAGTCGATTAATTATCTGGCGGTCGATTATTTGAGCGGATCCCTCGATAACACGAGGTCTGCCCAGCAGGAAAGCGGCTTTGCCAACAGTGGCTTCCTGGTGGCGGCTGATCCCGGCCAGGTGATGACCGGGATATTCAACGGGACCATGGGCACAACCGTGGTCATCGATAAGGATGGGGTGGTTCGTATGAACGAGGACTTCCGGACCGGGGAGAACCTGATTGCAATCCTTGATGAGTTGACTGTTGTCCCCTGAAAATCAATCAGGGTCTGGAGTTTTTCTTATCCATTGCTTCAGATATAATAAGAGAGTTGGCTGGCGCGGGGGTAATCAATAAGTAAATTGATCGGCGCCGAGGCTGGAAACAAAAAAAGGGTTTGGGAGAATTATCTCGCAAACCCTTTTCCTATATCTGATCTGGATCAGAAACGCGGAGCTTTTTCCGGCCCCAGAGGGAAAATCTGTTTCTTTAGTTCTTGATCCTCTAATCTATCTGCCTGATCAGGCAGCCTGGCTGGCCAGAGTATCGTTTTCGCCGGCAGGATTTGCTTCCTTCATGGCTAGGTAATCGTCAAAGTCCATCATCACGTCGAGAATCCCGTCCGGGGTGATTTCGACAATTCTGTTTGAGACGGTGGAGACAAATTGATGATCATGGGAGGCAAAGAGCACTATTTCTGAAAAAGCGATCAGCCCGTTATTTAATGAGGTGATTGACTCAAGGTCCAGATGGTTGGTTGGTTCATCGAGAATGAGTGCGTTGGCGCCGGAAAGCATCATCTTGGAGAGCATGCAGCGCACCCTTTCGCCCCCGGAGAGCACCGAGGTCTTTTTCATTGCCTCTTCTCCGGAAAAAAGCATTTTGCCCAGGAAACCCCGAACAAAACTTTCACCCTCCTTGGGAGGAGCATACTGTCGCAACCAGCCGACCAGGTCAAGCTCTTCATTACTGAAATAAGAGCTGTTTTCTTTCGGGAAATAGGAGTTGCTGATCGTCACCCCCCAGCGGAAGCTGCCGGTGTCCGGTTCAAGCTCCCCGGCCAGAATCTGGAACAGGGTGGTTTTGGCCAGGCTGTTGGTTCCGACAAAGGCGATTTTGTCGCCCTTGTTAACCGTGAGCGTCAGGCCCTTGAACATGGAAACTCCGTCGATCTCCTTGGAAAGATCTTTGATCTCCAGAATGACATCGCCACATGGCCGTTCCGGATTAAAAACGATGTAGGGATATTTACGGGAAGAAATCGGCATGTCTTCAATGGTGAGCTTTTCGAGCAGCTTTTTTCGAGAAGTAGCCTGCTTGGCCTTGGAGGCGTTGGAGCTGAAACGCTGGATGAATTCTTTGAGTTCATCCGCCTTGGCATTGACCTTCTTGCTCTCATTTTCTTTTTGTTGGAAATGGAGCTGGCTGGCCTGAAGCCAGAAGTCGTAGTTGCCGACGTAAACCTTGATCTTGCCAAAATCGATGTCTGCCACATGAGTGCAGACCTGATTGAGGAAATGGCGGTCATGGGAGACGATGATCACGGTGTTTTGAAAGCGGGAGAGGAAATCTTCCAACCAGTTGATGGTTTTTATGTCCAGCTGGTTGGTGGGCTCGTCCAGCAGCAGGATATCCGGGTTGCCGAATAGGGCCTGGGCCAGTAGTACTCGCACCTTTTCGGTGCCGTCAAGCTCCTTCATCTTTTTCAAACGCATATCTTCCGGGATGCCAATGCCGTTTAACAGAGCCGCGGCTTCTGCCTCCGCCTCATAGCCGTTCATTTCGCCGAAGAGAGCTTCCAGTTCTCCGGAACGGATGCCGTCTTCATCGTTAAAATCAGTCTTGGCATAAATGGCTTCACGTTCCGCCATCACTTTGTAGAGTTTCTTGTGGCCCATGATCACGGTATCGAAAACAGTGAATTCGTCAAAAGCAAACTGGTCTTGGCTGAGCATGGCGATGCGCTGTCTCGGGCCTTTGCTGATCTGGCCCCGATCAGGCTCGAACTGTCCAGACAGGATCTTGAGAAAGGTTGATTTGCCGGCGCCGTTTGCGCCGATCAGTCCGTAGCAGTTGCCCGGAGTGAATTTGATATTGACGTCCTGAAAGATGATTCTCTTGCCATAGGAGAGGGCAACATCGGTTGCAGTGATCATGGTCTTGTCCTTACAATAAAAAGCCACAGTAATACCGCGTGTGGCAAAATGGTTTGTTGAAATTTATGGAAATCAGGGCGCCGGATATATGGATCTGTGTAATCAATTGTCCGGGCAGAACTTTACGGCCATTTTTCTGGTTGGACTCCATGAAGCAACGTTTGCTGGGGGTAAACAATATCTTTGTGCAATAGCACGACTTACAGCAGGAATTGCTTCAATATTAATTATATGCCTTGTAAAACGCTTAAAAATAAACAGTAATCAGGGATAATTACAGTCTGATTTTTATGGAAGGCACTAAATAAATTTAACCTTCCTGTGGCGCAGGGTTTTCATTTCCTTCGTTCGGGCTTTGTTGTTTTTCAAGCTTGCGCTGTTTTTTTTCTTCTTTTTTCTTTTTCTTTGCCAATTCTTTCTGGCGTTTTTCAAATGAATAGTTTGGTTTGGCCATAATTTTGTCCTTATTAATGCTTCTTGTTTGGCTTGATCCAGATGAACTGGATAAGTGCCTTGATCTTAAAGGTTAATACTTTGGGATTGTTTTGTTTTTTAAATTTTATGCGATTAAAAAAGGAAAACAGTCATTAAGGCATTAAAAGACACGGTGGCAAAAAAAGACCCCGCATTATGCGGGGTCTTTTTAATGGTAGAGATCAGTTTTTACTGTTGAACAACATTCTCGGCGGAAGGTCCTTTCGGGCCGTCGACAACGTTGAAGGTCACTCGAGCGCCTTCGGTCAGGGATTTGAAACCCTCGGATTGAATTGCGGAATGATGGACAAATACATCCTTGCCACCATCTTGCTCGATAAAACCAAAACCTTTTGCATCATTAAACCATTTTACTGTACCTTCGTTCATCTTGTACTACTCCTTTGTGCTGTGGTTCTTTGTGAACCACTTAAATAATGCCGGTGAATAAGATATAAACCGGCTGATAGTCATCGAGTCCAAACAAAAAAACCGCACTCCCTCTTTCTTGAGGATTGTGCGGCTAGCTTTTCCGTAATTCATGAACTACAAATAGTGACTACACAACGATGGAAAAGATTATAGCCGAAAATCTCAGAAAAACAACTACTTTTTGCAGAGATAGTGTTTTTGTTCGGTTAAGGACAAAAAATGATTGGCAGTGAAGGTCCTGTTAACTTGAGATTACGGGTTATCCGTTGCTTTTGCTGGTTTATGCGGTAAGCTTTTATCTTGCGGGAAAAGTTGAAAGGTGAGGGGGATTGGTGTAATGATAAGGTCGGGCAAGGTGATATCTGTTTCCCGTTTATTTTGCGGATAATAAATCTGCGGATACCATAGTTAAAGTTGATCGACAGGATTTCAGATGGAAGAGTGGGTGGTAATATACAAAAAGAAGATTGTTAAGCGCTTCATGATAAGTGAAGGGGAGTGTCTGACAATCGGGCGTGGCAAAAAAGCTGATGTCGTTATTGATAACACCGCACTTTCACGGAAACAGGCCTCCCTTGAGTTGAAGGATGGAGAATATTTTCTGGCCGACCTTTATAGTATGAACGGCACGAGGGTAAATGGTAAAAAGATTGTTGCCTCGACCCTGATTAAAAAAACTGACCGGCTTGATCTTAGTAAATTTACACTGAAACCGGTTGAATACCTGACTGATGAAGAGGAGTCCAGGTCAGTAGTTTCGGTTGACGCAAATCATGATACCCTGGATAAAACTCATTATCTTAGCGGGGTGTACGAGCAAAGTCAGGTTGGTATCAACAAAAATCCGGTCAGGACGGATTGTAAATTAACGGTGCTGGAGGGTGATGCGTCACCGTCTAAAATTTCACTGGAGGGGAAATCGCAGATCAAGGCCGGTAAAGATCCGGCCAGTGATTTGCGGTTATCCGGTTTGTTGGTTGGGGCAACACAGTTCTCAATTGTTTATCGAAAAGAAGGTTATATTGTCACCCATGAAGCCGGGTTTGGCAAAAAAACCATGGTTAACGGCAAGAAGCTGACGGGGTCACGCCGACTCCGCAGTATGGATGTGATCCAGGTCGGAAACATCAAGATCCGGTTCATCTGATTTGTACAGGCGCGGCTCCTTGTCCGAAAGCGCCGGAGATTGTGCCCGAGGCTTGGCGGATCATGGTCTGCCGGGAGTCGATAAACCAGTTCCGCCTGGTTTGTGAAGATTTATCGGAAAGATTATGTTCGCTCTTGTGGGGAGCAGGGATGAGGGTGCACTCCTTTTTGTTGACCTCCAGTTTCCGACCGGACAGATCTTCATTATCATTCCTTAGATTTTTGACTTATAGCTTGGTTGTATGACTTGCGGGTCTGGTCTTGGTCTGTTTTAGTTGTTCGTAAATTCTGGTTGGCAATTACAGGGCTGGATGTTAAAGCTGAATTGAGTAGCTTGTCTGCTCAAATGAAACTTATGCCCTTGTGGTATAATAAAGTTTAAAAGGTTGAATCTGAGGGCATTTGATTGTTCAGGTGTCTTTTATCGTTGTGGTATAAAAAAAGACTTGAGAGGTTGAAATGAGTATTATCGCCGTTTTTGATACCAGTAAGGGGGAAATTCGTCTTGAACTTTTTGCCGACAAGGTGCCCTATGTGGTTGCTAACTTTGTCAATTTGGTGAATCGTGGTTTTTATAATGGTCTTAAGTTTCATCGGGTGATTGCAGATTTCATGATTCAGGGTGGTTGTCCTCTAGGCACCGGGACCGGGGATGCGGGGTATAAGTTTGAGGATGAATTTGATCAGACACTCCGGCATGATCGTCCCGGCATCCTTTCAATGGCCAATGCCGGGCCGGACACCAACGGCAGTCAGTTTTTCATCACCCATGTGCCTTGTCCGTGGCTTGATACCAAGCATGCGGTCTTCGGGGTGGTGGAGAGCGAAAAGGACATGGTGGTGGTAAACGCGATTGTTCAGGGCGATAAGATAAACGCCATTAAAATCGAAGGCGATACCTCTGCGCTCATGGAAAAGACCAAAGATCAGGTCGAGTACTGGAATACCCTTATGGGTTGATTTTAAAGTTCCGGCGGCTCCCAACTCTGCACATGATCGGGTAGACTCACTAGTATTTTGTTCTAAAATTATCGTTACATATTCTCGGTTTTGCGTTACACTACTCCTCATCAACCTTAGCATGGAGGATAGTGAATATGAGAGGACGCAAACCTAAACTTACCATACCGGAGAAAGATCAAAAACAAC
>JAHJIY010000031.1 GCA_018823175.1 Pseudomonadota bacterium
CAAGGGCATAAGTTTCGTTTGGCCCGAATGTCGGGCCAACTCAGCTTTATACCACAAGGGCATAAGTTTCGTTTGGCCCGAATGTCGGGCCAACTCAGCTTTATACCGCAAGGGCATAAGTTTCGTTTGGCCCGAATGTCGGGCCAACTCAGCTTTAAATTGCCCAGTAATTTTTTGCTATCTTCTTTACCTGATTGATTATGGCCTGCTCCATGCTTCCGTTCTGACCTTTAGCCTGGGCCAATTTTTCGCCGATTTCAGGGTCAAGAACCGAACCATGCCCCGACATCTCAGCGACACAAGCCATTACCCCGTCACCAAGACCCTCCAGATTATAGCCTCCTTCCAAGACCAGCAAAAGCCGACCTGCACAAAGCTCCAAAGCCAGATTATTTAATACCTTGGCCAGATAAGCAAATCCGTTAATAGAAACCGCCATCGTCCCTAAAGGGTCCCGTTGATAGATATCAAAGCCGGCCGAGACAAGAATCAGCTCCGGCTTATACTGCCTGGCCAACGGTACCAGAATTTCATTAAACACCGCCGCATAAGCCATATCATCATGGCCACCCGGCAAAGGCACATTGATCGTAAACCCTTCCCCCTTTCCCTCTCCCACCTCAAGGATACTGCCGGTCCCAGGAAAATAGGGGAATTGATGAGAGGAAAAATAAAAGACCTGGTCAGTATCATAAAAAGAATTCTGAGTGCCATTGCCATGATGCAGGTCCCAATCAACAATCAACACCCTTTTTACTGCCAGCTCTTTAATGGCGTAATGGGCCGCCACCGCGATATTATTAAACAGACAAAATCCACTGGTCCGATCAGCTTCGGCATGATGCCCTGGGGGGCGAACCAAAACAAAACCGTTATCAGCCTCG
Source organism: Pseudomonadota bacterium (assembly GCA_018823175.1). Lineage (GTDB taxonomy): Bacteria > Desulfobacterota > Desulfobulbia > Desulfobulbales > JAHJIY01 > JAHJIY01. The sequence goes on from JAHJIY010000031.1 coordinate 885, forward strand.
CCGGCCATGATCATCCGGGTGCCGCTAACGGCGGCCCCGACTGCCAGAGAGGCTGCATCATAAGATTGAGCTGAAGCCTGCGTATCGGGATCAAGCTGCACAAAATGCTGCCCGGCCGTCGCCTCAATTCTCGCAATATGACTGGCAGAATGATTCAAGGCCAACAATTCAAGAGACGCCGGCTCAAAGGCCGGATAAAAGACATTCTCATTAAAATCAGCCCGGGTCAAGCGATCATATATTGCAGCAAGACGATCTGGGGACTCAACATGCCCCCTCCCAGAATTATGCTCTAAAAAAAGATCATCCTTAAATATTGCCGTTCTCGCCATAAACCCGCCTGGACTTTATATAAAAACAAAATCAGCTAATTATTAACAATGGACCAATTATTAAACATATCAATTTGGGATCAGAACTGTCAAGAATTGTCAGCATCCTACCGACCAAGATATTTTAAATAAAAAATTATTAAGCCCAAAAACAGTAATTAGTAATTATTTCTGGTATAATATTAAATAAAATCAATCAGGTCTTACTCCCGGTGACACCTCAAAAGACAACCCCTCGCCGGGAGCTGGCAAAACAAGTGTCTTATTATTATGACCCATAACGACTTTGACCATTCTGCATCCTTGCCCGGATCCCACCACTTATCCGGCAGCAAATTCGTCAAAAAATATGTCGGCATTATCTCCGTTGTTATCTGCCTGGTTATCCTTTCCGTCTTCTGGGGATTTCATGCACGAAACAGCCGCCTGATCAAGGATAATCTCCTGCATGAAGGTCGAGCCTTTTTCCAGGAACTGGTTCTCACCAGACAATGGATAATTCAAAACAATGGCATTTACATCAAGGAGGCACCTGATACCGTCATCAATCACCAACTAGACGCCATTCCCGGTCTGAAAAACACCATAGTCGACCAGGACGGCGACCGATACATCTTTAGTGACCATGCCGTTATCACTAGAAAACTATCCGAAATGGGGATGGCCGAAAGACTTTTTCAATTCAAAATCACCAGCCTTAACCCTTTTAACCCGATTAACGAACCAGATAATTTTGAACACAGCGCCTTGAAAAAATTTGAGCAGGGGACCAAAGAGGTCTACGCTTTCGAAGAAAAGGAAGACCGTCTTTTCTTCCGCTACATGGCCCCTTTGGTTACAAACAAAGAATGTCTTCCCTGCCACAGCATTCAAGGTTACAACCTGGGCGATATCCGTGGCGGCATCAGCGTGTCGATCCCGGCAAACGAAACAAAGATTAAACTGGTGGCCAGCCGGACATACACGATCGTCTCCGGCGTGTTAATCATTACTCTGATTCTTTCCATCATAATTTATATTTCCCACCACTTTATCAATGACCTGAAGAAATCAGAGCGCAAATTATACCAAATGGCCACCACCGATTTCCTCACCGGTTTACTGAATAGAGGAGAAGGTCTCAGAAGATTTAACCGGGAAATCTCCCTTAGCGAACGGAAAGGACAGCCTTTATCCACAATTATCCTTGATATAGACCACTTTAAAAGCATCAACGATAACTACGGCCATCAAACAGGAGATCAGGTAATTGAGAAAACCGCCCAGATCCTGCGGGCCACCTTAAGAGAATATGATATTATCTGCCGTTACGGTGGAGAGGAATTTCTGCTTATTCTGCCCATGACTCCCCTAAAAAAAGCCATAGAAATTGCTGAACGCCTGCGGCTGACCATCGCAAACACCATTATCCCGGAAGAAAGAAAGGGGGTTAAAATTGCCATCACCATCAGCCTCGGAGTCGCCCAGCATAAGCCCGGAGAAAGTCTGGACGGCCTGATCTACAAGGTAGACAACAGTATGTATATTGCAAAGGAAGAAGGACGTAATCGGATCCATTACCTGGAATAAGCAACGACAAAATCGATATTCCCTGTTACTCGACAAAATTTCTGATGATTTTTTCCGTGACCAGATAATGCAATTTTTGATCATGAGGCAGCAGCGGCACCTTTGGCACGACCTGCATTTCAAAAGCTACGCCAATTCGACAGGCCCGCGGAGCCTCCTTGACCAGAAAACGGTCATAATAACCACCCCCATAACCAAGCCTGCCGCCAGCCTGATCAAAAACGCTGCCCGGCAAAATGACCACCTCTATCTCGGCCGGGTCAACCTTATTCAACTTATCGGGATCTGGCTCCGGAATAGAACAATAGCCCGATCGCAGGTCCTGAGCGGGATCTTTTATCTCAAAAGGCCGCAAACGAGCATGAGCAACATCGGTCAGCGGCACTGCAATTCTCTTGCCCTGCCTGATCAAACGGCCAATCAGACCCAGGGTCTCAACTTCACTGCGGAAATTCACATAGAACAAAATGGTTGCCGCCGCCCGGAATTTTTCAATCCGCTCGAGGTTTGCCATGACCTCTTGACTCTTCACCCCCCTCTCAGTCAGAGACAAACAATCCCGGGCAGCCAGCACCCGGCGCCGTAATTCAGTTCGATCAGAATCAAGCTTTTGCACAAAACACCTTGAATAATTAATTTTCACATTTTATCATCAGCATTTTTAAAAAAATATAATATCATTCCTGCTGAGTCAATTGTGACTTAAACCACAAAGGAACAAAGACACAAAGTTTTTTTGTGGTTTATCCCTGCCGCATGGGTCAAAATTATAAAATTACTTACGATCTGATCACACCTTCATGAAGGAACTATTAAAAATATGAGCAAACTCAACCATTGGCAAAGGGTTATATTTAATGCCCAGCCGATCTATGTCAATCCGGAAAAACCTGACTGGCTTGTCCCGAACGAGCAGGCCGACAACTACCTGCAATTTTTGATCAACAACAGCGCCGGACAAGAAGCGGTCTGCCGATACGCATCCTCATCACATAAATCAAACGCAGAGGTTATACTGGAAACCTCGCGGTTCCAGTCAATGCTGACCTGCGAACCGGCGGCCCAATACCAGGGCCGGGCCGACTATCTGTCCCTTACCCGTTTAAAAGAATGCTGGTTTCACCTGACCAATAACTGCAACCTGGCCTGCCGCCATTGTCTTTTCGGGTCATCGCCGGGCCAATCCCAGGCTATCGAGCCGACACTTCTGCAAAAAGGTCTATCCGAGGCCCGGCAACTCGGCTGCAATATTTTTTATTTCACCGGCGGCGAACCTTTCGTCTATCCCGATTTCAGCCAGACCCTAAAAGAGCTGCTGACCGACCCGGAAATTCATGTGGTGATTCTGAGCAATGGCCTGCTGATCGAAAAATTCATCGACGATCTAAAAGATCTGCCAAGGGAACGACTCCACCTGCAGATCAGTATGGACGGGCTTAAAAAGAGCCATGATCATCTCCGTGGCAAAGGAAGCTTTGCCGGTTTACTCACAAATCTGGATATCCTGAAAACCAACAAGATTAATGTCACCCTTTCGGTGGCGGTCAACCGGAACAATATAGATGAACTACCGGCAATCACCTCATTGGCCGCTGATCTTGGGGTCAAAAATATTCATCTTCTATGGCACTTCGTGCGCGGCAAAGGCTCCCGCCAACAATTCGTGCCGCCGGAAGAAATACTGCCCAAATTAATAGAAGCCCAAAAAATTGCGGCGACCAAAGGCCTACTGATCGACAATGTCGAGACCATGCGTCGTCAGGTGTTCAGTACCCCGGGCACCCGTCACGATCTGAGCAATACCGGATGGGAATCCATCGCCGTCGGCCCGGACGGCAGGATATACCCTTCTCCGGCCCTGGTGGCGGTAGAGGAATTAGCCTGCGGCAACCTGATAGACGGCCTGGAACAGATCTGGCGCCACAGCCCGATCCTTGCAAAAATCCGCGCCTCTTCTCTGACCAAATCGCCGGTCGCCAACACAAATCCCCTTAAATTCATGACCGGCGGCGACGATATTGACCACAGTTATCTGGCTGGTGGAGAATTTGTCGGCCATGACCCCTACTCACTCTTATACACCGATCTCGCCCTCTGGCTAATTACCGGTCAGGCCGCCGGTTATCCCGATCAGCCACACGCAGAGATCATCTTGCGAATGGGTGATGTCCGCCATGATTGCCCGGATGGCGGCCAGAAAGTTTCCCTCACCCACTGCAATTGCGTGATTTCACTCTCCGACGAGCAAGGGCATAGTGCAGTGCGCGAATTTTACGGGCGAGCGGCCCTCAATACCAATGAAGATATCATCAATCCTTTTGCCCCGGACCAGGCGGTGGCCGACTATATCCCAGCTGACTCCAAAAAACGTTCTTACGGTTGCGGCAGTCCGGTAAAAGACGCGCAACCGAAAAAAGGAGAGATCCTTGTTGATTTAGGGAGCGGCAGCGGGGTTGAATGCTTCTTGGCCGCGGTCGAGATTGGACCAGAAGGCAAGGTTTATGGCATTGATATGACCGACGAAATGCTGAGCCTGGCTGAAACATCAAAAAAGGAAGTGGTGACCAGACTCGGATACGATAATCTTGAATTTCGTAAAGGCTTTCTCGAAGCATTACCTTTAAAGGACAACATTGCCGATGTCGTAATCTCCAACTGCGTTATCAACTTAAGCCCTGATAAACGACGGACCTTCCATGAGATCCAACGCATCCTCAAACCCGGTGGTCGCCTGGTGGTCTCCGACATCGTGACCGATCAACCCATTCCGCTCGAGATAAAAAACAACGAACAATTCAGGGGCGAATGTCTGGGGGGAGCTCTGCAGCAAGAGCAACTGCTGGCCATGTTGCGGGCGGCCGGTTTTGTCGGCGCCACCCTGCTCAAAAGATTCCCCTATCGCCAGGTGGGAAATACCTCATTTCACTCCCTTACCTTCCGATGCTACAAGCCTGATTCCGAACAAAAAGTGGAGGCCATCTACCGCGGGCCTTTTAGCGCCGTATATACCGAAGATGGCACCTTGCTGCTTAAGGGCAAACGCACAAAAATTTCGATAAGTGCCGCCAACCGTCTGGATGAATCGGTTTTCATTCTCGACCAACGTGGCGGCGTAACAAATATTGTCCAGGCCAATAATTGCTGCTCGGTGCCAACGCCTCCAACCTCAACCTTTCTGCCACTAACCGCATTACCCAAAAAAGAAGAAAACTGCTGTAGCATCCAGGCCTCACTCCCGATATCAAGTGCCAGTATTATCCCGCTCAATTTAAGCCCGCAGATATCAAAGGCAGAACGTCACCAAACCGGCTGCATGGTCTGTGGCGCCGCCCTGAACTATCTGCCGCACGAAGAAAAAACCTCATGTCATTACTGCGGCAAGACCAAAAAAACCAATGCCCTCTGCGCCAACCGCCATTTTATTTGCGATGACTGTCACCAGGAAGACGGACTATTCACCATAAAACTGATCTGCACAGAAACCAAAGAACAGGACATGATCTCCTTGTTGAACAAAATTCGTTCCCATCCATCCATGCCGATGCATGGTCCGGAACATCACGCAATAATCCCGGGCATTATCCTGGCCACCTACCGGAACCGGGGAGGAGAGATCAGCCGGGAGTCAATCCTGGCCGGGATTGAACGAGGGAGCAAGGTGCCGGGCGGGGTTTGCGGTTTTTGGGGAAACTGCGGCGCGGCGACCGGGGTGGGCATCGCCCTTTCCGTCATCCTTAACGCCACCCCACTTACCCCGAAAACCAGGCAACAGATCCAGAAACTGACCGCCCTGGTCCTTGACACGATCGCTCAAACCATGGGCAGTCGCTGCTGCCGCCGGGAAGCAATTACCGCCTTGCAAGCAGCGGCAGATCAGACCGAGCACCTCTTACCGGTCAAGTTGCTGGCCCAGGGAGATACCACCTGCGACCAACATGACCGGAACAAAGAATGCATCCGCAAGCAATGCTCCTTCTGGCCGGCAAAAATAAAAAATAAAAATATCTTGAGCACTGAGGTATAATGACTTCATATACCACACGGGCATAAGTTTCGTACGAGCCGACGAGCGGCTCAACTCAGCTATAAAATAAGTCATTATAAGTCCAATAAGCACATGTCAAATCAACAGGTTAGAGATAATTATCTGGGCAGAAAAATAAAGGGATCGGACGATAAGCCATAGTCCTTAAGGTATTGCTATGAAGAGAAATTTCTTATGGTACAATATTCTGGATATGAGTCAGTCTCCGCAAATTTTTGAAGTCTTACTGTGTTTCCGAGCAAAGAGACCGCAAGACACAAACATGGAAGATACTTCGAGAACTCCAGAATACCGGAATTTATTTTTTATAGATAACCACATTAATTGTTGATGAGCGAACTACAATGGGCGAAATCCGGATAAAATATTTTTTTTCCTGGAAAAATGGACGGGCCGTCTTCGAACTTGACCTGGATAAGAAAACCCTGGCCCTGAAAACCAAACCTCTTATCGGCCTGCCACCTTGGACCAACCTCGATTATTACCAATGCCCAAACTGCCCTTTGCATGTCGCACAGGTCAGTCATTGTCCGGCCGCGATCAGTCTGATCCCGATCATTAAAAATTTCAACGAGGTGGACTCCCAGGATATAATGGAGGTCGAGGTCATCATCTCCGGGCGCCGGATAATCCAGCAGGCCTCCGCCCGGCGTTCGATCAGTTCGATTATGGGGCTGCTCTTTGCGGCCAGCGGCTGCCCCCATACCAGACATTTAAGACCCATGATCCGCTTCCACCTGCCGTTAGCAAATGAAAACGAAACAATCATGCGGGCCATTTCCATGTATTTGCTGGCCCAGTATTTCAAATACAACAATGGTGGCGAACCGGACCTGAAACTGGCAGGATTAAAAAAGATCTACCAGGAGATGCAAATTGTAAATATGACCATGGCGGAACGGTTGCAGTCCAAAGACGGCACCGCTTCATCCATCAATGCGATGATCCTGCTGGATATGTATGCCAAAGCAATCCCTTCCGCGATTGAAGGAACTCTTGAGGATTTAAGATACCTTTTCAAATCATATATAGACTTGCACTAACCGGATTGTTTATTCGGCGCAAAAGCAAGATCCCCTTCCGCTCCGACCATACACAAATTTCATCGGCACATAGCCCATTTTGATTTTTTCAATCTAGCGACAACTCACACCAACCCCTACCCCATCCCTGACTCACTTTTTAAGTATCCTAAATTTTACTTCTCGAGTAAATTTGCTTAATGCCGCGCCAGCACAGGAATGGATTATTATGCTTGGCTATCAGCCAGGCAATATTAAAACAGAATCGCCCGGCGAGGCACAAAAAAACAGACCGACACACAAGCGGCAACGAGAAATGAATGAGGTCCAAAATACCGAAAAGGAGGAAGAGAATGAAACCGATTGTTTTGATCCATGGCTACAGTTCCGAAGGCAAAGACAATACCTTTGCACAGATTTACGGCACCCTGCCGGATGATCTGCGGCAATGGGTTGGCGCTGATCAGGTCAAAGAACTCGATCTCAGCCGCTGGATTTCCTTAAATGACGGGATCGCGCTCGACGATATCAGCCTGGCCATGAACCGGGCCTTATCGGCGGAATGCCCGGAACTGCTGACTGCCGGCTTTCAGGTCATTATCCACAGCACCGGCGCCCTGGTGGTCCGCAACTGGATCAAAAAATTCAGTCCCAAACCCTGCCCGATCGATAACCTGATTCACTTGGCCGGGGCCAATTTTGGCAGCGGCCTGGCCCACATCGGCAAAGGCCAGTTGGCCCGCTGGGGTCGCCAGTTGGCGCTAGGCACTAACTGTGGGTACCGGGTGCTGACCGAATTGGAATTCGGCTCTTCCAAAACCCTGGACCTGCATCTGCATTTTTTACAGGAAGGTAGCCGCATGTATGAAGATTATCAGGTCCAGGAGTTTTGTCTGATCGGCAGCCAGATTCCGACCGCCTTACGATTACTGCCGATCCGCTATACCAAGGAAGACTCTTCAGACTGCACGGTAAGAACCGCCAGCGGCAACCTCAATTTCACCCACCTTACGATCAAGTCAAGGCCCGAAGCCATAGCCGAGGCGCAAGCGCCTCATCAAAAACTGATGACAGACCGGTTGGCCGGCAAACGGATCATGGATACCAATTATGAACTCCATCATTCCTCCACTGAAGATCAGGAACGTCTAGCGATTCCCTTTGCCGTGGTCTATGAAACCGCCCATTTTAGCGACAAGATCGGCATTGTCACCGGTAGCCAGAACCGCAACGAGGTTATGCCACTGATTAAAGCCGCCCTCGATACACCATATGATCGTGGGACCTATGCCAACACCGGCAAGGTGTTTGCCAAGGCCCACGCCAATACCTTTTTGCAAGCCGCCAAGCTGAAATGGCGCATAACCGAGTGGAACCAACAAGCCCAATATGAAGGCCACGCCCAGATAATCTTCCGACTCCGGGACCAGAACGGCGAACCAGTTGAACATTTTGATATATTTCTCAATTCCAAGCCGGAAAAAAACAAGCCGCAGGTGAAACTTGAAACCTTAATCGAAGACAAGCACCTCAACCAGCAGGACAAGGGCACCATTACCTTTTATCTGCGCACCCAGAAGTTCTGCAACAAAGAATCAAATATTTTTGCAGAACAGTTATCCAACATCGCCCCCCTTGATCTGGAGATCACCGGCCATGAACCGCTGTCCAACGATATCTCATATCTACCGATCAATATCCGACTGAGCCCGGAGCAAATCCGCGCCACCGTGAAAACCTTCCAAACCACGGTGGTGGATGTCATCCTGCTGCGTCTGCCGTCAGCCAAGGTTTTTGAAATTAGGAAACAAACAAGATGAAGACCGGCAAATAAATCAGATTCCACCGAGCCGGACTGGTCTTTGATAAATGATCTTTCAGGAACAAATTATTCGTATATTATGATTTTTAACTTAGCAGGCTACGCTAGGAGTAACAGCATATCCAGAGTTTTTGTTTGACAGAGACGACAGAGTTTCATTATATGAAATAATCGTTAGGCCTTGCCAGATTTTGGCAAAAAGATGACAAGTTCGCCTCGTAAAAAATTGGCCCCTCAAAAAATAAACAAGGTCACGCTACGCCTCTTCGCAGCAGGCCTACATTAGGATCAATCGAGAAATTAAATAGTTGATAAGCACTGACGACAGCAGTCGTCGACAATTCAGTCCAAAATGGAGGGCAGATTCATGAAGAAGTCAGCAAACATTATAGTGGTGACAGTAGCGGTTCTCACATTGTTTTCCGTAGCAACAGCCTTTGCCGCAGACCCGCCGCTCAAACGCGACACCGACATTCCCGGCAAAATCATGCCAAAACCTCCCCGGCGGCAGGCCAACCTTTCGATTTCAAATCAGGCCAATGCCATCTGTGGCTGCGCCGAGCAGCTCGATAAACTCGACGTCCGGCTCTATACCTCCTTTATACTACCCATCCGTAATGATGGACCTGATGCAACAACCGCCAAGGTCGAGGTCTCTTTCTTCGATCTGACGAGCGGCGGGCAAAAGACCCTCACCGTAAACAGTGCCATGATTCAACCCGGGAGCTTTGGCTCGGTCAACTTAATCTCCAACTCGGTACTGATCAAAAAATCCAGAGGTTTTACCGCCAAAGTTATGCCGGCAACAATGGGCGTTATAGATCCCAACACATCGGACAATACGGTCCGCTGGGACAACTGCCCGTACATCAACTAAGCCGATCAATTTTGTCTGGAGGCGGATCACAGGCTGAATCGTCTCCAGACAGCGCCGATATTTTTTGTCCACCCATGCCGTGATCTAAAAAGCGATAACCCATTTTTTTGATCTTGCTCAATTCCCGCCACCGGGAATAAAGCAGCCCCAGCCGTTTGCCAAACAAACTGCAATAATCCCACCCCATCGTCTCACTCAAAACCGCAACTGCGCAGGAATAACTCCTCGGCCATATACTCCCGGCAGGCCGCTAAGCTCCGCAGACTCTGCATCCGGGCCGCCAGCCGATGACCGAACAGCAGGTTGCGGCTGAAATACCAGGTGAACTCCTTGAGCCGCCCCAGAGCCTGATGCTCGGGGAAAAATTCGGTGATCAGCCGCCAGGCCTCCTGGTAAGTCGCCCAGAGAAAATGAGCCCCTTTGGCCTGCTCCGACCCGATAATCTCGGCAAAGAGCCAGGGTTTTTGCACCGCTGCCCGGCCGATCATCACCCCGTCACAGCCGGTCGCTTGGAACATGGCCAGACAATCCGCCGGGCTGTTAACATCGCCGTTGCCAATCACCGGTAGTTTGGTCATGGTCTTTAGATGGCCGATATACTCCCAGCGGGCCCGACCTTTGAGCTTCTCAGTGGTCAGACGGGGATGGAGAGTCACCGCCGCCACCCCGCACCCCTCCAGGACCCCGGCCAGGTCGCGAAGAAAGCCAAGATCCGGCTTTGTCCCCAGCCTGATCTTAACAGTCAGCGGACAAGTGACAGCCGCACTGAGGGCGCCAAGGATCTCCTCGATCCGGGTCAGATCAGCGAGAAGATGGCCACCGGAGCGCCGCCGGCCGGAAATATTGGGGGCCGGACAGGCCAGATTGAGATCGATAATCTCAGCCCCGTAACCAGCCATCGCCCGCGCCCCGATCACTGCCTCGACCGGGTCAGGCGCCACAATCTGGTAAGCCATGGGCCGTTCGACCGCCGCTCGTTGCAGCCACAAAGAATTTGCCCGGACATCTTCAGGCAGGTGTCTGGCACTCAACATCTCGCTGAAAAACAACCCGGGCCGGGCAAAGGAGGCGACCAACCGCCGCAACGGCGAATGGCTCACCCCGGCCATGGGAGCCAAAAGCAGAGGCGGATCAATGACGACCGCGCCAATCTTAAAGGCAGCTGGTATTTCCACAAAGTTCCCTGATCATAAGTATTGTTTAAACGCTGCCTCCCGGTATCGGAAGAAAAAGCGTGTGGATCGTCCGGCCCGATTCTACGGGACTAAGCATTTGTTGCAAAGCACTTTCTGTCACCATCATATTAATCTGGATCAGCTAACATTTTGCTCTTTGCACACCATTCGGTTTTTCCTGGCCCCTAATCTTACTTACAGTACTCCGTCTCGATCATTTTATCTGCTCGTTATGAGCGGACCAGTCTATTTAACCATACGGGGAAAGACAATGTGGACAGCCATACCAACTAATGGTAAGCAGTAATGAAGTCCGATCATCATCAAAAAAAGAACTGTTAAAAAAAATAATCAATGCCAATTCAATTCATTCATACCGCTGATCTCCATCTCGGCAAAACATATCACAATTCACCCGGCGAGGCCGCGCGTTACGAAGATTTTTTTCGTTGCCTGGCAGGGATTGTCGCAGATGCCGTGCGTGAAAGCGTCGATTTTGTGCTGATCGGCGGCGATCTGTTCCACACCGGCCAAATCCTGCCCAAGACCTTTGCCAAAACCATTGAAATTCTGCAGCCCTTAAAAGAAGCGGCCATTCCCTGTATTGCCATTGAAGGCAACCATGACTGGATTCATCGGCGTCACAATATCTCCTGGATGGAAGCCCTTTCCGAAATGGGCTATATCCGATTGTTGCGCCCGGCCCGTACCGAGGATGGCAGCTATCGTTTCGAACCATTTAATGAAGAGACCGGCACCGGCGGACATCTTAAGATCAACGGTTTAAATATCTATGGCCTGGGTTATATCGGCGCTCAGGCCGGCAGCCATGTCGAGCGGATCTGCCAAGCGGTGAACACAGCTAATAATATTTTGCTTTTCCATGTCGGAATCTGGCAGTACTCGCCGGTTGAGATCGGCAACATGTTGATCGAAGAGGCCCACCCATTGGCCGAAAAATTCAGTTATGTCGCCCTCGGCCACGGCCACAAACCATACGTAATTAAAACCCCGGATGGCAAACCATACGCGTTTAACCCCGGCGCCCCGGAACGGGTCAACTTCGGCGAGGAAAAGTATGACAAAGGGTATTATTTTGTATCGGTTGATCATGGCAAGTTTTCCCCGGAGTTCAGGCCAACCGATCCCCGTCCGATGCTGGTTGAGATCATTGATCTGAACGGGTCTAAAGATGCTGATACCGCCCTAACCCGTTTCCGCCAACAAATAAAAGAAAAAATGATTGGCCGGACCGATGAACGCTCACCCTTGCTTGAACTGAAACTGGCCGGCCGAATCGGGTTCCACCCTTTTGAACTGGGTCGCGAACAATTGCGGCTGGCCCTTGATGACCTTACCCCATCATTACATATCGAGATCAAAAATCACCTTTCCATGGTCTCCAGAAACAATGGCGCAGAAACGATCAAGAAGTCCCGGGCCGAGATCGAAAATGATGTACTGCATGAACTGATCGAAGCCCACAGCAAATATCAGGGCCGGGAAGAGGAATTGACCCGGTTGGCCCTGGCAATCCGCGACCTGGTCTTAAAGGGCGAGGTCGAAGATGACGAATTGCTCGGGCTGTTTGCGGAGGATTCTTGATTATGCAGATCCACTCAATCACGCTCAAGAACATCAAATCCCATCGCGACAAGAAGCTTGATTTTGTTAAAGGAATCAATGTCCTGTCCGGGGTCAACGGAGTCGGCAAGAGCACGATCTTTGAGGCCATCGGCTACGCCTTGTTCGGGGTAGACGCCCGTGATTTTGTCGGTAACATCGAACGCTTCATCACAATCGGTGCCAAAAAGGGCGAAATAACTATAACCTTTAGTCCCAATAATAATGAAACCTACCGGGTGACCCGCAGTGTGGGAGCCGGTTCCAAATGGCTGCTGGCCAAAGAACTGCACGGCACCTTTGAAGTTGAGGACCATGCCGGTGCCCCGGAAACCGAAGCCCGGATCAAGCAATTGCTCGATCTTGACCGCGGCCGCCCCCTGGCCGAGCAATTCAAACTGGTGATCGGCCCCTTTCAAAGTGAATTCCTTGGTCCTTTCGTCCTCAAACAACCTACCAAACGCCAAGAAGCCTTTGATGAGATCCTCGGGATCGATGCCTGGCGAAAAACCTTCAAAGGCACCAGTACCCTGCTCAAATCAGTCCAAAGCAAAATCGACATCTTGAACGTGGAGATTAAAGGCCGACAGGAACAAGTTGACGCCCTGCCCGACCGGAAGAAGGAATTGACCGGCTTGCTCAAAGATTTAAAAGCATTGCAAAAGGAGCTGGCCGAACACGAAAAGACCCTGGTCGTTACCGAAAATCAACTAACCAAACTTGATCAACAGGAAAAAGCAACAAATACAGTTAAGTCAAAAATCCAGGTCCTGGAAAATCGCCTCCGGGACGGAGAAGGCAAAATTGCCGACCAGAACAAAAGAGTTATGGAAGCCGAACAGGCCCTGGCAACGATGGAAAAAAGCAGAAAAAGCAAGGAGACGTTCGAAGCGGCGGAAACTGCGCTCAAATCATTGCGCGAACAAGAGAAACAGCAACGACAGATTGAGAAGGAAATTGCCGCCCTGGATCAAGAAAGTACCAGGCTGACCCAGACCATGGGACACGAACTCCGTGAAATCGAGAAAACCGAAAATCAACTGACGGCAGAAGAAAAGCAGCTCGAAAAGAATCAGAAATCACTGACTGCCGACCCTGATTTAACCAACACAGCGGCCCGCTTACCAAACCTCAGAAAAGAAGAAAAAAAACTGCGAACAACTCAAGGTATTATTAAGGGTCGGCAGGGCGGCCTGCAAGAAGGTAAAGAGAAACTGGCCGAAGGGGTCTGCCCGTTTCTCAAGGAACAGTGCCTCAATCTTGCCGGCAAAGCCCCCCAAGATATTTTCAGCGCCCAGCAACACGAACTGGCAACCGAAGATCTTAATCTGGAAAAGCAGCTGACTAAACTAAGTCAGGAAATTACGGGAGCTGAAAAAGCCCAGCACGAACTGGAATCGCTAAAGGTTAGAGCCCAGGAAATTGAAAAGCAGCTACTTGCCCTGACCAGAAGACAAGAGGAAAACAACAAGCGCCGGCTTGCGTTGCAAGAAACCGCCAGGCAGCAGACCGAAGCCGAGAAAAAAACCCTGGCCCGAAAGGTTGATCTCCAGAAATACGACAAATTGGATAACGAAATCAGCGAAAGCGAAAAATCAAGAACAGAACATCAGATCGCCCGCGACGCGTTCTTTGCCAACCAGAAAGACGCCCAGGACCTCACAAATCGGCGCGCATCCTTAAAAAAAATGGCGGCTCTTCTTGACGAGCTCAAACAGGTCATGGCCGTAAAACAAAAAGAGCTGGTCAAACTGAATCAAGACTATGACTTGCGGCGCCACACCGAGGTCCGCCTGGCCAAAGAACAACTGCTCACGGTGATTGCCACAATCAAACAGAAGATTACTGATCTTGACAAGGACCGCCTGCGGCTCGCAACCGAGATCAAAAAACTAGAGCAGATTCAGGAGGAGATCAAAATAAAATTAACGGACAAAAAATGTTTTGCAGCTAAAGCGGAGCTGGTCACATTTTTACGGCAACAGATTTTCAAGAATGTTTCCGCCCAGCTCTCGGAGCGGCTCCGGGAAGAAATCAGTCTGCGGGCCGACCGCATTTACCGCAATATCGCCGAAACTGATGAAGAGTTGTATTGGGGCGACAAATACCAGATCGTCTTGCGGGACATGCAGGATGGGGAATTGCGGGAACGGACCGATGACCAGTTGTCCGGCGGTCAAACCATGAGCGCCGTAGTCGCCCTGCGCCTGGCCTTGCTGCAGACCACCAATGCACGAGTGGCATTCTTCGATGAACCGACTTCAAACCTTGATGCCGCCCGCCGGGAAAACCTGGCCCAGGCCTTTCGAGCCATCGATGTGGGACGGGAAGAAGTAACTGAACACTGGTATGATCAGTTGTTTCTGATCAGTCATGATATCGCGTTTACGGAAGTGACCGATCAGATAATTTCACTTGAGTAATCGTAATCAGACCGAACAAATGGAAGGTGACTGATTGGCACAAGTTTGCTCTGCAAAGCATCATTAAAAATCAAACTTGCCAGGTTGAAATAAATCATGACCGACCCGCGAATTTCGCAAGTCGAGACCTTGGAATGCCTCCAAATAGCTCGCGAGAATAAAAAAGCCACAAGACCAGCAAAAAACTGGACTCAGCTACGCGGTAACCACCCGGGTATTGCTGATCCGATCATGCAAAGTGCGTCTTTTGGCATCAAAAGCCGCCATCAGATAACCGATACCCAAAGTACCCATCACCACGATAAATTCGCCGCAGTAACGGCCAAAAGCCTGACCGTATCCCAGCTTGCCCCCAGCCGGGGTAACAATCAGGATCTTGCACAACATCTTGCCCGGGGTCGCTCCATACCTGCCGACAAACCAGGTCAGATAAAAAATCCCCAAGACCATGTTGACCGCCAAGGTTACCAGAAAAGCAACGCTCACCGTTGACTCAGCGTACATCGCCCCAAAAAAATGGTGCCCGGTCATGTCCACCGTAACGCCGATTATGCCCATCAGGACAAGGTCAATAACCTTGGCCAAAACCCTGCTGCCCAAACCTGCGTAATCCAAATCCTCACCCTCCGCCAAAATTACGGTCTCCCCTTCGGACCTCTTCCGCTGCAGCAACTTAAGCTTACATTTTTCACAGGCCAGCAAACCGCCATGATCAAGAAGTGCGTCCCGCCCGAACAGCCCTTTACATTCAAAACATTCAAAGAAGCCGGCGGACACGACCTCTGATAAAGGCCGCCAGGCTTTCTGTCTTTTATTCCAGACCAGATGATCCGGGCCGATTGTCCCTTCGTTGACCAGGTCATTAAATTCCTCGCTGGTAAAAGGGCCTTTCTTTTCCTTGGCCGCGGCATAGAACCATTCCAGAGGTAATTCCTGGACCGGCTTAAGCACAAAAATCTTCTTGCATTTCGGGCAGGGAGCTTCCTTGCCGGCAAAACGATCATCCACCTTTCCTTGGCTATTGCAATGTGGGCATAATATTTTCATCACTTTCTCCTGACGATAATCGATCAACAAGAACAAACGATGCGGCTCTGCAAAGATTAAAAAATATATTCAGGTCTATCATCCGCCCACAAAATATAGCATATTCCCTCTGATTCCACACAAATCTTCTACAGCTATATATGAAAATTGGTATATTATTATATTTATTAATTAAGTTCCAAGAATTTATTGGATCAATCAAAACTTTCATTTTGAAAAATTACAAAACATATTGCACTTCAGGATCAAATTGAAAAAGCTGCTCCTGCAAGTCTGCCACGAATCTTATAATGCCTGAACTCCCCGAAGTAGAAGTGATCTGTCGTGGTCTTGCCCCGAATTTAATCGGCTGCCGAATCCTTGCAACATCTTTTAGCAATAAAAAACTGCGCCTGCCCGTGCCTCAAAAACTAATCAGCGAAAAGATCAACGGGCATCGCATTCTCCAGGTCGAACGCCGGGCAAAATTTATCATGATTACCATGGATAGCGCTTTCATCCTGGTCATTCACCTGGGGATGACCGGCCGATTGGGATTTTTTGCCCCCGCCACCACACCGGCCCGCCACGACCATGTGCGCTGGCGGCTGGACAACAACATGGAGCTTCGCTTTAACGATACCCGGCGGTTTGGTTCGGTGCAGGTTTTCAAGGAAACGGAAATTAATGATACAGATCTCTTTACCAGCCTTGGCCCCGATCCTTTCTGGGACTCATTCTCCGCGTCCTATCTTATGGAAAAATCACGAAAGAGAACCAGTCCCATAAAAAATTTTCTGATGGATAATCGAATCGTAGTTGGGATCGGCAACATCTACGCCAGCGAGATCCTGTTTAACGTCAGGATTCACCCTGTAACCCCGGCCCAAAAATTGGACCGCAGTCAATGGGAAATGATCGTGCAGGGAAGTCGGGAAATTCTCAGCAAGGCCATTGCCGAAGGTGGCACCACGATTGCCGACTATGTGAACAGCAGTGGTGAAAAAGGGTACTTCCAGCACAAACTAAAGGTCTACGGTAAAAATGGGAATCCCTGCTCGATCTGCCGGACCCCGATCAGCCGCCAGGTCATGGCTGGCCGCGCCACCTTTTTCTGCGGAAAATGCCAGAAATAATTGAACATAATCTAAAAAAATCATCCGGAGTCTATACCCCGGATCCCAGCCCTCGCCGCCTTAACAGATCAACCACCAAGCTGGCGGTCCGTTCCAAATCACTATCCGAGTGATGCAAGGTAATTGAAAATCTCAAACGGGCCGTACCTTGCGGAACAGTGGGCGGACGTACCGCCGTAACAAACACCTTGTTTGCCCTGCCTTCAGCTGCCAGCTCCATAGCCAGACCGCTGTCCCCCACCAGAACCGGCACAATCTGCGAAGGACCAAGATCAGCAACCCCGCCCGTACCTAAGATCTCTTTAAACAGGGCGACTTTGGCCTGTAACTGCCGCCGCAGTTGGGGCTGCTCCCGGACGATCTTCAAGGCCGCCAACGAAGCGCCGACAACGGCCGGCGGCAAAGCGGTTGAATAAATAAAACTACGGGCCCGATTAACCAGATAATTAACCATCTCTTCAGATGAAGCAACGTAAGCGCCATAACTACCCAGGGCCTTGCCAAAAGTCCCCATCGCAATATCGACCTCAGCGGCGACCCCATCTTCCTGAATAACACCGCCGCCATTTTTACCAAAAATACCGGTGGCGTGGGCCTCATCCACCATGAGTAGACAATCATATTTTTTCTTGAGAGCAACCAGTTCCGGCAGCGGACAGCGATCACCGTCCATACTGTAAATGGACTCAACTACAATTAAAGCCCGGCCCTGCCCCCGCTCTTTGATCAAAAGTTCTTCGAGATGAGCCAGATCATTATGGCGGAACCTGACCAGCCTGGCCATGGATAAACGGCAGCCGTCATAGATACTGGCGTGGTTGAATCGATCGCAGAAAACAACGTCACCCCGTCCGATCAAGGCCGGGATCAAGCCGATGTTGGCCAAATATCCACTGCCAAAAATCAGGGCACCGGCCTTGCCCTTCAGGGAGGCAACCTCCTGCTCCAGCTCATGATAAAGCGCCAGATCACCGCTCATCAGACGAGCGGCACCGGCCCCGGTCCCAATTTTTTCCAAATAATGCCGGCTGGCCGCAATGACCTCCGGATGCTCGGACAGGGCCAGATAATCGTTTGAGGAAAAATCGATCAATTCCTGATTTTCGCTTCCCCTAGATTCTGCGTAACCCCCATTACTTCCTGCGGCGCGTACCCTTCCGCCGCCCAGCCGTTCAATCGGGAAAAGCTCTCGACAGATACCGGAGGCTTTGCGCTTTTTGAGCCACTCTTTCAGATACTCCATAACGCCTTGACTTCCGCCACAAATTTCAGGTCCGCCTCCGGCGTTCTACCTCTTTGGGTCAAATAACCACCGATCATCATCCCATCAGCCCCGGCCATAAAAACCGAACCTAGAAAATCGTGCAATTCCGTCTCCCGTCCGGCCGCCAAACGTACCGGCACATCCGGATGAATCAACCGGAAAAGGGCGACCGATCTTAAAATCTCACCAATCGACAAGGGCGGATTATCCGCCAAAGGAGTCCCCGCCAGAGGAATCAAGATATTGATCGGCACCGAATCAACCCGGCATTCCCTTAGAGTCAAAGCCATTGAAATCCGGTCCTCTTCACTTTCACCCAGACCAAAAATCCCGCCGGCACACACTTCAAGGCCGGCTGCTTGCGCCGCCTTAATCGTCTCAATCCGCTCGTCAAACGTATGGGTGGTTACCATCTGCGGGAAAAACTCTCTGGAGGTCTCAAGATTGTGATGATATCGAACAAGACCCGCTTTTTTCAACAAATCAAACTCAGGTTTCCCTAAAATTCCCAGGGAAGCACATACCTTGATTTGTACCAGTGCACAAATCTCGGAAATTATCTCCGCCACCCTGGCGACCTCGTCAGAAGACATCCCGCGACCGCTGGTCACCAGGGAAAAATGTTGAGCCCCGGCCTCTTTTGCCTGGCGGGCAGCTGACAAAATCTCTTGCCGACCCTTCAGGGGATAGATCGGGGCATCGGTCTGGTAATGGGCAGACTGCACGCAAAACCGGCAATCCTCACTGCACTTGCCAGATTTAGCGTTGATTATACTGCAGAGAGAAAACTTCTTGCCGCGATGTTGCAACTTGGCCTGCAAGGCAAGGTTCACCAGCTCACAGAGGGGAAGTGCTTTAATTTCTTTAATCTCATCCGGCTGCATCATCTTCTTTTCTTAAATCCAAAAATACCGCCTCCGGTGTTATGGGCAAAGGCAGGTAGTCGATCTCCGCGATGGGGAGGACGCTTTTTATTCTCAAGCTTAGGCTCTTTGACCACTGCGGCAAAGCTGACCGAAGCCACCTTTTTACCGCCGCAAACCTCCTTATAAATTTGATAGAACTGCAAACCGTCATTAAAATAACTTTTTCTGGTCAGCCCCTTCGGCCAAGCGCCACCCTTATCATGCTGTATAAAAATCGGCAGATTAACCAGAAGCCCGGTAATCTCTTCCTGCAGTACCCGCTTTATATTGAGGTGGGCCAGCATCTCAGCCAACCGGGAGCGAACTTTGCGGGAAAAGGCAAACAATTCCTTGCCAATAGTCGGCGCGGCCAATAAATCCATTTCCACCAACGCCCATGGAACCAGAAGCAAAGCAACCACAATATGCTCAGGCAACTCAACCTCTTCGGCCCGCAACCGGTCGATGACCGCTAAGACATTGAGGAGTTGCCCCAAACCTCCCTTGCTCTGCCGGAACTCCTTTTGCTCAAAATCGTCTGACTGGCCTGAATTATTCGAAAGAATTTTTTTATAGAAGGGAAAGACGACAAAAAAGATGCCGCTGGCAATGGCAAGTTGGGCCCAGGCATGGCTGGCACCCCCCCGTAAATCTTTAAAAATTTCATCCCTGATCCTTGATTCAGGACACAAAGTCAACATCGCACGATTCTCGCAAATGGCCTGCCAGCTTTTTTCTTCAATCGAAAAGCCGGTGCGCGCGGCATGCCTGATCGCCCGTAACATCCTGACCGGATCTCTGGTTATCCGCCGTTGGGGTTCGCCGACAATCCGGACAATCCCATGGTTCAGATCCGCCACCCCCCCGGTGTAATCAATAACCGTAAAGTTCTCGATTTCATAAAAAAGGGCATTGATCGTCAGATCGCGACGAAAGGCATCTTCCACCAAAGTACCGTATGTATTATTGGCGGGCAGCACCTGCTCGTTATTCTGAATATCATGCTCACTGCTGCGCCGCAGAGTGGAGACCTCGACAATCTTCTCACCCTTGAAAAAAACCTGAACCAGACGAAAACGCCGGCCAATGACTCGGCTGTTTCTGAAAATCTTCCGGATCTGCCCGGGCCGGGCATTGGTACTTATATCAAAATCCTTCGGCGTCTTGCCAAGATAAAGGTCTCGAACCCCTCCCCCGACCAGATAGGCGGAAAATCCGGCATCCCGTAAACGGTGCATGACCTTCAATGCTTCACGGTCAATATTTTTTCTTGAAATGGAATGGTCGCACCTGGAGATAACCAGGGGCTCAGGAGATTTATCAGGAGTCATGCTGTGTAATTTGCTCCTGCGTCATATAAATAGACAAAATATACGGATCAGCTCAGAGGGAGAATATAAAACTACACCTTATCCTGTGTCAAAATAAATTCAGAACAGCTTACAAACAGAAACCAAAGATAGCAAAATCATCCGAGATCCAACTAAGGGAATTCTACTCAGACCGAGACGCCAGCTCCGGATGATTCGTGGTATACCGACTCCGCCTGGGAGACAAACTGGTCAAAAACCTCCCTGACCGTAAGAATCTCCTTCATTTTATAAACATTCTCTCCGGTAAAAACCAGACCTTCCTCAATATTGCCCTCACAGGCCTTGGTCAACCGGTCCGAGATGCAGAAAAAATGATCACATTTTTTCAAACATTTATTAACGCATTTTTTAGTAGTCACATCGACCTTATCAATCATCTTCTGCACAAAGGGAGTCTTAATGGCCCGTCCCGGCAAACCTACCGGCGAATGGATCAAAGAGACATCCTCTTTATTGGCATGCAACATTGCCTGCTTGAAACTCTCGGCCACGGAACACTCTTTGGTCAACACAAACCTGGTTGCAATCTGCACCCCGTCCGCGCCATATTTGTCCATCATTTCGCCCATTTCAAAACCGTTGGTAATACCGCCGGCGGCAATAAGCGGAACCTTGGTGATAACCTTACGAATCTCAGGAAACAGATCACGCAACGCTATGTCCGTTCCCAAATGGCCACCAGCCTCCTTGGCCTCGACAACAATGGCGGCGGCGCCAAGTTTTTCGGCCAGTCTCGCAAAGGCCGGGGAAGATACGATCGAAACGATTGGCGTATTGGTTTCTTTACCGATCTTGAAAATGTCCCTTGAGAATCCAGCCCCGGTAACAATCATGTCAACCCCGGCTTCGATGGAACCCATGACCAGCTTATAAAAATCCTTCATGGCAAACATGATATTGACCGCGACAATGCCCTTGGTCGCGCTCTTCGCCTTACGAATATCAGCCTGCAGTTCTGCCAAAGGGATAGCGGAACCGCCAATCGTGCCGATTCCTCCGCATTCGGCAACCGGTATAGCAAGAGCCGAGGTGGACACACGAATGGACATGCCGCCCTGCACCAATGGAACAGTTGCGGTGAAGCGGCCAATAGTCAAAGGAGGAAGTTTCATATCAATTAACGCTCCAACATCTGCGAATTATCTTAAGTAAATAACAACGGTCGAATAAGCCTGATCCGACAAAAAGAAAGGCTTGCAGGTCAATTTATTGGGGTCAAGCGAGAATGTTCTTATACCGCAAGGGCATAAGTTTCGTATGGGCCGACCAGCGGCTCTACTCAGCTTTAACCAGAAGAATTGATTTTCAATGCAACCACCCTCTGTCAAATGCATCCAATATTATGCTGCTCTTTCATAATTTTGTCAATAGCCACAACCACCCGGAACATATCCTTCGTTAATTTTTTTTCAAAATTACCTGATAATTTTTTAAAATCCCCAAATACCCATGCTATAATCATTTGATATCAGTTACTAAATATGCAAATAGTTCATTGCTAATTTCATGTAAAAATTTATAAAATATAAATAGCGGAGCACATGGCTACCAAATGAAAATTCACCCAAAGCATATCGGCTTTGATATAGACGGCGTAGTAGCGGATACCATGGAAGCTTTCATCCGGCTTGCCCACGAAGACTACGGCATAGAAAATATTACTCCGTCCGATATCACGGAGTTTCTGGCTGAAGATTGTCTGACCATTGATCCATATATAATTGAAGAAATCTTCAATCGACTACTGACCAGTCCACTTGAAGCAGGCCTCAAACCGATGGCAGGTTCAATGGTGGTCCTGAAAAAGTTGTCGCAAAAAGCGCCCTTAACCTTCATAACCGCCAGGCCGCAAAAAGATCCAATCGCGCAATGGCTTGAAGCAAATCTCGGTCCGGAAATATTCGGTGCCTGCCGCCTGATTGCAACCGGCGAACACGACTCAAAAGGGGAATATATCAAAAACATGGGACTCAAATACTTTGTCGATGACCGGGCCCAAACCTGCATCCTGCTCGGAAAACAGGACATCATCCCAATTGTGTTCAGTCAGCCCTGGAACCAAGGCAAACACAACCTGACCTCGGTTGAAAATTGGCAGGCCATCCATGAGATGTGCCAAATTCCCGCCGAATCATCGCCCTCTGATTAATGACAGCCATGGACAATCATCCGGTAAACACCCATAAAAATCCAGTACCGACAGTTGACATTATTATTGAAATCAACAAAGGCATTATCCTGATAAAAAGGAAAAATCCTCCGTATGGCTGGGCTTTGCCGGGCGGATTTGTAGATTACGGCGAAACACTTGAAACCGCTGCCTGTCGTGAAGCACTTGAGGAAACAGGTTTAACCGTAAAGCTAAAAAAACAATTACACACTTATTCTGACCCAAAACGGGACCCTCGGCGCCACACGATAAGCACGGTATTTATCGCTGAAGCCAAAGGAAATCCACGGGCCGGAGACGATGCGGCAGAAGCCGCGATATTTATGCAAAATGAGATACCGACACTAGTCTTTGATCACAAGGAAATCATTAATGACTATTACAAACAAAAAAGAAACAACTGAGAAACCCAAAATTCTCATAGTTGACGACGACCCCCTTGTTTTGGAGTTGCTCGGGATATCGATAGCATCTTTTGGTTATGAGTTTATTGAAGCAACCGATGGCCTGATTGCCATTGAAAAGCTGAAGAATAACTCTTTCACAATGGTCATCACCGATATGATGATGCCGAATATGGACGGGATGCAACTCTTGAATCACATCCATGCCCACTACCCGAAACTGGGGGTCATCGTAGTTACCGGCTATACCGGAACCTTCAGTTACACCGATGTAATCAGGGCCGGAGCCAGCGATTTCATCTCCAAGCCTTTCAACACCGATGAACTGGAAGCAAAAATTAACAGAATTCTCAGAGAGCAGAGCCTGATCAGCAAGCTGGAGCATCTTTCCAACTGCGATCCGCTTACCGATCTTTACAACCGCCGCTATTTTGATGAAAAACTTAACGAAGAGGTCCACCGCGCCAATCGGCAGGGCTACCCTCTTTTCCTGGCCTTACTGGACGTAGACAAATTCAAGCCATATAACGATGCTTATGGCCATCAGGCCGGGGACAAGGCCCTCAGAGCAATCAGCAAAATACTAAGACACTGTACGCGTGATAACGTGGACTGGACCTTCCGATACGGCGGCGACGAATTTGCAATTATCACCCCACACATCACCCGGGAACAAGCCACAAATGTCGGTCAGCGCATTATCGAGTGCTACCGGAAATGTAATTTTGATAATACCGGGATCAGTGTCGGCCTGGCAGAACTGATCCGCCACAAAGATGCCTCCTGGGAAGGAGACATCCATGACCTGATTGCCCGGGCGGACAAGGCACTTTATCGGGCAAAAGATAACGGCAAAAATCAGATAGTACACGATGAGACGTAACCTGCTTCATTCTTAGGATCAGCAAAAACATCGATCCGCGCATCATCCCCTGTCCTGCAAAATTCCACGATATTAATGTTGCCCTGATCTGACTTGCCAACTCATCCCCCTCCCGGTGAGACCAGGAAAGAACCTTATTCCGGCGGCTGAAAATTATTTTTCAAAACCGACAGAATTGCCCGAAGAAAAAGTTGTATTTGATCGTAACCTCTGGTATATAACCGCTTTCTATTTAACCGGAAGGAGGACAATGTCTAATGGGTAACATTCAAACAGAAACCAATGAACAGGGGAGCTTTGCACAGCTCTTCGAGGACAGCCTGATCAAGGTTGCCAACGTCGGGGAAGTAGTCACCGGCACAATTATCGAAATCTCCAAAGACTGCGCACTGGTCGATATTGGAGATAAATCTGAAAGCAGAATTCGACTTTCAGAGTTCAAAACCGAAGGAGAGCCAATTGACGTAAAGGTTGGCGACGTTTTTGACGTATTCGTTGAAAAACGTGAATCAGAAGGCGGCATCCGCCTCTCCAGAGAAAAAGCCATCGGGATCAAAGTTTGGGAAAATATTGCCAAAATACAGGAAGCGGACGAAACCATTCAAGGTCGTATCGACAACCGGGTCAAAGGCGGCCTGTCAGTTGATATCGGCGTCCCGGCCTTTCTTCCTTATTCCCAAATCGACCTGCGTCCAGTCAAAGACATGGACAACCTGATCGGCCAGACCTTCGACTTCAAAGTCCTGAAATATAATCGCAAGCGCAACAATGTAGTTATCTCAAGACGCGCCATTCTTGAGGAAGAACGCAATAAGCTCCGTGAGAAAATGCGCTCAACCCTCAATGAAGGTTCGATCATCAAAGGCAGCATAACCAACATCACCGATTACGGCATCTTCATCGACCTCGGCGGCATGGACGGATTGTGCCACATCACCGATCTTTCCTGGGGACGGGTATCGCATCCCTCCAAACTCTTCAAGGTCGGCGAAGAAACAGAGGTCAAGGTCCTTAAATACGACAAGGATACCGACAAGGTATCTTTGGGCATCAAACAACTTAAAGAAGATCCATGGAGCAAGGTTCTGGAGCGTTATCCGATTGGCGAAAGAACCACCGGCAAAGTAGTAAGCACCACCGATTACGGTGTTTTTGCCGAACTTGAAGAAGGCGTTGAAGGTCTGATTCATGTTTCAGAAATGTCCTGGTCAAAGAAAAACCGTCATCCATCCAAAATGCTGGAAGTTGGCGAAGAAATCTCCGTGGTTGTCCTCAACATCGATGTTGACGCCAAACGTATCTCCCTGGGCATGAAGCAGTTGCAAGCCAACCCCTGGGATCTGGTGACCGAAAACTATCCGGTTGGTTCAATCATTGAAGGAAAAATCAAAAACATTACCGACTTTGGTGTTTTCATCGGCATCGAAGAAGGGATTGACGGCCTGATTCATGTCTCCGACCTTTCATGGACGGAACGGATCAAACATCCTTCTGAGAAATATGCCAAGGGTGAAACCATCCAGGCGGTAGTACTCAAAATAGATCGCGAGAATGAGCGCTTCTCTCTCGGGATCAAGCAAATGGAACCTGATCCATGGCAAGAAGCCATCGAGAAATACCCCCTTGGCTCCCAGGTTGAAGGCAAAATCACCAACGTTACTGATTTCGGTATCTTTGTTGAGGTTGAGGAAGGAATCGAAGGACTGGTTCACGTCTCGGAAATCAGCAAAGAAAAAATCAACACCCCGATCGGTCTATATAATGTTGGAGACACTCTTAAGACCCAGGTCATTAATGTCTCGGCAAAAGATCGCAAAATCGGTCTTTCCATTAAAGTACTAACCGAAGATTCAGATCGATCCGATTACCACGATTACGCGAGGAAAGAGGCGAGCAACGCTCCTTCTACGATCGGTGACCTCCTGAAGGAAGGGCTTGAGACCAAAGACAAGGAAGATGAGATCAAAGAAAAAGAATAATAAAATTAAATAACGGTAACGGAACCATGACAAAAAGGTTATTTCACCAAAACCACCCTATTCTTACCGGAATCTTCATTCTGGGGGGAATATTCATCGTGTGCTGGACAGGAATAACCTTTTTTTCTTCCATGTTCAGCCCGACCAATTCTCCCAAAGCTGATCTTTTCAGCAAAGGGGCGGTCGGCATTATCGAACTGAAGGGAATAATTGTTGACCCGGAGCAGATCATCAAAGATCTGGTGAGCTTCCGGGTCAACAATAATATTAAAGCCATTGTTCTACGAATTGACTGCCCTGGTGGCGCAGTCGGCGCCTCTCAGGAAATATTCCGCGAGGTGCAGAGAACCGACCAGACAAAACCGGTTATCGCCTCCATGGGTTCGATTGCCGCCTCCGGTGGCTACTACGCCGCCCTTGGCGCCCGAAAAATCATGGCCAGCCGCGGCACACTAACCGGCAGTATCGGAGTCATCATGAAATTTGCCAATCTGGAAGAGATCTTCCAGAAGATCGGCTACAAAGCCGAGGTGATAAAAAGCGGCAAATTAAAGGATACCGGATCTTCATCCCGGGCCTTGACCCAGACTGAACGGAATTTTTTGCAGAACCTGATCGACAATGTCCATAGCCAGTTTGTCAAAGATGTTGGAAAAGCAAGAAATCTTCCGGAAGAAAAAGTTCGTGAACTGGCCGATGGCCGGATATTTTCCGGAGAGCAGGCCAAGGAACTTGGCCTGATTGACAACTTTGGCAATTTTACCGATGCAACGATGGAAGCAGCGGCTATGGCAAACCTGAAAACAGTAAATCCACAGCTGGTCTATCCGGAACGCAAAAAATTATCAGTTTTTAATTTATTGGCAGGAGAGCAAGGCAGCGCCTTGCTTGATTTGATCAAACCAAAATATCCCATACTTTCCTATGAATGGTCTTTAGGCCGCTAATCAAGTCAAAGCGCCAGAAAAAACCATTACCCAGAAAGAGAGAAATAACAGGAAGAGTTAATTAACATGTTAAAAAAAGATTTAATCGACCAGGTAACCGAAAAAATGAACGGCTATCTAAAAAAAGACATCAGCCAGGCCATTGACATAATATTGGATTCTATTACCGAGGCCTTGATCGAGGAACGCCGGGTCGAAATAAGAGGGTTTGGCAGTTTCAGTGTTCGTCACCGGAAGGCCAGATCCACCAAAAATCCGCGAACCGGGGAAGTAATGAATATCCCGCCTCGCAAAACTCTGCACTTCACGATGAGTAAATCTCTGAAAAAACCACTGGCTGGTGAAAGTAAATAATAAACCGCTGAGCGATTTTTTAAGGAAGCCGGCCACTTAAAAACACCTGAACATCTGCCGGTGAGACATGAAAAAACTAGAAGAAAACGCTGGTATCGCCTTTACCCTCTCGCAGGACAACAATTTCATCATTCACCAATGAAATTATGCTGGACGGTGAAGGAAATACTGTACCGCCATCAATAATGATGTCTACCTGTCTGCCAAAACGTTCCTCCATTTCATAAGCTTCCGCCATTGGCGGATCATCTGGATCAACAATGGCGCTGGTGGTTAAAATTGGATTTCCCAACTCTTTGATCAGGGCCCGACATATCTCATTTGCAGGAACCCGGATACCCACCGTCTTTTGTTTGGAAGTCATAATTTTAGGAACAAGTTTTGAGGTCGGCAGGATGAAGGTGTATGGCCCCGGCAGATTCTTTTTCATCAGCCGGTATGATGCGTTTGACACATGACAATATTGGCTCAAGTCCTTCAAGTCGGCGCACATAAAGCTGAAAGGCTTTTCCTGGGCCCTTCTTTTGAGCTGATAGATACGTTTAACCGCCTTCTGATTAAAAATATCACAGCCGATACCATAAATCGTATCGGTTGGATAGCAGATAACCGCCCCCTTGCGCAGTTGATCCACCACTTGTTTAATCAGGCGGTCCTGAGGATTTTGTGGATTAATCTCCAGCAAGTTGATGACCCTTATGGTTATAGTCGACTATCTATAATCAGATGAACATGCAAAGCGAAACGCATTCCCCGCAGCTCGAAGTCTCACGCTGTTCGCTATCTGCTGTGGGGAGCTTCAATTACGGATAGCTCAAAATAGCGCTCAATATCATAATTTATTCACCCCATGGAAGCAACGGCAAATATAACTAAAACGGTTGCGGGAATTGACTTGGGGAGTAACAGTTTCCGCCTGCTGGTCAGTCAATTATCAGATTCCGGTCTGCACCCCCTGCATAAAAACCTGCGGACCGTTCGTCTGGGTCAAGGTTTATCGCAGACCTCAATCCTGACCGGGGAGGCGATTGCCCGAGGACTGGCGGTCCTGACTGATTACAAAAAAATACTTGAACAATACCAACCGGTCAGCATCCGGGCTTGTGGCACCGCCGCCCTTCGAATCGCCGAAAACAGAACTGAATTTATTCTTGAAGCGGAAAAAATACTAAGCGTCCCGATCGAAATTATCAGCGGAGAGGAAGAGGCGCAACTGGCTCTGCGTGGCACTTTGTCGGCTTTTAGCAACAGCGAATCAGACAAACCATTCCTGATCATCGACGTGGGAGGAGGCAGCACTGAACTTATCTATCTGGCAAAGGATAACGCCCACCCCACAATACAAAGTATCGCGGTGGGCGCCGTCACCCTGACCGAAAAACTGGCCCGTCAACAAACGGCCCCAGTGGACCTCCGGCCTGAGTTCAAGGATTTTTTTGGGAAAATACGCAACGCCAGACCTCTTTCGATCATTGCCACCGGCGGCACTGCCACCGCACTGGCGGCATTAGATCTAGGTTTAAAAGATTACGATGGACAAATAGTTCAAGGGCACTTACTGGATATCGTACACCTGGATAATATATTTAATCGGCTTAGCCAAATATCCCCGGCCGAACGTAATCTTTTACCTGGACTTGAACAGGGTCGGGGGGATATTATCGTGGCAGGAATTATGATATACAAAATAATCCTCGAACACGCCGAAGTGCAACAAATGACAATCAGTGACTCAGGCCTGCTGGAAGGGATCGTCCTGAGCCAACTGCCTGCATACAAGATTAATCAGGCCACAAAATATCCTGCTGACAAAGATTCGATATAAAAAAGGAGATAACATATGTTATTTGACAAAATAAAACCTGCTTATACCTTTGACGACCTGTTACTGGCACCGGCCGCCTCCAATGTTCTGCCTTCGGATGTCAGTCTCGCAACCAATATAACCGCCCGAATAAAACTAAATATCCCTCTGGTCAGCGCTGCTATGGATACCGTTACCGAGCATCGGACCGCCATTACCATGGCCCGTGAAGGCGGCCTGGGCATAATCCACAAAAACATGAGCGTTGAACAACAGGCCCGGGAGGTTGAAAAAGTAAAAAAATCAGAATCAGGGATGATTATCGATCCGGTTACGGTAGAAAAAGGGCAAACCGTCGGTGAAGTCAAGCTGATCATGAAAAACTACCGAATTTCCGGAGTACCAGTTCTAAGCAACAATAAACTGGTCGGAATTGTTACCAACCGGGACTTAAGATTCGTCTCCGATCTGGACCTGAAAATTGATGAGGTAATGACCAGCAAAAACCTGGTTACCGCAAAACCGGGAATTACCATGGAGCAGTCAAAAGCGCTACTCCACGAACATCGGATTGAGAAACTTCTGGTGGTTGACGACAAGAACAATCTGAAAGGGTTGATCACCATCAAAGATTTGGAAAAAATAAAAAAATATCCCCTTTCCGCCAAGGATGACCTGGGCCGTTTGCGAGTTGGCGCGGCGATCGGGATCGGCGGTGATTATCTTGGTCAGGTTGAGCGGCTGATCAAGGCCGGGGTCGATATCATTGCTCTTGATTCCGCCCACGGCCATTCCCAGAACGTCCTCAACACCTTAAAAAACATCAAAAAAACCTTTCCTGACCTGCAGGTCATCGCCGGCAATGTCGCAACCGCCGAAGGGGCAGAAGCCCTGATCAAGGCCGGTGCCGACTGTGTGAAGGTAGGAGTTGGCCCCGGATCAATCTGCACCACCAGAATTGTGGCCGGGGTCGGGGTGCCTCAAATGACGGCAATCAACGATTGCGCCCGAATGGCTGAAAAACATAATGTGCCGGTGATCGCCGATGGCGGGATCAAATTCTCCGGCGACATTACCAAGGCCATCGGGATCGGCGCCCATGCCATCATGATCGGCAGTCTCTTCGCCGGCACCGATGAGACTCCGGGCGAAACCTTCCTCTATCAGGGCAGAACTTACAAGGGCTATCGGGGCATGGGTTCTCTCGGGGCGATGAAAGATGGCAGCAGTGACCGCTATTTTCAGGATGATGTGCAAAACATGTCAAAGCTGGTACCGGAAGGCATTGAAGGCAAAGTTCCTTACGGCGGCCCGCTTTCTGCCATCATCTACCAACTAATGGGCGGCCTGCGTTCCGGCATGGGATACGTAGGAGCGGCCAGCATCGCCGAGCTTCGCAAGAAAGCAAAATTTGTCCTGATTACCGCGGCCGGCTTCAAGGAAAGCCATGTCCACGATGTAATCATCACCAAGGAAGCGCCTAATTACAAACTTGGCTAAGACAAACATCAAAGATTAATCTTTAAATAAGATAGACACCATCATGGATATCCACAGCGAAAAGATACTACTGCTTGATTTCGGCTCACAGTACACACAGCTCATCGCCCGCCGGGTCAGGGAATCCGGGGTTTATTGTGAACTATACCCCTGGGATCTCGACCCGAAAACCATCCAGGAATTTGCCCCCAGCGGCATCATTCTTTCCGGCGGCCCCCAGTCCGTTCATGAAGAGCATACACCCAGGGCCGACGATATCGTTTTCTCCCTCGGGGTGCCGGTTCTTGGAATCTGCTATGGCATGCAGACCATGGCCGCCCAGCTGGGAGGCAAAGTGGAGTCGGCCGAGCACCGTGAATATGGTTATGCCCAGATTCGGGCCCGCCACCATTCACGCCTGTTAAAAGATATCGAAGATCACGCCAGCTCCGAAGGTTATGGTTTACTGGATGTCTGGATGAGCCATGGCGACCGGGTCAACCAGCTGCCCGAGGGCTTTGTCGCTATCTGTGAATCCGACAACGCCCCTCTGGCCGGCATGGCCGACGAGGCCAGAGGTTTCTATGGCCTGCAGTTTCATCCTGAAGTAACCCACACCCGCCAGGGCCAGCGCATTATAGATCGCTTTGTCCACGACATCTGCGGTTGCGGCAACCTCTGGAACCCTGAGTCCATTATCGAGAATTCCATCACTCAAATCCGTGACAAAGTCGGCAGTGACGAAGTTCTGCTCGGCCTTTCCGGGGGGGTTGATTCTTCGGTCGTCGCCGCTCTGCTCCACCGGGCAATCGGCCCCCAGCTCACATGTGTATTTGTCGATAATGGCCTATTACGCCTCAATGAAGGGGACCAGGTCATGAAAACCTTCGCCGCCCACATGGGAATCAAGGTCATCAGAGTTGATGCGGAAAAACTTTTCCTGGACAAGCTGGCAGGGGTGGCGGATCCCGAGCAGAAAAGAAAGATCATCGGCAACACCTTCATTGATATCTTTGAACAGGAAGCAGAAAAACTGACCAATGTCAAATGGCTGGCCCAGGGCACCATTTACCCAGATGTTATCGAGTCGGCCGGGGCCAAAACAGGCAAGGCCAAGGTCATCAAATCTCATCATAACGTAGGTGGATTACCGGATTACATGAAACTTAAACTGGTTGAACCATTGCGGGAACTTTTCAAGGATGAGGTCCGCAAGATCGGCCTGGAACTGGGGTTACCGTCCGAGATGGTCAACCGACATCCCTTCCCCGGCCCGGGACTCGGAGTCCGTATTCTGGGCGAAGTTCACAAGGAGTATGCCGACACCTTACGCCTGGCCGACCATATCTTTATCGAGGAGCTGTTCAATTCCGGACTGTATGAAAAGACCTCGCAGGCCTTTACCGTCTTTCTGCCGATAAAATCGGTAGGAGTAGTGGGAGACAACCGGCAGTATGCCCATGTCGTCGCCCTGCGTGCCGTAGAAACGGTTGACTTTATGACCGCTCGCTGGGCCCACCTTCCCTACGACTTTCTTGATCATGTGACCCGTCGGATATGCAATGAAGTCCGCGGCGTATCACGGGTAGTCTATGATATCACCGGCAAACCGCCTGGGACTATTGAATGGGAGTAAGGTTCTCAATCTGCAAATCTTAAATAAAAAAAGCCTCGGCACATTAATTTTGCCGAGGCTTTTTTATTCCTCGATATACTCTCAATTATTAGTTCCCATTGGATTAAATTATTAATTTCCGTCTCTCCCCTTGCCTGTGATAAAATATTTGAAATACCAACCAGACATAGCTGGCATTTTATGCCTTATCCCGCAACAGTAAGGCCACAACCAGTTAAAAAATCTTGGAAATAACCAAGGGAAATCTGATGATGAATGAGATAAAAAAAATTAAACCAGCCGCCGTGTTCACCGACCTGAACATGGCTAATCGCCTGCTTGAATGCATTGCCAGAATAAGTAGTACCATCTCCGTAAAAAAACTCAGCTTCCAGCGGCGACTGGACATCATTTTACAGGTAATTCTTGACTATCTGGGGGCCGATCACGGCTCAATCATGATCCTGGAAAATAAGAAAAAATTAGTGGTAAAAGCAGCGAGCAAGTCCGAACTTATCGGCAAAGAACAACTACTTTCCTCTAATTCAATCGCCTCCTGGGTCGCACAATCAGGCAAACCTCTTTTTGTGCCGGATATCACCAAGGACAAGCGCTTCAAGGGCAGAGGCAAAGGCTACAAGAAAAAATCGCTGCTTTCGGTGCCAATCATGAGTGAAAACAAGGTCGCCGGCGTAATAAATGTTACCGACAAGACCGGCAGCAAAGATCTGCTCAACGATGACATCGCCTATCTTTTGGACTTCAGTAGCCTGTTACTATGGGCCGTAATGCAGGAAAACCTCCACACCGAGCTGAAAAAACAACGAAATACCTTGAAAAAACGCAACCAGGAACTGCGATGCCAGGAAAAACTGAAGGCCAACCTGTCCAGCAGCCTCATCCATGACCTGAAGGGCCCACTCTCAGAAGTTGTAGCCAATCTCGACATCCTTTCCTACTCAATTGCCGATGACAACAAAGAGTTTCTCGAATCGGCCCAGCTGGGGTGCGACCGAGCGGTAAGCATGGTCTCAAATCTAGTCAGCATCGATAAAATTGAAGACGGCAAACTTAAACTGCTGCGTGAGGAAATCAAGCCGGAAGATCTTCTGCAGGAGTCCATAATTTCAATTCAGGGACTAGCCAAAATCAAAGATGTCAAATTGATTATCGATCCTCTTGGCTTCCTTCCTCCCCTCTCCCTCGACCGGATCCTGATTTTTCGGGTACTGCAGAACCTTTTAACAAATGCCTTAAGTTACGCCCCAAACGGCTCGACCATCCACGTCGGCTGTCAGCAGCCAGCAAAAAATACTCATTTGGAATTTTATGTAATTGACCAGGGAGAAGGCATCGCCCCGGACAGCCAGCAAATAATTTTCAAAAAATACGCCCGAATCTCCAAGAAAAATGACAATCTGACCGGCACCGGCCTCGGGCTTTTCTTCTGCAAATTAGCCGTTAACGAACACGGCGGAGAAATCGGGGTGGAGAGCATCCCGGGCCAAGGCAGCCGCTTTTATTTTTCGATCCCCCTGACCTTGGTAAAACAAAGGAATATTTAATGAAGCCACTTGCTGAGATGAATTTTCTGATCGTTGATGATATTGACAACATGCGTCGTTCCATTCGCGCCATGTTGAAACTGATCAACTACGGTAGACGCTATTACGAAGCGGCCAATGGCCGAGAGGCTTGGAAATTACTGGAAGAAGGAGAGTTCACCCCCGACTTCATTATCTCCGACTACAATATGCCGCAAATGTCGGGAACCGAACTTCTCGCCCAAATCCGCGCCAGCAAAAAATTCCGGGACATTCCCTTTCTGATGATTACCGCCGAGGCAAACATGGAGGTGGTCGCCGAAGCGGCAGAACATGATGTTGATGCCTATATGACCAAGCCTTTTGTGACCGCCTCGCTGGAACAAAAAATAAACGAACTCCTGGAAAAAGCAAATAACCCCGACCCCGTCACTGTGCATCTGCAGAATTTAAGAGAGCTAAGGGAAAAAGGAGATATCGACGGCGCAATTGTCGAGGCCAAACTGGCGATCAAGGCCAACAACATATCATCCCGACCTTACCGTGAACTGGGCCGACTCTATCTGAAAAAAGGCGATCTGGACAACGGACTGACCTGTTTTCAGAAAGCAACCGAAATAAATCGTCTGGATGTGGTTTCCTATCATTATCTCGGACAGATCTACCATCGCATGGGACAAACGGACAAAGCGATCAATAATTTTGCCAAGGCCATGGAAATAAGCCCCCGTCACTATGACCGGGCCATAAATTTTGCCGATCTGCTGATCAAGCAAAAAAAAATTAAAGAAGCGGAAAAAGTTCTTAAACTGGTACTGCGCAACAACGCAGACAATATTGAGATCAAGGAAACCGTTGCTGATTCCTGCTACCAGAACGGCCTTTATGACCTGGCGGCAAAGGCATTTCGCGAGATAATCAAACAAGACCCCGAACGATCATACCTGAACAAAAAACTTGGCATCGCCCTGCATCGAAAGGGAGAGAATAACGAAGCCACTCAGGTTATGGAAAAGATAGCGGACAAGGTCGGCGATGATCAAGAGCTGTTTCTGGCCCTGGCTAAAAGCTACTTTGAAATGAAAATACCGATCAGGGCAGACAAATGGGCCACCAAAGTAATCAGGATTGATCCAACCAACCAGGAAGCCAGAGAAATTCTTAATAACTGCTTTTAACTCGATTTCTCACAAACATCTAAGCACTTAACCGGAAACGGCTATCTCGCCAGACAAGAAATGCGAGTTAGCCGGGATTAAAAGCATTCTATGGAAAAATCCCCCCCTGCTCTAGCCGTTATTCACGTTCTGTCCTACCAAGGGGAAAGAATGTTTGGCGATAAATGGGCGGCTTTCATCAATACATTTCGCAACCGCTTGAAACAATATGGGATCGAAGAAAAAGACAGCTCGGCCAATCTTCTGCAATTCAGT
Organism: Pseudomonadota bacterium; assembly: GCA_018823175.1. Classification (GTDB taxonomy): domain Bacteria; phylum Desulfobacterota; class Desulfobulbia; order Desulfobulbales; family JAHJIY01; genus JAHJIY01. Next base: position 36,089 of record JAHJIY010000031.1, read on the forward strand.
TATAATCATCCTCATGCTGCTTTAGCGTCTGTCTTTGAAAGTCTGGAAGAAACCAAAAAAGAATACGGCTGGAAAAAATCCACCGGCATCGTGCCAATCCAGATTATTTTCCATATCGACAAACCAGGCGATCCGCCGCCACCCATCCGCGACATCTCCGCTGATTTATGGGACCTGCTGCACCAGGAAACACCCTATGTCACCCGCCAGCTAAAACAGCAATGGAATAACTTAATGTCCGGCAAGAAACTGCCGGACTTATCATTTGAACAGGAAGGACAGGAACTTTGCCAACTTGTCTTCAAAAAAGAATCACTGATTCGTTCGGAAAAGCTTTTCCCAAACAGAGAATTACCCGTTCTCGGCAGTCAGCCGGAATGTTTTTACTGCGGCATGACCAACCATAAAGCCGCGGCCTGTCCTGCCAAATTTCTGACCATGGAAACCCAGGGACTGCCATATGTCGGGTTTATCCCAATCGACCGGATCAACGATCTTTACCAAACAATATTCAGTAATTTTAATAAATATACTGAACTGATCACCGCAGGGATCCCGCCTGCCAAGATCAGAAAAGAGGAGGACCTCCAGGTCCTTGTGGCATATTTCGATCAGTTCATAATTTTCCAGCCAAGATTTTTATGGAATACCGCCTTTTCCATAAATTATGACTGGGACAATATTTACCGCTCTGACAAAATTAACATCGACAATCAACCCCTTTATCTGGGATTTGATTGCCTGCGGGCGGGGAATTATTCTCAGGCGGAAGAACTGTTTGAGGCAGAACTGAAGGATCCCGGGGAAAAAAAGATATTTGCGGCCATCGGTTTGGCCTTTATGTACCTTGAGAAAGGCCAACCTAAGTACATGTCTCACTATCTGCAAAAAGCAGTGGAACTGGCAAGTCAGGAAAAGGAGCGGATATACACCGCTCTTCTTTTGGCCAGATTCTATGACCTGCAAGGAAATCTCTGGAAAGCCGACAATACCTTGAACCAGGCATTAACAATCAACCGAAACTGCGTAGAAGCCAAGTACAGCAAAGTCCAGATGGCAACCAAGAGCGGCTTTGGTGAAAAAGTTGTAACCGATCTCCGCCCGATCGTCGAAGGACAACAGGAATTTTTCATGATCGCCCTTCTTGATCCAATTCTTTTACCAGTGCAAGGCTTGGTTAATGAGATGCTTAGCGCCATAATCCATGATCATGCCCAAAGCGCTCTGGGGAAATTAAATAAGGCGCAAGAGGAGTGCGATGAACTGACTTCCTGGTTTGACAAGGATGATCGTCTGGTGGGAATTAACCTGAAGACCTTGGCCAACCTGAAAAATCTATTGGAAGAAAAAAGCTATTATGGAATCCAGGAAGCGGCCGAAAGGGCCCTGGGTCTGGTTTACTCATCCCAGCGAATCCAGGAAAACAAAATTGACGCCCTTCGGGAACAACTTAACGAAATAACCGCCCAATGGACAAACTATAAAAAAATTTGGGACCTGTTCAACTACAAGCCCTTATTCGAATCATTCAATAAAACCATAATCTCGGCAAAACAAAAAATCATCACCATCCGGGCCATTTCTGAAAAAATGAATGGCAACAATTATCGAAAATCAATAGCAATAAAAGATGAAATTATTAATGAACTGATCACTCTGAAACACCTTATAACCAGGATGAATCTGGTCAAATCAATTCTGGACGCCACCAGACTTTTCGGCAAATATCTTCTGCTGAGTGAAATTATCCTGCTCAGCCTCACCATTGCACTATTCACACTACTAGCCAATATACTGGAAGGCTCGGGGACAGAAGGCATCTTACGACTGGTTAACGATCCCTGGTTCAAGAAACAAAGTATTTCGATCACCACCCTGCTCATCGCCCCAATGACCGCCCTGATCATGACCTCGGTGAAAAGCTTTAAAAAATAAAGATCACGCCCATCCCGGTCAGTGGCGCAGTCTGTAAAAAGGATTTAAGGACAAAGGCAACAGCTATAAGCAATTACCTTTTAGCCTGATCTCTTTGGGTTACAATTCTTATCGCATAATGCTAAACGCTTTCAGGCCAGACCTAATTGCCCTTAACTGTTCCGGTTTGGACCAAATCGTACATCAACACCGTAGTCTCCGGGCCGGAAAGCTTATCAAGCCAACCCCTCTGCAAAACCAAACCTACAAACAAACGCGCCACTCCATCAACAGACGGCAGCAATTGATAATCAGCGATATAACCATCGATCTTGCCAGTTCCCCAAATCTGGACCAGGGAAATCCCGTTCCAGGATAAACCTGTCAGCTCGCCATCCGGATAACTCTTCATCTTAGGCAGAATACGGGAGGCGGAAGACAAATTACGGTTAATCACTACCTCCAGCCGACCATCACCATTAAGGTCACTGATAATAATCCGGGAAGGCACATAAATTCTAATATCGGTATCTTCGGATGACTCGGGAGATTCGAAATCATCTTTCCGGCCGCCAATATATCTGGTTACTCCGCCATACCTTTCAGAACTTCGCCATAACATCTTGCCATCGCTTCTGATCACCCGTAACCGGTCATCCTGATCAACCGCGACAACTTCCATGGTTCCATCCTGATCCAAATCGACCAAAGCAAAATCAAACAGATTAATGGCATCCGGGACCGCCAGCTTTTCCCCAACCACCACCTTATCGTCCTTCATCGTCAACCGGAAAATCCCAGCTGCAATCGGCGAATCCAGCCCTCCTTTCTGACCAATTAAAACCAGACCTTCGCCCGGAATATCGAGAATTTTTATGTACCACGGTTTCTCCTTGAAAATATAGGCGAACCCATGTCCATCCCACTCAACCGCGCTGCCATCAGGATTCCAGCCGTCAGTTGTACTAAAGTATATCTCATCCTTGCCATTCTTGTTCAAATCAGCCAGATAAACCCCATGAATTACAAATCTTGAAGGAAGATCAAGGCCGCCAAATTTCGTGAAAGTACCGCTGGCAATACTAAAAACAAACAACTCTGAACGAGCGGCGATGACCACCTCGGGCTTACCGTCACCATCAATATCACCAACACCCATAGCTTGCAGATCAATTTCAAAATCTTTGCTTTTAGTAAATGCCGCGCCGACCGGCGAAGCTATCGGCAAACCAGCCTTGGTCACAATTCCCGAGCCAACAACATTTTCAGATTTGACCGTAGCTTTCTCCGGCCCTGCCGGGGTCATAAAAACCCGATCCGGATGGGTTGTTTGCAAATGGAAGTCTGACTCCGACTCCGTTGATACAATTGTCTTGGTTTGCGAAGATATATTTTCCGGTTTATGGTCAAATATTTGACCTGCAATATCCCAGGTCAGCTTGTCAATGATCGCGATCAGCTCGTCTTCCCGCTCGGCGATAGCGGAAAAATTTCCCGTCTTTTCCGGCTCAGCAAGGTCATAAACCCTGGCATCAAGACTGAAGCCGCCACCCATGGCCGTAACACTACCGGTCAGCAGATAATCGGCCCCGACTTTGACCGCCAGCCCCTGCCAGTCTTTTTCCCAATTACCGTCATTATCCACCGGCAGAACACTTTCCACCTTCCGACGATCAACAACCTCAACTCCAGCTCCAGCCGCTAGACGACTAGCCATCATGGAGCGGATGCCATCCTGTAAATATGAAAGATTTAAAGCGGCATGCACCGCAAAGGGCAAAACCGCAACCCGTTTCAGCGGCACCCCCTCTGCACAAAAAGCTTCCAGAGGAGCCAGTAATAAACACACAAGTAAAAACAGGCGGCCAAACTTTCCGCCACCAAACTTGCATCTGCTTGCAACAGAAAAGAAACATTGCGCCGCCCCGGCGGAGATAAGGGTATTTATGCCACCCCGAGTGCCCTTACGACACATTTCGTTTTGCATATTCATCATACTTTTCCCATTGAAGATTATTTATTTTCTCCCAATTGAGCCTCTTGCAAAATGACCAGTTCAACAGGTTTGACAAAGTCAACCTGTCGTATTTTGGTCTCTCAAGCAGACAGACCAAGACTTTCAACACCTATTTTGCTGATTTTTCGTGAATATTATGCCCGCATGGGCGC